>NZ_JAALGE010000019.1 GCF_011057645.1 Marisediminicola senii | reverse complement strand
CTCGCCAGATCCCGCCTCACCCTCGTCCCCGACACCGGAACCGAGGTGACCACCGAACCCGCCCTCGGACTCAGCGCCTAACCCCCAAACCGAAGGACACCGCTACACCACCACCGGGGACTTGACCCAGTGACGCAGTTCTACGTGTACATGAACCAGGTCGGCGAGGCGTCGTCAGGTCGCATTGTTCTCGATGACATTCGGGCCGCCGCCGGCGACGCCGAGCCGGTCCTTCCGGGTGCGCCCGGCGGGCCGGGCGACGCGGAGCCGAGCATCATCGAAGACTTCGAGGGCTATGCCGACGACGCCGCCCTGCGTGCGGGGTGGACCCGACCAGGCGCGACCGCGATCTCCCTGTCAGCCGAGAACAAGTCGACCGGTGACTTCGGCGGGGCCTTCCCGTACACGGCTGGATTCGACGAGTTCCAGCGCGCGATTGCCGCCGACTGGTCGCAGTTGGACGAACTGAGCATGTGGGTGGCACCCGACGCGAACGACCAGCGCATCACGCTGCAGCTCGTGGCCGGAGGCAACTTCTACGACGCGACTGTGCAATTGACGGGAATCGAGCCGGTCAATGTGACCATCCCGTTCAGCGACTTCGTTCCGTCGCAATTTCAGGGTCGTGACACCGCGTTGCGACTGACCCCGACCGAATTGCGTACCGCGACGTCCCTCGCAATGTTCATCGAGGATTCGCCCGCTGCCGCTGTTCCGGCCACGGGTGTGCTGTATTTCGATGACCTTGTCGCAAGGGCGACCCAGGAGGCGCCAACAGATCCGACCGACCCTGTCGACCCCACGGATCCGACCGACCCGGTCGATCCGACGGACCCTGTCGATCCCTCAGACCCGACGGTTCCCCTGGACCCCACCGACCCGGCTGTTCCGTCTGGCCCCACGGGTCCGATCAGCCCCTCAGATCCTGCAGTCCCGACGAATCCCATTGGACCCACTGCTCCTGCGGGTGCGCCAGGGTCGACCGGCGGATCGGCGGGGTCAGGAGCTTCGGCAGCGAATGACGGTGAGCTCGCGTTCACGGGGGGCGATGGAAACCTAGTCACCGCCCTCGGGTTTGGTGCCATGGTCGTACTTCTGCTTGGCGCGGCATTGACGCTCATCGCTCGGCGGTCAAAGCTCTCGTAACGGGGGCACGCTCATGCGGGAGCGGACGCACGGCATTAGCCGGGCATCCGCTCCCGCTTTATGCGTTCAGGCCCTGTCCTCACTGCCGAACGAGGTGCGTGTTGACAGCGATGGGCTGTCAGCTGTTCGCCCTGTACCGAGTCACTAAGCCCACAAACACCTCGCCATATGTTGGAGGGGAGATGGTGGTATGGCGCCTACTCATACTGACCAATCGCCCGCACCTCGCAAAAAAGTCTTTCCGGCAGTGTCGTGTTCGGCGACAGCTTGCCAGGATTTTTCGAGTCGTCCGACCTGGCGAATAGCCCCTCGGTGCACAATCAATGCAACCAGGCGGCGGAGGATGCGACGGCGCCCGCAGCAATGGCGATGACCGCTTCAATCACATTGCAGACGATTGCCAATACAACGACTGACCGGTTGCGCCGTTGCAGCCACGGTGCGCGGACGCAGTCGAGAATGCCCTGCTGACGCCCGGGAGCGTCATGAGAGTTTGAGGGAAGCGCCTGGGTAGAGAACCAATTTCACACAACTGACTCCTCAGCTCGACTAACCGCAGCTAAACCAGACCAGCAAGTCGATGACGATGGTCTAGCAGGTTGCATCCAGTAATTGCGGGATGGTCCTCCCGCGCCGTGCGACTGTTGGTCTGAGGAGATTGACGTGTGCTCAGATCGTTGCGTGGTAACTCAAATCGGATAAACCGCCATCGCCCGCCTCGCTTTCACTTGACGGAGCCGGCGGTGAGGCCGCGGACGAAGAACCGCTGCAGCGCGAAGAAGATGATGAGAGGCACGACGAGCGTGATGAAGGATCCCGCGGCCACTCTCTGCCATCCCTGCCCATACTGGCCAAGGAGGGTATAGAGGCCCTGGGTGAGTACCTGGTTGGGGCCACTCTGAATGAACAGGTAGGCGACGAAGAAGTCGTTCCACACCCACAGGAACTGAAAGATCGCAAAGGATGCCAGCGCGGGTACCGACATGGGCACGATGAGGCGCCAGAAGATCTGGAAATGGCTGGCGCCGTCGACGCGCGCGGCCTCGATGAGTGAGTTGGGCAGTGTCTGCATGTAGTTGCGGAGGATGTAGATGGCCAAGGGCATCGCGAAGGTGGCGTGAACGATCCACGCCGCCGGGTACTGCCCGATGATTTGAATCCCCGTGGTGTCTCCGAACCATACGAACAGCTGAAGGATGGGAATGACGGCGATCTGGATGGGAACAACCATGAGGCCGAGAATGATCGCGAAGTAGGCCTCCTTACCGCGAAATTGGAAGAACGTAAATGCGTAGGCGGCCATGGCCGCGATCATCACGGGGAGGACCGTGGCCGGGATCGTCACTGCGGCCGAGTTCCAGAATGTCGTGCTGGCATCGAGGGCGCTCCACGCGTCGCTGAAAGCCCCAAGTGTCCAGGCCTGCTGGAACGGGGTGAGCAGGACGTTCCACCACCCCGTCGTGTCGACGTCCGTCTTGCTGCGGAAGCTCGTGATCAGCAGTCCCAATAACGGGAAGAGCCACGCTACGGCGATGACGCCCATGATGATGGTGATCAGGATATGGGGCTTTTCCCGTTCGGTGCCATCGAGTTTGCGTTTCTTGGACTTAGTCGGGATGGGCGGGGTGGCGGTTGGTGTCGTGGTCATCGGAGTTCTTCCTGCGACTTGTAGCTGCGGATTTGGTAGACGATGAGCGGCACCACGGCGATCATCAGCACGATGACGACCGCCGCGGCCTTGCCGGGATTCTGGAAACTGAATAGCTGCGAGTAGAACTCGACGACGAGCACACTCGTGTTGTACTGGCCGCCGGTCATGGCGTAAATGATGTCGAAGCTCTTCATGACGAAAATCGTTATCGTCACAAAGACGGCCAGCACGGTGCCCCGGATCTGGGGGACTATCACGAGAAGAAATGTTCGTCGCTCGTTGGCGCCATCGAGTCTGGCGGCTTCGATGGTCTCCTCGGGGACACCCTTCACTGCGGCCGACAGCAGGACCATTGCGAAGCCCACCTGGAGCCAGATGACGATGAGCATGAGCAGGAAGCTGTTGAGGCGCGCAGCGTCGATGGTGAGCCACGGCACGGGGTCATTGCCCGTGATTCGTGTCCACAGTGCGTTAAGCAGGTAGATGGGGGGGTTGCCGGGCGGGGCGTAGAAGTAGATGAAGCGCCAGGTGACCGCTGCTGCCACGCCGCTGATGGCCATGGGGATGAAGATCATGGCCTTGAAAGTCTGTTCCCGACGCTTGCCGAGTCGATCGGTCAAGATCGCGACCAGAAGCCCGATGAGGACGGTCGCGGCCGGCACGACGAGAACCCAGAGCAGGTTGTTGATGAGGACGCCGAAGAAGTTGGGATCGGTGAAGAGGGAGGTGTAGTTGTCGAAGCCGACAAAGGTGGCGCCTTCACCGCGCCGTTGGCTCTGCCGCATGAAGCTCTCCACAAAAGTGCGCAGCGCCGGATAGAGCAGGAATACCGAGACGAGGACGATAACGGGTAGCAGGAACACGTACGGGAGGAGCCGCGCCTTTGTTCTGTCGTGGGTTTTCTCGACCACCCAGTTGAGGAGCCAGAAGATCAGGAATGAGATGCCGAGGCCCAGGGCCACGGATATGAGCGCGCTGAGGATAGCCATCGAAACCGCCTGACGTCGTTGTGGGGAGGGGAAACTGCCTGTCGGGCGGAGATGTCTCCTGCCCGACAGGCACTGAGGGTGTGGCTACCGGGGCCAGGAGGCGTCGATGTCTTGGAATGCCTGTTCCATGGACTTTTGACCGGTGAACCAGCTGGTGAGTTCGGTCCATTCGGTACCGGTTCCCACTTCACCCGGCATCTGGTCTGACGCGTCGAATCCGAACACCGTGGAATTCTTCAGCAGCTCCTGCGCGTTCTTTTGGAACTCGGTCGTGTAATTCGAGGTGTCGAAGTCGTTGTGCGGCGAGAGGAAAATGGCTTGGCTCGCGTAACCGTTGGTGCCGAAGTCCTTTCCGGTGATGTATTCCACGACCTGCGTGGTGGCGTCCGAGTCCGTGAAGGCCCCGACCAAATCACCGCCGCCGAGCATGGCCACGTCGGTGCCTTCCGGGGAAGGCAGCTGAAAAAAGTTGACGTTCGTCAGGTCGTTCTCTGCGATCTGCGCCTTGACGTCGTCGGGGAAGAAGTCGGCGATGAACGAGCCTTGTCGCATCATGAAGCACTGTCCGCTGTCCTTGCCCGAAGCAAACAGTTGGTTGCCCGCTGACTGGAACGACGTGGTGGCAGCACCGGGACCGCCTCCGTTCACCTTGTCTGGCGCGAGCAGTTCATCGGCAACCTTGTCGCCGGCTTGCGTAACGGTCGGGCTGTCGAAGAGCAGGTCGCCAGCAATCCATGCGTTGTACTCATCGAGACCGCCAAAGCGCAGAACGTACTCTTCCAACCAGTCTGTTGCCGGCCATCCCGTGCCAGCACCCGATTCCAACCCCACGCACCAGGGGTAGCCGAGATCGCCGTCGATTATCTGCTGTTGCAGCGCGGTTAGTTCAGCGTCCGTCGTTGGCACCGATAGACCGGCGGTCTCAAAAGCGGCCGGGTTGTACCAAACCAGGGACTTCACGTTGATGGAATACGGGAGCCCATAGGTCTTGCCGTCTACCTCAGCGATTGTGCCAAGCCCGTTTGCCTCATCCGCGGTGATCGCGTCGACGTCAATTCCCAAGTCTTCCAGTGGATACAACGACTGCGTCTGGCTCTTCAGGACGCCCGGTTGCGGGTAGATGGCGATATCGGGCGGATTACCCGCCGTCGCTCGTGCAACCACCGCTGTCTGAAAGTCGGTATTCCCGTCATAGGTCACGGTAACTCCCGAAGTTTCGGACCACTTGTCCAGATCGGCCTGGAAGGCCTCGGCCTGGGCGTCAGTGAATGCACCCATGATGGTGACCTCGTCGTCCCCGCCGTTGGCGCCGTCATTCGCACCCGTGCATCCGGCCAGCGTCAGCACGGCTGCGCTTGCAATGGCCACGCGAACCTTTTGGTGTCGGAGCATCTTTACTCCATCCTCTCGTCGGTGGGCACCAGCGCCCAAAACGTTTTGTTAGAGTGACTGTAGTGACACGTAGCCGCGACACAAAACGATTTGTGTCACGACGAGGTAACGATCGGCCAGTTCAACACTCCGCCTCGAGGAAGCCCATGAGACCCGAGTTCCACTTCACCGCCTCCGGTTGGATCAACGATCCGCATGGCGTTACCTATGCCGATGGCAGATATCACCTGTTCTTCCAGTACGTTCCGGGATCGACCAGTTGGGATCTTGGCTGTTATTGGGGCCACGCGAGCGGGCACGACCTGTTTTCGCTCCATGAATTGGCGCCAGCGCTGGCGCCGGGCGATGGCGATGACGGCATCTGGTCGGGGGCCGTCATGGTGGCGGACGACGGGCTGCCGCGCATCTTCTACACCTCCATCTCTGCGGGTGAGCCAGCGATCGGGCGCATTCGCATCGCCTACGCGGAAGACCCGGACTGGCTGCACTGGAAGAAAGGGCCGGTCGTAGCGACGGCACCCACGGGAACCGGCGTCACGGCTTTTCGAGACCCGGTCGTGACTGCGGACGGCTCAGGATGGCGCATGCTCGTGGGTGCCGGGTTTGCGAACGGGGCCGCCGGAGCGGTGGGGTACTCATCCGGGGACGGGGAGACCTGGAGCGAAGGCAGCACGGTCATTGCTCGTCTTGGTGATGAGGTGGATCCGGTGTGGAGCGGGTCCATATGGGAGTGCCCACAGATCATCGAGGTCGATGGTCAACACGCCCTATTGCTCTCCGTGTGGAACGAAGACGTGCTGCACGACGTGCTGTATGCACTCGGCAGCTACGAAGAGGGCGTCTTCTCGCCTCGCACCTGGGGGCGCCTGAGCTTCGGGCCATCACCCTACGCGGCCACTGCTTTTCGCGACCAACAGGACAGGAGTTGCGTCATGTTCTGGCTTCGCGGAATATCCGGCGACGGTTGGACGGGCGCGCATTCCGTTCCTTACGTCGTCGCCATCGACGGGGATCAGCTGTCTCTGAGCCCGCACCCCGACCTCGATCGGTACCACGACGAAACCGCAGTAACCGGAACCGCGGCAGACATGTCCTGGTCTGACCATGCCCGCACGACTATGAGAATCCTGGGCCGCGACACCGAGATTCTCGTTCTGGACAAGATTGGCACGGACCTCCACATCCGAGTAGACGGGGCCGAGTACACGCTTCCGTGGGAGGGGGACATTCGCATAATCCTTGACGGACCCATCCTGGAGGTGTCGTCACGGGCAGGCGTCTTCGCCTGCCCCATCGACCCTCTCCAGGGTGACTGGCATCTGGAAGGGGCAGATATCAAGGTTCGCGGGTTACGGAAGCAATGATGACCGTCGGCGCGGTGTCGTCACCGAACCGCGGGTGACCAGCGTGCCCTCGAGACGCGTTTGCAGGGGGAGGTCAGCCGTGCTGGGCGATTCGAGCAGTGCCAGTGCCGATTCGACTCCCCAGTACCCCATGGCGTAGTGCGGGAGCGATACCGTCGTCAGCCCGGGAAGCAAAGCCGCAGCGACGGGTTCGAAATCATCGACACTGATGACGGAAAGGTCACCAGGAATCTCGATCCCGGCAAGACCGGCACCCTGATAGATCCCCATCGCCATCGGGTCATTGAAGCTGAAGACGGCCGTGACGTCGTGTGCTCCGGCTTCGAGCATCGCCGCGAAAGCGATTCGCCCTGCGGCGGATGTTCCCGGATCTCCTCCCGTGAATACCTGTGGTTCGAGACCCGCCGCTTTCATGGCGTTTGTGTACCCCTCCATCCGTCCGACGCTACCGCGGCCAGTCGCCGATACCGTGAGGTGGGCAATGCGCGTGTGGCCTGCTGCAAGCAGGGTCTCGGTCGCCAACCGACCGATCTGTTTCTCATCAGGGGTGACGGATGGGATTACGCCGCGGTCGTCGGAAGTGTCTACCAGCGAGGTCGGAATGTTCATTAGCTCGCGAGGGAGCACTGTTGCGCCTTGGTGGAACATCCGCGCGTACACGACGGCATCGACCTGCGCCGTGAGCAGTCCCGAGATCTGCCGGGACTCGATCGCGCTGTCACTATTACTGTTGACAACAACCAGCAGCTGCCCACGCTCGGACGCAGCGTCTTGCGCACCCAACACCACCCGCGTCGCGAACGGTGTCGTCGCGATGTCGTCTGAGACGAACCCGAGGATGTTCGACCGATGACCGCGCAGGGCACTAGCAAAGCGGTTCGGAACGTAACCCATTTCGACAGCGATACGCTGAACACGCTCCCGAGTCGAGGGTGCCACCTGGCCGCGTCCATTGAGAGCATGCGACACCGTCGTTATGGAAACGGATGCCGCCCGCGCAACGTCTTCTATGCCCACGGGTTTAGCTACCATCGATCTTCCTGACATAGTTTCCCGGGCTCCGACGGACAAGGCCGATCGTAGCCGAAGTACTACTGGCTAGGACGAGGTGCGGCAAGGAACGGAAATTGGCATGTGCAGAGGACGACCGAGCCATAGCGTGACCTGCCGGAAGCTAATCTGTCCAACTTGACGGCCGCGAAATCGTAACCATCAGCGGCACCGACTACACGCTCATCGACTGACCGTTCGCTGCCCAAGCCCCACAAAAACCCCACACGTGGCGGAGATCTGGGCTGGGCAAAACACGCGCTTGTGACCCTAGATTGCCGAAAAATGGGGCCTTCATCGTCACTCGCTTGCAGTTCTTGACCGCGATTTAAGGTTCAAATCCCTCCGGGCGCACCAAAGAAAAAGACCCCACAGTTTCATCGTGGGGTCTTTTTCGTTTGTACGGCTGGGTGGACGCGAACCCCCTCCGTGGGCCCCATCCCTGCCGCGAGACGGGGCGTCAGGTGCGACCGCGGCGAAATAGCCGCGACGAAATCCGGGTCGCTTGTCGATCTGGCGCCGGGCCGTTCGTTGTAGTTGTGACGGCGCCGGACTGGCCGGCCCGCGAATCCAGGAGGTAGTTCCATGTCCGAATACGCGATCCTCATCTACGAAGACCCGGCCTTCTACGAGACCATGCCGCCCGAGGGGTGGGGCGCGGTAGTCGAGGCGCACAATGAGTTCACCAAGGGGGTCGTCGAGCACGGTGGGTCCATCACGGGCGGCGGGGCCCTCAAGCCGGTGACGATGGCCCTCACCATCAGGGGTGGCACGGTCACGGATGGCCCGTTCGTCGAATCCACGGAGTCCTTCCTCGGCTACTACACCGTCGAGGCGCGTGACCTCGACCACGCAATCGAGCTCGCCAAGCTGGCCCCGGCCACCGGCGGCGGCGTCGAGCTTCGCCCGCTCCACGACCCGTCAGCGGGCCAGCTCTGATCGCTTTCCGCAAAAGGAGCCGACCGCGTCCGCCTTACGGGTGGGTGTCCTGCTCTTACGACGCGGATTCCGCGGTTCGTGTCGAATCCGGGGTTGCCCGTTCGCTGTAGGGATGCAACGGTTTCCACGACGAAAGGACACGACCGTGAAGTACGTCATCATGTTCACCACCACGCCCGAACTCGACGCAGCGGTGTCGCCTGAGCGCTTAGAGCAGGTCTATCGCCGCACCTACGATTGGTTCGGCACGAACCGTGAGGTGATGACCGAGTCCGGCGCGCAGCTGCAGCCGGTCACCACCGCCACCACGGTCACCCACGGCGGCGACGCGCCGGTCGTGGTCGACGGGCCGTTCTCGGAGGCGAAGGAGGCCATCGGCGGATTTCAGGTGATCGACGTGCCCGACCTCGACGCGGCGATAGCCATCGTGAAGACGTGGCCGCTGCTCGAGCTGCCCGGCGTTTCGGTCGAGATCCGCCCGATCATCGTCTACTAGCGATACATCGAGCTGTGAACGAGACGGATGCTGCGGCAGCGGAGTCGGGGCGGACCCGCGCCGCGGCATCCGATCGACTTCTCGCGAGGGTGATCCGCGAGGAGTCCGGGCGGATCGTTGCGGCGCTGACGGGTTGGCTCGGAAGCCTCGACCTCGCAGAGGAGTCGGTCGCCGACGCGATCGAGGAGGCCGTGCGCCAGTGGCGCAGGAGCGGGGTGCCCCCCAATCCCGGGGGATGGCTGACGCAGGCGGCCCGCAACAACGCCCTCGACCGCCTTCGGCGCGAGAAACGGTACCGCGAGAAGCTGGCCCTGCTCGCCGATCCGACGGAGGCCGCAACATTCATTGGCACCCGCGAGCTCGACGAGCGACTGCCGCTCCTGTTCGGCTGCTGTCACCCCGCTATCTCCCCGGACGCGCAACTCGCTCTGACGCTCCGTGCGATCTGCGGTCTCACGACCGCGCAAATCGCGCGCGCCACCCTGGCTCCGGAATCGACGGTCGCGCAGCGGATCGTGCGGGCCAAGCGAAAGATCGGCGCCGCCGGCATCCCCCTGCGAATCCCCGAGGGACCCGAGCGGGCTGCGCGCCTGGACATCGTTTTGACCGTCGTCTCCGTGATGTACAGCGAGGCCCACCTGATCGCAGGCGGAGATGCGGCTGCGGACCGCGACCTCGCCGATGACGCCCTATGGCTCGCGCGCGTGGTCGCACACCAACTGCCGCGCGAGGCAGAGGCGCAGGGACTGCTCTCACTGCTGCTGTTCCACCGGGCACGCGAAGGGGCGCGCGCCGTCGACGGAGAGCTCATCCTGCTTGCCGACCAGGACCGGACGCGATGGGACGGCCGACTGATCGCCGAGGGACAGGCCGTACTCGGGAAGGCGGCGATGCTACGACGCCCGGGGCGCTGGCAGCTGCACGCGGCGATCGCCGCATGCCACTCCGACACGCGCGACGGCGGCGACACCGACTGGCTCCAGGTGCTCACGCTCTACGACATGCTGCTGGCGTACGACCGCTCGCCGATCGTACGGCTGAACCGCACGGTGGCGCTCGCTGAGGTCGACGGACCGCAGGCGGCGCTGGAGGAGGTGGATGCGCTCCGACAAGCCCTCACGGGATACCACCTCTGGCACGCCGTTCGCGCGCGGATGCTCCGACACCTCGGCCGTCGGGACGAGGCAATGGCCGAAGACCTGCGCGCCCTGGAACTCACGGCGAACGACGCCGAGCGGCGCCTGCTGGAGGCGCGGGTCGCTCGCTGAGGCGGGCCGAAATTTCACCGTCACCGCGGAGTTACGGGCGTGAGACGATCAGTTCACGGGCTCACACGACGTACGCGGCGATGTGCACGATGCCGGTGTCGGGGATGCGGGTCGGGATCGGGCGGCCCGGTACGAGACCGATCCCGGCGAAGGGGAACGGGATGCGCGTGCCCGACGCCGTCTCGTCGCCGTTGAGTTGGAGGACCGGCACCAGGTCATCCCCCTCGAGGTCGAGGGCCGTCGCAGACAGCAGCGACGCGGCCTGGCCGTCTGCGCTCGTGAGGGTGATCCAGAACCCGCGCCCGATGACCCAGGCCGCGTTGTCACCGTCGTCGATGACCAGGCCGTACGCGGGGCGGGTCGGGGAGGCGGGATCCGATTCAGCTGCGCTGTGCACGGTCATCCTGATGTCGCCGATCGGCAGCTGCGCAGACGGCGTCACATCATCGAGAAGCAGGCCGCGAATGCGCGCGTCGGGGTGTTTTGCGATCACGGCACCTGCGCCGCGAAGCAGCCGGAATGCGTCGGACAGCAACCCGCCCTCGGGGTCTTCCGGCCAATAGTGGTCGACCCCGAACGGCGAGACGCCGAGTGCAGCGTGAGACCCGACTGCCGAGAACATCTGCAGCAGGCCCGGTGCATCCGCACGGAGCTCGGGCACGAAGAGCCGCCCACGGCGCGCCTTGTACCCGGCAAACACGGGCTCGGCGTCGTCGACGTAGACATCGGCAGCGATGAAATCGATGTCGGGGGCGAGGGCCTCCCAGATGGCGGCAACAGGCATCACCGGGCCGCCGCTGGGGTACTGCCCCGGTCGCTTGCCGCCAGCCAGGGCGACGGGGCCATCGAGCACGCTGTCACGATCGAGCCAGGCGTTGACGAACAGGGGCACGTCGAGTTCGGCCCGCCCGGCGGCAGCCACGACCTGCGTGTATGCCGCGAAGCCCGCTGCCATGAATGCCTCGTCGAGCCGGTCTCCCGCCGGAAACACCTCCTGCCAGGTGCCCGTGGTGAGACTTCCGCACTCCACCCACCCGGCGTGCAGCGGCGCGTGTCTGTCGCCTGCGACGGCATCGATCACCGATGCCGGTACTGGTTCGCCGTACCGCTTCTCGGCGAGTGGCCCTCGATCGCGAGAGTCACTGAGCAGGCCGATCTCGTTCTCCACCTGGACCGCGATGACGCTGCCCGCGGCGTCGACTTCGGCGATGCAGCGCATCATCGTGGCGAAGGCGCGCGCGTCGGCGTCGCGGGACTGCGCGGCGAAGGGGGTGAGGTGCTCGATGTGCCGGCCGTCGGCGAGAACGGCGCGAGGGAACCGCCCTGCGTCGCGCTTGACCCACGCCGGTACGTACGACGACGAGGCGTTCTTGTATGAACCGAACCACAGGGGAATCAGTTTGAGGCCGCGCGAGCGCGCGCCCTCGATCATCGCATCGAGCAGGTGGGTGTCGAAGACCCCCTCGGTGGGTTCGAACAGGTCCCACGCGACGGGCGCGAGCACGGTGTTGGCTCCCAGCCGCTGCACGGCGTCGAAGGAGGCGGCGATCGCTCGTGTCGTGCTCGAACTCGAGTTGTGGACCTCGGCCCCGACGACCAGAAACGCGCGGCCATCCACCGTGAGGTACGGTCCAGTCCACTGGTTCGACGTTCCGTTCACAGGGTCATTCCGTTCGTTGCAGCGAGACCAGGCGCGTCGCACGAGGCATGACGAGTGTGCCGGCGCAGGCAGCGTGACCCGACAGGTGCCGACTGTGGTGAATCGAACTCAGCGTAATACGCGGGGCGGGCCCCACATGGTCAGTCGAGAATGCGCCACTCGCGCACGAACTCCTCGACGGTCTTGGTCTCGAGGTCGCGACGAACCGTCTGGAGAAGAATGTGCGGGTCGCCGACGTCGGCGGCGGTGCGCAGGACCTCGGCTCCGCTCTCGCGCCGGCGCACGACGAGGTCGGCGTCGACATCGACGTCGCCCCAGGCGGCGCGAACTATGGCCGATGCCCGACGGAGCAGGCGCCGAGTGCGCGTACCGGCCGGCTCCTCGAGCTCTGCGGTCAGGTGATGCGAGGCGAAATCCATTCCCTCATCCTGTCGGATCCATGGTCCGGCGCGGCGCTCGTCGACGTGTCGCGGTTGCGAGCATAACCAGTGCTACCACCATTAGAGCAGGCCGCCACAAACCGACCAGTCGGTCGGTTCTCGTGCTATCGTCGTGTGATGGGAACAAGGCAACACATCCTGCAGACCGTTCGGCGACTCGCGATCCAGACGGGGTCGGTGCCGTCGATGGACGTCATCGCACGGCAGGCGGAGGTGTCGAAGGGTGGGCTCATGCACCACTTCACGTCGCGCGCCGCCCTGGTGGAGGGCATCGCCGTGCAGGCAATAGACGACATGGATGCGGCACTGACCGCTGCCGCCGGGCGCGGCGACGTCGTCGAGACCTGGCTGCGCCTGTCGTCATCCCCCGACGAGGCTGCCCTGTATCGGGCCATGCTGATCCTGCTCACCGATCACGCCACGCTGACCGACACGCTCCTGCAGCAGACAGTCGACGCGACCCGGCGATGGGAGCGCCTGTTCGCTGGCGAAACCGGGGACCCGGTGGCGGCCTCGGTGGTTCGCCTCGTGGGTGATGGGATGCTGCTGAACGGCGTCACCGCCGACAGTCCCGCGCCCGACATCGACGCGGTCGTGCACTGGCTGAACCGCGGGTCGTCCCGTGATTGACGGTGGCCTCCTCGCCGTGATCGCGGGTCTCGCGCTCGCGGATTCACTCAACCCGGCGACCATTGTCGTCATCACCCTGATCCTGCTCACCGTTCGGCACAGGCCGGTCGGATCGGCGCTGGTGTTCGTGCTGGGCGCAATGAGCACGGTATTCGCGCTCGGGCTGCTCATCTTCGTCGGCGCCTCCGCGGCCGCGAACGCCGTGGGCGAGGGGCTGGTCTGGCTTCGTCGCGCGGTGTTCCTGATCGCCGCGATCACCCTGGCCGTCGCCGGGGTGCGCCGCCTGAAGGATCGCGAGCGGAAGGGCATCGACCTGCCGTCGTGGTTCGGGGTGTGGACCGCGTTCCCGCTCGGCATCCTGGTCACCGGGGCCGACCTGCCGAACGCATTTCCGTACTTCATCGCCATCGAACGAATGATCGCCGCGAGCGTGGACCTGCCTGTCGGTTTGCTCGTGCTCGCCGGGTATGCCGTCGTGTACTGCATCCCGTGCCTGGTCCTTCTCGCCCTCGGGATGGCACATGGCGACACAGTCAGGGCGCGCCTGGGAAAGGTATTGACGCGATTCTCAACCGGAACCGTCCGGCGATCCGTGCCGGCAGCGGTCGGTCTCATCGCCCTGGCCATCGCGGTGCTGACCATTGCCTTCTGGCCCTGACGACCGCATGACAGAATCCGGGGAGCAAACATCGGCACGGGCGGCGCTGACCCAGGACGGGAGTGACATGACGCACACGACGATCACGGTCCGAGGCGAGCACATGGCGTTGCTCGCACCCGAACTGGCGACTGTCGACCTCACGATCCAGCACGACGGGCCCGTGCGGGACGCCGTGGTCGCGGCGTTGACCAGCACTGCTGACCGGCTCATCCAGGCCATCGTCAGGGCAACCGACCGCCACCCCAGCCCGCTGGTCTCCTCCGCCAACGAATCGGTGCGCGTCTGGGCTGAGCGACCGTGGACACCAGACGGAGTGCAGCAGGACCATGTGCACCACGCCACGATGCGGTTCTCCGTCGTCATCGATGACTTCGTGTTCCTCGATGGCTTCGTCGACGATGTCGCGGCGATGCCGGGTATCGCCGTGGAGGGGGTGTCGTGGTCCCTCACCGAGCCGACCCGGCTGGCCACCCTCGACGATGTGCGCCAGCGGGCCGTGCAGGATGCCGTGGCGAAGGCGACCGTGTATGCCCGAACCATCGGGATCGATGCCGTGCGGGTGACAGCGCTGGCAGACGCCGGGATGCTCACGGATGCCGGTCGACCTGCGACGGGTTTCGAGCAGTCGATGATGCTCCGCTCAGCACCCGCAGCGGCCCCCGGTATCTCCCTCCACCCCGAGGAGATCGAGGTCTCCGCGGCGGTCGACGCCCGATTCACCGCACCCTGACCTGACCACGGGGAAAGGGGCCACATCGGCTCCGTCTGCTAGCTCGCCCGAACCACCACGCCGTCTATTTCTGCGGGTCGTGGCCCCAGTTCATCAGGGAGTACCGCCACCGTGAGTGCTCGACGTCGTGCTCCGGTCGCTGGGCCCGGTGTCGGTGCACATATCCGACCACCTTGCGCATGTGCGCGTAGTCGTCAGACGTGAGGTTCGATTTGTTCTTCTCGAGGATTCGGATGATGTGTCGTCCGCTTTCGTGTCCGACCGACTCGCTCCCGCCGTCCTTCTGCCCGACCGCTCTCGAATCGTCCGTCTCGAGCCACGTCTTTAACTCGGCGGGCGTCATGTTCACCGCATCGCGGAAGTCTTCTCGGGTCTTTGCGTCGTCGTCGCTCATGTGCCCATTGTGCGGTCACGGTGCTGGGTAATGAACCCGTTGCGCATCGAGCAGGCGCGCCCCTCTGCGCCGGGGGGGGCGTTGGCGCAACGCCGTGCCCGAACATGCTCCCACGATGAGTCGAGGGTCACTCGCCAACCAGACCCCGCAACGGGTCCCCTGCGTTAGACCGCGAGTGGTACTGACACGCCGAGCTCTCCCCGCTCGATCAAGTGTCGAATGGACTCGAGAATGACGGCCTCCGGTTCATAGTGGGGCGCGTACCCCAGAAGCGTGCGCGCCTTATCGATGGAGAAGTATTGGCTCCGGTGAAGGTGCCCCCAACTGGCGTCCGCGAACTCGGTGGGTGTCGACCGTCGGAATTCCTCCCAGCCGACACTCTGCAGGGTCGCCTCCTGGCCGAACCAGCCCGACGCGATCTGCGCGTAGCCGCGAACCGTGAGCGCAGAGGGGGCGACGATGTGAAAGTCCTCGCCCGCCGCGGCATCCACATTCCGGGTCGCGAGTTCGAATGCCTGGGCGACATCGTCGGCGTGGACGTGGTGCATCGACTCCGCGCCCGAGCCGGGCATGCGCAGCTCCCCACCCTCGGAAAGGGTGCGCCACACGGCGGGGTCGAGGTTGCCCAGCGGCCCGATGGGGTGCCAGCCGGGGCCCGAGATGTGGCCGGGATGCAGGGACGTCGTAACGAGGCCGCCCCGCGCTGTCTCTGCCTTCAGGTATTGGGCGATGGCTTCTTTCTGGGTGCCGTACTCGTCGATGGCCGGGGTGCCCTCACCCTCCCGGATCGGGAGTTTGAGCGTGGGTCCGTAGCGCCAGACGGAACCGCAGTGGACGAGGTGCCCGACGTGACCGCGGATGCTCTCAACGAGCGCCGCGGCCGACTCGACGGTGAAGCACACCAGGTCGATCACCGCGTCGGGCGCTAGGTCGCGAACGCGCGCACCGAAGACGCCGTCGGTGTCTTCTTGCTCCCGATCGGCGGTGACCTGCCGCACCTGCTCCCATTCGGGGCCGCTCGTGTAGGCGGTACTGGTGCCGCGGGTGATGTTGGTGACCTCGTGTCCGGCGCGTACGAGGCGCGGGATGAGGAAGGAGCCGATGTGGCCGCTTCCCCCGGTGACGACGATGTGCATGGAAACTCCAATGGCGAGGGTGTACGTCGACGCTAGCCCTCTCGCTGTTCGATGGCGTCTTCGGCACGGCGGTCTGGCTGGGCACGCGATTCGATTCTGGCGAACTGCTGCTCGAGACGCTCCCGCAGCTCTACGGCTGCGAAGGGCTTGGCGACGAAGCTGTCTGCCCCGATGGGAACGCCCGCTGCGTCGACCTCCCCCTGAAAACCCGCGCTCATGAGGATCACGGGAATCGCGGCCAAGTTCGGATCGGCTCGTAATTCGTGGAGCACGTCGACTCCACTCAGCTTCGGCATGACGATGTCGAGGACCACGACCTGGGGCGAACGCTCCCGGATCAGGTCGAGCGCCATCCGCCCATCGGACGCCGCAATGACGTCATAGCCGGCCTTCACCAACCACCGGGTCACCAGGGTCAGCAGGTCGGCCGTGTCGTCTGCGACGAGCACGGTGCGCGGGTGTGCGGCACCGACCACGGTCAGTCGCCGCGCGGGTGGATAGCCGGAAGGGTGATCGTGAACGTGGAACCCTCGCCGAGCACGCTGGTCGCCGACATCGTTCCGTTCTGCGCCTCCACCATTCGCTGCGCTATGGCCAGGCCGAGACCGGAGCCCTTGACGCCGACGTTCAGGGCGCCAGCCGTACGAAAGAAGCGATCGAAGATGCGATCGATGGATGCCGCTTCGATGCCAATCCCGGTGTCCTGAACTGCGATTCGCACGGTGTCGCCGAACCCGCCGATACTGATCGTCACCTGCCCGCCGTCCCTGTTGAACTTCACCGCGTTGCTGATGAGGTTCGAGAGCGCCTGTTCGAGGCGCAGCGGGTCGGCTTCGACGGTGAGGGTGTCGGCTGGCGCATCCGTTTCTGCATCCGTTTCGACGACGATGTCGACCTGCGTCGCCTGGGCCGTTGCAGCGAACGACGTCACCACGAACTCGACCAGTGCGAGAACGGGCACGGATTCGGTGTGCATCATGGCGGCACCGATGTCTGCCTCGCCGACGATGAGGAGGTCGTCGATGAGCTTGCTCAACCGCTTCGCATTCCGGTGGGCGATATTCAGGTATTCCCGGTCCTCGGCGGCGAGGTCCGGGTTCTCCAGTACCTCCTCGATGAAGCCGAGCACCGAAGCCGTGGGCGTTCTCAGTTCGTGTGACGCGGATGCCGCGAAGTTGCTCTGCATCTCGTTCGCTGCCACCGCGGCATCGCGAGTGGCCGTGGCCTCCGCCCGCCACTGCATCTCGTCGGTGACGTCGGACAGTGTTCCGACCCAGCCGGAGGATGTCCCTTCACCGCCGAAGACGGGCTTGGCGACGTGGAGCATGGTGCGAATGGTCTCGTGGCGGGTGATCTCGAACCGGTGCGAGAACGGCGGGCCGACCCGGCCGACGTCTGGCCTGGCGCCGACGAGGGCGGTGACCTGGGTCGGACTGAGCAGGATCTCCCACGGGTTTCCGACGGCCTGGTCTGCGGTAATTCCTGTCAACTCGGTCCACCGCGGGTTCACGTAGGTGTAGCAATTGTTGAGGTCGGTGCGAAAGATGCCGATGGGGGCGGAGTCGGTGAGCAGGGTCAGTTCGTCGGCGGATTCCCTGATCTCCCTGGCCTGTCGGGCCAGGGCTTCGGCGCGCAGGTAGAGGTTGGCGAACACCCGGACTTTCGCCCGGAGCTGGCTCGGGGGCACCGGACTGTAGATGAAGTCGGCGGCGCCAGCGTCGTAGGCCGTGAGATTGGCGATTGCCTCGCTGTCGTGGGCCGTGATGAAGATGACGGGCGTGAGCTCCGACTGTCGGCGCTGCCGAAGCAACTGGGCCGTCTCGAAACCGTCCATGATCGGCATTCGCACGTCGAGCAGGATCACCGCGAAATCCTGCGTCATGGCGCAGCGCAGGGCGGCATATCCCGAGTCGGCCTCCACGACGGTGTATCCGAGCGGTTGTAACGCCGCCTTCAAGGCGAACCGCTTGCTCGAGTCGTCGTCGACGATGAGGATGTGAACCAACGGAGCACTCTCCGGTTCGTTTACGGACGGCTGGACGTCTACCTGCATGACCCGGGTGTTCACGACGGCACCACCCGAGCGGAACGGCGCCATGGGGCGAGGGCCGCGAGAAGCTCGGCGGAGTTGACGGGCTTGGGGAGATACTCGTTCGCGCCGGCGCCGATGCACCGTGCTCGTTCGCCGTCGACGACCTTTCCGGTCATCGCGAGAATGGGCAATGCGGAGTATCGGTCGTCACGCCGGATGGTTCGGATCGTCTCGTAGCCGTCCATCACCGGCATCATGATGTCCATGATGACGATGCTGACGGCTGGGTTCCTGCCGAGCACGTCGATCGCCGCGAAGCCGCTTTCTGCGAAAAGCACGGTGGCACCGCATCTCTCGAGGAGAGCGGTGATGGAGAAGATGTTGCGCATATCGTCGTCGACGACGAGCAGCGTGGTGCCCGTGAGTGAGTCGTGGTGCGATGCGGAGCCTGTGAACAGCGTGTCGGCGTGGATCGGCTCGGCGTCTGCTCGGGTACTGGCCGCGACGGCCGCGGGTGAGAAGCCGTGCTGGGGAGTGGGAACGAGCTGGGCGGTTGCGGTGGGGGGTGCGTGGCCACTGCCGGCCGTGGTGTCGACCGGGAGGTAGACGGTGAAGGTGCTGCCGATACCGGGCTCGCTCGAGACGGTGATCTCGCCCCCGAGCAGGCGCACGTATTCGCGACTGATCGACAGACCCAGCCCCGTACCGCCGTACAGTCGCGCCGTCGTGCCGTCACCCTGGGCGAACTCCTCGAAGATTCTCGCCTGATGATCCTCCTCGATGCCGATACCGGTGTCGACGACGGAGAACGCCAGAACCGTGTCGGCCGAGGCGAGGGACTCCATTTCCCTGTTCCAGCCCTCTGCAGCGAGGCTCACGGTCAGCCAGACCTGCCCGCTGGGGGTGAACTTGAACGCGTTGGCGAGGAGGTTCTTCAACACCTGGCGGAGGCGGTCCGCGTCGGTGACGAGCCACTCCGGGCAGTCCGGGGCGATGGTGACCATGTAGTCGAGGGACTTGGCCTTCGCAACGGGCTCGAACTCCCGTTGGAGGGCGCTGCAGACCGGGCCGATGGCCGACGCCGTCAGCTCGACGGAGACGGTGCCCGACTCGACCTTCGCGAGGTCGAGGATGTCGTTCAGGAGCGTGAGGAGGTCGTTGCCCGACGATCGGATCACGCTGGCGTATTCGACCTGCGACGCCGTCATATTCGCCTCGGGGTTGCTTTCCAACATCTCGGCCAGGATCAGGAGGCTGTTCAGCGGGGTCCGCAGCTCGTGGGACATGTTCGCGATGAATTCCGACTTGTACCGGGAGGAGGCCGCCAATTGGCCGGCCTTCTCCTCGAGCAGTCGGGCCGATTCCTGCGCTTCGCGATTCTTCTGCTCCGCCTCGGTGTTGCGCGTGGCCAGCAGGGCAGCTTGCCGACCCAGGTCAGCGTTGGATTCCCGTAATTCTTCGGCGAGGGACTGCGATTGCCTGAGCAGGTCGCCGGTTCGGGTGTCCGCCTCGATTGTGTTCAGAACGAGGCCGATGCTCTCGGTCAACTGGTCGAGGAATTCCATGTGGGTGGGGCTGAACGGCGAGAAGGACGCCAACTCGAAGACGGCACGGACCGAGCCCTCGAAGAGCACGGGCACGACCACGATGCTCAGGGGAGACGCCGACCCGAGCCCGGAGTTGATCCGCACGTAGTCGTCGGGGACCTCGATGAGCAGGATGCGTTTCTTCTCCCGAGCGCACTGGCCGATCAGGCCCTCTCCCACCCGGTACGTCGTCGACAGGTGTTTGCGTTCCCTGAATCCGTATCCCGCCTGCAGGCGGAGCGTGACGTCGTGCCCCTCGGTCGAATCGGAGATGACGTAGAACACCGCGTGCTGTGCGGACACCAGCGGTGCGAGTTCGGAGAGGATCATGTTCGAGACGGCCTCAAGGTCTCGTTGCCCCTGCAGCATGCGGGTGAAGCGTTCCAGATTGGTCTTCAGCCAGTCCTGTTCGATGTTCTGGCGCGTGGTCTCCCGGAGGTTGCGGATCATCTCGTTGAGCTTGTCCTTCAGTACTGCGACCTCCCCGCTCGCTTCGACGCTCACCTGCCGGGTGAGGTCCCCTTCCGTGACCGCGGTGGCCACCTCGGCGATGGCCCGCACCTGGTTGGTGAGGTTCGCCGCCAACTGGTTGACGTTGTCGGTGAGGTCCTTCCATACGCCGCCGATCTCCGTCGACTGGGCCTGGCCTCCCAGCTTGCCCTCGACTCCCACCTCGCGGGCAACCCGGGTCACCTCGCTCGCGAACGCGTTGAGCTGGTCGACCATGGCGTTGACGGTATTCTTCAGCTCGAGGAATTCGCCCTTGACGTCGATCGATATCTTCTTGCTCAGGTCGCCATTCGCGACGGCCGTCGTGACCTCGGCGATGTTGCGCACCTGGCCGGTGAGGTTGCCGGCCATGAGGTTGACGTTGTCGGTGAGGTCTTTCCAGACACCGCCGACCTCGATCGTGACGGCGGCGGCCTGACCGAGCTTTCCCTCCGTGCCGACCTCGCGAGCGACGCGGGTCACTTCGGAGATGAAACCGTTGAGCTGGTCGACCATGCCATTGATGGTGTTCTTGAGTTCCAGCATCTCGCCGTCGACCTCGGCGGTGACCTTCTTGCTCAGGTCGCCGCCCGCAACAGCGCCGATCACGCGTTGCATCTCGCTCGTGGGCTGCACCAGGGCGTCGATCAAGCCGTTGACGGAGTCTGCGCTCCCTGACCAGCCCCTCGCCCAGCTGCCGGACGACACTCGCTGGGAGAGCCGGCCCTGTCGTCCCACGACCTCGGTGACGCGGCCCAGTTCCTCGCTGAATGACTGGTTGGCGATGATCACATCGTTGAGGCTGTCGGCGACCTTGCCGCCCAGTCCCGTCCAATCGAGCGGTGCGCGTACCGAGAAATCACCGGCCTTGACGGCGGCGAGCACCTCGAGAAGCGCGGCCAACTCGGTCGTGTCCGCAGGTGGCGCAGAGCGTGCGTTCCCCCGTGAAAATCTCCCCATGCGATGCTTCTCCCCGTGTGCGACGCGGAAGCCGCGACATTCCCCTTCGCATGCCCCGCACCTCCCACCGTAGACCCGATGATGCCCACGACGCGGTCCCCTTTAACCCCCCGAAAGGGGCACTGTACACCGTGCGGTGCCCCGCACGGCGCCCGCGGCACCGGCATGGTCCCGTACCCAATCCCGGTCGTCCTGGCCAAGAGAACCGATAGACACGACCGGGGGGACTCCTGATCGGGGTGTACCCCGATGCTCACCCCTGGATTGCTCCACGGGTGAGCATGAACCAAGAATTCATGCGTAGTTCAGCGCACATCCCGGCGGGATGCGATTTGCGTCACGCTCGCGTATCGCTCTTGCATCACGAGCATTCCTAATTTGCCATCGCAATGTTCGTGCGCTCCTATGCGCGCCGACTCCTCGGAGTTTGGGGCCTCCGCAGTCTTGGTGACATTCGTGTCGCCTCCTTTTTGTGTCTGGCACACGTTTCGATACGTAAGTAGACCCGTTTTCTTGTTTCTTCGCCCAGCGCAGGAGGGAGCTGCGCCGCCGCACCCGGTGGCGGCTGCCCCTTGTACCCCTCGCGATCGCGATGGTGAGCCTGGCCGGGGCCGGCCTGCTGCTGTACCCGGCGGCAGCCGCCTGGGGCAGCGCGGTCGAGCAATCCCGCGCTATCGACAGCCTCACGCAGGGCATCACCGACCTCGGCGCCGAGACCCTGCGCGAGCGGGTCGCCGAAGCATACGACTACAACCAGAACCTCGGCGGAGGCGGCGCGGCCGTCGCCGCGAACGAGCGACTACCGCTCGCCAACGACCCGGGTGGCGCAGACGACGGCGAGTACCGTTCGATGCTGCGCGGCGACACCGAGGGCCTGATGGCCCGGGTCAAGATCCCCTCGATCGACGTCGACCTGCCGATCTACCACGGCACGAGCGAGACCGTGCTCGAGCACGGTGTCGGCCACCTCGAGGGCACCGCCCTGCCGGTGGGAGGGCCATCCACCCACTCGGTGCTCACGGGGCACCGGGGCCTCGCCACGTCGGAGCTGTTCACCGACCTCGAACGGGTGCGGGTCGGAGACACCTTCACCATCGAGGTGTTCGGCCAGG
Organism: Marisediminicola senii; assembly: GCF_011057645.1. Classification (GTDB taxonomy): domain Bacteria; phylum Actinomycetota; class Actinomycetes; order Actinomycetales; family Microbacteriaceae; genus Marisediminicola; species Marisediminicola senii. The sequence goes on along the minus strand of NZ_JAALGE010000019.1, from coordinate 22,121 downwards.
TGCTCACCTACCGGGTCATCGAGAAGCTCGTCGTCGAGCCCGAAGACACCGAGAGCCTGCTCATCCAGCCGGGGTGCGACCTACTGACCCTGGTCACCTGCACGCCCCTCGGTATCAACAGCCACCGCATCCTGGTGACCGGAGAACGACTCGTTCCCACCCCGCAGGCCGAACTCGACGCCGCGGGAGACACGCCCGACGTTCCCGGGTTTCCGTGGTGGGTGCTCGGTGCCGGGGGAGCCGTCGTGGTCGCCGGTGGCTACGTCTGGGCCTCCGGGCGCCCCCAAAAGGGGGGTCACCCGATCGGGGGGCCACCGCGCCCGACGCCCCGTGAGCCCCGGAATTCCGGGGATTTCGCGCGCGGCCGCACGCCGCGCGGCGGGTAGTCACCACGAGTTCCCAATGTTCACCTGCGCGTGGTCTTGCAACCTGCGTCTCCGGGTGTATAACTAAATCCGGCTCAGTCTTACCCAGGCCAGCCACTTACCCGATTCTCTTTCGCGCTCCCCCGAGCCGAACCGTTTTCTCGCGCCCCCACGCGATGGTTCCCCGACGGGCAGTCGTGCCTTACCCGAAGGCCAGCATCCGCTATGTCGCGCCGTTTTCTCGCACACCCGTTCGCCTCCCGTTCGTCTACCAGCACGCCAGCGCCCGCGCAGTCCGCTGATACCCCGTCCAAGTCGCGTCTGCGCCTGCCCGCGATCGCCGTCGTCGCCGCCGTGCTGGCCGGCACCGTGCTGCCCGCGCAGACGGCGTTCGCCGCCGACACCAGCGCACCGTCCACCCCGGGAAGCGTCTCGGCCAGCTACTTCGGCGGCGTCGGATCGGTCGTCACCTGGGGCAAGGTCTCGGCATCCGACCTCGCCGGCTACCGCGTCTACCGCAGCACCAGCAAGACCGTCACCCCGTCGACCGCCACCCTCGTCGGCACCACGACGACGCTCAAGGCGACCGACGCGACGATCGCGGCCGGCTCCACCGGCTACTACGCGATCACCGCCTACGACAAGACGGGCAATGAGTCGAAGCCGTCGAGCGTCAAGACCATCACCGCGAAGGACACCACGAAGCCGGATGCCCCGGCCAGCGTCAAGACGTCGGTGTCGGCTACCGGCATCGCCCTCGACTGGGGAGACAATGACGAACCGGACCTCAAGGGGTACACGGTGTCACGCTCCACGTCGTCGAGCGGAACCTACAGTGCCCTCAGCGGCGCCCCCATCACCAGCTCGTCGTTCATCGACACGCAGGCCCCCAGCGGCACCAAGTCGTACTACCGGGTGATCGCCGTCGACCTCACCGGCAATGTCTCCTCGACCTCCTCCACCTCGGCGACCCGCCCCGCGGGCGCACCCGCCGCGCCGGCAGCCCCGACGTCCCTCACGGCCAAGGTCACCTCCGGCTCCGCCGTCGCCCTCAGCTGGGGCAGCAGCGCGGGCGCGACCAGCTACGTCGTCTCGCGCGCCACCAGCGCCACTGGACCCTTCGTGCGCGTCAACACCTCGACCCTCACCGGCACCTCCTACACCGACGCGCCCCCCGCTGGCGCGACGGCTTGGTACTCGGTCGTCGCGGTCAACGCCGTCGGCACATCCCCAGCCGCGGCCACCTCGGTCGCCCTGCCCGCCGACACGACCGCCCCGAAGACGCCGACCAGCCCCACCTCCGTCGTGCTCGCCGGTACCGCCGGAATGAAGATCTCGTGGAAGGCCAACACCGAAGCCGACCTCGCCGGTTACATCGTCTACCGTCGCGACGGCAACGACACCTACCAGCAGTACCTCCCCGCCGCCGGCGTCACCGCGCTCACCACGCCGACCTTCACCGACGCCGCCGCCACCGAGGGCACCACCACCTACTACCGGGTGCGCGCCGTCGATACCTCGGGCAACGTCTCGAGCTACGTCGCCATCACCGCCAACAACCGCAACGTCGCCCCCGCCGCCCCGTCGAGCTTCACCGTCAAGCAGAACCCGGCGTCGGGCCTCGACCTCGCCTGGGCGACCCCCAGGGACACGGATGTCGCGGGCTACAGCATTTCGCGCAGCACCACGAGCTCCGGCACCTACGTGCTCCTCGCCACCGTCACCGCCGAAGCCGCGGGCACCCTGCCGAGGTTCACCGACACCAGTGCCCCCAAGGGCGTCACCGTCTACTACCGGGTCACCGCGCAAGACAGGGTCGGCAACGTCTCGAAGGCGTCGAGCACCGTCTCTGGAACGTCGCTCACCGCCCCCACCCCGATCGCCGTCGACTACACGGTGCTCACCGTCGGGGCCGACAAGCAGTTCCCCACCATCCAGGGCGCACTCGCGACCATCCCGAAGAACGCGCTCAAGAACTACCGGATCGACATCGACCCCGGCACCTACAACGAGTCGTTCCGTGTCGACCAGTCCAACGTGATGCTGCACGGGCTGGGCTCCGACCCGTCGCAGGTCGTCATCTCGGCCGCGCAGGCGTCCGGATCATCCGACCCCGACGAGCCGGAAGAGACCCTCGGCACCGCCGGCAGCGCCGTGGTGTTCGTCACCGGTTCCGACGTGACCCTGAACAACCTCACCGTCGTGAACGCCTTCGACGAGGCCGCGAACCCCCAGATCACCAGTGCCCAGGCCGTCGCGCTGCGCGTCGAGGGAGACCGCTTCATCGCCGACACCGTGCGCCTGATCGGTAACCAGGACACCCTCCTCGCCGACACCCCGAAGCCGACCACGCGCATTCGCCAGTACTACGTCAACAGCTACATCGAGGGCGACGTCGACTACGTGTTCGGTGCGGCCACCGCCGTCTTCGACCGCGTGACCTTCCGCTCGCTCGACCGCGGCAAGAGCAACAACGGCTTCCTCACCGCAGCCAGCACCGACACCGGAAGCAAGTACGGCTTTCTGATCACCGACAGCAAGATCACCAGCGACGCCGCAGCCGGCACCATCAACCTCGGTCGCCCGTGGCACCCGAGCGCCGACCCGTCCGCCCTCGGATCCGTCGTCGTCAAGAACACCTGGCTGCCCTCGGCCCTCGACAGCGCCGCCCCGTGGGACGACATGTCGTCGACCAACAGCTCCGGCGTCAAGGTGCCCTTCTCCTGGAAGGACGCGCGCTTCTCCGAGTTCGGCAACTTCGGCCCCGGCGCGACTGTCAACGAGAACCGCCCCCAGCTGAGCGCGAAGGACGCCGCGAACGCGACGTCCGAGAAGTACCTCGCGGGCAAGGACGGCTGGAACCCGATCGTCCCGGTCAGCGCCGCCCTGCCGGCCACCCCCGCCGGAGTGACCGCCGCTGCCGACTCGAGCGTCGTGCACCTCACCTGGAACGACGACACCGCGGCCAGCGTCACCGGCTGGACCGTCTACCGCGCCGACGCCGAGGGAGCGTTCGCCAAGCTCGCGTCGATCGACTCGCCCACCTACAGCGACACCACCGTCACCAACGGCGCGCAGTACCGCTACGTCATCACGGCCGACTCCCGCACCGGTGCCTCCTCAGCACCCAGCGGAGCCGTCTCGGTCACCGTCGAAGCCGCCCCCATCGTCGTCGACATCGTGGTGGATGCCGCGGCAACCCCGAACGGCACGACCGTGTTCTCCACCCTCTCCTCCGCGCTGCTCGCCGCACCGGCTGGCACCGCCACCAACCCCACGGTCATCTCCCTCGCCGCCGGCCGGTACGCGGAGTACACGACCATCGCGAAGGCGTACACCGTCATCGTCGGAGCGACGGGGGCGGCATCCGATGTCGTCATCACCGGCAACCGGGCCGCGGGAACGCCCACCGGCACCACCACCGACGGCGTCGCAGACACCTACGGCACCTCGGGCAGCGCGACTCTCGTGATCACGGCGTCGAACGTGCAGCTGCGAAACCTCACGGTGGAGAACGACTACGTCGAAGGCACCTACGCCAACGGCCAGGCCGTCGCCCTCCGCACCACGGGTGACCGCCTCGTCTACGAGAACGTGCGCCTGCTCGGCAACCAGGACACCCTGTACGCCAACAGCGCGAACACGGCCACCGCCGCGCGCTCGTACTTCCACAACAGCTACATCGAGGGCGACGTCGACTTCATCTTCGGACGCGGCACGGTCGTCATCGACAACAGCACCCTCAAGGCGCTCGACCACGGAACCTCGCCCAACGGCGCAGTGACCGCGGCGAGCACCGACATCGGCCAGAAGTACGGCATCCTGATCACGAACAGCCGCATCATCGGAACAGCTCCCGACGGTTCGCAGAACCTCGGACGCCCGTGGCAGCCCGGCCAACGCCAGGCCGACGGCACCTCCATCGCCGACGTGAACGCGATCGCCCAGGTCGTCGTGCGCAACACCTGGCTCGGCCCCGTGGTCAGCGCGACCGCGTGGACCGACATGGTCAACAGCGGCACCACCACCACGTGGCAGAGCGCCCGCTTCGCCGAATACTCCAACTCCGGCCCCGGTGCGAGCACGGGAGCGAACCGCGCCCAGCTCACCGCCGACCAGGCCACGGAGTACACCTCCGCGACCTACCTCGCTGGAACCGACGGCTGGAACCCCGTGGCCACCGCAACCGCTGACGTCGCCCCCGGCGCCGTCACCGGACTCAGCGCATCGGCCAGCGACAAGCAGGTCGGGCTCTCGTGGAACGACGGAGTCGAGAACGACGTCGTCACCTACCGCGTGTACCGCTCGGCCGGAACCGACGCCGTCACGACCGACGCCCGCCACCTGGTCGCCGAAGTGAGCAAGCCGGTCTACCTCGACAAGGCGCTCAGCAACGGCACGACCTACCACTACCTCGTCGTCGCGGTAGACCGGGCCGGACAGGCATCCGCCGCATCCGCCCAGGTCGACGGCGCCCCGATCATCAAGCCCCTCGTCGCCGACCTCACCGTCGCCGCCGACGGGTCGGGTGACTACACGACCGTGCAGGCGGCCCTCGCGGCCATCCCCGCCGGCACGTCGGCTGCACCCAAGGTGATCCTGGTGAAGCCAGGCGAGTACCGCGAGGTGGTGTCGTCCGCCAAGGCGAACATCGTCATCTCCGGCACCACCGGCAACGCACGCGACGTCGTCATCACCTTCGACAACGCCAACGGCACCCCAAAGGCCACGGACACCTGCCCCGCCGTCGTCGCCGCGACCTGCGGAACCGCCGGCAGCGCCACCGCGACGCTCAGCGGATCGGGTATCGAGGTGCGCGACCTCACGATCGCGAACACCTTCGCCAAGGCCGACCACCCGGAGATCGGCAGCAACAACACGCAGGCCGTCGCCCTCCGCGCGCTCGGTGACCGCCAGGTCTACCGCAACGTGCGACTGCTCGGAACCCAGGACACCCTCAACGCCGACGCGAGCGGAAACATCACCGCGACCGGCTCCGGGTACCCGCGCCAGTACTACGTCGACAGCTACATCCAGGGCAACGTCGACTTCATCTTCGGCCGCGCCTCCGCAGTCTTCGACCGGGTGACCCTGCACGCCACCGCCCACAACGGCGGCACCATCTTCGCGCCGAGCACGGCGAGCAAGAGCCGTGGCTACCTGGTCGTCGACAGCCGCATCACCAGCGACAACGACTCGCCGAGCATGTCGCTCGGTCGCCCGTGGCGCTCGTGGAACGACGGCACCCAGGCCGACATCTCGCGCGGCCAGACCGTCATCCGCAACACCTGGATGAGCGGCGGCATCGCCACGGCCCAGCCCTGGACCGACTTCTCCCCGAACGTCTGGACCGACGGCCGCTTCGTCGAATACAAGAACACCGGACCGGCAGCGACCGTCAACGCGAACCGCCCGCAGCTCACCGACGAGGCAGCCCTCACCCAGACGCCGGCCGACTACCTCGGCGGAACCGACGGCTGGAACCCCATCGCCGACGCCAAGGCAGACACCGCACCCGCGACGCCCGCCGCCGTCACCGCCGGTGCAGGTGCCGGCCAGGTCGCGCTCGACTGGGACGAGAACACCGAGTCCGACGTCACGGAATACAACGTCTACCGCGACGGACAACTCATCGACAGCACCCTCACCTCGTCGTACACCAGCACCGGGCTCACGAACGGCACCCCGTACGTGTTCACCGTGACGGCCGTCGATCGCGCCGGCAACGAGTCCGCGCCGTCGGCACCCGTCACCGCGAGCCCCGCGCTGAAGATCGACGCGACGGTCAGGGCCGATGGCAGCGGAACCTACCCCACCCTGCAGTCTGCGGTGGACGCGGCATCCGGCACCTCAGAATGGGTCATCAGCGTCGAACCAGGCACCTACACCGGGGCGACCACCGTGGCCAAGTCGAGCATCACGATCGTCGGCTCGGGACCAACCGCCGCCGACACCGTGCTCACCAACGCCGCGACGACGGGCACCCTCGTCATCAGCGGGTCGTCGGTGACCGTGCGAAACATCAGCATCGTCAACACCACCGCCGCGGGCAACGCGCCCGCGGTATCGATGACCGGCGACAAGGTGCTGCTCGCGAACACCGCCATCACGAGTGCGGCAGGCCGGGCGATCTTCGCCGACACCTCGACCTACACCGTGTCGGCGCGCCAGATGATCACGGGCTCGACTATTACCGGTGGCAACGACACCGTGCTCGGTCGCGCGAGCCTGGTCATCAACGACTCGACGCTGCGCATCCGCACCAACGGAACCGTGCTGACCCCGAGCACCGCTGAGACCGGCAAGGGATTCCTCGTCATCAACAGCCGCATCGAGACGCCGGGATCGACGAACGTGCAGCTCGGCCGTCCATACCGGGCATGGGCTGACACTTTCACGCCACGGTCGGTCGGCCAGGCCGTCGTGCGCGACACCGTGCTCGACGCGGGCATCAAGACCACACAGCCCTGGGGTACCGGTCCGTCGAGCGAACCGTGGACCCTCGGACGCTTCGCCGAATTCGGCAACAGCGGCGATGGTGCCGGCACAGGCGCGAACCGGCCGCAGCTGGCCCCCGCGGACTCCGTCTCGGTGACCGTCTCGCAGTGGCTCGGCGCAGCGACCTGGTACCCGGCCGTGGCGAACCCCGCCACCCCGTCGGATGTCGCGGCACCCGCTGCCCCGGCCGACCTCGTCGCTACGGCGGGAGACGCATCCGCATCGCTGGCCTGGACGGCATCGACCAGCTCCGACACCACGGGCTACCGGATCTACCGGTCGACCACCTCACCGGTGGCCACCACGGCGTCGAACCTGGTCGGCACGGCTGGAACCTCGCCCGCCTTCGCCGACACCGGGCTCACCAACCGCACCACGTACTACTACGCGGTCGTCGCCGTCGACGGAGTGGGCAACGCGTCCACCCCCGCCACGGCGCAGGTGAAGCCCGTCGACACCGCCCCGCCGGCGGTTCCGACCGGAGTGGTCGCCACCCCGGCCGACAGCAAGGTCATCCTGTCTTGGACCGCGAACACCGACGGCGACCTCGCCGGCTACAACGTGTACCGCGACGACGTCAAGCTGAACACCGTGCTCCTCACGAGTGCCACGTTCACCGAGACCGGACTCGTCAACGACACCGCTTACGCCTACCGCGTGACCGCGGTGGACGAGACCGGCCTCGAATCCGCGGCCTCGGCCGTGGCATCCACCACCCCCAAGGAGGGCGACGCCGTCGCTCCCGCCGTGCCAGCGAAAGTGTCGACCGAGCTCGGCCGCGGATCGATCGCGGTCCGCTGGGCGGCCGTGCCCGACACCGACGTGACCCGCTACGACGTGCTGCGGTCGACCGGTGACGGCGTCGCAACCGTCGTCGGCTCCGTCGGCCCGGCAGCGACCAGCTACACGGACACCACGGTGGCGGTCGGCAGCACCTACACCTACTCGGTGATGGCGATGGATGCGTCGGCGAACGCCTCGGCGGCGTCGGCCGGCGCCACCGCGACCGCAATCACGGTGGACATCGTCGTGGCCGCGGATGGAAGCGGCGACGCGACCAGCCTGCAGGCTGTGCTGGGTGCGACCGACCCGGCGACGGGTTCGCTCGCGAACAACGCCGACTACACGACAACGGGGGGCCGCACCATCCTGGTGAAGCCCGGAACCTACTCTGGCGCATTCCTCTCGGGTAACCGATACGGCGTGAGCATCGTCGGTGCGACCGGCAACCCCGCCGACGTCGTGATCACCGCCCCCGGTGGTGCAGTCGCGACGCTCACCATCTCGGCCCCGCAGTGGACCGTGCGTGCCGTCACGCTGCAGAGCGTCGCGACCGCGGTCGGTGCACAGGCCACCGCGGTGCAGGTCAAGTCGGGCGACAAGATCGTGCTCGACACCGTGCGACTGCTCGGTGACAAGCAGACCCTGCTCGTCTCCACGGCCAACACCACCACCTACAGCCGCGTGTACGTGACCGGGTCGTACATCGAGGGCGGAGCCGACCTGATCCTGGGCCGTGCCGTCACCGTCGTCGACCGCAGCACGATCCACGTGCTCGACCGTCCGGGGGCGTCGCTCACCGACTCCTCCATCGCGGCTGGCTCCGCCTATGGGTTCCTCATCACCGACAGCTCGATCGTCACCGATGGCGCGGCAGGCTCGATCTTCCTCGGTCGGCCGTACTCGACCACGGGCAAGGCGCAGGTCGTCGTGCGGGGCACCGACCTCGGGGGTGCGATCAACACCGCGCAGCCGTGGAAGGACTGGGACGCCGTCACCCCGTGGACCGCGGGTCGGTTCTTCGAGTACCGCAACACCGGTGCCGGCGCGGTCGTCACCGACGCCACGAAGCGTCCGCAGCTCACCGACGCCGACGCGGGTACCTTCACCGCCGCGAAATACCTGGCGGGCGCCGACGGCTGGAACCCGACCGGCCGCTAGCAGCAGCCCGCCGCACCCGCCCACCCCGGCGGATGCGGTTCCCCTCCGGTGGGCCAGCAGCCCGAACTGCTGGCCCACCGCCCTTATCCATCCCCACCCACCTTGGATCCACCATGAACAGGCTTACCCGCTGCCGTCCCCTGCTCCTCCTCACGGTCGCCGCGTCGCTCGCCGTCGCGTTCGCCGTCGGCCTCGCGCCGGCCCACGCCGCGCAGGCCGAGACCCCCGGCGTCGACGCCACCTGCTCGACCCTCTCCGTCAAGCCCAAGGGATTCGCCGCCAAGGGCGAGGTGCGCGTGACCATCGACGGCGAGGTGCAGACCGAAGGCACCGACGACGGCTGGCGCAGCTTCACGGGCAGCTTCACCGGCGTCTACCGCTTCGACCCCGTACTCGAACACGAGTACACCGTCGAGGTCAACTCGTTCGGCGCTGACAGTGCGGGCCGCGACTTCTCCGACGGCGAGGGATACGACGCCAGCTACACCGGGCCGACCACCCCGTGTGCCCCCGTCGAGATCACCGCCTCGGGATCCAACTGCGTCTCCGACACGCGCGTCGACAAGATGACCCTCAACCTCGAAATCTCAGAACTGCGTCGCAGCACGACCTACCTGGTCGAGGTGCTCGCCCACGACGAGGTTGTCACCCACTTCCAGTTCCGCACCGCCCCCGTCGTGCAGAAGACCTTCTCCGGCCTCACCGCGGGCGAGCGCTACGAGGTGCGGGTGACCGACCAGTCCGACGACGCACTGTCGTCGCGCACCTCGGTGCTCATCCCCGGCTGCGCCGCACCCATCGCCCTCGATGCCACCGCCACGTCGTGCGCCACGCCGGGCAGCGCCCCGGCCATCGTCGCCGAACTCTCCGGACTCGTCGACGGCCGCAGCTACGAGGCCCGCCTCACCCCCGGCGACCGCGTGCAGGCCGTCTCGGGCAGTGCGGCCGACTCGACCCTCACCTTCGGCGACCTCGAACCCGGCACCGGCTACGTGGTGACCGTCACCGACGATGCCGCCCCGCGCAGCGTCACCAGCGACCCGATCGACGTGGCCGAGTGCGCGACCGCACCCGTCGAGGGCCCCGGCACATCGACCCCGGGCGCGGGAACCGGCTCCGGCAATGGCAATGGCGCTGGCACCGGCTCGGAAGGCTCGACCCCGCCGGTGGATGCACCCGGCACGGCGTCTCCCGACGCGGAGACCGGTTCGGAGGGCACGCCAGCCGTGACCGCCCCCACCGGAACCGCGGGCGTCCCGGTCGGCGAGCTCACCCCGGTTCTCGCCGACGGAGCCGGACCCGCGTGGGCAGACGCCGCGATCACCGGCGGCACCGACGCCGCGAACAACAGCGGACTTGCCTGGACCGGCGTCTCCGTTGCCGCTCCGGTGCTACTGGGCGGGGGAGCCGCCGCGCTCCTGCTCGGCCTCGTGCTCGTCGCGCTGCACCGCAGGGCGCGCCACACCGCGGGCGAGTAGCCGCGGGTCGCGAAGCCGGCCGCTTCGGCGACGGAATCGCGAGCACTCAGGCCGGGGCGTCGGACCGCTCGACCGGCGCGGCGTCGACGGCACCGTCGGCCCGCTCCGCACCCTCGGCCTGCTCCGCACTGTCGGCCTGCCCGGCACCCTCGGCCCGCTCCCCACCCTCGTCCGTCTCGTCCCGCCCGAGGTACTGCGCCGAGATGACCCGGTACGACCGGGTGAGGAACGCGCACGCCGCCGCGATCATCATGACCACGCCAGAGACGAGGAACACGAGGGCGATGCCGCGAGCCTGCCCGTCGCCCAGCAACCAGCCGAGGCTCGAGCGGCCGGCATCCGAGTTCATGTACGGAATGATCGCGAACTCCGCGATCGGCGCGATGAGGAACGCGGTGATGGGCGCCGCCGCCGACTCGAACGCCGCGGCGAATCCGAACACCCTCCCCTGCGTCTCGAACGGCACGACCTTCTGGATGACCGTCTGCTCGGCGGCCTCCACCGCGGGAATCAGCGCCATGTACAGCCAGATGCCGGCGGCGTACAGCCACCACCACTCGCGAATCGTGAACAGCGCACCGAGCACGCCCATCGCGATGACGATCAGCAGCATCGTGCGGATCGGGTTGCGGCCGAGGCCGAACTTCGCGATCAGCAGGCCACCGATGATGAACCCGGTCGAGGTGACGCCGAGCACGATGCCCCACCACTCCACCGCGAACAGCTCGAGGCCGTACGGGTCCATCAGCGCGACGTAGACGCCGCCGATCAGGTTGTTAAAGGTCGAGAAGACGATCAGCGCGAACAGCCCGGTGGCCGCCCGCACCGCGGTGATGCTCCCGCGCAGGTCGACCAGCGGTCGCCGCTCACCGTCCTGCCGGGGGCGTTCCTCGGGGATGCGCAGGAACAGCAGGTGCACGAGCGCGACGGCCGAGAGCGCGATCGCGATGACGAGCGTCCACCCCATGCCGAGCAACCCGATCGACAGCCCGCTGAACACGCTGGTCACCATGAACGCGAGGCCCTGCACCGTGCCGACCAGCCCGTTGGCATTCGCGTGCCGCTCCACCGGAATGAGCAGCGTGACGGTCGTCGACAGCGCGATGTTGCGCATGTTCTCGACGACCGCGCCGATCAGGATCACCCCGCCGAACACCCAGAACATCGGCCCGCCGATGTCGAGCAGCGTCGATTCGGGAAACGCCAGGTACACGCCGTACCCGATCGCGAACGCCACCAGCGTGAACGCCCCGGCGAAGATCATGACGTGGTGCTTGCGGTGCCGGTCGACGATCGTGCCGAACGCCATCGAGCACAGCGCGAGCAGCAGCATGTACGCACCGCCGATCACGCCGGTCGCGAGCACCGAACGCGTCTCGAGGTACACCCAGAACGTGAGGGCGAACCACAGGTAGCTCGTCGTGACGTTCGCCACGGCGGTGTTCACCAGCACCTGCGCGAAGGTGCGCGAGCCGCCGGGCGGCACGGTGCGGGCGATGGATGCCGCCTCCGCGGGCGTCTGGTTCGCGCTGGTCATGACGTGCACTCCGATCGGCGCTCTCGTCGCCTCGACGCGGTCGCACGCGTTCGCCGGGGTGGACGGCCGGGCGACAGGACGGGACCGATGCGACCCAGTGTAGGGAGGTCCCTCGTACAGGTCGAGGGGTACAGGCCCCCGCCCTCTGGCTCGGCTCGCGCATTGTTGTTCGGCCCGCGCCGCTGGATCACGAGAACGCCGGCCACGCGTATATCCGCGGCCGGTGCGACCGTCTACTCGGCGATGAACGCGAGGATGTCGGCGTCGAGCTGCTTCTGGTACTCGCCGTGGATGCCGTGCGACGCCCCGGGGTACACCGTGAGGGTGCCGTGCTTCACGAGCTTGATCGACTTGAGCGCGGCGGCGCCGATCGGCACGATCTGGTCGTCGTCGCCCTGCGCGATGAAGATGGGCACGTCGAGGGCCTTCAGGTCCTCGGTGAAGTCCGTCTCGGAGAAGGCCTCGATGCAGTCGTAGGCCGCAGCGAGGTTGACCAGCATGCCCTGCCGCCAGAAGTCGTCGCGCATGCCCTCCGACACCGTCGCGCCCTCCCGGTTCGCACCGTAGAACGGAAAGGCGAGGTCTTTCCAGAACTGAGATGCATCCGCGAGCACCCCGGCCCGGATGTCGTCGAACGCGCTGAGAGGCGTGCCCTCGGGGTTGCCCTCCGACTGCACCATGATCGGCGGCACGGCGCCCGCGGTGATCACCTTCGCGACGCGACCCTGTGCGTGCTGTGCGGCGTACCGCACGACCTCGCCCCCGCCGGTGGAGTGGCCGATCACGACGAGGTCCTGCAGGTCGAGGGCGTTCACGAGTTCGGCGACGTCCCGCGCGTAGGTGTCCATGTCGTTGCCGGCGTAGGTCTTCGACGAGCGGCCGTGGCCGCGGCGGTCGTGGGCGATGGCCTGGTAACCGGCATCGGCCAGTAGCTTCACCTCGACCTGCCAGGCGTCCGAGCTGAGGGGCCAGCCGTGGCTGAGCAGCACGGGCTGGCCGTTTCCCTGGGCCGTGTAGTAGATCTCGGTCCCGTCGGACGTGGTGATGTATGGCATGGTTCTACTCCTGTTCTGGTGGTCCATACGAATTACTCAGTGATTCCCGGCGGCGTGGTTGCTTTCGTTCTGGGCCCGTGCGACGCTCGGGGAATGACCTCGTGCCCTACTTCACGGCCCCCCGCGGGCGTGTCGCAACGCAGTCGCGGTGCAGGAACGAGGAACTGCCACTTGTGAACGCTCACCACTCTCTGGGGGAACAGTTACGGTCGCATCGACTTGCGGCGGATCTCACCCTCGAGGGATTGGCAGAGAAATCCGGCATCAGCGCGCGCTCCCTGAGCGATATCGAGCGGGGCGTCAGCCAGGCTCCGCACCGTCGCACGCTCGAGGCGATCGCCGCCGGGCTCGACCTTCCTCCTCCGCAGCGGGAGGCGCTGTTCCGCGAGTCGCGGGCCCGGCGGGCGGTGCCGGCCGAGGGGCAACGGGCGTCCGCCGTCGCTCCGCACCGTGTCGCGGACTTCACGGGGCGGGAACGCGAGGTCGCCGAGATCTCGGCCATGCTCACCGCGGCGCGCAGTACGCCGCCCCCGGCCGCGGTGGTCGTGACCGGCCCTCCCGGCATCGGCAAGACCACCAGCGCCCTCGAGGCCCTCAGCCGGGTTCGCGCCGACGAGCAGCAGATCCTGTTCGTCGACCTCGGGGGCTTCGGACCCCTTCCGCTCACGCCGCTGCAGGTGCTGCGGGCGCTGCTGCGGCAGGTGCCGGGCATCGGTGACCGGGTGCCAAGCAGCCTCGACGAGGCCGTGATGCTGTGGCTCTCCGTCTCGACGGCCAGCCCCGCCGCGGTGCTGCTCGATAACGCCGCGCACGAATCCCAGGTGCGGCCCGTGCTCACCAGGGAGTGCGAGAACAAGACCCTCGTCACCTCACGCCGCAGCCTCGCCGGCCTCGAGGCGGTACGCAGGGTGACCCTCGGCCCCCTCAGCGACGAAGAGAGCGTGCAACTGCTCGCCAAGCTGATCCCCGAGAACCAGCGCGCCGCCGGTGACCTCCGCGAGCTCGCCCAGCTCTCCGACCACGTTCCGCTGGCCATGAGGATCGCGGGCAACCGCATCGCCAGCCAGCCCGCCCTGCAGACGGCGGACTTCATCGCGCGCCTGAGATCGAGCGAGAACCGGCTGCGGCTGCTGGTGGCGGGCGACCTGGCCGTGGAGGCCGCGTTCGCGCTGTCGTACGACGACCTCGAACCCCGCACCGCCGAGCTGTTCCGCGCCATCACGGTGATCGACGGGCCCACCTTCGACGCCAGGATCGCCGCGGCGACCGTGGACCACGACGTGCTCGACGTCGAGTCGAGGCTCGACGAACTCACCGACCTCGGCCTGATCGAGGCGCGTGGCGGCAACAGGTTTCGCATGCACGACCTGGTGCGGCTGTTCGCCGTCACCCGGCGCGACGCGGTCGACGGACCGGCGACGTCACTCGAGCGGCGCGCCCGCCTGCGCGCCTGGCTGCTCGCCGCACTCGAGAGGGCGGGGGCCTGGTACGAACCGGGGCGCACGCCAGACGCCCCGGGCAGTTCGGGTACGGGATTCCCCGACGCCGAGACCGCGGCGGCATGGATCCGCATCGAGGAGAACCACTGGTGGCCGGCGATGCGCGAGGCCGCAGCGGTGGGGGAGCACGGCGTGGTCGTCGACGTCGCCGATGCGCTGCACTGGTTCTCGGAGTTGTGGATGGAGTGGGGCCACTGGCTCGAGCTGTTCACCCTCGCGGCCGAGTCGGCGGGGGCACTCGGCGACAAGAGGCTCGAAGCCATGCACCTGGGGTACACGGTGTGGGCGCACCTGATCGAGACCAAGGACCACGTCGAGGCGCTCGCGGCTGCTCGACTCGCGGTGGCGGCCGCCGAGGAGTCGGGCGACCACCAGCAACGCGGGTGGGCGTTCTTCTACCTGTGCTGGGTGCTGCGCACGGTCGACTTCGAAGAGAGCATCGCGGCCGGTCGCGAGTCGATGGCGCAGTTCCAGCTCGCCCGCGACGATGTCGGCCTCGCGCAGATCAGGGTCAGCATCAGCATCCTGCTCAACCTGCACGGCGATCATTCGCTCGCGGTCCGCGAGCTACGGCGGGTGCTCGACCACGCGAAGTTGACCACCGATGGCACGCCGACGCTCGCGCAGATGATCACGAGGCTGTCGGCGAACCAGGACCTCTCGTCGAGCTATGTCGCGCTCGGGCGGTACGCCGAGGCCATCGACGCCGCGAGCGTCGCCGTCGAGGTCGCGGAGACCTTCGGAACGCCGACCAGGGTGGCCAGGGCGCTGCGCTACCGGGCGACCGCCTACTTCGTGGCGGGCGACGTCGAGGCGGCGAAACGCGACATCGACCGTGCCATCGATGCGCTCGACGAGGGCAAGGTCATCGAGTACTTCATCGCCGAGCGCGAGGAACTCGAGGAGCTCCGCCGCACCCTGCCGGAATAACCGACAGCACTACCCGAAAAGCACCACCCGGCAGCACTACCCGGCGAGCGCGGCCAAGGCGGCCAGCATCGCGGCGATGGCACGGTCCTGCCGGTCAGTCGCCACGAACTCGCCGTCGACGATGCTCTCCGCGACCCAGGCGAGCTCGACGTTCGCCGGAAGCAGGCGGGCCCCGAGGTTCACCAGCACCGGCTGCAGCGCGACGACGGCGCGGCTGCCCGCCGAGATGCCGCCGTAGCTGACCATGCCGATGGGCTTGCCGGCCCACTCGCCGTGCAGGTAGTCGATCGCGTTCTTGAGCGGTGCGGTGAAGCTGTGGTTGTACTCGGGCATCACGAGCACGATGGCGTCGGCCGCCTCCACCGTCGCACTCCATTGCCACGTGGTCTGCCTGGTGTAGTCCTTGAGTCGTGGATGCTTCGGCTCGTCCATCATCGGCAGGTCGAGCTCCCGCAGGTCGACGATGCGCGCCTCGAGCCCCGCGGAGGCGGCGACCCGCGCCTCGACCCACCGCCCCACGGCCCCGCCGACGCGCACGCTGCGGGTGCTGGCGATGATGATGAGCACGTCGGTCATGGTCGGATCGCCTTCGTGGGCAGGGAGTCCCAGCGCGCCCAATCCTCGCCGATATCGGTCGCGGTGCGCAGCAGCTGGGGCAGGTACTCGTCGACGAGTGTCTCGAGGCTGGTTTCGAACGCGTGGGTGTTGACGTTGACCGCGGCCACCACGGTGCCGTCCGCGCCGCGCACGGGGGCGGCGACCGAGCGGATCGACGGGGCGAGCTGCTGGTCGGTCATCGCCCAGCCGCGCTCGCGCACCTCCCGCAGCGTCTCGTCGATCTCCGCCCGGTCGGGCGACCACACTGCGCGGGCCACCGACCGGGATTCCGTCGCGAGCACGGCGTCGAGCTCGTCTGCGGTGAGCGCGGCGAGCAGCACCTTGCCGAGCGATGTCGCGACGGCGGGAAAGCGGGTGCCGATCGAGACCGAGAACGCGACGAGCTTGGGCACCGCGACCCGCGCGACGTAGACGATGTCCGAACCGTCGAGCTGCGCGATCGAGCACGACTCGCCGACCCGCTCGCTGAGGTCCTGCAGGTGCGGTTGCGAGAGCTCCCAGATGTTGCTCGACGCGATGTAGGCCATACCCAGTTCGAGCACCCGCGGGGTCAGGGTGAACCCGCCGTCGTCGGCGCGCACGTAACCGAGTTCGGTGAACGTGATCAGGATGCGCCTGGCCGTCGGGCGGGCGAGGCTGGATGCCGCGGCGACCTCGGACAGCGTCATCCGCGGCTTTCCGGGGCCGAAGGCCTTGAGCACATCCACCCCGCGGGCGATCGCCTCGATGAAGTCGGGATTCTCGATCTCGCGCACCTTCACCACCGTCCGGCCAGTCTCGGAATGCCGTGCCCAGCCTAGCCACCGCAATTCGCTGTGGATTTCGCCACCCATGCATCTGCCTGGTTGACGCGGCTGCTCTTTTGTCGTTCACTATAGGCACCTGTCCGCACAGCGGACAACCCTCCGAAAACGAAACGGCTCTCCATGTCGACGACGACACCGCAGGCGTCACCCACCCGCGACGGCACCGGGCACCGCGCCGACGCGGGCACCGAGCCCGGCAGCACGGCCGGCACGGAGCCCGCAGCCGGCCCCCTCGACGGGCTCCTCGTGGCCGATTTCTCCCGCGTTCTGGCCGGCCCGTACTCCACCCAGATCATGGGAGACCTCGGCGCCACCATCGTCAAGGTCGAGGGACCGGGCGGCGACGAGACCCGCCAGTGGCTGCCCCCGGAACGCGACGGCATCTCGACCTACTACATCGGCGTCAACCGCAACAAGAAGAGCGTGACCCTCGACTTTCGCGACGCCGACGACCGCCTGCTGGCCCAGGAGCTCGCCCGCCGGGCCGACATCGTGATCGAGAACTTCAAGCCGGGCGGGCTCGCCAAGTTCGGCCTCGACTACGCGTCGGTCAGCGCGGCGAACCCCGCCGTCATCTACGCGTCGATCAGCGGGTTCGGGTCCGACGGCGGGGCCGGTCTTCCCGGCTACGACCTCATCGTGCAGGCCGCGTCCGGGCTCATGAGCCTCACCGGCGACGCCGATGGCACGCCGTTCCGCAGCGGGGTGTCGGTGTTCGACATCATGACCGGAATGCAGGCGACCGTCGGTATCCTCGCCGCCCTCAACCACCGCACCCGCACCGGGGCCGGCCAGCACGTCGAGGTCAACCTGCTGTCGACCGCGCTCTCGGCGATGGCCAACCACTCGTCGACCTACGTCGCGGGCGGAAAGGTACCGTCGCGCATGGGCAACGCGCACCCCAGCCTGTTCCCCTACGAGCCGCTGCCGACCAGTGACGGCGACCTCGTGGTCGTGGCCGCGAACGACCCGCAGTTCGCGAAGCTGGCAGCGGCGCTCGGGCATCCGGAATGGACCACCGACGACCGGTTCGCCCGCACCGTCGACCGCAACACCAACCGCGCGGCACTGCGGCCTCTCATCGTCGATGCGCTGTCGACGAAGACCACGGCCGAATGGTTCGACGAGCTCACCCGCGCCGGCGTCGCCTGCGGCCCGATCAACACCATCGACGGGGGAGTGGCGCTCGCCGAGAGCCTGGGCCTCCGGCCCGTCGTGCAGGTCGGCGAGGGCGACGCCGCCGTTCCCATGGTGCGCAACGCCATCGACTTCTCTCTCACCCCGGCCAGGTACGACTCCCCGCCGCCGGCCCTCGGCCACGACAGCACCGCCATCCGCGACTGGCTCGCCAGCGACCCCGACGACGAAAGCCACCGACTGCCATGACCCAGCCGACCGCCGCCCAGCCCCCAGCGCCCCAGCCCGCCACGCCGCAGTACCCGACCGGCATCGGCACGAGCGACTCCGACTCGATCTCCCTCCTCGGACACGACCTCGCGAACGACCTGCTCGGAACGGTGTCGTTCGGCGAGCTCGCGTTCTGGCTCGCCGCGAAGCGTCGGCCGACCCCCCAGCAGCTGCGGGTGTTCGAGGCCGTGCTCGTCTCGCTCGCCGACCACGGGTTCACCCCGACCGCCATCGCCGCACGCATGACCTACTACTCCGCGCCCGACTCGCTGCAGGGGGCGATCGCGGCCGGGCTCCTCGGCGGCGGCTCGCGCTTTCTCGGCGTCACCGAAGACACCGGAAAGTACCTGCACGAGGCGCTCGACGGCCTCGGCGACACCACGGCATTCACCGACGATGACTGGGATGCCACGGCGGCGGCCCTCCTCGTCGACGGAAAGTCGCGTGGCCTCCGGGTTCCGGGGCTCGGGCACCCCGTGCACAAGGTGCGCGATCCCCGCACCGACGTGATCATCCGCATCGCGGACGACGAGGGGGTGCGCGGCCCGCACCTGCGCCTGTTCGAGGCCATCGGGCGGGTGAACGAATCCGTGCTGGGCAAGAAGCTGCCGCTCAACGGTGCCGGTGTCGCCGGGGCCGCGCTCGCCGACCTCGGCCTGCCCATCGACCTGCTGCGCGGGTTCGCGCTGCTCGCCCGCACCGCGGGCATCATCGGCCACCTCGCCGAGGAACGCGAGAACCCGATCGCGCCCGACATCTACCACTCGGTCGACCGCAACGCGGTCTACCGACCGCCGACCGACTGACACGCTGCCGACCGACCGACCACCCGCACGAACCCACGCTCGAACCCACCCCCGCACGAACCAGAACGTCTCGCAGTCCTCGAAGGAGAGAACATGGCAACACTGAGCGCGGTGCTCGCAACCACCCACCACCCGTTCTACCTCAAGGCCACCACGGCGCCGCCCGAGGAGCGCATGCCGCAGGCCGACGAGTGGAAGCGCAAGGTCGAGGCATACCGCGAGACCCTCACCGCGGCGAAGCCCGACGTGCTCGTCATGGTCGGGGCCGACCACTTCCACCAGTTCTTCTCCGACAACTACCCGACGTTCCTCATCGGCAAGCAGCCGCAGTACGACGCCACGTTCTACAACGAGACCCGCGAGTTCGGCATCCCGCCCTACCTGCTCGAGGGCCACGAGGAGCTCTCCGGCTACATGCTGCAGGGGCTGATGGATCGCGGCTTCGACTTCTCGGTCAGCCACGAACTCAAGATCGACCACTCGATCATCTGCCCCATCATCACCACGCGCCCCGACGCCGACCTGCCGATCGTTCCGATCTACACCAACATCTTCGCGCCGCCGCTGCCGAGCCCGAAGCGGTTCTGGGATCTGGGTCGCGCCATCCGCTCGGTCATCGACGAGTGGCCGGGCGAGCAGCGCGTCGCCGCGGTCAGCAGCGGGCACCTCTCGCTCGAGCTCGGTGGGCCCCGCCAGTTCGGCGAGACGGGCCCCGACCCGGTGTTCGACCGGCAGGCCATCGAATGGCTGCGCACCGGCGACATCGACGCGATCCTCGCCAACGTCACGCACGAGAGCATGACCGCCAGCGGCAACGCCACGCACGGGTTCATGGACCTCATCCTCATGATGGGCATCGCCGGCCCCATCGAGGCGAGCTACGTCGACAGCCTCGACCTGTTCCACACCATGGAGGCCTACGTCACCTGGTACCCGGAGGGAGCACCGGAATGAGCAAGTACTACGTCAACAAGTTCCTCTACCAGGTCGACGGCGACCCCGAGCTGCTCGCCGCGTACAAGGCAGACCCCGCGGCACTCCTCGAGCGATGGGAGCTCGAGCGCGGCCAGTGGCTCAACCGCAGCGAGAGAACCACCTGGCTGTCGTTCACCGACCGCGAGCGCGAGGCGCTCATCGCCCATGACTACGTGACCCTGTTCGAGCTCGGGGCGCACTTCTTCCTGTCGCTCACCATCTTCATCGCCATCTACGACGAGGACTACGCGTCCGAGTTCGGCCCGCTGTCGTTCCAGCGCGAATACGGGGCCAACCTGGCGCGATGGATGGGCACGGACTACCCGAGCGTCGCGCTGTAACCCCCACCCCCAGCATCCACACCCCGAAGCACCCCGGCAAAGGAGCCACCATGACCATCCCCGCACCCGCACTTCCCGAGCAGGCACCGCCGTCGACGGCGTTCCGCAATGCCACGATCCTGACGATGGATGCGTCGCGCCGCGTACTCCACGGGGCCGACCTGCTCGTGGTCGGCGACAGCATCGCCGCGATCGGCGTCGGCCTCGAGGTGCCGCCAGGCACCTTCGAGATCGACGCGGCACGCGGCATCCTCATGCCTGGGATGATCGACACCCACCGCCACATGTGGCAGACCGCGATGCGCGGGTACGGTGCCGACTGGACCCTCACCCAGTACTTCGTCTGGTACTACCTCGAGCACGGCAAGCAGTTCCGCCCGCAGGACGTCTACGCCGGAAACCTGCTGTCGTCGCTCGACGCGATCGACGCTGGAATCACCACCACCGTCGACTGGTCGCACGGGCTGCGCACCTCCGAGCACGCCGAGGCGGCGCTCGCAGCCCTCGAGGAGGCGCCCGGCCGCTCGGTGCTCGCCTACGGCAACATCTTCGCCGGCCCCTGGGAGTGGGCGGACTCCGAGGAGTTCAAGAACTTCGCGACGGCACGCGACCGGTCGTCCGAAACCCTCGGATTCCAGATGGCGTTCGACGTGACGGGCGACCCGGCCTTTCCCGAGCGCCGCGCATTCGAGGTGGCGCGCGACCTCGACCTCGCGGTCACCACGCACGCGGGCGTGTGGGGGGCGACCAACGACGACGGCATCCGCCTGATGTACGAGAACGGGTTCATGCGCGACGACACCGTCTACGTGCACGCGGCCACCCTCAGCCACGACTCCTACCAGCGCATCGCGGCGACCGGCGGCTCGGTGTCGCTGTCGACCGAGAGCGAGCAGAGCTGTGGCCAGGGCTACCCGCCGTCGTGGGTGCTGCGCGAGCACGGCATCCCCGTCTCGCTGTCGGTCGACACCAGCGTGTGGTTCAGCAGCGACCTGTTCGCCGCGATGCGCGCGACCCTCGGCGCCGACCGGTCGATCGAGCACATGAAGGCGCACGAGGTCGGGGACACCGTCACGCACTCACACCTGCGCTCGGAGCACGTCGTCGACTGGGCGACCCGGGGTGGAGCGGATGCCGTCGGCGCCAGCGACCGCGTCGGCAGCCTCGAGGTCGGCAAGAAGGCCGACGTGGTGCTGGTCAAGAACGACGCGTCGCCGTCGATGTTCCCGCTGGTGAACCCCTACGGGCACATCGCCCTGCAGGCGAACCGCGCCGAGGTGCATACGGTGCTCGTGAACGGCCGCATCGCCAAGTACGACAACGAGCTCGTCGGCACGCAGATCCACGCCGCCCGCAAGGCCGTCGAAGACACCGTCACGCACCTGCAGTCGGTGCTCGGCGAGGAGGTCTGGAACGCCGGAATGAACCCCGACATCCCCGCCACCAAGATCCTCGACAACCCGTACCAGTACACCGACTACCGCACGAGTTCGACGCACGTGGCAACGGAGGTATGACCGGGCGCGTGATGGCGTCCGGCGGCAGGAGTTAGGACTTCTGGCCCTAGAGCTGGCTGCTTCGGCCCGAGCACACTCGAGGGGATCGACCCCCCAGACAGTGTCCGCTCCAGGCCCGAGGAAGGCAGACCCATGGACTCCCCGAAACGCACCCGCTGGATCATCGCCGCCACGCTGGCGGCCACCGCGCTCACCCTCGGTATGGGAACGGCGGCCGTCGCGGCGAGCGCGGCGAGCGCGGCCGTCGCGGCGAGCGCGGCGAGCGCGGCGAGCGCGGCGAGCGTCGCACCCCCCGGCTCTTATTCCCATCCGACGCTGCCCACGAAGAGGGTGGGGGAGAGCCTGGTG
>NZ_JAALGE010000018.1 GCF_011057645.1 Marisediminicola senii | reverse complement strand
GACAAGTTTGAAACTGACAGAACAAATCATTACTGACTTGCTTTGTTTGTGTTAAATGTTTTCCAAAGGAATCTCCTACAAACAACCCGCTAGAAACGGACCATCTGCACGAGGTATTTGGCATTTGGCATTGTGCACGCTGTTGAGTTCTCAAGGATCGGACGCACCCAGCCTCCACCACCAAAAAAGTGACTTCACAACTAGGGCAACTGCTCCAAATTATCACGTGTTGCTCGTACTCTCCAGCTTCGGCGAGCTTTTGCTCGACTCCGCTGCGGTGAGGCAACAAGTGGGTCGTACTCCCAGTCCGGTGTGACGCACATACGAGATGTGGCCAACTGCCGGAGGCCGAAGCCGTGGGTTCGGTCCCGCGTGAGGCCGGGAAGCTCTTCCGCTTCCCGCACCTTTGGGGTGACAAGAAAGAACATTACGGTGCGATTGGCAGCGGTGCAAATCACCGCCCTTTTTGGGACATCCCGGGCGTGTCGCGAGGGTCCCATCCAGTTCCCAGCGGACGGTTGCGCTGGTGCGGAAGGCACTACTTCGTCCGCGGCACCGAACGCCGATACGGCGAAACGGTGGAGTCGCCGGCGATGTAGAAACGCCAGGGGTAGTCGTCTCCCCCGCCAAGACCCGACACCCCGGTGCGGGCGCTGGCGGCAGCATCCACCCCGGTCGTCGTCAACTCGAGGCGAACGGGCCCGGTCATCAGGTCTACTCCCCCGTGCTCGAGGGTGATGCCGAGGGCCAGGGTGAGCCGCGCCGGCCCGCGGGCCAGGTCGGTATCGGACTTCGAAGTGGTTCGGCGATCGCGGGCGATGTCGAGACCCTCGGTGACCTCGCCCCCGCGCAGCAGCACGGCCGATGCCGTTCCCTCGGGCGAGCAGACGATGTTCGCACACACGTGCATGCCGTAACTGAAGTACGTGTAGAGGTGACCCGGCTCGCCGAACATCACGGCGGTGCGGGGAGTTCGGCCCCGGTAGGCATGGGAGCCCGGGTCTCCCTCACCGAGGTAGGCCTCCACCTCGGTGAGCCGCACGGCGACGTCGCCGTGCCGGATCACCGCGCCGAGCAGCAGCGGCGCCACCTCGAGGGCGGACCTCGACAGCAGCTCCCGCACGTCGCTCGGCACGGTGCCGGTCAGAACAGGCTCTGGCCGGAGACGACCAGCACGACGCCGACGAACACGAGCACCGCGACAGCGCCGGCGACGATCACCGGGATGACCCACTTCTGGCGGGGTGGTTGGCGCCGTGGTCCGCTGTCTTTGCGCAGGGTCACGGGTGCTCCAGTGCGGAGTCGGGGGTGAGGGCTACGGCGATGTCGCGTACGCGGGTGCCCAGCAGCATCCGTTGCTCGGTCACTCGGTCGGCAGAGGTTCCCCCCACGCCATCACGACTGGCAATGGACCCGCCCAGCGTGAGCACGTCCCGAACCGCGGGGGTCAGGTGCGGCGAGATGCCGGCGAGTTCGGCGTCGCTCGGATCGTGCAGGTCGATGCCGAGCTTCTCGCAGTGACTGACCAGCGCGCCGCTGATCTCGTGGGCGTCGCGGAACGGCACGCCCTCGCGCACCAGCCACTCGGCCACGTCGGTGGCGAGGCTGAACCCCTGCGGGGCGAGCTCGCGCATGCGGTCGGTATCGAAGCGCATCGTCGCGACCATTCCGGTGAACGCGGGAAGCACCACCTCGAGGGTGGTCACCGAGTCGAAGACGGGCTCCTTGTCTTCCTGCAGGTCGCGGTTGTAGGCAAGCGGTAGTCCCTTGAGGGTCGCGAGCAGCCCGGACAGGTTGCCGATCAGCCTGCCCGACTTGCCCCTCGCGAGCTCGGCGATGTCGGGGTTCTTCTTCTGCGGCATGATGGACGACCCGGTGGAGTACCCGTCGTGCAGGCGCACGAAGCCGAACTCGCGGGTGTTCCAGAGGATGATCTCCTCGGCGAACCGCGACAGGTTGATGCCGATGAGCGATGCGATGAAGGCGAACTCGGCGACGACGTCGCGGCTGGCGGTGGCGTCGATGGAGTTCTCGGCCGGCCCGCTCAGCCCGAGCTCGGTGGCCACGAGTTGTGGGTCGAGGCCGAGCGAGCTTCCGGCCAGGGCACCCGATCCGTAGGGAGAGACAGACGCCCGCACCGTCCAGTCGCGCAACCGTTCGAGGTCCCGCACCAGCGGCCAGGCGTGCGCCAGCAGGTGATGCGCGAGCAGCACCGGCTGGGCGTGCTGCAGGTGGGTTCGGCCCGGCATCGGATCGGTCGGGTGCCGCTCTGCCTGTGCCGCGATCGCGTCGATCAGCTGTATCACGAGGTGCGCGATGGCCCGCCCGTGGTCGAGCAGGTACAACCGCACCAGGGTGGCGACCTGGTCGTTGCGGCTGCGCCCGGCGCGGAGCTTGCCGCCGAGCTCGGGTCCGGCGATATCGATCAGCGCGCGTTCCAGGGCACCGTGCACGTCCTCGTCACTCTCGAGCGCGGTCACCGAGCCGTCGGCCACCGCGTCACCGAGGGTGACGATGGCCTGCAGCATCCGTTCGAGCTCATCACCGGTGAGGTACCCGGCGTCGGCGAGTGCGATCGCGTGTGCACGCGACCCGGCGAGATCGTAGGGCGCGAGCTGCCAGTCGAAGTGCGTCGACTTGCTCAGCGCGGCCAGCTCCGGGGACGGACCGGAACTGAATCGGCCGCCCCAGAGCGCCCCCTGGTTGGTCGTGCCGGTCGTGTCCGTTCCGGTCGTCTCCATCGCGGGAGTTACTTGCTCGCCGCGTCGCGACGGGCGGAGATGCGGCTCGGCAGCGACCACAGCTCGATGAAGCCCTTCGACAGCGACTGGTCGAACGTGTCGCCGGTGTCGTAGGTGGCGAGGTCGAAGTCGTAGAGGCTCTGCTCGCTCTTCTGACCGGTGACCACCGCGCGGCCGCCGTGCATGCGCAGGCGGATGTCGCCGCTCACGTAGCGCTGGGTGTCGTCGATGAACACGTCGAGCGAGCGCTTGAGGCCGGAGTACCAGAGGCCGTCGTAGACCAGGTTGGACCATTCGGCTTCGACGCCGCGCTTGTAGCGGGCGAGGTCGCGCTCGAGGGTCAGTGCCTCGAGCGCCTCGTGCGCCTCGATGAGCGCGGTCGCCGCCGGGGCTTCGTAGACCTCGCGGCTCTTGATGCCGACCAGGCGGTCTTCGACGACGTCGATGCGTCCGACGCCCTGGCGCCCGGCGAGGATGTTGAGCTCCTCGATGATGGCGAGCGGCGAGAGCGCACGTCCGTCGATGGCAGTGGGGATGCCCTCGGTGAACGTGATGACGACCTCGTCGGCGTCGCGCAGCACGTCGGGGTTGTCGGTGTACTCGTAGAGGTCCTCGATCGGCGGGTTCCACGGGTCTTCGAGGAAGCCGGTCTCGACCGCGCGGCCCCAGACGTTCTTGTCGATGGAGTACGGGTTCTTGGCGCTCTGGCGGATGGGCAGGTTGTGCTCCTCCGCGTAGATGATCGCCTTGTCGCGGGTGAGCGCGAGGTCGCGCACGGGGGCGACGCTCGTGAGCTCGGGCGCGAGGGCGGCGATGGCGGCCTCGAAGCGCACCTGGTCATTGCCCTTGCCGGTGCAGCCGTGGGCGACCGAGTCGGCGCCGAGGTTGCGGGCGGTGATGGCGAGGTGGCGGGCGATGACCGGGCGGCTGAGCGCGGAGACGAGCGGGTACTTCTTCTGGTACATCGCGTTGGCCTTGAGCGCGGGCATCAGGTAGTCGGCGGCGAACTCGTCTTTCGCGTCGACGACGATCGATTCGACGGCACCGCAGTCGAGGGCGCGCTGGCGGATGTCGTCCATGTCTTCGCCGCCCTGGCCCACGTCGACGGCGAGCGCGACGACCTCCTTGCCGGTTGCGTCCTTCAGCCAGCCGATGCCGACCGAGGTGTCGAGTCCGCCCGAGTATGCGAGGACAACGCGTTCCGCCATGTGTGTTTCTCCTTGGGTGTTGTGAGTCAGTGTATGGTGCGCCGGGGGGCGCGGATTCGTGCGGGGGTCATTGCTTCGGCCAGTGCTTCCGCCAGTGCGACGGTCAGTGCTCGAGCAGCCAGACCATCAGGGCCTTCTGGGCGTGCAGGCGGTTCTCCGCCTCGTCCCAGACCAGGCTCTGTGGCCCGTCGATGACGCCTGCCGTCACCTCGTAGCCACGGTCTGCGGGGAGGCAGTGCAGGAAGTGCGCGTCGGGCTTCGCGGTGGCGAGCAGCGCGGCATCCACTCGATAGGGCTCGAGGTGTTCGAGCCGGCGCGCCTTGTCGCCCTCAGTGCCCATCGACACCCAGGTGTCGGTGACGACGACATCGGCCCCGGCGACGGCCTCGGCCGGGTCGGTGAGCACGGTGACGGAGCCGCCGGTGGTCTGGGCGATGCGGGCGGCCTGCGCGACCACATCGGCCGACGGCGAGAATTCCGCGGGCGACGCAATGCGCACGTGCATGCCCGCGGTCGCCCCGGCGAGCAGATAGGACTGCGCCATGTTGCACGAACCGTCGCCGAGGAACACGACGGTGAGTCCGGCGAGTTCACCGCGGTGCTCGCGGATGGTGAGCAGGTCGGCGAGCAGCTGGCAGGGGTGGAATTCGTCGGAGAGGCCGTTGATGACCGGCACGGTGGTGCCGTCGGCCATCTCTTCGAGCCCGGACTGCGCGAAGGTGCGCCAGACGATCGCGGCAACCTGGCGTTCGAGCACCCTGGCTGTGTCGCCCGCGGTCTCCTTGCCGCCGAGCTGGCTGTTGGCCGTGCTGATGATGAGCGGGGAGCCACCGAGGTCGGCGATGCCGACGGCGAACGAGACGCGGGTGCGGGTCGACGACTTGTCGAAGATCACCGCGACGGTCTGCGGGCCCTCGAGGGGCCGGGCCGAGAAGCGGTCCTTCTTGAGCTGCACGGCCAGGTCGAGGATGGCCTGCTGTTCCTGCTGGGTTACGTCGTCGTCGCGAAGGAAGTGCCGGGTCACGAGTGTGCCTCCGTGGGCTGGGCGAGGATCGCTCGCGTGAATACGTCGGTGAACTCGGCGACTTCGGAGTCGCCGACGATGAGCGGTGGGGCGATGCGGATGCTGGATTCGTTGGGCGCATTGATGATCAGCCCAAGGCCGAGGGCGCGGTCGACCACTGCGGCGGCGACCGGTTCGGTGAGTCCGACCCCGATGAGCAGTCCGCGGCCGCGGACCTCGCCGATGAGCGGCGAATCGATCGCCCGGATGGCGTCGCGTAGCTGGTCTCCCCGCAGCGTCGCGTTCTGGATGAGACCCGCAGACTCGATCTCCTCGAGTACCGCGTTGCCCGCGGCGGCGGCGAGCGGGTTGCCGCCGAAGGTGCTGCCGTGCTGGCCAGCGCGGAACAGGTCGGATGCGTCGCCGAACGTGATGAGTGCCCCGATGGGCACCCCGCCGGCGATGCCCTTGGCGACGGCGATCGCGTCGGGCACGACCCCCTGGTTCTGGTACTCGAACCATGCGCCGGTGCGGCCTATGCCGGTCTGGATCTCGTCGAGGATCAGCAGCGCGCCGTGCTGGGTGGTCAGCTCTCGCGCGCGTTTGAGGTAGCCCTCCGGCAGGTCGATGACCCCGGCCTCGCCCTTGATGGGTTCGAGCACGAGGGCCGCGACGGTGCCGTCGATGGTGTGCTCGAGTGCCTCGATGGTGGTGGGGATGTGCTCGATGCCGCCGAGGAGCGGCAGGAAGTCCTCCCGCAGTGCCGGCTTGCCGGTGAGCGACAGCGACCCCATGGTGCGCCCGTGGAACGAATTGGTGAGGGCGATGATGCGCTTGCGCGAGCCGTCGCCCTTGTTGAGGCGGGCGAGCTTGATCGCCGCCTCGATGGCCTCGGCGCCGGAGTTGCCGAACAGCACCTTGCCGCGCTCCCCCGCACCGGAGATGCGGCACAGCCGTTCGGCGAGTTCGAGTTGCTGGGGGGTGGCGAAGAAGTTCGACACATGGGCGAGCGTCGCGACCTGGCTGCTGACCGCCGCGACGAGCGCGGGGTGGGCGTGGCCGAGGGCGTTGACCGCGATGCCGGCGAGAAAGTCGAGATAGCGGTTGCCGTCGACGTCCCAGACCGCGCAGCCCTCCCCGCGCTCGAGCATGAGCTTCGGCGTGGTGAGCGATGACATCATCGCCACACCGAACCGGGGCTTCCACTCCGTGCCGGTGATGCTGCCGGTCGTCGTGCTCGGGCTGGTGTTCACTGTGTGGTCCTTCGGGAGTCGGAGACGACCTCAGTGCCGGCACCGCGCTGGGTGAAGACCTCGAGGAGGATGGCGTGGGGGATGCGGCCGTCGATGATGGTGGCGCCACCGACGCCGGCCAGGACGGCGTCGAGGCAGGCCGTGACCTTGGGGATCATGCCGGATTCAAGGCGCGGGAGCATCTCGCGCAGCTCGCTGACACCGATCTCCTCGACCAGGGAGTCGCGGTTGGGCCAGTCGCTGTACAGGCCGGCCACGTCGGTGAGCACGATCAGCTTGCGGGCGTCGAGGGCGATCGCGAGTGCCGCGGCTGCGGCATCGGCGTTGACGTTGAGCGCCTGCTCGGGGTCTGCGGTGCTCGCGGCGATGGACGACACGACGGGGATCAGGCCGCGCTCGATCACCTCGAGTACCCCGCTGGGGTCGACCGCGGTGATGTCGCCGACGTGCCCGAGGTCGAAGGTCTCGCCGTCGACGACGACGCTGCGGCGCACGCCGGCGAATAGGGACTGCCCGTCGCCGAATACCCCGACGCCGTAGTCGCCGTGCCGGCGGTCGGCGTGTTCGTTGATCAGGTCGACGATCTCGCGGTTGACCTCGTCGGCGAGCACGCGGCGCACGACGGCGATCGCCTCGGTGCTGGTGACCCGGTAGCCGCCCCGGAATTCACTCTGGATGCCGCTTGCCGCGAGTACCGCGGAGATCTGCGGTCCCCCGCCGTGCACGACGACGGGGTGGAGCCCCACGTGGCGGAGGTAGACCATGTCTTCGGCGAACGCCCGCTTGAGGTCGTCGTCGACCATGGCGTTGCCGCCGAACTTGACGACGACCACCTTGCCCGCGAAGCGCTTGAGCCACGGGAGGGACTCGATGAGGGTGGCGGCCTTGACGGCGGCGATGTCCTGTTCGGTGTCCATCAGCTGGAGTACGCGCTGTTCTCGTGCACGTAGTCGTGCGTGAGGTCGTTGGTGCGGATGGTCGCGGTGGCCGAGCCGACCTTGAGGTCGATGAGCACGTGCACGGCGCGCGGCGTGAGGTCGACGGCGTCCCTCGATTCGCCTGGCTCGCCCGACCGGCAGACCATGACGCCGTTCATCGACACGTCGACGTCATACGGGTCGAACTCCGCGCCGGTGGTGCCGATCGCGGCGAGCACGCGGCCCCAGTTCGGGTCGTTGCCGAACATCGCCGCCTTGAACAGGTTGTTGCGGGCGACCGAGCGACCGACCTCGACCGCGTCGCTTTCGGCGGCGGCGTTGATGGTCTCGATGGAGATGTCGTGGCTGGATCCCTCGGCGTCACCCTGCAGCTGCTGGGCGAGGTCGAGGCACAGCTCGGTGACGGCGTCAGCGAACTCGGCCGTGTCGGGGGTGATGCCGGACGCGCCGCTGGCGAGAAGGGACACCTGGTCGTTGGTCGACATGCAGCCGTCGGAGTCGAGCCGGTCGAAGCTGACCCGGGTGGCAGCGCGAAGCGCGCTGTCGAGGTCGGCGGACGACAGGTCGGCATCGGTGGTGATGACGACGAGCATCGTGGCGAGCCCCGGTGCGAGCATGCCTGCCCCCTTGGCCATACCGCCGAGCGACCAGCCGTCGCGCTGCACGACACCGGTCTTGGGGCGGCTGTCGGTGGTCATGATGGCGAGGGCGGCATCGGCTCCCCCGTCGTCGCTGAGGCGGGCGGCATCCACACCCCTGAGGAGGGTGTCGACGGGCAGCTGGTCACCGATGAGGCCGGTCGAGCAGACGAGCACGTCGCCGGCGGAGACATCGAGCTTCGTGGCGACTGCTTCGGCGGTGGCGTGCGTGACCTGGAATCCCTGCGAACCGGTGTAACAGTTCGCGCCGCCGGAGTTGAGCACGATCGCGGAGACGCGACCGTCGGCGATCACCTGCTGCGACCAGATGATCGGGTTGGCCTTGGCGCGGTTGGAGGTGAACACCACGGCCGCGGAGTCGCGCGGGCCGAGGTTCTGCACGATGGCGAGGTCCTTGCCGCCGCTGGCCTTGAGGCCGATCTCGAGCCCGGCGGCGGTGAAACCCCGCGGCTGCGTGACGCTCATGGTGCGACTCCGTCGACGGGGAGGCCCATGGCCTCGGGGAGGCCGAGGGCGATGTTGGCCGACTGGATGGCGGCGCCGGCGGTGCCCTTGACGAGGTTGTCAATCGCGGTGACGGTGACGACCCGGCCGGATGCCTCGTCGACTGCCACGCCGATCAGGGCCGTGTTGGCGCCCGTGGTGTCGCCAGAGCGCGGGGAGGTCCCCTCGGGGAGCAGGTGCACGAAGGGTTCGTTGGCGTAGGCCAGCTCCCAAGCCGATCTGACGTCCGCGGGCCGGATGCCGCCGGCGAGCTTCGCCGTCGCGGTGGCGAGGATGCCCCGCGACATGGGAACGAGCACCGGGGTGAACGACATGGTGACGTCGGTTCCTCCCGCGGCGCCGAGGTTCTGGCGGATCTCGGGGTTGTGCCGGTGGCTGCCGCCGACCGCGTACGGCACGGCGGAGCCGGTCTGCTCGCTGTAGAGGAGGTCGGCGCGCAGGCTCTTTCCCGCGCCGGAGGTTCCGACCGCGAGCACGGCCACGATGTCGTCGGCATCGATCACTCCCGCGCGGATCCCGGGGGCGAGCGCGAGCGTGACCGCGGTCGCGTTGCAGCCGGGAACCGCGATGCGGCGAGCCCCGACGAGCTTGTCGCGCTGGGTGGAACCGCCGTCGAGCACGAGCTCCGGCAGGCCGTAGGTCCACGCGCCGGCGTAGTCGCCCCCGTAGTAGGCGGCCCAGTCGGCTTCGTCCTCGAGCCGGTGGTCGGCTCCGCAGTCGACCACGAGGGCGTCGTCGCCGAGGCCGGCGGTGACCGGGCCGGACGCGCCGTGCGGCAGGGCGAGGAACACGATGTCGTGGCCGGCGAGGGTCTCGGGCGTGGTCTCGACCAGGGTGAGGTCGGCCATCGACCGGAGGTGGGGCTGTACGGTGCCGAGCTTCTGACCGGCGTTGCTGTGGGCGGTCACCGTGGTGACCTCGAATTCGGGGTGCGCTGCGAGGAGCCTCAGCAGCTCACCACCGGCGTACCCGCTTGCGCCTGCGACGGCGACTGTGAGGGACATTGCTCAACCTTCGGAGAGGAGTGGACGAGGAAAGGATCCGGCGACACTCCATGGCGAGCCTGCGCTCAGCGGAAGAGTGGCGCCCGGAATCGCTCGCCGACGATGCGACGTCGCAGGGCAGGGCTCTGCTGAACGAAGCTCAGCGGGAACCGGTTGTTGTCGACCACGATATGAGGGTAGCGCGTGATCGGGCGGATGCCGAATCGATGCCCTTGTGGGGCGTCGCGCCGGGCATCCACCCATTTCATCTCTGTTTTTCGTGCATATCCGTTATTCGCGGATGGTCGCGCCGAACCGCTCAGCGGCGACGGCGGCGCCGGCCAGCTTCGAGTCGGACGCCTCCCCCGCTGTCAGGGTGCGATCGGGTGCCCGGAACCGCAACGCGAATGTCAGCGACTTACTGTTCTCCGGCAGGCCGGCACCGCGGTAGTCGTCGACGAGCCTGGCGTCTTCGAGCAGGGCGCCCGATCCGTCGACCACGGCTGCGAGCACCTCTCCCGCGGCGACATCGACCGGGACCACCAGCGAGAGGTCCTGGGTCGCCGCGGGGTAGCTGGCGATGGGCGAGGGCGACGGCTCGAGCGGTGCCAGCGCGATGACCCGGTCGAGGTCGACCTCCCAGACGGCAACGACGCGCGGCAGGTCGAGGTCGTGCGCGAGCGATGGCAGCAGTTCGCCGGCGTAGCCGACGGGGGTGCCGTTCACGAGCAGCTCGGCGGTGCGCCCGGGGTGCATGGCCTGGTGCGAGCCCTGTCGAACGTCGACCTGCACCGCGACGGCCGCGCCGACCTGGCGCGCGGCGGCGATGGCGTCGGCGATGGATGCCGCGACGGCGGGCTGCCCGACCTGGCGGGCGACCGCGTTGCCGAGGATCACCCCGCCGACGTGGCGCGGCTGTGGCGGGATGCCGGCGTTCAACTCCGCGAGTACCTCGGCACTCGGACGCGCGTTGCCCACGGGCAGCGGACCACTGCCGTACGACGTGCCGGCTTCCGGGCGGAACACCGTGCCGACCTCGTAGAGACGGAGGTCGGTGAGGCCGCGCGACAGGTTGCGGCGGGCGATGTCGATGAGCCCGGGCAGCACCGAGGTGCGCAGGAGCGGCGCCTCGCTGTCGAGCGGGTTCGCCAGGCGCATGGCCGTGACCGGCCCAGGTGCGGCGGCGCCGAACAGGTCGTTGGAGCGCTGCGACAGGAACGGGTACGACAGCACCTCGGTCGCTCCCCCGGCCGCGAGCTGGGCGGAGACGCTGCGGCGGAGGCGCTGGGCGCGCGTGAGTCCCCGCCCGGGAGGAGCGGTGGGGAGGATCGACGGGATGCGGTGGTACCCGTCGATGCGCGCCACCTCCTCGGCGAGGGTGGACTTGTCGGTCAGGTCGGGACGCCAGCTCGGCGGGGTGACGAGCAGGCCGGCATCCACCATCTCGATGCGCGCGCCGATCTCGGCGAGCGCGCGCTCGATCTCGTCTGCGGTGTACTCGACGCCGACGAGCGCGGCGACGTAGCCGGTCGGCAGCTCGATCGCGCTGGGCGCCCGGTGGGTGCTGTGGTCGGATCCGACCGCGTCGGCGACTCCCCCGGCGAGCTGCTCGAGCAACTGCACGGCACGGGATGCCGCGGCGACCGCGACAGCGGGGTCGACGCCGCGTTCGAACCGGCGGGACGCCTCGCTGGGCAGCTTGTGCCGGCGGGCGCTGCGCGCGATGGAGACCGGGTCGAAGTTCGCGGCCTCGACGAGAACGTCGGTGGTGGCATCCGTCACCTCGGTGCGGGCACCGCCCATGACGCCGGCGATCCCGATCGGGCCCGACCCGTCGGTGATGAGCAGGTCCTGCGCGTCGAGGGTGCGATCGCGACCGTCGAGCGTCGTGATCTTCTCGCCCTTCTTCGCCCGGCGCACGGTGATGCCGCCGTCGAGGGCCTGGAGGTCGTAGGCGTGCAGCGGCTGGCCGAGCTCGAGCATCACGTAGTTGGTGATGTCGACGGTGAGCGAGATGGAGCGGACCCCCGCGAGGGTGAGGCGCGCGATCATCCACGGCGGGGTCGGCCGGGTGGGGTCGATGCCGCGCACGGCGCGGGTGATGAATACGGTGGCGCCGACGCGACCGCGCACGGGGTCGCGGTCGTCGATGGCGACCGGGAACTCCGGGGCGTCCAGTGCCCGTTCGAGGAGGGGGACGGATGCCGCGGGGTCGTGGAACACCGCGCCGGTGGCGTGGCTGTACTCCCGGGCGATTCCGCGAATGGAGAACGCGTAGCCGCGGTCGGGCGTGACGTTGACCTCGACGGCGGAGTCGTCGAGTGACAACAGCGACACGGCGTCGGTGCCGGGCGCCGGGTCGAGCCCGAGCGTCGACAGCACCAGGATGCCGTCGTGCTCCTCGCCGAGGCCGAGTTCGCGCGCCGACGCGATCATGCCGTCGGAGACGTGGCCGTAGGTGGTGCGGGCGGCGATGGGGAACGGGCCGGGCAGCACCGCCCCGGGGAGCGACACCACGACCTTGTCGCCGACGGCGAAGTTGTGGGCGCCGCAGACGATGCCGCGGGGTTCGGCTTCTCCGACCTCGACCTGGCACCAGCGGATGGTCTTGCCGTTCTTCTGCGGCTCGTCGACGTACTCGAGCACCTGCCCGACGACGATCGGGCCGCTGAGCTCGAACTCGTGCACGCCCTCCTCTTCGAGGCCGACCTTGACCAGGGCGGCATGCACGGCGTCGGGGGTGGTGCCGGTTTCGAGCTCGACGAATTCGCCCAGCCAGCTCAGGGGAACGCGCATCAGACGACCATCCCGAACTGCTGGCTGAACCGCACGTCGCCTTCGAC
Organism: Marisediminicola senii; assembly: GCF_011057645.1. Taxonomy (GTDB): domain Bacteria; phylum Actinomycetota; class Actinomycetes; order Actinomycetales; family Microbacteriaceae; genus Marisediminicola; species Marisediminicola senii. Next base: position 39,873 of record NZ_JAALGE010000018.1, on the reverse strand, counting down.
CATGTCGCGCATGTCGTTCAGGTCGTGGCGGAACTGCAGGGTGCGCTCGATGCCCATGCCGAAGGCGAAGCCCTGGTACTCCTCGGGGTCGATGCCGGATGCACGCAGCACGTTGGGGTTGATCATGCCGCAGCCTCCCCACTCCACCCAGCGGGCGCCGCCCTTCGCGTGGGGCTGCCAGACGTCCATCTCGGCGCTGGGCTCGGTGAACGGAAAGTAGTTGGGGCGCAGGCGGATCTTGGCTTCCTCTCCGAAGACCAGGCGGGCGAAGTGCTCGAGGGTTCCGCGCAGGTTCGCCATGGTGAGGCCCTTGTCGACGGCTAGGCCCTCGACCTGGTGGAACACGGGCGTGTGGGTGGCGTCGAGTTCGTCGGTGCGGAACGTCTTGCCAGGCGCGACGACGTAGATGGGCGGCGTGCGGTCGAGCATCGAGCGGGTCTGCACCGGGCTGGTGTGCGTGCGCAGCACGAGGTGCGACTCGACGGGGTCGACGAAGAACGTGTCCTGCATGGCACGCGCGGGGTGGTCTTCATCGAAGTTCATCGAGTCGAAGTTGAACCACTCGTTCTCGAGCTCCGGGCCCTCCGCGACCTCCCAGCCCATGCCGGTGAAGATGTCGCCGATCTGCTCCATGAGCAGTGAGAGTGGATGCCGCGCCCCCGCGGCCTGGCGCGAAGCGAGGGCCGTGACATCCACGGACTCCGCAGCGAGCCGCGCGGACTCTTCGGCCTCGACGAGCTCCGCGTCCCGGGCGGCAATCGCCTGGGTGAGGCGCCCGCGCGCTGCGCCGACGAGCTTGCCCGCGGCGGCTTTCTCGGTACCGGGCAGCGACTTGATCGCCGCGTTGAAGCCGGCCAGCGCGGAGTTCTCACCGGTGTGCCGCGCGCGCACCACCTTCAGTTCGGCGGAGTCGGTGGCGGCCGCGATGGCGGTCAGGGCGGCGTCGACGGCGCCTGCGACGCTGGTCTCGGTGATGGCTGGGGTTTCTGGCACAGTCAACGAGTTTAGCGGGGCGTTTGATCCAGTCCGGTGTCGGCGGGGCGCTGCATCGTGATGGCCTGGGTTCCTTCGACGCCCGGCACCTTGGCGGCTGCAGCCCCGGCGTGCGATCCGGTCTTGCGGGCGACGAACCGTGCGATCCACGACAGGGTGAGGTTGATCGCCAGGTAGATGAGGAGCACGACGAAGAACAGCGAGAAGAAGTATTCGTTGCCGTAGAAGTTGGAGAGCCGGTTGACCACCTGGCGCAGCAGTTCGGTGTAGCCGACGATGTAGGCCAGTGCGGTGTCCTTGAGCAGGACGACGAGCTGCGCGATGATGATCGGCAGCATCTGGCGGAATGCCTGCGGGAACTCGATGAGGAAGCGGGTCGCGATCGGGGTGAGGCCGATCGAGAGCCCCGCTTCGCGCTGCCCCTTGGGCAGGGCGACGATACCGGCGCGAAGGATCTCACCGATGATCGCCCCGTTGTAGACGGCGAGCCCGGCGACGCCAGCCCAATATGACCCGGTGGAGAACACCAGCAGCACGAAGAGCATCATCAGCAGCACAGGCATGCCACGGAAGAATTCGAGCACGACGGCGGTGGGGATGCGGATCCAGCGTGCCTTCGCGGTGCGGCCGAAGGAGAACAGAATGCCGATGACGATCGCGAGCACCGCGGCGACAGCGGCCATCTGCAGGGTGGCGAGCACTCCGCGGCCGATCGCACGCCAGACCGCGAGGTCGAGGAAGATGTCCCACCGGCTCGCGTCCCACAGGCCGGGCTGGGTGACGCCGCCCGCGGTCACGCGCTCGGCACCGAGCGTGATGATGAGCCAGGCGAGTCCGGCGATCACGAGGACGCCGGCAACGATCGAGATAATCCTGGAGCGACGGCGGGCCTTGGGGCCGGGGGCGTCGTAGAGAACGGACTGGCTCATCGGAGTACCGCCACTCTCTTTTCGAGGGCCGCCGCGAGCTGGCCGAGCGGAATGGTGACGACGAGGTAGAACGCGGCAACCGCGAGGAGGATGGCGATGACCTGGTCACCGCGCACGTTGATGACGATGCGGGCGGCGGCGAACAGTTCGACGACGAAGAATGCGCCGGCGACGGAGGTGTTCTTGACCAAGGCGATGAACACGTTGATGAGCGGCGGGATGACCATCCGGATCGCTTGTGGCATCACAACGGTGCTCAGCGACTGGCCGAAGGTGAGGCCGATGCTGCGGGCGGCTTCGGCCTGCCCGATCGGAACCCCGTTGACACCGGAGCGGATTGCTTCAGCGACGAAGGGAGAGGTGTAGACGGTGAGCCCGATGGCCGCGAGCACGAAGAAGTCGAGCCGCACGTCGAGGTAGGGAAGGATGAAGGCGCATCCGAACAGCACGAGGGTCAGCGGGGTGTTGCGTACTACCTCGGTATAGATGGTGGCAATGGTGCGGAACGACGCGATCGGGGAGATGCGCAGCGTTGCGACGATCACACCGAGCACGAACGCTCCGAGTCCGGCGATCGCGAAGAGGCTCAGGGTCTGCCCGAACCCCGCCAGGAAGGTGGGGAAGTTCTCTATGACGGCATCCACGGCTCTCCCTCCCTTTCGTTAGTTCGTGCATAGTCGGTGGCCGGCGGTACCGGGTGGCGCTGTGTCATGGCGTCGGCCCGCCCGCGAGGCGGGCGGGCCGACGGTCATTCGCTGCTAGTAACGGTCGACGGCCGGGGGTTCCGGTGTCTCGAGAACGACGCCAGCGGTCGCTTCCCAGGCCTCGGCCCATGTGCCGTCTTCGTACGACGCCTCGAGGGTGTCGTTGATGAAGTTACGGAACTCGGTGTCGTCCTTCGCGAGGCCGATGCCGTAGGGCTCCTCGGTGAACGGGTTGCCGACCACGACGAATTCGCCGTCGCTCTGGTCGGCGAGGCCGGCCAGGATGACGTTGTCGGTGGTGACGGCGACGGCCGCTCCGGTACGCAGCGGCTCGAGGCAGTCGGAGTACCCGGCGGCGGTGATCACGTTGCTGGTGTACTCCGAGATGTTTGCCTCCGAGGTGGATCCGCTGACGGTGCAGACGACGGCGTCGGGGTTCTCCGTGAAGTACTCCGGTCCTTCGATTTCCTCGTTGTTGGCGCTCACCAGGAGGTCCTGTCCTGCGGTGTAGTAGGGACCCGCGAAGGAGATGACCTCCTTGCGGGCGTCGTTGATGGTGTAGGTCGCGATGACGAGGTCGACCTCGCCGCTCTCGATGAAGGGCTCGCGGTTGGCGGAGATGGCTTCGCGCCATTGGATGCCGTCGGCCGGGATACCGAGCTCGGCCGCGATGAGCTTGCCGATTTCGACGTCGAAGCCGACCGGGTCACCGTCGGGTCCGACGAGGCCGAACAGCGGCTGGTCGAACTTGGTGCCGATGGTGATGCTTCCCGCTTCGTTGAGTTCCGCCATCGTGGTGCCGGCTTCGAACTCGACCTCTTCCTGCACCTCGGGTTCTGGTGCTGCTGCCTCCGAGTCGCTGCAGGCGCTCAATCCGAGCACCGCCACCGATGCCATCGCTGAAATCATCAGACCTTTTTTGAGCCTCATGGTTTCCTCCTCTTGCTGTGTGCTGTGTGCCTATCCACCGGTTAGTGGGTAAGTATCTTCGAGAGGAAGTCCTTCGCTCTCGGTGTCTGCGGGTTGGTGAAGAACTGCTCAGGGGCCGCCTCTTCGACGATGGAGCCCTCGGCCATGAAGAGCACGCGGTTCGCCGCCTTGCGGGCGAAGCCCATCTCGTGGGTGACGACGAGCATGGTCATGCCGTCTTTCGCGAGGTCGACCATGACGTCGAGGACCTCGTTGATCATCTCGGGGTCGAGTGCCGACGTCGGCTCGTCGAGCAGGATGAGCTTGGGTTCCATCGCGAGGGTGCGAGCAATGGCGACGCGCTGCTGCTGTCCGCCGGAGAGTTGGGACGGCATCTTCTGCGCCTGGTTGCCGACGCCGACGCGGTTGAGCAGCTTCATGCCGCGCGCGTCGGCGTCTTTCTTGCTGAGTCCGCGTACCTTGATCGGCCCGAGCGTCACGTTCTCGAGCACGGTCTTGTGCGCGAAGAGGTTGAACGACTGGAACACCATGCCGACATCGGCACGCAGCTTCGCGAGGCCAGGTCCCTCTTCGGGCAGCTGTACACCGTCGATGGTGATGGTGCCGTCGTCGATGGTCTCGAGCCGGTTGATGGCGCGGCAGAGGGTGGATTTGCCCGAGCCACTGGGCCCGATGACCACGACTACCTCGCCCCTGGCGACGGTGGTGGTGATGTCCTTCAGAACGTGGAGCTCACCGTAGTGCTTGTTGACATGGTCGATGACGACCAACGAATCACTACCGTGTGCTTGGGCCATGTGATTACCCAACCACACGCCCTCATTCGGGGGCAAACCCCACGCGGAGTCGTAACACAGTCTTAACTCCTGATCACTGCAGAATTGTCAACCCTGAGCCCTCTGGGAGAACGCGGACTCATACAGGCAGACGGATGCCGCGGTCGCGAGGTTCATGGATTCCGCACGCCCGTAGATCGGAACGGTCAGCACTCGGTCTACCTGGTCGAGCTGTTCGTCGAGGAGGCCCCTGGCCTCATTGCCGAAGAGCCAGGCCGTGGGCTTCGCGAGCGTGCCGTCTTCGCGCGCCTGCAGGAGGTCGTCGCCCTTCACGTCGGCGGCGAGGATCTGGAGTCCCGCGAGGCGGGCGCGCTGCAGGGCGACCTCGAGATCGATGCCGACGGCGACGGGCACGTGGAAGATCGACCCCGTCGACGCCCGAACCACCTTCGGGTTGTACAGGTCGACGCTGCGGCCGGTGAAGATGACTCCATCGGCACCCGCGGCGTCGGCGGCACGCACGATGGTTCCGGCGTTGCCGGGGTCGCGCACCTCCTCGAGGATCGCGATCAGCCGGGGCGCCTCGCCGTCGGTGCCGTCGCGGAGGATGTCCTTGATCGACGTCGGGAACTGGCGGCAGACCGCCGCGATGCCCTGCGGCGTGACGGTGTCGGCCATCGACGCGAGCACCTGCTCAGTGACGAATTCCACCTCGATTCCGGCGTCGTCCGCGGCGCGGGTGATGTCTCCGTAGCGGTCGGCGGCGGTCGGGGTGGCGAAGAGTTCGACGACGAGTTCGGGGCGGAAGGAGAGGGCCTCGGCTACTGCCTGAGGCCCCTCCAAAAGAAAGAGCCCGGTCTCAGACCGGGCGTCTCTCTTGGCCAGTTTGGCCACCGCGCGCACTCGAGGTGAACGTGGGTTGTCAATCATGCTGACAGTGTATGGGCGTTGGTCAGGCGGATACCCGAGGCGCGCTTGTGTCGGCGGGGAGTGCTGCCTTCGCGGTTGCGACGATGGCGGCGAACGTGGCGGGCTCGGTGACCGCGAGGTCGGCGAGCATACGACGGTCGACCTGCACGCCGGCCAGGTTGAGTCCCTGGATGAGGCGGTTGTAGGTCAGGCCGTTCGCGCGCGACGCGGCGTTGATGCGCTGGATCCACAGGCGGCGGAAGTCCCCCTTGCGGGTGCGACGGTCGCGGTACGAGTAGACGAACGAGTGGATGAGCTGCTCTTTGGCCTTGCGGTACAGGCGTGAACGCTGTCCGCGGTAACCCTTGGCGCGCTCGAGGATGACGCGACGCTTCTTATGGGCGTTTACTGCCCTTTTTACTCTTGCCATGTGCTTAGTTCCTTGAGGTTAGAAGTGAGGGCTACTTGCCGAGCAGACGCTTGACGACCTTGGCGTCGGCCGGGGCCAGCACCTTGTCCTGGTTCAGGCGGCGGGTGACGACGCTGGACTTGACTTCCAGGTTGTGTCGCATTCCGGCCTGCTGCTTCATGATCTTTCCGCTTCCGGTGACCTTGAAGCGCTTCTTCGTACCCGAATGGGTCTTCTGCTTGGGCATGTCTCTCCTCGTTGTGGTCGTGCTACTTCGCGCCGGGCTTGGCCGGTGCAGAACTCGTGGGCTTGGGGGGCTGCGGGGTACCCGGTGCGCGCGGTACCGCGGGCGCCTTGGGCGTCGCGGGCTTGGCTGCGGCTGCGGGCTTCGCGGCGGGTGTCGCCGTTGCGGGCTTCGCAGCCGGCGTCGCCGTTGCGGGCTTCGCAGCGGGTGTCTCCGACGCGGGCTTCGCGGCGGGTGTCGCGCTGGTGGGCGCGGGTCTCGCTGACGTGGCCGACGTTGCCGGCCTGGTCGCCGTGGCGGGCTTCGCCGTGGAAGCTGCGGGCGCAGTAGTCGCGGGTGCAGCAGTGGTGGGTGCAGCAGTGGCGGGCTTCGAGGCCGGGGCGGCCTTCTTCTCCGCGACGGGTGCTGCGGCGGCCGGGGCTGCGGCGGGTGCTGCGGCCGCGGGGGCCTGGCGGCGCACCGGCGCCTCGTCGTCGGCCTGGCGTTCCGGCTGGGCCGGACGCTCGGCGCGGGGCGGCTTCGAGGCGGCGCGCTTGGCGTCGACCTCGCCCTTGACCTCGGCCTTGGTCTTCAGCGGACCGATGACCATGACCATGTTGCGGCCATCGATCATCGGGGTCGACTCGACGGTGCCGAACTCGGCCACGTCTTCGGCGAAGCGCTGCAGCAGGCGAACTCCCTGCTCGGGGCGCGACTGCTCGCGACCGCGGAACAGAATCATGGCCTTGACCTTGTCGCCGGTCTTGAGGAACCCCTCGGCGCGCTTGCGCTTGGTCTCGTAGTCGTGCACGTCGATCTTGAGGCGAAAGCGCACCTCTTTGAGGATCGTGTTCGACTGGTTGCGCTTGGCTTCTTTCGCCTTCTGCGCGGTTTCGTACTTGAACTTGCCGAAATCCATGATCTTGGCGACGGGGGGCTTGGAATTGGGAGCTACCTCGACCAAATCCAGGTCTGCCTCTTGGGCCAGACGAAGTGCGTCTTCAATGCGCACGACGCCGACCTGCTCGCCGGCTGGGCCTACGAGTCGGACCTCCGGTACGCGGATTCGGTCATTGGTTCGGGGATCGCTGATCTGTTTCTCCTTGGGAATGTGAGTCTGTGGCTGCTGGTGTCGGTGTGTACCGGCGTCAGACCGAAGGAGAAGTTTCACAGCCGTTCCGCGCGAGTGCAGCATTCGATCACTGCCTGCCGTGCGTACATGGCTTGGCGCCCTGGCTACCTTCGGCTGATTGCTCGGCCGACGGCGGGGTACCAACAACCCGGTAACCTGAAGATGCGGTAAGCGCGGGTGGGAGAAGCTCCACTTTCGTTCCACACCCCAGAAGGGGCGCGGAGCCGACAGAAGTCTAGCAGAGGAACGACTCGTGAGCGATAGCCAGCACATCCACGCCGAAGACGGCACCCACACGCACGCGGAACACGACGACGCGACGACGGATGCCGCGGCTCGCGACATCGCGGACGTTCCCGCCATCGAGGTCATCAACACCGTGGCAGTGCACCTGCTCAGCGCGGCAGCCGTGAAGTGCGGCCTCGCCGACGACCCGGAGTCGCAGCTCGACCTCGACGAGGCACGCAAGTTGATCAACGCGCTGGCGGGACTCGTGACCGCGTCCGCCCCGGATCTCGGCGACCAGCACGCGCGGGCCCTGCGCGACGGACTGCGCTCGGTGCAGCTCGCGTTCCGCGAGGCGTCGCCCATCCAGGACCCGCCGGGCAAGGGCGCGGGCGAGAAATACACGGGCGCCGTCAGCTAGCCAGCGCCGCAGCATCCACTTGACGGCATCGAAGCCGAGAAGCGGTGAATCCGACGGGTGCGGTCAGCTAGCGTCCCGCCGCAGCATCCACCGTCTCGCCCTGCGATCAGCTCAGGCGCACCGTCATGCTGTCGACCTGGGTGGCGATGGTCTCGTTCGTGCTCCACAGCGCCTGCACCCGCCCGAGCAGCCCGGTGAGGGCCTCGCGGTCGAGGCCGGGGCGTAGGCGCAGTTCGACGACGAGTTCTGGTGCGGTGAGCTTGGCACGGGGGTCGCCGGCCGCGAGGGAAACGTCGGCGATGTCGTCGATGGCGTCGATGGATGCCGCGAACGCCGCGTTCACCCGCGGATTACGGTAGCTCGGCACCCACGGCTGCGACTGCGCGATCGCCCATAGCGCGGGGCGTCGCACGGCGAACTCCGTCGGCGACAGCGGGTCGAGCACGACGAGGTCGGTGCCCTCGTTCGCCGCGGCCAGCGCCACCCGGATGCCGTCGGCGGGCACGGGGCGGGCCTTCGGGTTCCACCGCGCCATAGCCGCGACGTCGCTGAACACGGGCATGACGGCGCGGCCGTCGGGGCCCGACACGGTGACGATGGCGAGTTCTGCCTTCTTGTCGACCTGGATGCCGTGCTCGCCCATCGCGGACTCCCCCAGCGACGCGACCAGCGGGATCAGCAGCCGCGCGCCGCGCAGTGCGTCGACGACCTCGCGCTCTCCCCCGTCACCGGTGTGAAATCGGGCGATCGCGGCAATGAGCTCCGTGGAGGCGGACCCATCGTCGCCGGAGAAGGCGTTCTGCTCGAACGCGCGGCCGGCCCACGGCGTGCCGGCCGAGTCTGCCCCGGGGTGGGAGTGGTGGGCGCTCAATCGCTTGCGACGTCCAGCGCCTCCCGCAGCGTGAATGCCTTGGCGTAGAGCGCCTTGCCCACGATGGCACCTTCGACGCCGGTCGGCACGAGTTCACGCAGGTCGGCGATGTCCTGCAGGTTGGAGATGCCGCCCGAGGCGATGACCGGCTGGTCGGTGCGCGACGCGAGTTCGCGGAGCAGGTCGAGGTTGGGGCCCTGCAGGGTGCCGTCCTTGGTGACGTCGGTCACGACGTAGCGAGCGCAGCCTGCCTCCTCGAGTCGCTCGAAGACCTCCCAGAGGTCGCCGCCGTCCTCGGTCCAGCCACGGGCGGCCAGGGTGGTACCGCGCACGTCGAGCCCCACCGCGATGGCCTCCCCGTACTCGGCGATCACGCGGGCGGCCCACTCGGGGTGCTCCAGCGCTGCGGTACCGAGGTTGATGCGCTTCGCGCCGGTGGCGAGCGCGGATTCCAGGCTGGCGTCGTCGCGAATGCCGCCGGACAGCTCGACCTGAACAGAGCGGCCGACCTTGCGGATGACCTCGTTGATGACGTCGTGGTTGTTGCCTCGCCCGAATGCGGCGTCGAGGTCGACCAGGTGGATCCACTCCGCACCCTGTTCCGCCCAGTCGTGGGCGGCGTCGACGGGGTCGCCGTAGCTGGTCTCGCTTCCGGCCTCGCCACGGGTGAGGCGAACGGCCTTACCGTCGGCGACGTCGACGGCGGGCAGCAGGATGAGGGGCGGGGTCTCTGTGAACACTGGCGTGATTCGTCTCTCGTGAGAAGTGGTGGCGGGAAGTCCGGGGTGGCGGAGCCTAGGACGCGCGGAGGCTGCCGATCCAGTTGGCGAGGAGTCGGATGCCGGCGGCGCCGGACTTCTCCGGGTGGAACTGGGTAGCAGACAGTGGACCGTTCTCGACGGCCGCGAGGAACCGTGTGCCGTGCCTGGCCCAGGTCAGCTTCGGGTCGGGGTACGGCGGCTGGGAGTCGAGCGTCCACTCCTGTGCGGCGTAGGAGTGCACGAAATAGAAGCGTTCGTTTTCGATGCCGTCGAACAGCACCGAGTCCCCTGGGGCCTCGACGGTGTTCCAGCCCATGTGCGGGAGTACGTCGGCGGTCAGCTGGGTCACGGCACCTGGCCATGCGGACAGGCCCTCGGCGGGCGCGTCGCGCTCGACCCCGGAGTCGAACAGCACCTGCATCCCGACGCAGATACCGAGCACGGGGCGGCCGCCGGCGAGCCTGCGGTCGATCAGCTCGCCGCCTCGGGCGTCGCGAAGCGCGGTCATGACCGCGTCGAACGCTCCGACACCCGGAACGAGGAGCCCGTCGGCTTCGAGCACCGCGGTGCGGTCTGCGGTGAGTTCGACGTCGGCCCCGGCCACCTCGAGGGCCTTGACGGCGGAGTGGACGTTGCCCGAGCCGTAGTCGAGCACAACGACGGTTGGCTTCGCCATGCTAGAGCGCTCCCTTGGTGGACGGGATGCCGGTGACGCGCGGGTCGGGTGCCACGGCGGTGCGCATGGCGCGGGCGAAGGCCTTGAACTCGGCTTCGGCGATGTGGTGCGGGTCGCGGCCGGCGAGAACTGTGATGTGTACGGTGAGTGCCGCGTGGAAGGTGATCGCCTCGAAGACGTGGCGCACCATGGAACCGGTGAAGTGGCCGCCGATGAGGTGCATCTCGAAACCGGCCGGTTCGCCGGTGTGCACGAGGTAGGGGCGCCCCGAGACGTCGACGACGGCCTGCACGAGTGCGTCGTCGAGGGGCACGAGGGCGTCACCGAACCGGGCGATCCCCGACTTGTCGCCGAGTGCCTGGCCGATCGCCTTGCCCAGCACAATGCCGATGTCTTCGACAGTGTGGTGTACGTCGATGTGGGTGTCGCCCGTCGCGCGCACGGCGAGGTCGATGAGGGAGTGCTTGGCGAATGCGGTGAGCATGTGGTCGAAGAACGGCACCGAGGTCTGGATGTCGGTCATGCCCGTGCCATCGAGGTCGAGGGAGAGGTCGATGGTCGATTCGCTGGTCTCGCGCTGCAGGTGGGCGGTGCGGGAACTGGTCATCCGTCAATCCTACCGAGCGGTGATGCGCGCCAGCGCGTCGAGGAACGCGGTGGTCTCTGCCTCGGTGCCTGCCGTGACACGCAGGTGGCCCGGCATGCCGACGTCGCGAATGATGATGCCCTCTGCGAGCAGCTGCTCGAACACCGACGCTGGGTCGTCGACTCCTCCGAACAGTACGAAGTTCGCCCAGCTGTCCCACGCGTGGTAGCCGAGCTTGGGCAGCTCGACGAGCAGACGGTCTCGCTGCTGGCGGATGTCGTCGACCATGGCGAGCATCTCGGGCGCGTGGTCGAGGGCGGCGATAGCGGCCGCCTGGGTGAGCGCCGAGAGGTGGTACGGCAGGCGTACCAGTCTGAGTGCGTCGGTGATGGCGGGATCGGCGGCGAGGTAGCCGACGCGAGCGCCGGCGAATGCGAACGCCTTGCTCATGGTGCGACTGACGATGAGCCGCTCCCTGCCCGGGAGCAGGTCGAGCGCGGTCGGTGCACCCGCTGGCGCAAACTCGGCGTACGCCTCGTCGACGACGACGATCCCGTCAGTGGCGTCGTAGACCGCCACGATGGTGTCAGGGTCGAGGGGCGTGCCGGTGGGGTTGTTGGGTGAACACAGGAACACGACGTCGGGCGAGTGCTCCTCGACCTGGCGCACGGCAGTCGCCGGGGAGATGAGGAAGTCGTCGTCCCGATCGGCGGAGATCCACCGGGTGCCGGTGCCTCGCGCGATGATCGAGTGCATCGAATAGGTGGGCGGGAAGCCGAGTACGGAGCGCCCCTGGCCGCCGAACGCCTGCAGGATCTGCTGGAGCACCTCGTTCGAGCCGTTGGCGGCCCAGATGCTGTCGCGGGTGAGCCCATGGCCGAGGTAAGCGGCGAGGCTGTCTCGCAGCACGGGGAACTCGCGCTCGGGATACCGGTTGACCGTGAGGATGGCCCGGGCGATGGACGTCACGATGTCGTGTGCAACGGCCTCGGGGATGGCGTGGGTGTTCTCGTTGACGTTGAGCGCGATGGGGACCCGCGATTCGGGTGCGCCATATGGCGTCAGGCCGCGGAGGTCATCGCGGATGGGCAGGTCGCTGAGTGAAGTCACCGATCAATGCTAGGCGAGTGGCGAGCGAGTGACGGCGGGCGGCGATGTCTGCGGGGCAGCACACACAGCCAGCGCTGACCAGCAAGCACAGAGCGACCAGCACCGGCCCTCTGCCTGCCGCGCTAGTTCAGTCCGCGTAGGCAGCGGGAAGGGCGAGGCGCTGGCCCGGGTGCACGTCGGCGCTCGCAAGCCCGTTGAGGTGCACCACGTCGGCGACGACGTCGCGCGGGTCGGCCTCGGGGGCGATCGACTCGGCGAGCTGCCAGAGCGACTGGCCGCTCTTGACCTGCACGTACTCGAAGGAGCTGTTGCTGACCTGGATGGACGCGGTGGCCGACCCCATGTTGGCGGTGAGCATGCTCGCCCCGACGATCAGCGGCAGAGCGATGGCAACGAGGACGGCGCGGCGACCGCGCTTCGTGATGTGCAGCCGCGGGAGCGGTGCGGCGGTGGGCGCGGCGACGGCGACGGGACGGGTGACCGCGATCGGCGTCGACGCCGTGGGCCGGCTCGCGTGGGTTCGGGCGGTCACGCTGCGCGTGGGCATGGGGCGCACGGACGTCGCGGCGCGTGACGCAGCAGGCCTCACCAGCGCGGGCGTAACCGAAGCGGCGGCCGTCGTGGGCAGGCGGTAGTCGTCCATGCGCACGCGGGAGTTGCCCAAGCCGGAGTTGCCCAAGCTGGAGTTGGTCAGGCGGGAAACGCGGGGGGTGTTGAAAAGTGCGGTGAGGGAAGAGCTGGTGCGATAAACCATTGCTGCGGTCATTGCCATGCCTTTCGTCAGACGAAGGAATGCGAGGAAGACTTCGCATTCGACTCTCGGCCGGGAGAGCCGAATGCGAAGCTGTGTTCCGAACATACATTCGATAGGTCGCTTCGCCAAGGGGATCTTCGACATTGCAGCCACTTTTATCGCGACACACTAGAACAAATGTTTGGATTGCGCGACTCGGGTGGATACAGTTTCGAGTGTCTGAGGACCACTTCATCAGGCACCACCGACATTCGACTTTCGCGGGCACGCGGGCAGGAGACTCCAATGGACGTCAGTAGCGAGGCAGCGAGCCAGGGGCAGGCGGCGGTGCGCGGCGCCGGAGCGTCTCAGGACAAGGCGGGAACGCGGCGACGCAAGAGCCTGAGCGACAAGCAGCTGGCAATCCTCGACGCGATCCAGCGGTCCGTGCTGAACCGGGGCTACCCGCCGAGCATGCGTGAGATCGGCGATGCAGTCGGGCTCTCCTCACTGTCGAGCGTGACGCACCAGCTGAACCAGCTCGAGCTCAGCGGCTACCTCCGGCGTGATCCGAACCGTCCCCGGGCGCTCGAACTGCTCATCGACCTCCCCCTCGCGGGCATGTCGACGCCGTCGGACAACCCCACCCCGGTCGGTGACGCCGCCATGGTGCCGATGGTCGGACGCATCGCCGCGGGAATTCCCATCACCGCGGAGGAGCAGATCGACGAGGTCTTTCCTATCCCTCGCCAGCTCGTGGGGAAGGGCGACCTGTTCATGCTCGGCGTCGTCGGCGACTCCATGATCGATGCCGCGATCTGCGACGGGGACTGGATCGTCGTACGGCAGCAGAAGACCGCCGAGAACGGCGACATCGTCGCCGCGATGATCGACGACGAAGCAACCGTCAAGGTATTCCAGCAGCGTGACGGGCACACCTGGCTGCTCCCCCGCAACTCCGCGTTCGCCCCGATCATGGGCGACCACGCAGAGCTGCTCGGCAAGGTCGTCGCGGTGATGCGCTCGGTCTAGCGATACCCTCGACCGGCAGTGCGCCCGGCGAATCGGCGCTGCGCTGATCCCGTTGCGCCCGGCAAACCGGCACTGCGCTGATCCCGTGTGGCCGTGCGCTCAGCCGGAGATGCGCTCCCGCACGGCCGCCGTCGCGGCGACGATGTTGCGCAGCGACTGCACGGTCTCGTCGTACCCGCGGGTCTTGAGCCCGCAGTCCGGGTTGACCCACACCTGTCGCTCCGGGATCGCCCCGATGGCGATGTCGATGAGGGAGACGACCTCGTCGACACCGGGAACCCGCGGGGAGTGGATATCGTAGACGCCGGGCCCGATCCCCCGGGGGAAACCTGCCGCCGCAACATCCGGAACCACCTCCATGCGCGAGCGGGCCGCCTCGATCGACGTGACGTCGGCGTCGAGGCGGTCGATGGCGTCGAGGACCACACCGAACTCCGAGTAGCAGAGGTGGGTATGGATCTGGGTGCGGTCGTCGACGCCCGCTGTCGCCAGGCGGAACGCCCCCACCGACCAGTCGAGGTAGTCGGGCTGGTCCTGCCTTCTCAGCGGCAGCAGTTCGCGCAGGGCCGGTTCGTCGACCTGGATGATGCGGATGCCTGCACCCTCCAGATCGGCGATCTCGTCGCGCAGTGCCAGGGCGACCTGGTTGGCAGTGTCGCGCAGTGGCTGGTCGTCGCGCACGAACGACCAGGCGAGGATCGTGACGGGGCCCGTGAGCATGCCCTTGACGGGCTTGTCGGTGAGCCCTTGGGTGAAGGTCGACCAGTCGACGGTGATCGGCGCCGGACGGGAGACGTCGCCCCAGAGGATCGACGGTCGCGTGCACCTGGACCCGTAGGACTGCACCCAGCCGTGCTGCGTCGCGGCGAACCCGTCGAGGTTCTCGGCGAAGTACTGCACCATGTCGTTGCGTTCCGGCTCCCCGTGCACGATGACGTCGAGGCCGAGCTCCTCCTGCAGCGCGACGACGCGACGGATCTCGTCGCGCATGGCCTCGGTGTACCCGGCCTCGCTGAGGTCGCCGCGGGCGAAGCTGGCGCGGGTACGACGGATGTCGCCGGTCTGGGGGAACGACCCGATCGTCGTCGTCGGCAGCAGCGGAAGGCCGAGGGCGGCCGCCTGCAGGTCGGCGCGCACCGCGTAGTCGCCGCGGGCGAAGTCGGCGGGGCCGAGGGTCGCCGCGCGCTGGCGTACCGCGTCGACCCTGACGCCGTCGGCGCTCGCCCGGTCCGCGAGCGCGGCGGTCGCGGCATCCACCTCTGTCGTAATCGCCGCGCGGCCCTCGGCGAGGCCCCTGGCCAGGGTGGCCACCTGCGCGACCTTCTGGTCGGCGAACGCCAGCCACCCGCGCATGCGCTGCGGCAACTGCTGCTCGTCATCGACGTCGTGCGGAACGTGGAAAAGTGAGGTCGAGGTGCTCACGGCGACCGACGGGCTGTGCTCGCGCAGCACCTCGAGTGTGCCGAATGCGGCAGCAAGGTCACCGCGCCAGATGTTGCGACCGTCGACGACCCCGCCGACCAGGATGGTCTCGGTGCGGAACCCCTCGGGCAGGGATCCCCTGGCGAGGTCGAGGCCGATGGCGTCGACACCGGTGGCGTCGAGCACGGGGAGGGCGTCGCCGAGGTCTCCATACGCCGCCGAGACGAAGATGCGGGGCCGCACCTCGGATGCCGCGAGCAGGGAATACGCGCGATCCACGGCCCCGAGCACGTCGGTGCGCGGGATGTCGATGCTCTCGCTGACGAGGGCGGGCTCGTCGAGCTGCACCCATTCGGCGCCGACGGCCGTGAGCGCGGCGAGGAGCTCCGCATACACGGGCAGCAGGTCGTCGAGCCGGTCGAGGGGACGGAATCCGTCGGGGGCGGATTCGCTGGCCTTGCTCAGCAGCAGCAGGGTGACGGGCCCGACGATGACCGGACGCGTGCGATAGCCCGACACCGTGGCCTCTGCCACCTCGCGCAGCAACCGCACACTGGCGAGGTCGAACTGGGTATCCGGGGCGATCTCGGGAACGAGGTAGTGGTAGT
This sequence comes from Marisediminicola senii, assembly GCF_011057645.1. GTDB lineage: Bacteria > Actinomycetota > Actinomycetes > Actinomycetales > Microbacteriaceae > Marisediminicola > Marisediminicola senii. Next base: position 24,423 of record NZ_JAALGE010000018.1, on the reverse strand, counting down.
TGGAGTCGAACCACTTCGTCATCTCGAGCGGTGCGCGGTCGCTGTCGCCCCTGGCCAGGGTGAAGTAGCCGGCGAGGTCGAGGGAGCCGTCGGCGGCGACGAGGTCGGCGAAGCGCTCGGGGACGGCGCCCACGGTGACGGCGGCGTCGAGCACCTGGTCGTAGAACGAGAATGCCTCGGGGATGGCCGAGTTCGTGGCATCCAACCCCAGGGCGGCCAGCCGGGCACGCATCTCGCCCCGCAGTTCGGCGGCTCGCGTCTCGAGCTCGCCTTCGGTGATGGTGCCAGCCCAGAATGCCTCGACGGCGCGCTTCAATTCGCGTCGTCGCCCGATGCGGGGGTAGCCGAGGATGGTGCCGACGGGAAACTGCGGGTCAGTCATTCGGGGTCCTTTGCGTGGGATGGATGCGTGGCCCTGCCGTCACGCCGAGCCGCTCGAGCATGGCCAGCACGGGGCGGTGCTGGTTGTACGTGTAGAGGTGGAGCCCCGGGGCGCCACCGGCGAGCACGGCGGTCGCGAGGTCGGCCGCGTACTGCACGCCGGCGGCGAAGCGCGCGTCGGGGTCGTCGGACGACGCGAGGCGGCGCATGAGCTCATCGGGCTGTCGGTTGCGGGTCAACGTCACCATGCGGTGAAGGCGCTCCGGTGTGACCACGGGCATTATCCCGGGGAGGATCGGGATGGTCACGCCGCCTGCCGTGGCCCGCTCGACGAAGCCGAGGTAGTCGTCCTGGTCGAAGAACAGCTGGGTGATGGCCACGGTTGCTCCCGCGGTCTGCTTGGCGACGAGGGCGTCAATGTCCTGATTGTCGCGCCGGTCGTTGCTGTGGCCGTTCGGAAAGGTCGCGACGGCGACGCGCACGTGGTCACGGGTCTGCGGGATGTACCCGAGGCCCGGGGATGACGGCGACGCCACGGTCGCGTACTGCGAGCGTTCCGCCTGCACGCGATCGATGAGCTGTACGAGCTCGGACGAGGTGCGCAGGTCGCCGAGGAAGTCATCGCCCTCGACGGCGCCCGCTGGCGGGTCTCCACGCAGCGCGAGGAAGCTCGAGACGCCGGCGTCGAGGAACTCGCGCACCAGCCGGCTCGACTCCGCGTGCGACGATCCGACGCAGGTCAGGTGCGCCATGGGACTGATGGATGTCTCGTGCAGGATGTAACGCAGCACCTCGAGCGACGCGGCGCGCGACGACCCGCCCGCCCCATAGGTGACGGAGATGAAGTCCGGGCAGACTGCTGCGAGTTCACGGATGGTGACGCGGAGGTCGTCTTCCGCCTGCGGCGACCGCGGGGGGAACAGCTCGAATGACACGTGCGGCGCTGTCGAACAGGCGGGCTCCGTCGATGTCATGGCCAGCCCTCCGATCGGGCGCCGGTGCTCCGGCGACCCGATCAGACTAGCCACGTCGCGTTCGACGCCGAAGGCCTGTTACGTCGCGCTACGGCGCGCTGGGCTCCATCACGAATTCGCCGAGAACCGACTCGAGCTCTTCGGTGACCATCACTCGCAGCCGGGTGCCGCGCTCGTCGTACGAGGTGTCGAGCACCCTGGCGTGGTCGTGCAGCCGGGCGACGACGTCTCCGCGGTCGAACGGGATGAGCAGGTCGAGCTCGATCGATGGAGCCGGGAGCTCCTCCGCGATGCGGGCGAGCAATTCTTCGACGCCCTCCCCCGACCTGGCCGAGGCGAACACGGCGCGCGGCTCGATACCGCGCAGCACCAGGCGCTGGCTGTCGTCGAGCAGGTCGGCCTTGTTGATGACCACGATCTCGGCGATGTCGCGGGCGCCGATCTCGCCGATCACGTCGCGAACGGTGGCGAGCTGACCGCCGGGGTCGGGGTGCGATCCGTCGACCACGTGCACGATCACGTCGGCATCAGCCACTTCTTCGAGGGTCGAGCGGAATGCCTCGACCAGCTGGTGAGGCAGGTTGCGCACGAACCCGACCGTGTCGACCAGGGTGTATTCCTGGCCGTCGGCGGTCTCGCTCTTGCGCACTGCGGTGTCGAGGGTCGCGAACAGCGCGTTCTCGACCAGTGCGCCGGCGTGCGTGACGCGGTTCAACAGCGACGACTTTCCGGCGTTGGTGTACCCGGTGATGGCGACCGAGGGTACCGAGTTGCGTACCCGGTTGGCACGCTTGGCCTCCCGCGAGGGCGCGAAGCCCAGGATCTGCTTGCGCAGCCGTGACATGCGGGTGTGGATGCGGCGACGGTCGAGTTCGATCTTCGTCTCACCCGGTCCGCGCGAGCCCATACCGTTTCCGGCGCCGACCTGGCCACCGGCCTGGCGCGACATCGATTCACCCCATCCACGCAGTCGCGGGAGGAGGTACTCGAGCTGGGCGAGTTCGACCTGCGCCTTGCCCTCGCGGCTCTTCGCGTGCTGGCTGAAGATGTCGAGGATGACGGCGGTGCGGTCGATGACCTTGACCTTGACCACGTCTTCGAGTGAGCGACGCTGGCTGGGGGCCAGTTCGCCGTCGACGATCACGGTGTCGGCGCCGGTCGCGGCGACGACGTCGCGCAGCTCCTGGGCCTTGCCCTTGCCGAAGTAGGTGCTGGGGTCGGGGTGCGCACGGCGCTGCAGCAGCCCGTCGAGCACGACCGCGCCGGCGGTCTCGGCGAGGGCGAACAGCTCGCGCATCGAGTTCTCGGCCTCGGCGACGTTGCCCTGCGTGTAGATGCCGATCAGCACCACGCGCTCGATGCGCAGCTGCCGGTACTCGACCTCGGTGACGTCTTCGAGCTCGGTCGAGAGCCCGGCGACGCGGCGCAGCGCCTGGCGGTCTTCACGATCGAACTGGTCGCCGTCGTATCCATCGCGCTCGTCAGTCTGCGGCGCCCCGGTGTTCGACACCGTGATCGCCTGCGCAGACCCCGCTCCGAACAGCGTGTATCCGGCGGTTCCGGACGTCGCTTTGCCGAGCACGCGTGCGATGACGTCGTCGTCGTCGTTCACGTTCACATTTACTTCAGTCATTGGGTTAACCCTAGCTTCTCGTTGTTAGGTAGGTTTTCTGGATGACGCAAGAGCACTACTTCTCCGCCAAGCCCGAGAGTGAGCTCAACCTCCGCCGGTTCACGGCGACTCTGGCTGGTCGGGAATGGGAACTCTTCACCGCAGGGGGCATCTTCAGTCCGGAACGGGTGGATGCCGGCACCGCCGTACTCCTCGGCAACACTCCGGCCCCGCCCCCCGGTGGCCATCTCCTCGACCTAGGATGCGGCTGGGGCCCGATCGCCCTCACGCTCGCCCTAGAATCCCCGCGGTCTACGGTGTGGGCGGTGGATGTGAACGAGCGTGCGCTCGATCTGGTCAGGCGGAATGCAGAGGTCATGGGCATTACTAACCTCAACGCCTGCCTGCCCCAGGATGTTCCCGACGACATCCGGTTCATGACCATCTGGTCGAACCCGCCGATCCGAGTGGGAAAGAGCGAGCTGCACCAGCTGCTCGACCGCTGGCTCGGTCGTCTCGACGCAGGGGCCGACGCGTGGCTCGTCGTGCAGCGCAACCTCGGGTCGGATTCGCTGCATAGATGGCTCGACCAGGCGCTGCCCGCCACGTTCTCGGTCCTGCGGTCGGCGACGAGCAAGGGCTACCGCGTGTTGCGGGTCCGCAACCGCGGCGCCGATCAGTCGATCGTCAGCGCTCCCGCGTAGACGAGTTCGGCGGGGCCGCTCAGGGCGACGTGCTCGCCGTCTTCCGCGGGGAACATGCGTACGCCCAGGATTCCTCCCGGCACCTGCACGCGCCACTGGCTCGGCGCCCCGGCTCCCGCCCAGTGCCGCACCGCGAGTGCCGCTGCCGCTGCGCCGGTTCCGCACGACAGGGTCTCGCCGCTCCCCCGCTCGTGCACGCGCATGCGGATGTGGCCGACGGCGTCGATCACCAGCGGGTCGCCTGGGACGACGAATTCCACGTTGGCGCCGGCCGATGCCGGGGGGACGAGCTCCGGCGCGACGGCGAGGTCTGCTCCGTCGAGCTCGTCGTCGCTCGACAGTGCGACGACCACGTGCGGGTTGCCGACGTTGATACCGAGCCCGGGGCGTGGCACCTTGACGTTGCTCGTGCTGACCAGCGGCTCGCCTCCGTCGAGCGCCCAGCGACCGAGGTCGACCTGGTAGCCCCGCGCACTCGAGAGCACGTCACGCACTCCGGCGCGCGTGCCGATCACGGCGGTCTCGCCGCTGCCGAGCGGCAGGAGACCGTTCTCGACCAGGTACTTCACGTAGACGCGGATGCCGTTGCCGCACATCTCCGACGGGGAACCGTCGGCGTTGTGGTAGTCCATGAACCACTCGGCGGCCGGATCCTCGGCCAATGCGGCTTCTCCCGCGGGGAGGTTGCGTGACCGAACGGCCCTGATGACCCCGTCGGCACCGACGCCGAAGTGCCGGTCGGCGATGAAGGCGATCTGCGATGCGCTGAGGTCGAGGTCACCGTCGGGGTCGGAGTACAGCACGAAGTCGTTTCCGGTGCCGTGGCCCTTGGTGAAGTTCAGAGTGGTGGTCACCCGTCAATGCTACGGGCCGTCGGCCGCGGCATCCGCAGATCCTCCAGCCGTGGGCTCCCCCGTGCGCGTGCCCGTGGGCCCACCCGCACGCTTGTCTGGGCTCCCGTGCGAGTGATCGTCAGGGCGCAGCATGGCCATGACCGTGTCGGCGAGGTCGGGGCGGTCGTGGTCGAGCCAGCGCGTGGCGGGGTATCGCCGGAACCAGCCGACCTGGCGACGCGCGTAGCGGCGCGTGAGCGCCTGGGTGGCGGCGATGGCCTCGTCGCGGCGCAGCTCGCCGCGCAGTTCGGCCGCGGCCTGCGCGTAGCCGATGGCCCGGCTCGCGGTGACCCCGCTGGCGAGCCCGCGCTCGAGCAGCTGCCCCACCTCGTCGAGCAGTCCGTCGCGCCACATGCCGACTACCCGCTCGTCGAGCCGCTCCACGAGGGTCGGCCGTTCGGCGGTGAGGCCGACGGTCACGGTGGGCATCCAGTAGTCGGACTCGTCGGGCAGGCCCGATCCGAACGACTCCCCCGTCATCTCGACGACCTCGAGGGCGCGTACCAGTCGGCGTCCGTTGTGCGGACCGATTGCTGCGGCGGCGCCGGGGTCGACGGCATCGAGCCTGCGGTGCATCATGCCGGGGCCCTCCGCCGTCAGTTCACCTTCAAGGCGCTGCCGGATGACCGGGTCGGTTCCCGGGAATGCGTAGTCGTAGACGACCGACGAGACATACAGGCCGGACCCGCCGACGAGGATCGGCGTCGCTCCCCGCCGGGAGATGTCGCTGATGGCCGCTCGCGCCGCCGCCTGGTAACGCGCGACGCTGGCCTCTTCCGTGACGTCGAGTTCATCGAACAGGTGATGCGGAATGCCCCGCCGTTCGGCCTGGGGCACCTTGGCGGTGCCGATGTCCATGCCGCGGTACTGCTGCATGGCGTCGGCGTTGACGATCTCCGCATGGCCGCCGGAGGCCGTAATGGTCTCCGCCAGGTCGAGGGCCAGGGACGACTTGCCCGTTCCGGTCGCCCCGACGATGGCGATGAGCCTGGTCACCGCTAGCCGCGCGGCGACGGGGTTTCGGATGCGGCCACGGCGGGGCCTGGCGTGCGGGCACTGAGGCGCAGCGTGGGCAACCCGAGCGAGATGCGTCCGTTCTCGGTGGATGCCGCAGGCGCGGGTACTCCGCACGACTCCGCCTCCGAGCGGTCCCAGGCGTCCCCGGCCGACGTGCGTCGGATGATGAGCGGGCTCGAGTCGACCGAGTCGGCGATCAAGTGGAATGGCTTGGCGTCGGTGATGCGCACCGATACGACGTCTCCGGGGCGCGGTACGTCGCTGTGCGGGGGGATCTCGAAGTGCACGAGGCGGCCGTCTTCTGCCCGCCCCGAGAGTCGATGGGTCGCGGCATCCTTCTTGCCTTCCGCCCCCACGACGACGGCGACCCAGGTCCCGACCTGCGCCTGGTTCTCCTCCCACGAGATGCGATCCTGCAGGGCGGTGAGGCGTTCGTATCGCTCCTGCACGACCGCCTTGGGCACCTGGTCGGGCATGGTGGCCGCCGGGGTGCCGGCGCGGATGGAGTACTGGAAGGTGAACGCCGACGAGAACCGGGCCAGCTCGACGACGCGGAGGGTCTCCTGGAAGTCCTCCTCGGTCTCGCCGGGGAAGCCCACGATGATGTCGGTGGTGATGGACGCGTTCGGGATCTTGGCGCGAACCCGGTCGAGAATACCGAGGAACTTCTTCGAGCGGTAGCTGCGCCGCATGTCCTTAAGCACCTTGTCGGAGCCGGACTGGAGCGGCATGTGCAGCTGGGGCATGACGGCGGGCGTCTCGGCCATCGCGTCGATCACGTCGTCGGTGAATGCCGCGGGGTGCGGGCTGGTGAACCTGATGCGCTCGAGCCCTTCGATCTGGCCCGCCGCGCGCAGCAGCTTGCCGAAGGCGAGCCGGTCGCCGAACTCGACGCCGTAGGAGTTGACGTTCTGCCCGAGCAGGGTCACCTCGATCGCGCCGTCGTCGACCAGGGCCTGCACCTCGGCGAGGATGTCGGCCGGGGCCCGGTCTTTCTCCTTGCCGCGCAGCGACGGGACGATGCAGAACGTGCAGGTGTTGTTGCAGCCGACCGAGATGGAGACCCACCCGCTGTGCGTCGATTCGCGCTTCGTGGGCAGGGTCGACGGGAAGACCTCGAGCGCCTCGAGTATCTCGATCTGTGCCTCGTCGTTGTGCCGTGCGCGCTCGAGCAACGTCGGGAGCGATCCCATGTTGTGGGTTCCGAAGACGACGTCGACCCAGGGCGCCTTCTCGAGGATGACGTTCTTGTCTTTCTGGGCCAGGCATCCGCCGACGGCGATCTGCATTCCGTCATGCTCTCGCTTGACCGCAGCGAGCATGCCGAGGTTGCCATAGAGCTTGTTGTCGGCGTTCTCACGCACGGCGCAGGTGTTGATGACGACGACATCGGCCCGCTCGCCCGACACCGACGGCCGGTAGCCCGCCGCCTCCAGGGATCCGCTGAGCCGCTCGGAGTCGTGGACGTTCATCTGGCAGCCGAAAGTGCGCACCTCGTAGGTGCGCACCGCCGACCCGGCGCTGTCGGGTGCGGAGCTGGACGGGGCGGGGGCAGTGAGGGTCATGATGGGTTCCAGCCTAACGACGCGTGTCAGCGGAACCGCACGCCGCCGTGGGTCTGCTCGAGTGCAGCGTCGACGGCGGCACGCGTGACCGACCCCGAATAGCCCTTGCGCATCAGGAATCCCGACAGGCGCCTGGCCGCAGTCTCGCGGTCGTACGAGCGCAGCTGGGGCGCCCGTCGCTCGGCGAGCTCGCTCGCGCGGGCGATCTCGTCGTCGTCGGCGATCTGCTCGAGCGCTTTCTCGATGTGCTGCTGGTCGATATGGCGACGACGCAGCTCGGCGGTCAGCGCGCTGCGCCCGAGGCCCTTGCGATCGTGCTGCGTACGCACGATGGTCTCGGCCAGGGCGGCGTCGTCGATGAGCCCGACGCCTTCGAGGCGGTCGAGCTCGGCCTCGATGTCGTCTGGGTCGAACTCGCGGGCGGTGAGGGTCTTGTGCAGCTCCCAGCGGGACATGCCGCGACGGGTGAGGGCATGCATGCTCACGTTCTCCGCCCGCCGCGCCTTCTTGGCTTCGGCCGCGTCACGGGCCGCAGTGAACACCTCTTTGCGGGTACGGGCATTCACAGCCTCCTGCTCGGCGAGCTCGGCGTCGACGCGTTCCGCCTCGAGGAGCTCCGCCTCGGTGGGACCGGTCTCCCATGCGGCGGCGGCCGCTGCCGTTGCCGTTGCCGTTGCGGAACGGTCAGCGCCCATCGGAGACGGCGCCCACGCGGTGGCGGTGGTGTACTGCTCCGCCTGCCCAGTTGCCGCGGGTGCCGCCGGTGCTGCGGCTGGTTCGGGCTTCGTCGGGGGCTCGGCGCCGGGCAGGTAGGTCACCCTCGCGAGCGGGCCGTCATTCCCGTCGGAGGATGAGCTGTCGTCGCTGCCCGGCGGCCGGCCCTGTCGGAACACCATGGATCAGGCGCCGACAGCCTTGCGGGAGGCCAGCTTCTTCTGGATGGACTCGACGGGCGGCGCCTCAACTACGGGCGCCCCTGCGACAGCGTCGGGGTCGGGGATGATGCCGAGCTTGACCTTGATCTTGTGCTCGATCTCGTTCGCGATCTCCGGGTTCTTCAGCAGGTGGTTGCGCGAGTTCTCCTTGCCCTGCCCGAGCTGGTCACCGTCGTAGGTGTACCAGGCGCCGGACTTGCGCACGATCTCGTGCTCGACACCGAAGTCGATCAGGCTGCCCTCACGCGAGATACCGACGCCGTAGAGGATGTCGAACTCCGCCTGCTTGAACGGCGGTGCCATCTTGTTCTTGACGACCTTGACACGAGTGCGGTTTCCGACGGCATCGGTGCCGTCTTTCAGGGTCTCGATGCGGCGGATGTCGAGGCGCACGGAGGCGTAGAACTTGAGTGCCTTTCCTCCCGCGGTGGTCTCGGGGCTGCCGAAGAACACCCCGATCTTCTCGCGCAGCTGGTTGATGAAGATCATGGTGGTGTTGGTCTGGCTCAGGCCACCGGTCAGCTTGCGGAGCGCCTGTGACATGAGTCGCGCCTGGAGGCCGACGTGGGTATCGCCCATCTCGCCCTCGATCTCTGCACGCGGCACCAGGGCCGCGACCGAGTCGATGACGATGAGGTCGATGGAGCCGGAGCGCACCAGCATGTCGGCGATCTCGAGGGCCTGCTCACCGGTGTCGGGCTGGGAGACGAGCAGTGCGTCGATGTCGACGCCGAGCTTCTTGGCGTATTCGGGGTCGAGCGCGTGCTCGGCGTCGATGAATGCGGCGATGCCGCCTGCGCGCTGCGCGTTCGCGATCGCGTGCAGGGTGAGCGTGGTCTTACCCGACGACTCGGGGCCGTAGATCTCTACGATGCGGCCGCGCGGGAGCCCCCCGATACCCAGCGCGACGTCGAGCGCGATGGACCCGGTGGGGATAATGGCGACGGGGGCGCGTTCGTCGCTGCCCAGGCGCATGACGGAGCCCTTGCCGAACTGGCGGTCGATCTGGGCGAGTGCGGTTTCGAGTGACTTTTCGCGATCTGCTGCTGATGCCATGGTGAGGGCTCTTTCTTCGTAGTCGATGGTGCGCCTATAGGCTGCCGCTGAGGTACCGAGCCGATGTTGCAGGGCCCGGTAGTCCGCGACAAGGCAGTTGTTGCAGGTGGTGCGGGTAGTGCTGGTGGTGCAGGTGTTGCCTGTCGATTCGGTGTCACGAGACGCCGTGTCGACGATTGCGACTGTACGCGTGGGCACCGACATTGCTCGATGGAAACGGCCTACAGTGCACAAATCGCTTCGATTGCGCCTGTGAAGGAGCCTAGCCACACCCGAACGGATGTTCGAGAGGCGGGCGGCGTGTTGAGGGCTAGTTCTTGGGCAATTGCCCGACGCCGTGCCGGCGGCTGGGCGGGACGTCGGTCGCAGCGCACAGGGCGAGCCAGACCGCGCGGGGCCCGTGGCCCGCGGCCATTGCCTGCACGGCGGTCAGGTCGCCGAACTCGATGAGCACCAGGTCGCGAGTGACGGTATTGCCGTAGGTGTCGCCGAACTCCGCGGCGACGGCCACCCAGAACTCGCTCTCTCTCACGCTTCCCACGGTAGCAACCTGTGCGTGGTCGCCGTGACGCGTCGACATCGTGACGCACGGCGTACCGTCACACGGGTGCCCGGGCATGCAGAACGCCCCGGTGCTCGAGCACCGGGGCGTTCTGGGGAGTCAGCGGACGGCGAGGTCCGCGTCGAAGTTGGCGACGAGGTCGTCGGGAACGGTGTCGGGGATCGGGTTCAATCCCTCGATCACTGCCATGCGGTCACCGACCTCGCGCATGATGACGGAAATGGGTGTTTCGAGAGCATCCGCGACCGAAGCGAGAATCTCTGAGCTGGCCTCTTTCTGGCCTCGCTCAACCTCGCTCAGGTAACCGAGAGCAACGCTCGCCTTGCTCGCTACCTGACGAAGGGTGCGACCCTTCTGCAGGCGGAAGTCCCGGAGAACATCTCCGATTTCTTGGCGTACCAGAACCATGTGGACCCTCCTCCTTAGTGACGTACCCTCGACGTGAATCGGCTTCTGTGCGGGATGCTGAAGCGGGTGTCTATGATCACATCCGTTTCGTCGAACTCTAGCCAGAGGCCACTGTATGACGGTTGTGAATCACAGACATGTAACGAGATCGAAACGGGAAACATTCCCGGGGGCCTCGCCGGTACTGTCAGCCCGCAGCCACCGCATTCACGATGGCTGCCAGTGATTCGGAGACGACGCCCGCGCGGATTGCATCCCGGTCGCCGGTGAGCGAGAGATGGATGACTTTCAGCTCGCCCCTGACGTCGACGGCGACGAATGCGGTGCCCGCCGGATGCCCGTCGTGCGCGCCGGGGCCCGCGACGCCGGTGGTGGCGACGCCCACATCGGCGGGGGTCCCGTCGATCGCGAGCACCCGCCGCACTCCCGATGCCATCTGGGCCGCGACATCCGGATCCACCGGTCCCCTGATGTCGAGGAGCTCCCTGGATACGCCGAGCACTGAATGCTTGATCGCCGTGGAGTAGGAGACGACACCCCCGCTGACGACGGCGGATGCGCCGGGCACCGCCGTCAGGGCGGCAGCCACGAGCCCGCCGGTGAGCGACTCCGCAACCGCGATGGTGAAACCCGCCTCGGCGAGCTGCTCGATGACGGCGCGGGCATCGGGGCCCGCGGTGCCGGTCACGCTGCCGTGCCCTGCCGGCCCGCACCGTTCGGGCGGTTGAGCTTGTAGTCCTTGACGAGGTAGTCGATTCCGGTGACCACGGTCGCGATGAGGGCCAGCGCCATCACCACGGCGGATACCCAGAGCACCCAGTCGCCGACGATGAGCTGGATCGGAGCGAGGTACAGCGAGATCGCCACCGACTGCAGCACGGTCTTGATTTTCCCCCCGCTGGATGCCGGGATCACGCGTGTGCGCAGTGCGACGAACCGGTACACCGTGATGCCGAGCTCGCGCACCAGCACGACGATTGTGACCCACCACCACAGCTCGCCCAGGATCGAGAGCGAGACCAGGGCCCCGCCGATGAGCACCTTGTCGGCGATCGGGTCGAGGATCTTGCCGAGGTCGGTGACCAGGTTCAGCCTCCTGGCCAGGAACCCGTCGACGCTGTCGGTGACGATCGCGACGATGAACACGATGGCGGCGACCCAGCGCAACGCGCCGAGCTCTCCCGCGTCGGCGAGCAGCAGCCACACGAACACCGGCGCCATGAGGATGCGCACCACCGTGATGATGTTGGCGATGTTCGCCGAGCTCGCCTGGCTGTCCCCGAAACTCGCGACCCTGCCGCGCATGGGGTTGGGTCGGCGACCCGGGTCGCCGGGCCCCGGTGTCGTTGCACTCTCGGCGGCCACGTCGCTACTCCCTGCCCGTCAGTCCCCAGGCATCCTCGTCCGAGGTGTCATCGACCTCATCGTAGCCTCGCGTCATGTCGCCCACGGGGTCGACCCCGTACTGGTCCGTCGCCCCAACCCCCGCAGCACCGACTCCGGCAGGACCGGCCCCAGCGGCCGTCGCACCGGGTACCGACGACCGTGCCGCCGGCTCGTCCGGAGCGTCGTCGCCGCGCAGGCGTGCGAGCACCCCGGCCAGCTGCTCCGGCGCCACGAGCACGTCGCGGGCCTTGGATCCCTCGGATGCCCCGACGATCTCGCGGGACTCGAGGAGGTCCATCAGGCGGCCGGCCTTCGCGAAGCCGACGCGCAGCTTGCGCTGCAGCATCGACGTCGACCCGAACTGGGTGCTGACGACCAGCTCGGCCGCGGCGAGCAGCACCTCGAGGTCGTCTCCGATGTCTCCGTCGATGGCCTTCTTCTCGGCGGTGACGGCGACGTCGTTGCGGTACTCGGGCTGCGCCTGCCGGGTGACGTGCTGCACGACGGCGTTGACTTCGCTCTCACTGACCCACGCGCCCTGCACGCGGATCGACTTCGACGTGCCCATCGGCAGGAACAGCGCATCGCCCTGGCCGATCAGCTTGTCGGCGCCCGGCTGGTCGAGGATGACGCGGCTGTCGGTCATGCTGCTCACGGCGAACGCGAGGCGCGACGGCACGTTGGCCTTGATGAGTCCGGTCACGACGTCGACGCTCGGGCGCTGCGTGGCGAGCACGAGGTGGATGCCGGATGCGCGGGCCAGCTGGGTGATCCGCACGATCGAGTCCTCGACGTCGCGCGGCGCGACCATCATCAGGTCGGCGAGCTCGTCGACGACGATGAGCAGGTACGGGTATGGCTTAAGACGGCGTTCGCTGCCCACCGGCAGCACGATCTCGTTCGCGAGCACCGCCCGGTTGAAGTCGTCGATGTGACGGAACCCGAAGCTCTCGAGGTCGTCGTAGCGCATGTCCATCTCTTTGACGACCCAGCTCAGCGCCTCGGCGGCCTTCTTGGGGCTCGTGATCACCGGGGTGATGAGGTGCGGGATGCCGGCATACGGCGTGAGCTCGACGCGCTTCGGGTCGATCAGCACCATGCGGACCTCGGCCGGCGTCGCCCGCATGAGGATCGAGGTGATCATCGAGTTCACGAAGCTCGACTTGCCGGAGCCGGTGGCGCCGGCGACGAGGAGGTGGGGCATCTTCGAGAGGTTCGCGACGACGAATCCCCCCTCGACGTCCTTGCCGAGGCCCATGGTGAGCGGGTGCGTGTTGCTCGTGGCCGCCTTGGAGCGCAGCACGTCGCCGAGCGAGACGATCTCACGGTCGGTGTTGGGGATCTCGACGCCGATAGCGCTCTTGCCGGGGATCGGCGAGAGGATGCGCACCTCGTTGCTCTTGACCGCGTAGCTGAGGTTCTTGCTGAGGGCGGTGACCCTCTCGACCTTGACGCTCGGGCCGAGTTCGATCTCGTATCGGGTCACGGTCGGCCCGCGGCTGAAGCCGGTGACCTTCGCGTCGACGGAGAACTGGTCGAGCACCTCGGTGATGGCGCGCACGATCTCGTCGTTCGCCTCGGAGCGGGACTTCGCCGGGGTGCCGAGGCTCAGCGCCGAGACGGCGGGCAGGCGGTACGGCGTGCTGGGGGCACCCTGCGCCGGGTCGTCGAACTCGCCCGCCTGGCCCTTGACCGATGCCCGGTCGGAGAAGCCGGGGAGCAGCTCGACGGGGCCGATCGGACCCGAGTCGTCGCGGATGCCCGTCGGGTGCTGGTCGACCTCGCCGGTGAACCGCACGACGGCCCGCTCGGCATTGTCGAGCTCGTCGATGAGGTCGTCGGAGTACGCGGTCTCGGCGGGGAGCGTGCGATCGATGACCTCGGTCTCGCTTGTTGCGAGCGCCGGGCTGAGTACAGGGCTGTCGAACGCGGGGTCCTCTTCGCGCTGGGTCTTGTTGCGACGCCACCACGGCAGCTGTGACGGGTCGACCTCGTCGTCGTCGCTGGCGGCGTCGACGCGCTCGAGGGTGGCCGCGTTGCGCTTGGCCGCCTTGGCCTCCGCCACGGCCTCCTCGTCGGGGATGGTCGCCCCGAACAGGTAGGCGTAGAGCTCGTGGAGGCGCCGGACGGTCTTGTTCGGCGGGGTCTTGGTGATGATGAAGATCGAGAGGATGAGCAGCACGACGACGACCGCCGTCGCGCCGGCGTCGGTGATGATGGCGATGAGGGGTGCGGCGAGCACCCACCCGAGGACGCCGCCCGCGACGGCGAGGCCGGGCATGCCCTCGGCGGGGAGCGGTTGCCCGAGGAAGATGTGGCACAGCGCGCTGATGCTCGTCAAACCGATGGCGAGGCCGATGCCGATGCGTCCGTTGTCGTGGACCGAGGATGGATGCCGGAACAGCCAGATCGCGAAGAGCAGCATGATCACCGGCAGCGCGAACGCGACCCGACCGAACAGGCCACCGAAGGTGTACGCGTCGAGGGCGATCGCGACGGGGTCGGACGGGTTGAACCACTCCACCGCGGCGCCGAGCACGGCGAGCACGAAGAGGAAGAACGGTACTCCGTCGCGGCGCTCGTCCTTGGCCAGCGTCTCCTTGCCGAGCACGCGGGCCGCACCGCCGACCAGGTGTGACATGCCGATCCAGCCGCGGGCGAGCAGTCCGGGGCCCTCGTCGGGCACGGGGGTGACGGGGAGCTTGCGCGTCGAGCCCTTGGCTGCGGTCGTGCCGTTCTTTGCGCGGGTCTGCCCGGAGGTGGATTTGGCGCGCGGTGACGGGCGGGTGGTCGTAGCCATGGTTCCAAACTACCGGCGGGGGCGCCCGGGCGGCAGGTGCGACACCCGCCACGCGGCATCCATGCATCGCCTCGACGGCACGGGACTGCCCGTCACTCCCGACGAATCGGGAGGCATCAGTAGCGGATGGCGTCGATGACCCTGACCCGCACGGCGACCAGCGCGGGGAGCAGCCCGGCGAGCGCACCGACCGCGACCGACGCGGCGAGTCCGATCAGGGCCGCGTCGACGGGGAACGGCGGGATGTCGATGACGCCGGGGGCGATGTAGCCCTGCACGATGGGGCTCTGCACGATCGCGATGGCGACCCCGACCCCGATGACCCCGGCCACCACGGTGCCGACGACGCTCTCCATCATGACCGCGAAGAAGATGCGCGGGGCGGTCGCCCCGAAGCTGCGGCGGATGCCGATCTCGCGGATGCGCTGGCGCACGGTGACGAGGGAGATGTTCACCAGGCTGAGGGCGCCGAGGAAGAGGATCAGCACCGCGACCCCGGTCACGACCATGCGGATGGGGGCGAAGGGGTCCTCTCCGCTCGCCCCGAAGTCCTGCCGGTTGACGTCGACCTGCACGCCCTCGCCGGCCATCGCCTCGAGGTCGCGCGACAGCAGGGTGGTCAGCTGGTCCGAGGTCTCTTCCGGCACCCAGAACTCGTAGCTCGGCGGCTGCTGCGCGAGTACGGCGGGGTCGACGATCGCGGCGAACGCGTCGGTGAGCATCATGCCAGAGCTCGTGGTGTCGCCGGGGAAGGACTCCACGACGCCGATGACCACGGCTGTCGCGGCATCGGCACCGGTCAGCTCGACCGTCGGGTGGGTTCGCGGGTCGGGCGACCCGATGCGGTTCCAGAAGCCCTCGTTGATGATGATCGCCGGTGCGAAGCGGCCGGCGTCGCGGTCGGTGAACCAGTCCCCGTGCAGCACGGTCAGGCGGTGGATCACGGCGTAGTCGACGTCGACCAGCTGGAACGGGATGTCAGCGACGCCCTCGGGCAGCTGCACGCGCTGGTTGGCGTATCCGTTCGACGTGTGGTGCGAGATCCGGTACTTGTCGACCACGGTGTCGACCGATGACGCGAGGGACGCGGCATCCATCGGCTCACCCGACTGGCTGTAGAAGTACGCGCCGATCGTCGCGGCGCGACCGCCGCTGCGCTCGTACGACTCGAGTGACGACTGCTGCGCGACGGTTCCGAGCCCGACCACCGTGGTCAGGGCGGCGACGGCGACGGCGACACCGATGAGGCTGAGCAGCACGCGGGTGCGGTGGATGCGCAACTCGGCTGCCGCCTCGACCATCGCGCCGACCACACTGGCGGCCAGGCGCCTCACCGTGGCACGTCCAGCGCTGCGGCGAGCGCGCGGGTGATGTCGAGCGGGGTGAGCACGCCGGTGTCGAGCCGGTAGTGCCGTCGCGCGAGGGCGGCGACGTTGGTGTCATGGGTGATGGTGATGAGGGCGGCCCCCGAGGCTTCGGCGACGTCGTCGAGCAGGGCCATCACGGTAGTGCCCGTCTCGATGTCCAGTGCGCCGGTCGGTTCGTCGGCCAGGATCAGGCGCGGCCCGCGCACCAGGGCCCTCGCGATGGCGACGCGCTGCTGTTCGCCGCCGGAGAGCTTCTCGGGCATGGACTGCATGCGCCCGGAGAGCCCGACGCGGTCGAGCATCTCGGCGGCCAGCCGGCGCCGCTGCCAGAACTGGCGACCCGTGGCGTAGAGCAGAGGGGTCTGCACGTTCTCGAGCGCGGTGCGCCCCGGCAGGAGGTTGAACTGCTGGAATATGAAGCCGATGTCGGCTCCCCTGGCGCGGTCGCGCTGCCCGGACCTGAGGCGGGAGACGAGCCTGCCGTCGAAGTGGATGGTTCCGGATGACGGGGCGTCGAGCAGCCCGAGGAGGTTGAGCAGCGTGGTCTTGCCCGACCCGGACCGGCCGACCACGGAGACATGGTCGCCCACGTCGACCTCGAGGTCGACGCCGCGGAGGATGTCGAGGACCGACGAATCGGGCAGCCGCACGGAGCGGGTGACGCCCTGCAACTCGAGCAGTGCCACGGATCAGCCCTCGCAGGTGATGCTGCCGTCGGGGAACGACATGCAGCCGTCTCCCATGTCGACGCCCTGTTGCGGCGCCCCCGGCACGTACTGCATGACCATCTCGTTCTCAGCCAGCCCGCCGGTGATCTCCACCGAGGTGCCGTCGGTGAGCCCGAGGGTGACCGGCTTGGGTTCGCTCGAGCCGTCGTCGGCCAGCACGTAGACGTTGCCGGTGCCGGCGGATCCCTCGACGGCGGTCACCGGAACGGTGAGCACGTTCTCGGCGACTCCCCCGGCCATCGTGAGTTCGGCCGCGAGCCCGGCGAAGACGGTGACCTCGGCTGGCACGGCGCACCGCACGGTGGCCCCGGTCGCGGGCGCCGGTTCTGCGCCGTCGCCGGCGCCCGATACCGAGGTCGCCCCCGGCAGCGCGCTGCTGATGGTGAGTCCCGTGCAGGTGAACGGCGCCGGGCCGCCCGTGATGCTCACGGTGGCCTCGGACGGGCGGGTGATCAGGCGGTACTGCTGCTCGGGCGCGAGGGCGCCGCTGACGCTGAACGTGGTCGGGGCGACCTGCGCGATGGCCTCGCCGACCGTGACCGTCTGTGCGGCGATGACGGACACCGACGACAGGATGCCGGGCGAGCCGGCGACCACGGTCACGGTCTTGACCACGTCGGGAGCGACGGTGCCGTCGGCCGCGATGGCGCCGGGGGTCGTCGACCGGATGGTGGCGACGGGGGTGTCCGCGGCGACGGTGGCGCCGACGGCGGCGATCACCCTGACGACGTCACCCGCCATGGTCGCCTTGACGGGCACCGCGGCATCCTGCGCCACCGAACCGGTGACGGTCACGTCGTTCTGGATGGTACCGATGACCACCGGAACCTCCGGCTCGACGATCTCGGCGGTCGGGAACTCGGGCGACGCCGCCTGGGTGGTCTCGCCGAAGAAGGCGAGCTTGACGAGCGCCGCGGCGATGGCCGCGAAGATCAGGAGGCGGATGATCGGAAAGATCCAGGTGCGAACGATGCCCACGATGACTCCAGGAGACGGTGCACTGCCCTCCGGAGGCTGCGCTTCGCTCAACCTACCGACGGTTGGGCGCCGTGGGGTCATCCCGCAGGATGAATTTTATAAAACCTCAGGAGTACTAGCGGGTGGTGCCGGCCACCTTGGGCAGGGCGCCACCGGCGGCCGCGTTGCGGTCGGGACGGAAGTTCGTCAGGTCGAGTCCGGGGATCTCGCCGACCAGGGCAATCTCGTCTTCGATCATGGCGGCTTCGAAGTCCTCGGGGCCGACGAGCGGCAGGCGAACCCGGGGGCTCGCGATGCGGCCGAGGCCGTGCAGGATGTACTTCGCCGCGACGGTGCCAGGCACGTGGGTCATCACGGCGCGCACGAGGGGCTCGAGGGCCATGTGGGCGGCGGTGGCAGCGGTGAGGTCGCCGGCGTTGACCGCGTCGACGATCACGCGGTAGGGCGCGGCGGCGATGTTGGCGGTCACGCCGATGAGTCCGGAGGCGCCGATCGCGAGGTGTGGGAGCGCGTTGGCGTCGTCACCGGAGAAGTAGAGCAGGTCGGTCTGGTTCAGCACGCGGCTGACCTCGCTGAAGTCGCCCTTTGCATCCTTGATCGCGAGGATGTTGGGGTGCTTCGCGGCCCGGAGGATGGTCTCGTAGCGGATCGGGACGCCGGTGCGGCCGGGGATGTCATAGAGGATGACCGGCAGGTCGGTGGCGTCGGCGATCATGCGGAAGTGCGTGAGGATGCCGGCCTGGGTGGGCTTGTTGTAGTACGGGGTGACGATCATGACGCCGTCGGCGCCGGCCTTCTCGCTGGCCTTGTAGAGCTCGATGGCGTGCGCGGTCTCGTTGGATCCGCCCCCGGTGATGATCTTGGCGCGGCCGTTCGCGACGGACTTGCCGACCTCGACGAGGCGTAGCTTCTCCGGGTCAGTCAGGGTGCTGGTCTCGCCCGTGGTGCCGGTGACGACGATGCCGTCTGCCCCGTCGGTGATGACGTCGTCGATGTGCTTCTCGACACCCGCCCAGTCGACCTCGCCGTCGGCGGTGAAGGGGGTGACGAGTGCGACAAGCACCTGGCCAAATGGGTTCGACGTCGTAGACACGTACCCCAGCTTAACGTCGGTCGGGCTATGGAGCGACGCGCCCGTTCTGGTTGAACGTCTCGTAGGTGATCGGCATGAGCTCCTCGAAGAAGCCCTCCATCTTCTCGGCGGCCATCTCGATCTCGCGCTGCGGGAACGACGGAAAGTGCGTGCCCTCCCGCTTGGTGCGCAGCGAGAGGAAGTTCATCAGCGACCGCGCGTTCATCGTGACGTACATCGAGGAGTAGATGTTGAGCGGCAGCACGATGCGGGCCACCTCGCGGGCGACGCCGGCATCCAGCATCCGTTGATACGAGGCGAATGCCTCGGTCGAGATGCGGCGCGTCTCGTCGGCCACGAGGTCGGTCTGCTCTGGCGTGCCTGGCAGAAAGTCGTATGCGCCAGGCTTGCCCACCTGCACGAGGTTGCGGTCGGGCCCTGGCACGTAGAAGACCGGGTTGAGCTCGCGATAGCGGCCAGACTCCTCGTTGTACGAGGCAATGCGGTGCCGCATGAACTCGCGGAACACGAAGATCGGCGCCTGCACGTAGAACGTCATCGAGTTGTGCTCGAACGGCGACCCGTGGCGGTCGCGCATCAGGTAGTTGATGAGCCCCTTGCTGCGGGATGCGTCGACATCGTCGTTCTGCGCGGACTCGAGGGTCTGCTCCCCCTGGGTCGACACCCGGGCGGCGAACAGCACGTCGGAGTCGCTGGCGCTGTGGCGCACGAGCTCGACGGCGATATCGGAGCGGAACTGGGCGTCGGCGTGACGGGGAACGTCGTTCTCGGTCTGTTCTGGCACGGTCATCACGATAGCCCGGAAGCGCTGGGCGCCCGGCGTGCCGGCCCGTGGCGCGCGGCGTGGCGGATGGCGGCGCGCGGTGTTGCGGGTCACGGCGGCGGCAGTGGCGGGTCATGGCGCGCGGTGTCGCGGGTCACGGCGGCGGCAGTGTGAGCGCTCAGGCGCGCGCCGGGCGAGGTGCCATATGCTGTGCGGAACGGAGGGGCCATCATGCCTGTGACCAGCGATTCATCAGCCAACGGGGCGGCACCGACCTCGGTTCTCATTGCCGGGGCGTCCGGCCTCATCGGCGGCGAGCTGGTGAAGCAGCTCACCGCGAACGGCTTCGCCGTGACCCGCCTCGTGCGCCGAACCCCGCGCGGTGCAGACGAGCGCCAGTGGGATCCAGCGAGCGGCACCCTCGACCCGTCGGTGATGGATGGGGTCGACGCGGTCATCAACCTCTCCGGGGCGTCCATCGCGCGCATCCCCTGGACGAAGAAGTACAAGCAGACCATCCTCGATTCGCGCCTGCAGGTGACCAGTGCCCTGGTCGGTGCCATGAACCGCGCCGCGACGCCCCCCACCGCGTTCCTCAGTGGCTCGGCGGTGGGCATCTACGGCGACCAGCCGTCGGCACGCCTCGCGGACGGCGCACCGGAGGGCACCGGTTTTCTTGCCGACGTCGTGCGGCAGTGGGAGGCGGCCG
This sequence comes from Marisediminicola senii, assembly GCF_011057645.1. GTDB lineage: Bacteria > Actinomycetota > Actinomycetes > Actinomycetales > Microbacteriaceae > Marisediminicola > Marisediminicola senii. The sequence goes on along the minus strand of NZ_JAALGE010000018.1, from coordinate 4,492 downwards.
CGGCCGAGCGTCCGGCCGCGACCCGCCTGGTCACCCTCCGCACCGGATTGGTGATCGCGAACGGCGGGGCGCTGAAGCAGCTCATACTGCCGACCAAGCTCGGCCTCGCGGTGCGGGTGGGCACGGGCGGGCAGTACTGGCCGTGGATCAGCCTCCACGACGAGGCCGCCGCGATCCGCCACCTCGTGGCCTCCCGGGTCGAGGGCCCCGTGAACCTCGCCGGACCCGATCCCGCGACATCCGACCGGGCAACCGCCTACCTCGCGAAGAAGCTGCACCGCCCGTACAACTTCGTGTTCCCCGAGCGGATCGTGTCGCTCGTGATGGGTGAGGCCGGGCGCGAGCTTCTGCTGTCGAGCCAGAAGATGGTGCCGACAACGCTGCTCGCCGACGGGTTCACCTTCCGCCACGAGACCGTCGAGCAGGCGATCGACGCCGTGTTCGAGGGCGACGGCGCCGCGAAGAAGTAGCGGGGCCGCGCCGTGCCTCAGGCGACCGCGTCGCGGTGCAGCGCGATGGCCCTGCGCACCGACGAGCGCGCCCGACGGCGGTCTCCGCACGCGTCGTAGGCGAGCCCGAGGCGGAACCACGCCTTCCAGTTGCCTGGGTCGCTCTCGACGGCCGATCGGTAGCGCGGAAAGTCCGCGTCTGCCGCACTGCGCACCGGTCGGCCGCTCGGCCGGAGCGGCAGGGTGTCGGCCGGCAGGTCGCCGTCCGCCTGCACGATGGCACCGAGCTTCTGCGTGCGCAACCCGAACAGGAGCTCGGCGACGAGGGCCCACAGCCCGATCAAGGGCAGCACGATCAGGGCCACGCCCATGATGCGCACGACGGTGTCGTCGACGGTGAGCAGCCGAACGGCCAGAACGCCGACGACCGCGAGGTACAGGGCGAGCAGCGCCGTCATCACGATGACGAGGATGCGCGTGGTCATCCGGCGCCGCCGAGGTCGATCAGCTTGTCGAGCCCGACGGTGACGCCGGTCGCGGTGCGGGCGGCGTCGAGGGCGAGGTGGATGCCGGCGCGATACGACTCGTTCGACAGCGTCTGGTGGCTGACGGTCACCGTCTCGCCGTTCCCGCTGAACACGACGTCCTGCCGCGCGAGCACGCCGTCGAGGCGGAGGCTGTGGATCGGGATGCTGGCCACCTGCTGCCCGCGGGCACGCTGGTCGGTGTGCGGGGCGATGACCGGCCCGAGCGTCGCCCTGGCGACACCCATCAGCTCGGCCGTGCGCACGGCGGTACCCGATGGGGAGTCCACCTTCGTGGCGGCGTGGGTCTCGACGATCTCGATGGATTCGAAGTAGCGCGCGGCGATGGTCGCGAAGCTCGTGGCGAGGGCCGACCCGAGGGAGAAGTTCGGGATGACGAGCACGCCGACCTCGGATCCGGCGAGGTGGTTCTCGAGCGACGTGATGCGGTCGGCCGACCAGCCGCTGGTGCCGACCACGACCGAGATGCCGTGCGACACGGCGAAGTCGACGACGCGCTGGCTCACGCCGGGCAGGGTCACGTCGACGGCGATCTGCGCCCCGAGCATGTCCTCGAGCGGGCCCTTCGAGTCGAGCCGGGCGACGAGGTCGTAGTCGCTGGACTGCTCGACGATGTCGCAGACGAGGGAGCCCAGCCGGCCGGTTGCGCCGACGACGGCGACCTTGGTGATCATGCGTCCAATCTACCCGGGCACGCCGGGCACCAGACGTGCGGGAGCACCCAGCGCCGGGCACCGTCCCCCGCGTCCTAGGCTGGGCGAATGGTCACGTTTCGCACCGCGGCGGTGACGGAGGATTCCTCCGTCACCCTCCTCACCGAGTACTTCGCCAGTCGGGCGCAATCCTTTCCCGCCGGCATGGGCGAATACCGCACCGCGTTCCCCTCCCCCACCCAGTTCGTGCCGCCCCGCGGCGTTTTCCTGATCGTGCAGGACGACACGCCCCGCCCCGGAGCCGGCGATGAGAACGGTGTGGATGCCGCCGCGAGCGCTCCGGCCGATGTCGGGTGCGGCGGCATCCGACTGCTCGACCACTCGGCCGGGGTGACGCGCTTCGAGGTCAAGCACCTCTGGCTGCAGCCACACCTCAGGGGACGCGGGTTCGGGCGACTGCTGCTCGAGGAGCTCGAGTCACGCGCACGAGCATTCGGCGCGAGCGAGGTCGTGCTCGACACCAATGTCGCGCAGGAGGCTGCGGCCGGCCTCTACCGCAACGCCGGGTACGTCGAGATCGCCGCCTACAACGACAACCCCAACGCGACGCACTGGTTCGCGAAGAACCTGACGACCGAACTCGAGTAGCGAAGGTCAGCGGGCGGCTGCCCGCCCCACACAGGCGCACCCGCCTCGTTCGCCGAGCCGCGCTCGGCACGCGGCGAGCGGTGCTACAGCGGCTGGGCGACCGGCAGGCCGGTGCGCAACTCGACCGGGAGGTGCGCGAGGTCGTTGTGCGCGATCAGCTCCGGCGACTTGACCGAGCGGACCCGGATGATGGTGAGCCCGCAGTTCGCCTGGTTGGTGCCCATCCAGCGCCAGGCCGGGGCGTCGAAAACCTCCCGCACGAACCACGCGATGACGAAGTTATGGGTGATCAGCAGGTCGTGGCGGTCCTGTCGCGACGGGGTGAGCCATTCCGCGCCGGCATCGGTCATCTGGGCGCGCCCCGCGTCGATCTCGGCCTCGGTGACCGATCCGAAGAACGGCAGGAACGCCTGCGGCATGTCGGGGGTCGGGCCGGACGGGATGCAGTCGAACAGCAGCGCCGACGGCACGGGCTTGAGGCTCGGCATGCTCGCCGTCATGATCTGCGCGGTCTCTTCCGCGCGCTGCAGCGGTGAGTGCCACGCCCCGTCGAACGGCACTCCGCTGAGCCGGTCGGCGATGGCCTTGGCCTGGCGCTTTCCGCGTTCGGAGAGCGGGCCGTCCGGCAGGCCGTGCTCGGCGTCCTGCTGCTCGCCGTGCCTGACCAGGTAGAGAAAGTGCGACATCGCGCTACACCGCCGCCGTGAGCCCGGTGAGGGTCGCCTCGTCGATGGTGCCGACGGCGGCGACCGAGAGCGGCTGGGCCAACAGGTCGGCGGCCAGCTGCTGCACGCCGTCCGGGGTGACCAGGGCGAGGCGTCGGAGCGCTTCGTCGAGGTCGGCGAATTCGCCCAGCGTCAGTTCTGCCCGGCCGAGCCGCGACATGCGGGTGTCGGAGTCTTCGAGGGCGAGGGCGGATGCCCCGCTCAACTGCCCCACTGCCCTGTCGAGTTCTTCGACCGATACCCCGTCGCGAGCGAGCCGGCTGAACTCGCCGAGCACGAGTTCCGACACCTGCTCGAGTTTCGCCGGCGAGCACCCGGCGTAGATGCCGAACAGGCCGGCATCGGAGTAGCTGGGCGAGAACGAGTAGACCGAGTAAGCGAGTCCGCGCTTCTCCCGGACCTCTTGGAACAGCCGTGACGACATGCCGCCGCCGAAGATCGAGTTGAGCACCGCGAGGGTGGAGCGGCGGGGATCGGATGCCGGCAGCCCCGCCATGCCGAAGAGCACGTTCGCCTGCTCGACGGGGCGCTGCACGACGACCAGGGGGGATCCGCGGTCGATGACGACTCCCGACCCGTCGCGACGCGCGACCGGTGCCGCCTCGGCGCCCAGGTTCCATCCCGCTGCCTCGAGTGACCGCACGACGCCGTTGACGAGCTCGTCGTGGTCGACGGCTCCCGCGACGGTGATCACGAGGTCTTGGGCCCGGTAATTGGCCCCGTAGTGGTTCCACACCGATTCCCGGGTGGCGTCGGCGATGGTCTGCGGGCTGCCACCGATCGGCCTGGCCAGCGGGTGATCGCCGAAGACCGCTTCGAACAGGCGCTCGCTGGCGACGTCGCCCGGGTCGTCTTCGGCCATGGCCAGTTCTTCGAGGATCACCTCGCGTTCGTTCTCGAACTCCTCGGCGTCGAGCAGAGACGACGTGAACATGTCGGCGAGCACCTCGACGGCCATCGGGAGGTCGCGGTCCTGCACCTTGGCGTAGTAGCAGGTGTACTCCTTGGCCGTCGCCGCGTTGTGCTCGCCGCCGACCGCGTCGAAGCTGATCGCGATGTCGAGGGCGGTTCGCGTGGTGGTGCCCTTGAACAGCAGGTGCTCGAGAAAGTGGGTGGACCCGAAGGTTCCGGCCGACTCGTCGCGCGAACCCACGGCGACCCAGTAGCCGATCGTGGCGCTGCGCGCACCGGGCACGCGCTCGGACAGGATTCTCACCCCGCTCGGCAGAACGGTGCGACGCACCAGGGAATCGCCGGATGCCGCGAACGTGAGTTCGGCGAGGTCGAGGGGTAGTTGCACTGCGCCATTCATTGTGCCGAGCCTACGTCAGGGGTGGGACATGTGCCGGTCAAGTCCCCGGTGGTGGTGTAGCGGTGTCCTTCGGTTTGGGGGTTAGGCGCTGAGTCCGAGGGCGGGTTCGGTGGTCACCTCGGTTCCGGTGTCGGGGACGAGGGTGAGGCGGGATCTGGCG
>NZ_JAALGE010000017.1 GCF_011057645.1 Marisediminicola senii | reverse complement strand
GTGGCACTGTCCTCCGCCGCCCGCGTTGCGCGTCCTGCAGGCTCGAGCGGGAGTTGCTTGGCCGTCTTGCAGGGGAACGTGTCTGCGCCCGCTGCATGGTCACCGCCCGCCGGATCGATGTGTCCTGTTCGGACTGCGGTGTCACCAGGCGGCGCCACGCGCAGGTCGCCGGCCGTGACTATTGCCGAATCTGTTGGGTTCGGCGTCGGTCCGGCGCGGCTGGCCATCTCGCGGCTCAACTTCGAGTTCTCATTCCGGAAGTGAACGCGGAGTCAGTCGTCGATGCTGAGGGCGCCTTGCTCGGTGGTAGTGATCGGTTGCTGCGGTTGGTGTTGGAGTGCACGGCGTTCGGGGAGTGGTTTACTGCTCCCGAGCAGGCGTCGAGGTTGTTCGCGGGGTTTCATCAGCGGCTCCGCGACGGGGGCGCCTTGCTGGCGGAACGAGTCTGCGGTCATTGCCGGCTGCCGACGTCGGCGATGAACCGGCTGGACGGGCTGCTCTGCTGCCGGAAGTGCTACCGCGCCGGTCACCTGGTGGTTTGTGATGGCTGCGGCCGACACCAGAGCCTCGAGCGGCGTCTGCCCGACGGGTCGCGGCTCTGTCAGCGTTGCACGAACACGCTCGAGGACGAGCGCACCGACTGCTCGTCCTGCGGGAACATCCGAATCGTCGCGATTCGCACCCCGGCCGGTCCGCTCTGCGACAGCTGCCGACGCCTGGAGCTGGTCGATTCTTGCCGCCGTTGCGGCCGAGAGACGGCCTGCCGGTTCGCTGGCACTCCCGAGGCGATCTGTGAGGTCTGCGCTACGAAACGGGAGACATGCTCGAGTTGCGGGAAAGCACGTATCGTCCACAACCGCACTGAGGCGGGCTTGCCGGTCTGTCATGGTTGCGCCGAGCCGATCATTGAACCTTGCACCGGGTGCGGCCGTGAGCGACGAGTCCATGGCCGCGTCGATGGCGTTCCCTTCTGTTCCACTTGCTACGCCCGGACTCCGGGTTCGTTCCGCACGTGCTCACGCTGCGAACGGGTTGCGCACCTACGGGCATCGGGGCTCTGCGATCGTTGCACCGCCGACGATCGAATCCACGTCCTGTTCCCGCCCGAGCTGGTCACAGCGGATCCGGCCATCGAACGGATGCGGAATGCCTGTCTCGCGGCCGACGCGGCTGTGAGCCTGGGCGTGTTTCGGCGAAAGACCAGCGCGGCGCTGCTACACCGCGCGCTCACCACGCCCGGAGGCCCATCACACGAGATGCTGGATCAGGCAGGCTCGGATTCGGCGACGAGAGCGGTCCGGTCGCTGCTCATCGAGCACGGCTTATTGCCCGGCCGTGACGAACACCTAGCCCGCCTTGAACGTTGGATTACCGCGACGGCAGGCTCAATCCTGGACCCGGGCGAGCGGCGCGGTTTTATCCGGTTCGCCCGTTGGCGGCACCTGCGATTCCTGCGCGAGTCCGGGGCTCCGACCCGGGTCGGCCAGGCGTCGAGTCGGCGACGGGAACTCGCCCTCGTCGTCGAACTCCTCACCTGGACTCGCAGCCGCGGTCGCACTCTCGCCACACTCGAGCAAGGCGACGTCGATCGTTGGCGCGCTGCTGGACCCCAGGAACGGCACCGAGTGAAGGCGTTCCTGGAGTGGACCGGCCGCAACCACCACTCGAACCGCATCGTGATCAATTTCCGTGACACCCGCCTACCGGCCGTCACCGGCGTCGACGAAGACCACCGCTGGCAGCTCCTCGCCAGCATCCTCGCTGCGGCGAGCACGGTCGATCCGTCAACACGACTCGCGGCTGCGCTGGTGCTGCTCTATGGCATCCGCGTCTCGAAACTCGTCGAGCTCCGCACCGACGACGTCACCCGTCGCGACGGACTGATCCTCATCCGGCTCGGACGAGAACCGCTCGCGCTTCCCGACGAGCTCGGTGACATCGCGGATGGCGCGACCCGGAGCCGAACCGCGGCACGGCTCTTCGGCGCCGTTCAGGACCACGACTGGCTCTTTCCCGGCATACGCGCTGGCCGTCCCCTCTCCACTGACACGCTCACCGCGCGCCTCAATGCGCTCGGCATCTCGGCAGGACGCGCCCGAGCCAGCGCTCTCGCCTCGCTCGCCCAACAGTTGCCTCCACCTATCCTGGCCCGGCTAACCGGGATGCACACCGCCACCGCATCCCGTTGGGCGGAGGCCGTCTCCGCCAGCAACGGTCACTACGCCGCGCTGAAACTCTCACCCCAGCCCATCCTGAACTCGCGACGGCACCGCGGCGACGAGGTTGGCTCAAGCAGCGCTCTGCCTGATCAACCTTGCGTCAACCAAGGCGAATAGCGCGCGAACGAATACCGCTGAACACCAATACGACGACGACAGCGCGTGCATCGCAGGCAGGTTGCCTCGCATCCACAGCGCGATCGGGGCGTGGTGACCGAGGTCGGCGAAGCCTTGCGGCCAGGCCGCGTCGTCGCGGGTCAGCAGCCGGGCACCGGCGCGCACGGCCCGCTGCAGCGCCGTCACGGTGTGCGCCGACGACACCCGGGGCTGCCACCTGGCCAGGGCCGCGGCGACGTCGCGCGGCGCGAGGCCCACCCCGACCACGGAATCGCCACCCGGGTCGGCGACCGCCTCCGCCATGACGTCGAGGACGCGGGTCGGTTCCCACCCCTCGATCACCGCGGTGAGTGCCGCCGCCGGCCCCAGCACGGCGATCATCGCCCCCGCGGTGCCGTCTCCCGGCTCCACGAGGCCGCTCCAGGTCGCCCTGGCGAACAGGTCCTGGATCGCCGGCCTGCCCAGCGCGATGTCGTGGTCGTCGACCAGTCGCCGGATGAGTGGTGCGACCACCGCCTCCTTGATGCCGAACATGCTCATGCGGCGATCGCCCTCCTCAGGTACAGGGCCCGACCGATGTGGTCTGCCGTGGGCCGCTCGGCCCCGTCGATGTCGGCGAGGGTCCACCCGATGCGCAGCACCCGGTCGTAGCCGCGCATGGTGAGGCCGCCGCGTTCGAGTGCGCGGTCGATGGAACGCGTGGTCGACACGTCGAGCCGCACGTCCGGCCCGCGCAGCCACGCCCCTGGGACCTCGGAATTGAGCTTCCACGGGGTGCCGGCCAGGCGCTGCCGGGTGCGGGCCCTGGCCTGGATGACGCGCTCCCTCGCCATCGCGGTGGAGAGCCGGGGGCGCGCCGATTCGTCGCGCGCGACGCGGAGCTGCGCCGAGGTGATGCGGGACACCCTGAGTTGGATGTCGACCCGGTCGAGCAGGGGACCCGAGATGCGGGCCAGGTACCGTCGCCGCGCGTTCGGCGCGCACGTGCACTCCATGTCATTCGCCCCGTACTGCCCGCACGGGCACGGGTTCGCCGCGAGCACGAGCTGGAACCGGCCAGGGAAGTGCGCAACGGCGTTCGCCCGGTGGATGGTGATCAGGCCCGACTCGAGGGGCTGCCGCAAGGCGTCGAGCACCGCCGACGCGAACTCCGGCGCCTCGTCGAGGAAGAGCACCCCGTGTGACGCCCGCGCTGCGGCCCCCGGCCGGATCGCGCCGCTGCCGCCGCCCACGATCGCCGCGGCCGTCGCCGTGTGGTGCGGTGCCTCGATGGGCGGGCGGGTGACCAGCGACGTGCCGACCGGCAGCCCCGCGAGCGACCGGATCGAACTCACCTCGAGCGCGGCCTCGGCGTCGAGGTCGGGTAGCAAACCGGGGAGGCGGGTGGCGAGGAGGGTCTTGCCCGCCCCGGGTGGCCCGAGCAGGAAGACGTGGTGCCCACCCGCCGCGGCGACCTGCATGGCCTCGACCGCGTCGTCGTTGCCGATCACGTCGGCGAGGTCGGGCTCGTGGTCGGGGGTCGACGGAAGGCCGGCGTCGCGCAGGATCGGGTCGGCGGGCAGCGGGTCGAACTCACCGCCGTGCCAGATCGCGGCGTCGCGCAGCGAGGCGACGGCGACCACGCGCATGCCGGGCACGAGGGCCGCCTCGTCGGCGTTGCCCGCCGGCACCATCACCACGCCGGAGCCCGCCCTCGATGCGGCGAGCACAGACGGGAGGATGCCGTTCATGGGGCGCAGGCGCCCATCGAGCCCCAGCTCGCCGATGTGCACGACGCGTTCGACCGACGCCGCACTGACGCTGCCCGCGGCCGCGAGCACCGCGATCGCGATGGCGAGGTCGAAACCAGCGCCGTGCTTCGGGAGTGCGGCAGGCGAGAGGTTGACCGTGATCTTGCGCGTCGGCAGGTCGCATCCCGAGTTCGTGGCCGCCGCGCGCACCCGGTCTTTCGCCTCGTTCAGCGATGCGTCGGGCAGCCCGATGAGCAAAAAGCCCGGCAGGTTGCTCGAGATGTCGGCCTCGACGTGCACGATCGCGCCGTTCATGCCCAGCAGGGCGACGGCCGAGGTGCGCCCGATGGCCATCAGAACACCCGCTTGAGGTGGTCGACCACCGGTACGGTGCCGGTGGTCGCGACGACGGCGATGGCGTCGATGCGGATCTGTCGCCCGTGCCCGGGGTTGACGTCGCACCATGCCCCCGCGAGCCGCCTCAGCCGGGCGAGCTTCTGCGCGGTGATGGCCTCGAGGGGGTGGCCGAATCCGGTGCCAGACCGGGTCTTGACCTCGACGAACACCGTGTCTGCCCCGTCGCGGGCGATGACGTCGATCTCGCCCTGCGGGCACCGCCAGTTGCGCCCCAGGATGTCGTACCCGCCATGCACCAGGAAGGCGACCGCGATGTCTTCGCCCCGCCTGCCGAGCTCGTCTTTCGCCGCCATGAGCACCTCCGACACCGAGGATGCCGAATGGCGGACGCGGTCAGGCCGTGCTGCCGGTCAACTGTGCACGGAGCGGCGAAACGCACGCGGTGCAGTGAAGGAACGCGGCCACGGCCACGGCCACGCGGTCGTGGGTTACTCGTCGAGCGCGAGTTGGTTCTGCTGAGTCGGCCGGTCTTGGCGAACGTCCTGAAGGGCGGCATCGAATGGCGGTCTCGGCGTGGACCTCAGCACCCAAAGACCAGGCACGGCTGAGCAAGCCCTAGTGCACTGTGAGAATGTAAGCCAGTCGATCGAGCGACGACACGATCACGATGTCGGCCTCACCGTCCTCCACCAATAGCAGCGCCTCCGCGTACTTCGGTCGGTCATCGGTGGCGCCGGTCACCGCAGCAGCGTTGTCCTTTCTTCACGATCGGCGTCATAGTGTGAAGATGAACTCCGTGGAGGTCGCGAGCCGCACCTACAAATGGGCCCGTTTCTTTGGGGTGTTCATGGTCGTGATCGGTGCGCTCCAAGTCGGCAACGCCATTTACTCGCTGGTCAACTGGGGTAACGGCGGTAACTGGTTCTCCATCGCGGCTGGCGTCTACTTCTTCTGCTGGGGCATCTGGACCCTTACCCAGTTGCCGAAGTTGCGGGCACAGAGCAGCGAAGCCGAACAACGCCTGCGTGATGCTGTGGGGCCGTCGAAAGTCGAGGACTAGGTAGACACTCGTTCAGTCGGAGTAACTCGATCTGAGTAATTGCGTCGATCTCCCCCTGCGAGCAGCACCAGTTACGCCCCAGGATGTCGTACCCGCCATGCACCAGGAGTGCCACCTCGATTCGCCGCGCTTGCCCAGTTCTTCCTTCGCCGCCGCCTGAATTCCCAACACCGAGCATGCGGGGCGGGACGCGAGGTCGGCCCGGGAGGAGCGTCATACGTTCACTACGCGCGGAGGCGTGAGTGGTGAAGGACACACCGCGACGTGAGGGCCGGATCGGGACTGCTACTCGTCGAGCGCGAGTTCCTTGGGCAGTTCGAGCTCCTTCGACGAGAGCTCCTCGACGTTGACGTCCTTGAAGGTCAGCACCCGCACCGACTTCACGAACCGGTCCGAGCGGTAGACATCCCACACCCAGACGTCGTTCATCGTCAATTCGAAGTAGAAGTCGTGGCTGGTGTCCTGGCGAACCAGGGTGACCTCGTTCGCGAGGTAGAACCGACGCTCGGTCTCGACGACGTAGCGGAACTGCCCGACCACGTCGCGGTACTCCCGGAACAGCGCAAGTTCTGCTTCGCGGTCGTATTCGTCGAATTCGTCGTCATCCATGCTGCTGCAATCCTATGCTCATGCCGTCTGGGCATCGTCGAACAGGTCGAGCGCTGGCTGCCGCAGCCAGGTGTGACGGTGCAGCGGCGTCGGACCGAGCTCCGCGATCGCGGCATAGTGTGCAGACGAGCCGTAGCCCTTGTTGCCCGACCATCCGTACCCGGGAGTGGCAGCATCCGCCTCGATCATCAGCCGGTCGCGGTGCACCTTGGCGACCACCGACGCCGCGGCGACCGACGCACAGTCGCGATCGGCCTTGATGCGGGTGCGCACCGCCACCGGTGACGCGAGGGCCGGGTTCAGCCAGTCGAACGAGCCGTCGAGGAGCACGATGGATGCCGCGGCATCCGCCCCCGCGGAGACCAGCGCGCCGAACGCCCGCGCACCCGCGAGCCCGAGCGCCGCGGAGAGGCCGATGCGGTCCACCTCCTCGGCCGACGCCAACCCGACCGAGGTGTGCAGCGCCCAGGATGCGGCAAGCGGTTCCAGTGCCTCTCGGCGCTTCTCGCTGAGCAGCTTCGAGTCGCGGAGGCCGACCGGGAACGCGCCGCAGCCCGCGTCGACCAGCGCCATGCCGACGCCAACCGGCCCGGCGATCGCCCCGCGTCCGACCTCGTCGCACCCGATCACGTAGCGGTGACCGCCGGAGTGCAGCTGTGCCTCGGTCGTCAGGGTCGGCTCGGTCACGGCCATTCAGTCGCCGCCAGCGCCGGACACGGGATCCGGATCGGGGCCTGCCCCTGCACCAGCACCGTCGCCTGCACCGGCGTCGACGCCGCGGAACGTCGACGGGTAGTTGTCGAGGAAGCTCCAGTGGTCGATGGGGTAGGTGATGACGAAGGCGCGCCCCACGACGTTGTCGATGGGTACGAACCCCCCGGACGGCGTCTCGGTGTTGTAGCGGGAGTCCTTCGACGAGTACCGGTTGTCGCCCATCACCCAGAGGGAGCCGGCTGGCACCTCGACCGAGAAATCGTCGCCAGACACCGCGGTGACGTCGTCGGGGAGCTTGAGGTACGGCTCGTCGAGCGGCACCCCGTTGATCTCCATCTGTCCGACGGCGTTGCAGCAGGTGACCACGTCACCGGGAAGGCCGATGACGCGCTTGATCAGGTGGTCGTTGCTGTCGGACGCACTCAGCCCGACGAGGGTGAGGAACCAGTCGACGCCGGCCGCGATGGGGCCGACCTCCGGCGCGAACGACGGGGGCAGCCAGCCGCCCGGATCCTGGAACACGACGACGTCGCCCCGTTCGAGGTCGATGAGGTTCGGAACGAGCTGGTTCACGATGATGCGGTCGTCGATCTGCAGCGTGTTCTCCATCGACCCGGAGGGGATGTAGAACGAGCGCACCAGGAATGCCTTGATGCCGACCGAGATGATGATCGCGGCGAGGAAGATGATGAGGATGTCGCGGAGGAAGAGCCGCACACCTCGCGCCCTGCCGCCGCGGTCCTCGACCGCGCCGTCCGCGCGCGTCGAGGGATCTGTTCCTGTCATTAAACCCCTGAGCTCCCCACCATGGTACGTGGTGGGGAGCTCAGTGAAGTCTGGGTCGGCGCCAGAGTGTCAGCGCCGGAAGGTCGACGCTGGAGTCAGCGCTTTTCCTTGATCTTCGCCTTCTTGCCGCGCAGGTCGCGGAGGTAGTACAGCTTCGCGCGGCGGACGTCTCCACGGGTGACGACCTCGATGTGGTCGATCACCGGGGAGTGCACGGGGAACGTGCGCTCGACGCCGACCTGGAAGCTCACCTTGCGAACGCAGAACGTCTCGCGCACGCCTTCACCCGAGCGGCCGATGACGACGCCCTGGAAGACCTGGATACGCGAACGCGCGCCTTCCACGATGTTGACGTGCACGCGCACGGTGTCGCCGGCGCGGAATTCTGGGATGTCGGTGCGGAGTGATGCCGCATCGACGCTGTCGAGGATATGCATGGTGTTTCGCTTCCTGTGACCGCCACGGGTCGACCACGTTCTCGGTGTTGCTCGCGATTGTGTGTGCCGAAGTCAGCTCGAACCCCCCTGTGGCAGGGTCCTGCGGTGGCACAATCGATAAGTCTGTCATACTCCGGCACACCACGGCTACGCGAGCGACCGTGATGCAGGCGACGCGGCGACCCCGCGGCGGTGCTCGTCAGCGCTGGGGCGGGGTGATGCGGTACACGTCCCCGTCGCCGCTGCCGGGCGATGTCGGGCCGGTGTTCGCCGATGCCCGGTACTCCCCCGCGGGAACGGCGGTGTAGTCGAGGCTCGCCATGACGGTGCGCACGTGGGCGCGGGCGGCGGTGACGAGCTGCCACACCGCGAGGGCGATGACCGCGATGGTCACGACGATGAGGAGACCTCCGGTGAGGCCCGCGCCGAGGCGGGATGCGGCGGCCACGAATCCGCCGTACGCGATGGCGACCGCGTACCAGGTGGACAGGGCCGCGACATCCACCCACGACAGGATGTGCTGTTGACGCACCGCCTTGCGGGCCCTGGTGATGCCGAGCACGGCGACCTGGGCGAGCGCGAGGGCCGGCCAGGCAAGGAAGACCAGGATGTCCTGAGCCCCGAGGCCGGTCGGCGCGATGGATGTGGCCACGATGATCCACACCGGCACGACCGCGATCGCCACCAGCTGTACCCAATAGAACGCCTTGCGTACCCACATGGTTCCAGCGTACGCGGATCACGCGGGACAATGGCTGGATGATCGAGTTGAGAACCCCCAGAGAGATTACCGAGATGCGGGCCGCCGGATCGTTCGTCGGCGAGGTGCTGACGGAGCTCAGGGCACGCTCCGCGGTGGGCGTCAACCTGCTCGAACTCGACCGGATGGCGCACGAGATGATCCGCGAGCGCGGCGCGGAGAGCTGCTACATCGACTACCACCCGTCGTTCGGCGCCAGCCCGTTCGGCAAGGTGCTCTGCACGTCGGTGAACGACGCCGCCCTGCACGGCCTCCCCTACGACTACGCGATCCGCGACGGCGACCTGGTGACCCTCGACTTCGCGGTCAGCGTCGACGGTTGGGTCGCCGACTCCGCGGTCTCGTTCGTCGTGGGCACGCCCCGCGCCGAGGACCTGCGCCTCATCGCCACGACAGAGGCCGCCCTGGATGCCGCGATCGCAACGGCCGTGGTCGGAAACCGCATCGGCGACATCTCGGCCGAGATCGGCAGGGTCTCGCGCGAGGCCGGGTACTCGGTCAACACCGACTTCGGTGGCCACGGGGTGGGACGCACCATGCACGGCGATCCACACATTCCGAACGACGGTCGTGCCCGCCGCGGCTTTCCGCTGCGCGCCGGCCTGGTGTTCGCCATCGAGCCGTGGCTGATCGAGGGCACCGACCGCATCTTCACCGACCCCGACGGCTGGACGCTGCGCAGCCTCGACGGGTCGCGGGCCGCGCACTCCGAGCACACCATCGCGGTGACGGATGACGGACCCGTCGTGCTCACCGCCCGCCCCGCCTGAGCGGCTGACCGCCCGAGGCGTCGGCTACTCCGCGGCGGCGCGACCGCCTGCGCCCGGGCGGCTGACCGCCCGAGGCCCGGCTACTCCGGCGGCAGCAGGTCGGGGCGCACGCGGCGGGTGCGCTCGAGCTGCTGCTCGCGGCGCCACGCGGCGATCGCGCCATGGTTGCCGCCCATGAGCACCGGCGGCACCGCAAGCCCGCGCCACGTGGCGGGCTTGGTGTAGCTGGGGTATTCGAGCAGCCCGTCGGAGTGGCTCTCCTCGACGAGGCTCGCGGGGTTGCCGATGACACCGGGGATGAGGCGCCCGATGGCCTCGATCATTGCCATCGTCGCGACCTCGCCGCCGTTGAGCACGTAGTCGCCCATACTGACGAGCTTGACCCGGGCGCGCGTCGCGGCGTAGTCGACGACCCGCTGGTCGATGCCCTCGTACCGGCCGCAGCCGAAGACCAGTTGCTGTTCGGTCGAGAGCTGCTGCGCCAGCGACTGGGTGAACAGCTCGCCCGCCGGTGACGGGAACAGGATGACCGGGTCGACGATGCCGCGGCCCTCGCTGGCGTAGAGGATGCCGTCGATCGCGTCGCCCCACGGCTCTGGACGCATGACCATGCCGGCTCCCCCGCCGTACGGGGTGTCGTCGACGGTGCGGTGCCGGTCGTACGCGTAGTCACGCAGGTCGTGCACGCCGAGGTCGATGATGCCGCTCTGGCGCGCTCGCCCGAGCAGCGAGACATCCAGCACCGAGAAGAACTCGGGAAAGATGGTGACGATGTCGATGCGCATCGCGCCGGGCTATTCCGTGCGCGTGGCGGCGGCGCCGCTGTCGGCAGCGGCCTCGCCAGCAGCAGCCCTGCCAGCACTAGCCTCGCCAGCACCAGCACCGTCGTCGGCAGCGCTGTCGTCAGCAGCGCTGTCGTCATTCACCACGAGGGCGTCGAGCAGGTCGTCGACGGATGCGGGTGACGACGGTTCGTCTGCGGTGTCGATGGATGCGGCATCCACCGCGTCGTCGGACGGCGCGGGCTGCTCGGAGATTCCGTCGTCCGGGATCTCCTCGAACAGGCCGAGCGGGGGCGTGACGGTGACGGTCTTCGCCGCGATGTCGACGGCGGGCACGAATGCCTTGATGAACGGCACGAGCACCTCGCCGGCGTCGGTCGTGACCGCGAGCAGGTCTTGCGCCGGCATGTGGTCGACGCGGGCGACGACGCCGACGGTGGCCCCGTCGCGCACGACGGCCAGGCCGACCAGCTGGTGGTCGTACCAGGCGTCATCTTCTTCTGGCAGCTCGGCGGCGTCCTGGTGCACCCAGAGGATGGCCTTGACGAGCGACTCAGCGCCGTCGCGGTCGACGACGTTCTTGAAGAACGCGACCGCGTGGCTGTTGTACCACTTGAGCTCGGCGAGCTCGATGGTCTTGCCGTGCCACACCGACTCGGTGGGTACCTGGAGCTGGAAGACCGCGCCCGGCACGAAGCGCCGGGCGGGGTCGTCCGTATACAGCTCTACCTTGAGGGCGCCCTTGAGGCCATGGGCCTTCGTGAGGCGACCGATCCGGAGCTCGGTCTGATGGGGTGACGGCTGATCAGAAATCGGTATCCACCACGTCAACTCGCACGCGCTTGCCATCGGCAATGGCCGAGACGAGGGTGCGCAGCGCCTTGGCGGTGCGACCCGATCGTCCGATGACCCGGCCGAGGTCCTCGGGGTGCACGCGCACCTCGAGGACATCGCCGCGCGGGGAATTCTTTGCGACCACCTGAACATCGTCAGGGTGATCGACGATCCCCTTGACGAGATGCTCGAGGGCTCCGGCGAGCATTACTAGGCCTTGTCGGCGTCGGCGGCAGGCGCCTCGGCGTCGTTCTCCGCGGCGTCGGCAGCAGGCGCGTCAGCGTCGGCCTCGACGGGCGCGGGTGCTTCGACCTTGGCCTTGGGCTTGAGAACGGCCTTCTTCTTCTCGTCGGCGACGAATTCGGCCTTGGCTTCCTTCACCTTGACGGTGCTGACGGCGTCGGCGTCGCCCTTGTACTTGCCCCAGTCGCCCGTGAGCTTGAGGAGGGCAGCGACCTGCTCGGTCGGCTGCGCGCCGACGCTGAGCCAGTACTGCGCACGCTCGGAGTCGATCTTGATGACCGACGGCTCCTCGGTGGGGTGGTACAGCCCGATCTCCTCGATCGCGCGGCCGTCACGCTTTGTGCGTGCGTCGGCGACGACGATGCGGTAGTACGGTGCACGGATCTTGCCCATGCGCTTCAAACGGATCTTTACAGCCACAATTCTCCTGAATTATCTTGAGTGGTTGAACTGATGGCGTGAGCGTGGGGGCACACTCGACACGAGCTCGAAGGGAGCGTCTCGCGGCCTGATTAGAGGGTCGGGCGTGCGAGCACTCGACTGACCATTCTGCCAGAGAATCCGGCACCGCGGTGACACGGTGTATAGGGTGCGCGGTCAGCGCCTGCGCGACAGCGCCACTCCCCCGAGGCAGATCGCACCTCCCACGATCGCGAGCGGCGCCGGCACCTCCCCGAGCAGCAGGAACCCGAACAGGATCGCGAGCGGCGGCACCACGTAGGTCGTGACGCCGAGTTGCCCGGCCGGCATGCGCGACAGCGCGTATGCCCAGGTGCTGAACGCGAGTGCGGTGGGCACCGCACCGAGGTAGACAGCCCCGACGATGGATGCCACGGGCGCCGACTGCAGGTCGGTGACGGCCTGCGCGGCGAACGGCAGGCAGCCGACGGCCCCGATGGCGCACCCCATGAACGTGACCTGGGCGGCGGGCAGCCGGCGGAGCGCCGGCTTCTGCAGCAGCACGCCGATCGCGTAGGTGACGGCGGCGACGAGTCCCCACAGGATGCCGACGCCCTGGCCGTCCGCACCGCCCGAGGTGCCGAAGCCGATGAGCAGCACCCCGACGAATGCGACGCCGACGCCGATCGCGAGCCATTTGGGGATGCCCTCGCCGAGGAACAGCCCGGCCCCGAGCGCGATCAGGATGGGCGCGATGTTCACCAGCATCGCCGTGGTGCCGGCGTCGAGGGTCTGCTCGGCGATGTTGAGCGCGACGTTGTAGAGCCCGAACCAGGCGAGGCCGAACCCGGCGATGAGCAGCCACTCCCGCCTCGTCGGCGCGACCCACCGGCGGCCGATCATGATCACCCCGAGCAGCACCGCACCGACGACGAGGCGGATCAGCGCGAGCGAGCCGCCCTCGAAGTGCGGCCCGACGCCGCGGATCACGATGAACGCGCTGGCCCAGGCGATCACGGTGACGACGATCGCGATGAGCACGGGCGCAGGGAGCGACGCCGCACCCCGTGCCACTGCCGCGCCGGTGACGGGCGGGACGCCGGTCGGCGGGGTGCCCGCGGGCGGGGGCGTCGGGTCGGCGGAGGTCATACCTGACGGTAACGGCAGCCGGCGGCATCCATTCCCCGCACGGTGTCGGATACCGCGACTCGCGGGCACGCCTCCGGGTGGCGCCCACCCGGATCGGCCCGTGCGGTGTCAGGATGGGCTCGGGTCACCTGTTGGTGCCCCTCCCCAATCCGGAGGTGCCAGCCGTGGAGATCGAATTCGCGAAGTCGGGGCGCTCGACGCTCGGCATCGAGTGGGAGCTCGCGCTCGTCGACCATGCCAGCGGCGAGCTCGCCCCGGCGGCCCCCGAGATCCTCGCGGCCGTCGAGCTGCCGGACGGCACCGAGAACCAGCAGATCACCGCCGAGCTGCTCACCAACACCGTCGAGATCGTGACCGGCGTGCACGGCACCGTGTCGAACGGCCTCGCCGACCTCTCGCGCATGATCGAGGCGGTGCGCACGGTCGCAGGCCCCATGGGCGTCGACCTGATGTGCTCAGGCACGCACCCGTTCAGCCAGTGGCACACGCAGCAGGTCACCGACAAGCAGCGCTATGCGACGCTCATCGACCGCACGCAGTGGTGGGGTCGCCAGATGATGATCTGGGGCGTGCACGTGCACGTCGGAGTGGAGGATCGCGAGAAGGTGCTGCCGATCATCAACGGCCTGCTCACCTACTACCCGCACTTTCAGGCACTGTCGGCATCGAGCCCGTTCTGGGCGGGCGAGTCGACCGGATACGCGTCGAGCCGCGCGATGCTGTTCCAGCAGCTGCCGACAGCGGGCCTCCCCCCTCAGTTCGGTGCCTGGGCGAACTACGAGGCGATGGTCGACGACATGCTGCACGTCGGCGTGATCGACCACTACAACGAGCTGCGGTGGGACATCCGGCCGTCTGCCCGCTGGGGAACCATCGAGATGCGCGTCTGCGACGGGCTCGCCACGGTGCAGGAGGTCGGGGCGATCGTCGCCCTCACCCAGTGCCTCGTCGAGGAGTTCTCCACCGCCCTCGACGACGGGCATGAGATCGCGACCATGCCGCCCTGGTACGTGCGAGAGAACAAGTGGCGCGCTGCGCGGTATGGGATGGATGCGATCATCATCCGCAATGCCGCCGGTGACGAGTGCCACATCACCGACGACCTGCGCGACATCGTGACCCGCCTGACGCCGATCGCGGAGCGCCTGGGCTGCGTCGCCGAACTGAACGACGTGCTCGTGATCCTCGAGCGCGGGGCCAGCTACCAGCGCCAGCAGCGCGTGGCCGAGGCATCCGGAGGCAGCCTGAAGGCCGTGGTCGGATCGCTCGTGAAGGAACTGCGCGACGGTCTCGGCTGAGCTGCGGCTTTTCCGGGCTCGCGCATCGGCGGGTGGCCGGCGATCGGGCTGCTTTCATCATTCAGGAGTAGCCCGGTCGGCACTGTTCAGAATTCAGGAGTTGGACGGGCGGATGCGGCGTACCGGGGCATTTTCGCCCGTCGACACGTCACATCGGGCCCGCAACTCCTGAATGATGAAAGGTTCGGCAGCAGCGTTCCTGAATGATGAAAGCCGGGCTACGCGTTCTTCGAGTCGCGCCAGGCCAGCCAGTCGACGGCGGGGGCGAGGTCGTAGTCGGGTCCGCTGATGCCGAGGGTGAAGAGCGTCACGCCGCGCGCGTACAGTTCTTCTGCCTCGTCGACCGTCTTGTCGCGCAACTCGTTCGATACCTCGATCTCGGCCATGTCTCGGCCGACCTCGTCGCACCAGCCGGCGAGCACTCCGAGCTTGCGCTCGAGGGTCTCCGGGTCGGCGAAGCTGTGCCAGATATCGGCGTGCTTCGCGACGATCTTGAGCGTCTTCTTCTCGCCGCCACCGCCGATCAGCACGGGGATGTCGCGGGTCGGCGCGGGGTTGAGCTTCGTCCAGCGCTCCTCGATCACGGGCATGGCGGCGGCGAGGGCGTTGAGACGCTCACCGGCGGTGCCGAACTCGTAGCCATACTCGGCGTAGTCGCGCTCGAACCAGCCGGAGCCGGTGCCGAAGATGAAGCGCCCTACACCGGTGCCCTTGGCGCTGATGTGGTCGATGGTGCGGGCCATGTCGGCCTGCAGGTTGGCATTGCGGTAGCTGTTGCAGTTGACGAGCGCGCCGAGCTCGACGCGGCTGGTCTGCTCGGCGAGGGCGGCGAGCATGGTCCAGGACTCGAAGTGCAGCCCGTCTGGTTCACCCGAGAGCGGGTAGAAGTGGTCCCAGTTGAACAGGATGTCGGTGCCCGCATCTTCGAGGGCGGCGGCGGTGTCGCGGATCTTCTCGTAGGGGGCGTGCTGGGGTGCAATCTGCACGCCGATGCGAACGGGTCGTTTCGTGGAGGTCATGAATCGAGCCTAATCGCGACCCCGGTCCCCCGCGGGAGAGCCGAGGTTACCGGCCGAGGAACTTCTGCAGCGACGCGAGTTCTTCTTCGCTCGGTGCATCGGTGCCCGTGCGTCCGCCCAGGCCGAAGCCCGCGCCAGTCGGGTTCGCGCTGGCCCCCGCGGCGAGCGCGGCGTTCTCGGTCGCCCGCTTGGCGGGGTTGCCCGACTTCGAGCCCTTCTTCTTCTGCTGCACCTTGCCGCGACCGCCGCTGAAGCCGGCGCCGGGGATCGGCCCCATGCCCGGCACCTGTGGCACCCCGCCCTTCGCGACGGTCTTCATCATCTTGGCGGCCTGGTCGAACCGGTTGACCAGCGCGTTCACCTCGGTGACGGTGGTGCCGGAACCGCGGGCGATGCGCACTCGTCGCGATCCGTTGAGCACCTTGGGCTGGCGGCGCTCCTGCAGCGTCATCGACTGGATGATCGCCTCGGTGCGGGTGATCTCGCTCTCGTCGAAGTTCTCGAGCTGCTCGCGCATGCCCTTGGCTCCCGGCAGCATGCCGAGCATGTTCTTGATCGAGCCCATGTTCTTGAGCTGCTGCATCTGGCTGAGGAAATCTTCGAGGGTGAAGGTCGACGTCGCGAGCTTCTCGGCGACCTTGCGGGTCTCCTCCTCGTCGAAGTGCTGCTGCGCCTGCTCGATGAGGGTGAGGATGTCACCGAGGTCGAGGATGCGGCTGGCCATGCGGTCGGGGTAGAACGGCTCGAACGCATCGAGGGATTCGCCGGTGGAGGCGAACAGGATCGGACGCCCGGTGACGGATGCCACGCTGAGCGCAGCTCCACCGCGCGCGTCACCATCGAGCTTCGAGAGCACGACTCCTGTGAAGTCGACACCCGCCTGGAACGCCTTGGCGGTCGCGACGGCATCCTGTCCGATCATCGCGTCGATGACGAACAGCACCTCGTCGGGGTCGATGGCCTTGCGGATGTTCGACGCCTGCTTCATCAGCTCGGCGTCGACGCCGAGTCGACCCGCGGTGTCGACGATGACCACGTCGTACTGCTTGTCGCGCGCGAACTTGACCGCGTCACGGGCCACGCGCACCGGGTCGCCGACGCCGTTGCCTGGCTCGGGGGCGAACACCTGCACGCCGGCCTGCTGGCCGACGACCTGCAGCTGCGTCACCGCGTTGGGGCGCTGGAGGTCGGCCGCGACGAGCAGCGGCGTGTGGTTGTCCTTGGCGAGCCACTTCGCGAGCTTGCCGGCGAGGGTCGTCTTTCCTGCACCCTGCAGGCCGGCGAGCATGATGACGGTCGGCGCCGTCTTGGCGAACTGGATGCGGCGCGCCTCGCCACCGAGGATCTGGATGAGCTCCTCGTTGACGATCTGCACGACCTGCTGGGCGGGGTTGAGCGCCTGGGAGACCTCGCCGCCGAGGGCGCGGTCGCGCACCGTCGCGGTGAACGCCTTGACGACATCGAGCGAGACGTCGGCGTCGAGCAGCGCCCGGCGGATCTCGCGGACCGTGCCGTCGATGTCTGCGGGCGTGAGCTTGCCCTTGCCGCGCAGGTTCTTGAAGGTATCCGCGAGGCGGTCAGTGAGGTTTCCGAAGGTGGCCATGGTGCTGCCAGTTTAACCCGGGCTAGGCTCGGCGCGTGCGCTTCGGAATAGTGATCCTGCCGCAGTATCCGTGGCCAGCGGCGAGACGCCGGTGGCAGGCCGCCGAGGACTTCGGGTTCGACCACGCGTGGACCTATGACCACCTGTCGTGGCGTTCCCTCGCCGGTGAGTCGTGGGGTGCGACGGTCCCCACCCTGACGGCCGCGGCGGTCGTGACCGAGCGCATCAGGCTCGGAACGTTCGTCGCCTCCCCCAACTTCCGCCATCCCGTGCCGTTCGCCAAGGAGATCGCGACCCTCGACGACATTGCGGGTGGACGGATGCTGCTTGGCCTCGGTTCCGGGGGAACCGGGTTCGACGCCGACGTGCTCGGCCAGCCCCCGCTGTCACCGCGCGACCGTCACGACCGCTACGCCGAGTTCGTCACCGCCCTCGATGCGCTGCTGCGATACGAGCAGGGCGGGGACAGCGCCGGGGAAGCGGGCTCGCCCGACGGCATCAGCGTCTCCGGCGAGTGGTTCGAGGCGGTGTCTGCGCGCATGGTCGGCACCCCCGCGCAGTCCCCGCGGGTGCCGTTCGTGCTCGCGGCCAACGGTCCGAAGGGACTGGACGTGGTGTGCAGGCACGGCGCCGGCTGGGTGACCACGGGTGCTGAGGGAGCGACCGGCGAGGAGTGGTGGGCGTCGGTCGAGACGCTCGCCGGGCGGCTGGACGACGCGGCCGATCGCGCGGGCCGGCCAGCCGGGTCGATCGACCGCTACCTCTCGCTGGACTCGGGTGGTGCGTATTCGCTGCGCAGCACCTCGGCCTTCGAGGATGCGGTCGCCAGGGCATCCATCGCGGGCTTCACCGACGTGATCGTGCACTGGCCGCGGCAGGAGGGCGTCTACGCGGGGTCGGAAGCGGTGCTCGACGACGTCGCGGCGATACTGGCCGGCCTGCGCTGAGGCTGCGGGCGCCAGCGGAGGGCGCTGAGGCTGCGGGCGCCGGCGACGCGTGACGGCGGAGGGCGACGGTGACGGCGACGGCGACGGCGACGGCGCTGCACCTACGCTGGACGGCATGACGACGATCCTCGATTTCGACGGCAACTCCCCCGCGATCGCCGACTCCGCATGGGCTGCACCCACCGCGACCCTGATCGGCGCGGTGACCCTCGGCGAGGAGTCGAGCGTGTTCTACGGCGCGGTGCTGCGCGGAGACATGGACTCCATCACCCTCGGCGCCGGAAGCAACCTGCAGGACAACGTGGTCGTGCACTGCGACACCGGCAAGCCGACCGTGGTCGGCTCCGGCGTGAGCGTCGGGCACGCCGCCGTGCTGCACGGCTGCACGGTGGAGGACGACTGCCTGATCGGCATGTCGGCCACGGTGCTCAACAACGCGGTGATCGGGCGCGGGTCGCTCGTCGCGGCGGGGTCGGTGGTGCTGGAGGGCACGGTCGTGCCCCCGGGATCGCTGGTGGCGGGGGTTCCGGCGAAGGTACGCCGGGCGATCATCGATGACGAGTTGCGCAGCATCCAGGCCAATGCCGAACGGTATCGCGTGCTCGCGGCGAAGCACCGCGCACTGACCGCGTAGCCGGCGGAGAGCTGACCTGCCGGGGCCAACCGGTTGCGCCGACGCTGGGGGCGGCCTCAGCCGATCAGCTGCGACACGAAGACGTGGGGCGTGAAACCGGTGAGGTCGCCGATCCGCTCGCCCTGGCCGATGAGCTTGATCGGGATTCCAGTCTTCTCCTGCACCGCGATGACGAAGCCGCCCTTGGCCGATCCGTCGAGCTTGGTGATGACGAGTCCGGTGACCCCGGCGTGCTGGATGAACGCCTCGGCCTGCGCGAGCCCGTTCTGCCCGGTAGTCGCATCGAGCACGAGCAGCACCTCGGCGATCTCGGTCTGCTTCTCGATGACGCGGCGCACCTTGGCCAGCTCATCCATCAGGCCGCTCTTGGTCTGCAGCCGGCCGGCCGTGTCGATGAGCACGATGTCGATGCCCTCGCGCTGTGCCCGCTCGATCGTCTGGTAGGCGACGGATGCCGGATCCTGGCCTTCCTGCTGGGGGCGCTGGATCGCGGCTCCCCCGCGCTCTGCCCAGGTCGCCAGCTGGTCGACGGCCGCGGCGCGGAAGGTGTCCGCTGCCCCGACGATGACGGTGCGGCCGTGCCCGACGAGGAATCTCGAGAACTTGCCGATCGTGGTGGTCTTGCCGACGCCGTTGACGCCGACGACCAGCACCACGGCGGGACGCGCGCTGAGGGTGAGGGTGGGGTTGAGTCTCGCGAGTCTCTCTTCGAGCGTCTCGCGCAGCATCCGTTTCAGGTCGACCGGATCGGTCGTGTTGTACCGGCGCACCTGGGCGTGCAGGTGCTCGAGCACCTCTTCGGTGACCGCGGGGCCGAAGTCGGCGGTGATCATGGCGTCTTCGAGGTCGTCCCACGTCGTCTCGTCGATGGTGGGTTTCGCGAACATGCCGCGGAGGGCTCCACCGAGGGACCACGGACTCGAACGATCTGCCATGGGGCCAGCCTAATCGGGGCGTGCGCGGCGGCAGACCGGCGGGTACCGGCGCGCGACCGGCCGACATCGCATGCTGTTCACCGGCGCCGTCTGCTGTTCACCGACGCCGTCTAGGGTTGATGCCGTGAATAGCGCCAAGACCAGCAGCACGACCGTCATCGCCCTGACCCGCCACGGGCAGACCGACTGGAACGCGCAGTTCAAGCTGCAGGGTGTTTCCGACATTCCGCTGAACGATGTCGGGCGCGGGCAGGCCTCGGAGGCCGCCACCCGCTTCGCCTCCGAAGAGTGGCACCGCGTCGTCACCTCGCCGCTGTCGCGCGCCGCCGAGACCGGCCGCATCATCGCCGAGGGCATCGGCCTCGAGGTGCACGGGCACTACGACGAGCTGAAGGAACGCGACTACGGCCAGGGCGAGGGCAAGAACGCCGCCGAGCTCGCCGAGCTGTGGCCGAACGGCGACTACGCCGACATGGAGGAACGCGAGTCGGTCGCCGCGCGCGGCCGCGCCGCCCTCGACCGCATCATCGACGACCACGGCGGGCAGTCGGTCATCGTCGTCGCGCACGGCACGCTGATCCGCGAGGTGCTGCGCACACTGACGCCGGTGGAGGTGCCGCCCATCCTCAACGCGGCGTCGAGTGTCATCGAGCACCGCGACGGCGAATGGACCGTCGTCACCATCAACGACGAGAACCACATCGAACCGAGCGCCTGAGACACCGTCACCGTATGGTCGTTATATGACCGTTATCGGATTTCATTCCTCGCACGAACAGGTGCACCCGGCCGAACTCCTCCGCGCGGCGCAGCGCGCTGAAGAGGTGGGCTTCACCGCGGCCATGTGCTCCGACCACTTCGCCCCGTGGAGCGAGCGGCAGGGTCACTCCGCCTTCGCGTGGGCCTGGCTCGGTGCGGCGCTCCAGTCGACGAACCTCCCCTTCGGCGTAGTCAACGCGCCGGGCCAGCGCTACCACCCGGCCATCATCGCCCAGGCCGCCGCCACCCTCGCCTCGATGTACGAGGGGCGATTCTGGGTCGCCCTCGGCAGCGGCGAGGCGGCCAACGAGCACATCACCGGAGGCGGCTGGCCCCGTAAGGAGATCCGCAACGAGCGGCTGCTCGAATCGGTGGCGATCATCCGCGCGCTGCTCTCCGGTGAAGAGGTCAGCGCAGACGGGCTCATCACCGTCGACCGCGCCAAGCTGTGGACCCTCCCCGACACCCTGCCAGCCCTCATCGGCGCGGCGGTGAGCGAGAAGACCGCGGGCTGGGTCGCGAGCTGGGCAGACGGCCTCGCCACCATCGCGCAGCCCATCGAGACGCTCCGCCGCGTCATCGGCAGCTATCGGGACGCCGGCGGTGATGGCACCGTGGCGGTTCAGGTGCACCTCAGCTACGCCGACACCGATGCCGAGGCGCTCGCCATCGCCCACGACCAATGGCGATCGAACGTGTTCTCTCCGCCGATCTGCTGGGACCTCGAGACACCGGAGGCATTCGACGAGGCGTCGAAGCACGTCACCCCCGAGGACATGCACGAGTCGGTGATGATCTCCGCCGATCCGGACCGGCACGCGCAGTGGCTGTCGGAACTCATCGACGTCGGGGTCGACGAGGTGTACCTGCACCACGTCGGGCAGGAGCAGAATCGTTTTCTCGACGTGTTCGGCGACCGGGTGCTCCCCCAGCTGAACCCGACGGCGAAGCCCGCGGTCGTCGGGGCCACCGCATGAGGGTCACCGACACCGGCGACCTGTGGTGGAAGAGCGCCGTCGTCTACTGCCTCGATGTCGAGACGTTCATGGACTGGAACAACGACGGCGTCGGCGACTTCGCGGGACTCGCCCACCGTATCGACTACCTCGCCGAACTCGGCGTGACCTGCCTGTGGCTGATGCCGTTCTATCCGACGCCCGATCGCGACGACGGATACGACATCACCGACTTCTACGGGGTGGATTCCCGGCTCGGTCATCTGGGCGATCTGGTCGAGGTGATCCGGATCGCGAAAGACCGTGGCATCCGGGTCATCGCCGACCTCGTGATCAACCACACGTCCGACCAGCACCCCTGGTTCAAGGCCGCGCGCTCCAGCGTCACCTCGCCGTACCGCGACTTCTACGTCTGGCGGGACGAGGCCCCGGAGGAGGACGCCGAACCGGTGTTCCCCGACCAGGAGACGAGCAACTGGGAGCTCGACGAGAAGACCGGGCAGTACTACCAGCACATCTTCTACAAGCACCAGCCCGACCTCAACGTGGCGAACCCGCTCGTGCGCGACGAGATCGCGAAGATCATGGGTGTGTGGCTGCAGCTGGGCCTGTCGGGGTTCCGCGTCGACGCGGTTCCGTTCCTGCTCGACACCGACGGGATCGTCGGCGGGCCGGAGGCTCTCCCCGATCCTCACGCCTACCTGCGGTCGCTGCGCGCATTCCTCGGGCGCCGCACGGGGGACGGAGTCCTGCTGGGTGAGGTGAACCTCCCCCGCGACGAGCAGGCCCTCTACTTCGGCGGGGCGGACGGCGAGGACGGCGACGAACTCACCATGCAGTTCGACTTCATCGCGATGCAGAACCTGTACCTGTCGATGGCGCGGCAGGATGCAACGCCGCTCGCCGATGCGCTGCGTTCACGCCCCGCGGGGCATCCGGATTCCCAGTGGGCGAACTTCGTGCGCAACCACGACGAACTGACCCTCGACAAGCTGTCGGACGCCGAGCGGGAGGAGGTCTTCGCGGCGTTCGGCCCGGACGAGAGCATGCAGGTGTACGGGCGAGGGCTGACCAGGCGCCTTCCTCCCATGGTCGGCGGTGACCCTCGGCGAGTGCGGATGGTCTACAGCCTGCTGTTCACCCTTCCGGGTACCCCCGTGCTGTTCTACGGGGAGGAGATCGGCATGGGTGAGAATCTCGATCTCGACGGCCGCCTGGCGGTGCGCACGCCGATGCAGTGGAACGCGGGCAAGAACGGCGGGTTCTCCGCCGCGAAGCCGTCGCGCATGCGCACCCCGATCGTCGAGGGCGGGTTCGGCCCGCAGCACGTCAACGTCGAGACCCAGCGCCGCGACCCCGACTCGTTGCTGAACTTCATCCGGTCGCTCGTGCGCCACTACCGCAACTCGCCGGAGTTCGGCTGGGGCGAGTTCGAGGTCCTCGACCAGGCCCTCCCCTCGGTTCTCGCCCATCGACTCCGCTGGAACGGCGGCGAGGTCATCGCCGTGCACAACTTCTCCTCGGAGGCGAAGGAACTGTCCCTGGACATTCCGGGGATCGACGGGGATGCCTCGCTGAACGACATGCTCGACGGTGGAGTCATCGACCTCACGGCGTCGGGGCACGCCGTGATTCCCCTCGTCGGATATGGATACCGCTGGCTGCGGGTCATCCGGCACCCGGACACGACGCAGTACTGATCGCCGCGGCTCGGGTCAGCTCGCGGCGCGCTCCTGCACCACGCGCTGGCCGACGACCGCGCTGATGCCGTCGACGCGCATCGAGACGCCGTACAGCGCGTCGGCGATCTCCATGGTGCGCTTCTGGTGCGTGATGATGATCAGCTGCGACGACTCGCGCAGGTCCTCGAAGATCGTGAGCAACCGGCCGAGGTTCGCGTCGTCGAGCGCTGCCTCGACCTCGTCCATGATGTAGAACGGGCTCGGCCTGGCCTTGAAGATGGCGATCAGCAGCGCGACGGCCGCAAGCGACCGCTCCCCTCCGCTGAGCAGCGACAGCCGCTCGATCTTCTTGCCTGCCGGCTTGACCGTGACCTCGATACCGGTCGTAAGCAGGTTCGCCGGGTCGGTCAGGTGTATGCTTCCAGTCCCGCCGGGGAACAGGATCGGGAACACCCGGTCGAACGCCGCCCTGGTGTCGTCGAACGCCGCCGCGAAGATGGTCTGCATGCGCTCGTCGATATCGTCGATGATCGTCAGCAGGTCCTTGCGGGTGTTGGCGAGGTCGGTGAGCTGCTCGGTGAGGAACCTGTGCCGCTGCTCGAGCGCACTGAACTCCTCGAGGGCGAGCGGGTTGACCCTGCCCAGCTGCGCGAGGGTGCGTTCGGCCTTCGCGAGCCGCTTCTCCTGCTGCGCGCGCACGAACGGCACGCCGGCCTGCGCATCGGTCTCCGCGTCGGCGTCGCCAGCACGCGCGGTAGCACCCGCGTCGTCGGCGGCGTCACCGTCGGCGTCGTCTTCGCTCCCGGGGTCATCGTCGGCGTCGGCTGCCTGCTTCGCTCCATCGGCGGCACGGATGCTGCCATCCGCGGGCACCAGCTGGTCCGGCCCGTACTCGGCTACCAGAACGTCTTCGACGAATCCGAGCTCCGACCCGGCCCGCTCGAGCAGGGCGGAGAGGTGCAGTCGCGCCTCGTAGAGCTGCATCTCGAGCCCGTGCAGGTCTTCGCTGATCGCGTGCAGCCGCTCGCGCAGCCCCGCCTCCTCGGTGCGCAGCGCCTGGAGCTCGGCATTCTGCTGCGAGCGCTCGGCCTCGCGGGCGGCGAGTTCGACCCGCGCCTCGGAGACCGACCGGTCGACGGAGTCGAGCACGGCGGGCAGCGCGGAGATCACCGACTGGGCCGCGTCGACCTGACGGCGTCGGATCACGGCGCGACGCGCAGCGGCCTCGGCCTGCACGCGTTCCTCCTCGAGCTGGCGTTCGAGCGCGGCAGCACGGGCCTCCTCGGCCCTGACCCGCTCGCGTGCGGTCTCGACCTGCAGCCGGGCCTCGACCTCGCGCTCCCTGGCGGCCTCGACCTCCTCGAACAGAGCGTCGCGGGCGGCGACGTCGAGGATCGGGCGGGGGCGGGAGGTGGCCTCGTCGACCTCGCGCCTGGCTTTCTCGACGGCGCGCTCCGCGTCGTCGACGGCGCCCGCGGACTGGTCGAGGGCGCGTTCGAGCCGGTCGGCCTCGCCCTGGGTCGCCTCGACCCGCACCCTGGCGCGGTTGAGCTTCTCGGTCTGCGACGCCAGCTTCGCATCGAACTCCCGCAGCGCGGCGAGCGCCTGGCCGGCCTGTCGCTTGGCGACCGCGTGCCTCTCGCGCTGCTCGCCCAGCGTGAATCTCGCGCGCTCGATGAGCGATGTCACCTCGCCGAGGCGGTCGGTCGCGGCATCCCGGTCGGCCACCAGCTCGAGCCTCGACCGCTGCGCACCCGACCCGCCGCGCAGCACGTAGCGGCTGAGCACGTCTCCGCCGCGGGTGATGACGGTCAGTCCGGGAACGGTCTCGAGCGACTGCCACGCGGCGCGCGCCGCGGGCACGTCGTCGGCGACGACGACCCGGGTGAGCAGCGCGAGCACGCCAGCCGGCGCCGTCACCACGTCGGTCGCCAGGACCGCGCCGTCGGGCAGGGCGAGCGGTTCGTCGTCCGGCGCACCACCCGCGTCGGCCATCAGCAGCTCGACCCGGCCGAACTCGCGCTCGTGCGAGTGGTCGATGGCCGAGACGGCCGACGCCCGGTCGTCGGCGAGCACGGAATCGGCGAGCGACCCGAGGGCCGCGGCGATCGCCGCCTCGAATCCCGGCGTCACGCGGATCCTCTCGGCTACCAGCCCGCTGATGCCGGCGAGGCCCGCGGCGACGAGGGCCGCCGAGCCGTCTTTCTGGTCGAGGGCCTGGCCGAGCGCGGTCGCGCGGGCCGACAGCGCCTCGCGCTCCTTCTCCAGGCCGTGCAGCTCGTCGCGCAGCCGCTCGATCTCGGCCTCGGCCTCAACGACGACGCCCTGGGCGATGACATATGACCCGTCGAGGTCGGTCGCCCCGACGGCCGACTCCTCGGCGCCCGACTCCAGCTCGGCGAGCTCCCCGGCCGCGGTGTCGCGGCGGGCGCGCGCGGCGTCGAGGGCCGCGGACTGCCGGAGCACCTCTCCCCGAACGGCGGCGAGGCGGGATGCCGCGGAATCGAGTGACCCCGTGAGCTTAGAGATCTCGAGGTCGTGCCGGGAGACCAGCGCACTCTGCTCTGCGATGTGCTCGTCGACGGTGTCGAGCTCGCGCCGCGCGGTCGCCGTCGCCGCGCGTGCGGTGTCCCACGCGGTCTCGGTCACCGCGATGAGGTCGCGCAACCGGGCGGCCTCGGTACTGGCATCCATCACGGCCTGGTCTGTCACGCCGCGCGCCTGCTCCGGGGCCTCCGCCTGCTCGCCGAGGAGGGCGAGGCGCTGGTTCGCGAGCGTGTAGAGGCTGCGCAGGCGCTCCTGCACCGACTCGAGACCGAACGCGGTGCGGCGGGCGAGGTCGACGGCGTCGCCCACCTGCTGCTGCTCGATGCGCTGCTGGCGGAGCCTGGCCGCATCGAGCTGCTCCTGCAGCACGATGCGCTCGGTCTTGCGGTCGGACTCCGAGCGGCCCTGCACCGAGATCGTGCCGCGCAGGGTGACGACCTCGTCGGCCAGCAGGCGGGCACGCGCATCGCGCACGATGCTGGCGATCGTCTGCGCCTCCCGCGCGATCTCGGCCTGGTGCCCGAGCGGCTTGAGCTGGCGGCGGATCTCGCCCGCGAGGTCGCTGAGGCGGGTGAGGTTGACCTGCATCGCGTCGAGCTTGCGCACCGTCTTCTCCTTGCGGCGGCGGTGCTTGAGGATGCCGGCGGCCTCTTCGATGAATCCGCGGCGATCCTCCGGGCTCGCATGCAGCACGGCATCGAGCTGGCCCTGCCCGACGATGACGTGCATCTCGCGCCCGAGTCCGGAGTCGCTGAGCAGCTCCTGCACGTCGAGCAGGCGACAGCCCTGCCCGTTGATCGCGTACTCGCTGCCGCCGTTGCGGAACAGCGTTCGACTGATGGTGACCTCGGCGTACTCGATCGGGAGGGCGCCGTCGGCGTTGTCGATGGTGAGGACGACCTCGGCGCGGCCGAGCGGGCCCTTGGTGGCGGTGCCGGCGAAGATGACGTCGTCCATCTTTCCGCCGCGCAGGGTCTTGGCTCCCTGCTCGCCCATCACCCAGGCGAGGGCGTCGACGACGTTGGACTTGCCGGAGCCGTTCGGCCCGACGACGCAGGTGACGCCGGTCTCGAAGGCGAAGGTGGTCGGCTGGGCGAAGGACTTGAATCCCTTGAGGGTCAGGCTCTTCAGGTACACGCGCAGCCGTTCTGTGAAGTCTCGGTCGGAACTGGCACAACGGTACCCGACACCTCGCCGGTGGCCGGAGAGGCCTCGCCGTGCGCGCTCTGGTGGGCGTGCGCGGGCGGCGATATTCTGGGCGCACCATGCCGTCGACACCCACCGGAACGCCGTCGTTCACCATCGACGAAGTGACCATCCCCGCATCGATCGACGCCGCGGACGCCGCGGACTTCATCGAGGCCACCGGGGTGGTCAGCCGGGTCGAGGCCGACATCGTCGGCTCGTTCGACCTCGCATACACGCCGGCGGAGCTGCTGCCGACCTGGCACGACCCCTACGAGCCGCGGCGCATGTTCGTGGCGCGGGTGGATGGCCGCATCGTCGGCAGGGCGGTGCACGAGGTGCAGAGCGGCGACGCGGTGCCCTCGGCCTGGATCACCGTCGACGTGCTGCCCGAGGTGCGCGGACGCGGCATCGGCGGTGCCCTGTACGACACCGCCGCCGCGATCGCGGTGAACGAGGGACGCACCGTGCTGCAGGTGTTCGCGATGCACCGCGATATCGCCGGCGGCGAGCGCATCACGTCGCCGACCGGCTACGGTTCGGTGTCGCGGCACGACCCCGGCGCCCGGTTCCTGCTCGCGCGCGGCTACCGGCTCGCGCAGGTGGACCGGATGAGCCGGCTGCCGCTTCCGGCCTCCCCTCCCGTCGTCGAACAGCCGGCCGGGTACTCGCTCGAGGTGTGGGAGGGCCCGACTCCCGAGCACCGGCTCGCCGACCTCGCGATCCTGCACGCGGCCATGAGCACCGAGCCGCCGCTCGGCGAGACCGACTACCAGCCGGAAGTGTGGGACGAGGCTCGGGTGCGCGACGTCGATACCCGGGGCGACGCCGAGGGCCGCCGCTGGCTCACCGCCGTCGTGCGCCACGACGCCACCGACTCGCTGGTCGGATTCACCCAGCTGACGGTGCCGGCAGACCTGTCCCGCCCGGTGTTCCAGCAGGACACCGTCGTGCTCGAGGCCCATCGCGGTCACCGGCTGGGCATGGTCGTCAAGGCCGCGAACCTCGCCAGGCTCGAGGAGCTGGCGCCGGGGCATCCATCCGTCTATACCTGGAACGCCGAGGAGAACCGCCACATGCTCGCGGTCAACGAGGCGCTGGGATTCGTCGCCGCCGGCTACCCGGGCAGCTGGCGGCTCGACCTGTAGCGAGGACGGCGAAGCGGGCGTGGAGCCGGGCCCGAAGCCAGGCGCGGTAGCGGCGCGACGGGCGACGGGTGCGCAAGCCCCCGCGAGGCACCCTCGCGCACCCCTTCGGCTGATCGACGTGGTTGAATTGCACAATGGTCGACATAAGTGGTGCGAGTCCGCTCCGCACCGTCGCCACGAGTGACCTGTTCCAGATCCTCCGTGACGGCACACCCCGCACCCGCGCCGAGCTCGCGGCCATCACCGGGCTCGCCCGCTCGACCGTCGCGCTGCGGGTCGACGCGCTGATGCGCCTCGGGCTGGTGAGTCCGACCGCCGACGCCGCATCGACCGGCGGCCGCCCATCGTCGCAGTTTGCCCTCGACGCCCGCGGCAAGGTCGTGCTCGGCGTCGACATCGGCGCGTCCCACATCCACCTCGCGGTCAGCGACCTCACCGGTCGCATCCTGGCCGAGGACTCGACCCCGATGGCCGTCTCGAGCGGACCCGACGCGGTGCTCGACTGGGTCGCCATCGCCGGTGCCGCGCTCGTCGACGGCGCGGTGCGCTCCCCCAGCGACCTGCTCGCGGTGGGCGTCGGCCTGCCGGGGCCGGTCGAGCACAGCACCGGGCGGCCGATCAACCCGCCGATCATGCCCGGTTGGGATCGCTTCGACGTTCCGGCCGCCCTCACCTCCCGCTTCGGCGTGCCGGTGCTGGTCGACAACGACGTCAACATCATGGCGCTCGGCGAGCGCGAGCTGGCCTGGCCCGACGTCGAGCACCTGATCTTCGTCAAGGTCGCGACCGGCATCGGCGCCGGCGTCATCTCGGGCGGCTTCCTGCAGCGCGGCGCGCAGGGCATCGCCGGCGACATCGGCCACGTGCAGATCTCCCGCGGCCGCGACGTGCTCTGCCGGTGTGGCAATCATGGATGCCTCGAAGCCCTCGCCTCCGGTCGGGCCCTCGCCCAGGCACTCCGCGACACCGGACTCGACGCCGACGGCGCGCAGGCCGTGATCGACCTCGTCAAGCGCGGCAACCTGGAGGCGATCCAGGCGGTGCGGCAGGCCGGACGCGACCTCGGCGAGGTGCTCACCACGTGCGTGAGCCTCATGAACCCGTCGGTCATCGTGATCGGCGGGTCGATGGCGCAGGCTGGCGAGCACCTGATCGCGGGCGTTCGCGAGGTCATCTACACGCGGTCGACGCCGCTCGCGACGCAGCACCTGCACATCACGCACTCGAGCGTCGGACCGCAGGCCGCCGTCGTCGGCGCCGCGATGCTCGCCATCCACTTCGCACTGTCGCCCGAACGCGTCGACGCGATGGTCACCGCGGGCTAGCCGCTGTGACCACCGCGTCGGGCGGGTCGCTAGTGAAAGTCACCGGGCGCTAAAGGCGGCGTCGAAGGAGGCCGTCGGGGGCTCGAACCCGAGGCGGCGCACGAACTCGAGCGCTTCGGGGGCGCCGAGGAGCCGGTCCATTCCGGCGTCCTCCCATTCCACCGACAACGGGCCCTCGTAGCCGATCGCGCCGAGCATGCGAAAGCTGTCTTCCCACGGCACGTCGCCGTGCCCGGTGGAGATGAAGTCCCAGCCGCGCCGCGGGTCGGCCCACGGCAGGTGTGACCCCAGCCGCCCGTTGCGGCCGTTGCTCATCCGCTTCTTGGTGTCCTTGCAGTCCACGTGGTAGATCCGGTCCTTGAAGTCCCAGAGGAACGACACCGGGTCGAGGTCCTGCCACACGAAGTGGCTCGGGTCCCAGTTGAGCCCGAACGCCTCCCGGTGTCCGATCGCCTCCAGCGCCCGCACGGTGGTCCAGTAGTCGTACGCGATCTCCGACGGGTGCACCTCGTGCGCGAACCGCACCCCGACCTCGTCGAACACGTCGAGGATCGGGTTCCACCGGTCGGCGAAGTCCTGGTACCCGGCCTCGATCATCGCCTCCGATGCGGGCGGGAACATCGCCACGTACTTCCAGATGGACGACCCGGTGAACCCGACCACCGTCTTCACCCCGAGCTTCGCGGCGAGGCGGGCGGTGTTCTTCATCTCCTCCGCCGCGCGCTGGCGCACCCCTTCCGGGTCGCCGTCACCCCACACCACGTCGGGCAGGATGTCGCGGTGCCGCTGGTCGATCGGGTCATCGCACACCGCCTGCCCCTTCAGGTGGTTCGAGATCGCCCACACCTTCAGGTCGTACTTCTCCAGGATCGCGAGCTTGCCGGCGACGTACTCGGCGTCATCCCACCGCCACGGGTCGAGGTGATCACCCCAGCACGCGATCTCCAGGCCGTCATACCCCCACCCCGAGGCCAGCTTCGCGACCTCCTCGAACGGCAGGTCGGCCCACTGGCCCGTGAACAACGTGACAGGACGAGACATACGGTGGTGCTCCTTCTTCATCGAGGGGTCTGCGTGTTCGGTCGTGCTGGGTGTTGCGTGAGGTCTTGCCGGGTCCGGCGATCGTGCCGCGTGCTGCGTCAGCTCGTGCTGGTCCATGAACTGTTGGATGCCGCGCTGGCCGCCACCGCGTCGAGCACCGCCTGCACCTGCCGCCCATCCGCGAACGACGGCGTCGGCTGGGTGCCGGCGCAGATCGCCTCCACGAAGTCCTTCGCCTGGTGCGTGAAGCCGTGCTCATAACCGAGCATATGTCCGGCGGGCCACCACGCCGAGATATAGGGGTGCTCGGGTTCGGTGACGAGCACCCGCGCGAATCCCTGGCGGCCGGCGTTCGCGGTGCGGTCGTAGAACTCGAGCTCGTTCGACCGCTCGAGGTCGAACGAGATCGCGCCGGCGGAGCCCGCGACCTCGATGCGCAGGGAGTTCTTGCGGCCGGTGCTGAGCCTGGTCGCCTCGAACGACCCGTAGACGCCGCTGTCGAACCGGCCGGTGAACAGCGCGAGGTCGTCGACCGTGACCTCTCCGTACTCGCCGGAACCGTCGGCCGCCCCGGACAGCCCTGAGGGTCCGGCCGCCGCCTCGACGAGCGGGCGACGAGTGATGGCGGTCTGCAGGATGCCGCTCACCGCATCCAGCCGGAGGCCGGTGATGAACTGGGCGAGGTCGATGGCGTGCGCCCCGATGTCGCCGAGCGCCCCGGATCCGGCGTGCTCCTTCTGCAGCCGCCAGCCGAGGGGAACATCGGGATCGACGAGCCAGTCCTGCAGGTATGCGGCGCGCACCTGCCGGATCTCGCCCACGGCACCGTCGGCGACGAGCTGCCGCGCGAGGACGGCGGCGGGTGTTCTGCGGTAAACGAACCCGACCATGGCGAAGACGCCGCGGCTCGCGGCATCCACCGCGGCCTCTGCCATCGCGTCGGCTTCGGCGAGGGTGTTGGCCAGCGGCTTCTCGCACAGTACGTGCTTTCCCGCGGCGAGCGCGGCGATGGCGATCTCGGCGTGCGAGTCGCCGGGGGTCACGATGTCGATGACGTCGATGTCATCGCGTTCGATGGCCTCGCGCCAGTCGGTGGATGCCTCTGCCCACCCCCACTTCTCGGCCGCTGCCCGCGCCGGCTCCGCGCGGCGGCCGACGACGAGCGCCATCTCGGGGCTGGCGGGCAGGTCGAAGAAGCGCGGCGCGACGCGCCACCCCTGCGAATGGGCGGCTCCCATGAATCCGTGGCCGAGCATGGCGATTCTCAGGGAGCGGGAGTTTTCAGACACGGTGCTGCCTTCTCATGTGTGGCTGCCTTCGCGAGAGTGGCAGCGGGTGGTGCGGGGAATGGGCAGGGCGCCCGCGCCGGGAAGGCGGGGCGCCCTGGATGGGTGATGCGATCAGTCGGTCAGGATTCGAACGCCGTCGGCAGGTAGTCGGCCACGTTCTCGCTGGTGACCACCGGGGCGTTGAGCACGATGCGGTTCGGCACCTCGACCTCGACCAGGTCGCTCAGCGCCTTGCCCTGGGCGACGAGGCGGGCGAGGCGGATGCCGTCTGCCGCCTGCGTCGACGGGTAGATGACCGTCGCCTGCAGCACGCCGTCGCCGGACTCGATCTCGCGCATCGCGTTCGCGGAGCCGGCGCCGCCGACCATGAAGAACTCGTCACGCCCGGCCGCATCGATCGCGGCGAGCACTCCGATGCCCTGGTCGTCGTCGTGGTTCCAGATGGCGTCGATCTGCGGTGCCGATGCGAGCAGCTGCGATGCCGCGGCCTCGCCGCCCTGCACGGTGAAGTCCGCCGCCACGCGGTTGCTGACCTCGAGTCCACAGTCACCGAGCGCGTCGGAGAAGCCCGCGCTGCGGTCCTGGGTGAGCGGGAGGGAGTCGATGCCGGCGATCTCCGCGACCACGGCGTCGTCGTTGCCGTCGAGCTGTTCGCAGATGTAGGTGCCGGCGCTGACGCCCATTCCGTAGTTGTCGCCGAGGATCGTGACGCGGGAGGCGAAGGTGCTCGAGAACTCCCGGTCGACGTTGATCACGGGGATACCGGCTTCCATGGCCTGGATCGCGACCTCGGTGAGGGCGGCGCCGTCGGTCGGCAGCAGCACGATGGCATCGACGCCGTCGTTGATGAAGCCCTCGACCTGGCTGATCTGCAGGTTCGCGTCATTGGTGCCCTCGGCGACCCGCAGGTCGATGTCGGGGTACTTCTCCGCCTCGGCGAGTGCCGCGGCGTTGATTGCGCCGAGCCAGCCGTGGTCGGCGGCGGGGCCGGAGAAGCCGATCGCGATTGTGTCACCCTCGGCCTCGTTGCCCTCGACGGTGGCGGTCTCCGGCTCGACGTTGGTGTCGGTGTCGCCCGGCGTGCACCCGGCCAGCAGGCCGATTGTCGCGAGGGATGCGCCGGCGGCGACGAGAAAGCGTCGACGCCGCGTGGTTGCTGCAAGCATGTGGTTCCTCCTGGTGGATGATCTGCGTGTGTGCCGGAGGAGACACGTGCGGCAAGCTCGCCTGTCAACCCTGACGAGGGTCACGCTAGCAACGCCGCCCGCTATTCGGCAACTTATTTATGTTCTTCGTCATAAGTCGTTACCAGGCTGGCGGCGCGCAAATATCGGTCACTGTCCCCCGGATCGGCCTCCCCCGGGCCCGGAAAACATTCGAGAATGGGGCTCATCGGCCGATCGTGCCCTGTGTTATGTTCTCCGCATGATCGAAGACGACCATTCACCGTCATTACTCGACGTGCGCCAGATCACCAAGAGCTTCGCCGGTGTGGCCGCCCTGCGGGGGGTCGACCTGACGGTGCGCGCCGGTGAGGTGCACTGCGTGCTCGGCCAGAACGGCGCGGGCAAGTCCACCCTCATCAAGACGCTCTCCGGCGTGCACCAGCCCGATGGTGGAACGATCCACTGGCAGGGCGAGCCCACCACCATCGCCAGCCCCGTCGCGGCGCTCGGGCTGGGCATCGCGACCATGTACCAGGAGCTCGACGTCGTCGACGGCCTGACCGTGGCCGAGAACATCTTCCTCGGGCACGAGAACGCGCGGGGCGGTGTACTGCGCGTCGCCGGGTCGAACCGCCTCGCCGGCGAGCTCATGACCCGCCTCGGCCACGGCTCGATCTCGCCGAAGACCGAGGTCGGCACCCTCAGCGCCGCGAACAAGCAGATCGTGAGCATGGCGCGTGCCCTGTCGCACGACACGAAGCTCATCATCATGGACGAACCGAGCGCGGTGCTGGACTCGGAAGAGGTCAAGAACCTGTTCCGAGTCGTGCGGGAACTGACCGCGAGCGGCATCGCGGTCATCTATATCTCGCACCGGCTCGAGGAGATCCGCCAGATCGGCGATCGGATCACCGTGATCAAGGACGGCCGCAGCACCGCATCGGGCCTCGCCGTGTCTGCAACTCCCACTGCGGAGCTGATCCGGCTGATGACCGGGCGCGATGTCGCCAACGTCTTTCCGGCCAGGGTGCCCGTCGCCGCCGACTCCCCCGTCGTGCTGCAGGTCGAGGACCTCGGCCTGCGGGGCGAGTTCTCCGGGGTGGATTTCACGGTGCGCGCCGGCGAGATCGTCGGGCTCGCCGGCCTCGTCGGCTCCGGCCGGTCGGAGATCCTCGAGACGGTCTACGGAGCACGCAAGGCCTCGACGGGGCGGGTGTCGGTGTCTGGCACCGCGCTTCGGGCAGGGTCGGTGGATTCCGCGGTCGCCGCCGGTATCGGGCTCTCGCCCGAGGAACGCAAGAGCCAGGGGCTGCTGCTCGACGAACCCGTGTTCAAGAACATCACTCTGTCGACGTTCGGGCGCTTCGCCGTCGGTGGCGTGCTCAACGACCGCCGCGAGCGTGACGCCGCCGTCGAGCAGATCGCGGCGCTCGAGCTGCGGCCGGACGACCCCGACCGCATCACCCGCACGCTCTCCGGGGGCAACCAGCAGAAGATCCTGCTCGCGAGGTGGCTGGTGCACGGCACCCGGGTGCTCCTGCTCGACGAACCGACCCGCGGCGTCGACGTCGGCG
Source organism: Marisediminicola senii (assembly GCF_011057645.1). GTDB lineage: Bacteria > Actinomycetota > Actinomycetes > Actinomycetales > Microbacteriaceae > Marisediminicola > Marisediminicola senii. Next base: position 18,502 of record NZ_JAALGE010000017.1, on the reverse strand, counting down.
CCCGCGCCGAGATCTACGCGCTCATCCGCCGGCTGGCCGCGGCGGGCAACGCCATCGTGATCGTCTCCAGCGAAATCGAGGAGGTGCTCGGCCTCGCCGACCGCGTTCTCGTGATCGGCGACGGCAGGGTGCTGGCAACGAAGGATTCGACCGATATCGACGAGCACGGCGTGCTCGATCTCGTCATGAAAGGAAGTGCCGCGTGAGCGAGCAGAGAAGCACTGTGGCTCCGGCCACGGAGTCGTCACCGCGGGGCGGCGGCGCGGCATCCACCCCCTCGCCCCTCAAGAGGCTGATGGCAGGGTCGGCCGGGCGCAACCTCGGGCTCGTGATCGCCCTGGCGCTGCTGGTGATCGTCGGCGGGGCCACGGCGGGCGAGCGGTTCCTCAGCATCGACAACATGCTGACCATCATCAGGTTCGCGTCGATCATCGGCGTGATCAGCATCGGCATGACCTTCGTGATCACGGCGGGCGGGATCGATCTCTCGGTGGGGTCGGTGATGGGCCTCGCGACCGTGGTGGCCAGCCTGACCGCCGTGCAGCTGGCGGCGACCCAGACCTCGTGGGTGCTGATGGTGCTCATCGCGCTGCTGGTCGGCATGGCAGCCGGGCTTGTGAACGGCATCGTGATCGCCTACGGCAATGTGGTCGCGTTCATGGCGACCCTCGCGATGCTGGTGGGAGCGCGGGGACTCGCCGAGCTGATCTCGAACCGGTCGACGCAGATCGTGAACAACACCGGATTCCTGTCGTTCACGCGGGCCGACTTTATCGGGGTGCCGGTGCTGATCTGGATCTTCGTCCTGGTCGCGGCCGCCGCCTGGTTCTTGCTCAACCGCACCACCTTCGGACGCCGCACGGTCGCGATCGGCGGCAACCGCGAGGCGGCGAAGCTCGCCGGGCTCAACGTGAAGCGCCATATCGTCTACCTCTACGTACTCTCGGGTCTCACCGCCGGCATCGCCGCGATCATGATGCTCGGCCGCACCACCGCGGGCACCTCGACCCACGGCACGCTGTACGAGCTCGACGCGATCGCCGCGGTCGTCGTGGGAGGCACGCTGCTGATCGGTGGACGCGGCACGATCGTGGGCACGGTGCTCGGCGTGCTGATCTTCAGCACCCTGACCAACGTGTTCACCCAGAACAACCTGTCGACGTCGGTGCAGAACGTCGCGAAGGGCGTGATCATCGTCGTCGCGGTGCTGCTGCAGCAGCGGTTCGCCTCTCGCGGCAAGAGCAGCTAGCAACGACAGAACGATCGAGTAGCGCGGAACGGCAGGCCCGCCAGCTCGGCGGACCTGCCGTTCGTTCGTTCGTGCGGTCGTGCGTGCGGCGGGCCTCAGCTCGCCTTGAGCGCCTCGCGCAGGCTGACCCGCGACCCCATTCGCAGCAGCGAGTTCGTGTAGATCTTGCTGGCGACGAGCATGACGGCTGCGGTCGCGGCGACCAGAAGGCCGAGCGAGAGCACGGGCTCCCACCACTCCGCCTCGCCGAAGAACAGGCGAACCGGCATCGCCACCGGGGCGCTGAACGGGATGTACGACAGGATCGTCATGACCAGCGCGTTGTCGCCGAAGAACACGACGCCGAAGTACGGGATCATCACGAGCATCATCGCCGGGGTCATGACCGCGCCGGTGTCTTCCTGGCGCGACACCAGTGCGGCGCCGGCCGCGAAGACGCTCGCCACCAGCACGAACCCGAAGACGAAGAACACCACGAACCAGATCAGCGGCGCCGACAGCAGGTCGAGCAGCTCGGTCTGGCCGGTCACTGCGAGCCCGAGGGCAGCAGCGGCAGAGATCGCGGCGGCGGTTCCGACCCCGATCACCGAGTTGCCGAGGATTTTTCCGGCCAGGAGCGCGCGGGCGGGAACCGCCGCGAGCAGGATCTCGACGATGCGGGACTGCTTCTCCTGCACGGTGTTCTGCATGATCGTCGCGCCGGAGCCGATGACGGCGAGCATGAAGACCAGCCCGAATGCCAGGCCGATGAGGGTGCGCAACCCGGACGTGGTCTCGGCGGCGTCGAGCAGTTCGACGGTCGGGCTCACCGACAGCGCGGAGACCAGGCCTTCCGGCGCCTCGTCGAGGGCGATGAGCGAGAACCCGATCGCGCTGCCGTCGGGAACCAGCGCCGCGTCGACGTCACCCGCGCGCACCAGCTCCTCCGCCTCGGCGCGACCGGCGACCGCGGTGACATCGAGGGCGTCGGAGTCGGTCACTTCAGCGGGCACCGAGCCGACGACGGCCACCGGAGTGGCGTCGACCGCGCGATTGCCCAGCACGCTCGACAGGACTATTCCGCCGATGACCAGCGCGAGGGTGATCACGGTCGAGATGATGAAGGCCTTCGATCGCACCTGCGAGAGGATCTCGCGCTCGGCGACGAGCAGCGTCGCCCCCCACGTGCCGACCCGCTCCTGGTTGCTGCCCGTGCTGCTTCTGCGGTTGCCGCCGGTGCGGTTGGCGGTGCCGGTGGCACTGCCGCTCGTGGTACCGACGCTGTTGCTGGTTCTGATGCTGCTGTCGCTCATCAGGCTGCCTCCACCTTCTCCTCGGCGCCCGCGGGCGCATTCACCACAATGTCCCGGAAGATCTCTCCGAGCGTCGGCCTGACCGGCCGGAATGACGTCACGGTTCCGCGGTCGACCGCGGACCGCAGCACCGCGTCGGCTGCGGCGGGTTCGGCGTCGAACAGCGCCGTCGTACCGGCGAGCTCGTCGACGGTGACGCCGGGGATGCCGCGAACCCAGCCCACATCGCCGTTCATCTCCAGCGACCACCGGTTTCCGGAGTACTGGTCCCGCAGGGCCTCGCGCTCGCCCGCCGCGCGCACCTTGCCTCCGGCGATGATCACGAGGTCGTCGCACAGGCGCTCGACGACGTCGAGCTGGTGGGAGGAGAACAGCACGGGCACCCCGCGCGCGGCGTGCTCGGCGATGACCGCGACGACCTCGTCGACGGCGAGCGGGTCGAGTCCGGAGAACGGTTCGTCCATGATGAGCACGTCGGGGTCGTGCACCAGCGCCGCCGCCACCTGCACGCGCTGCTGGTTGCCCAGCGACAGCGCCTCGAGCTTGTCGCGGCGCCGCTCGATGAGGCCAAGGCGCTCGAGCAGGTCGTCTCCCCGCTGCGTCGCGGTCGCCTTGTCGATGCCATGGAGGCGGGCGAGGTAGGCCAGCTGCTCGCCGATCTCCATCTTCGGGTACAGGCCGCGCTCTTCCGGCATGTAGCCGAAGCCGTGCAGCGCGGCCTGGCCGACCGGCTCACCGTCGAGGGTGACCGAGCCGGAGTCCGGCCTGAGCACGCCCAGGATCATGCGCATGGTGGTGGTCTTTCCCGCACCGTTGCCTCCCACGAAGCCGGTGAGGCGTCCGCGGCCGACGTCGAAGCTGACGTCGTCGACGACGCGGTGGGTTCCGAAACTGCGACTGATGTTCCGCACGCTGAGCATGTGGCCTCCCTGGGTCGGTTGATGATCCAACGCTACGAGCGCCGGCAGCCTGGCACCTCCGGCCGGAGGGTGATCCGCGCGCTCCCCCTGCGGGTGGAGACGGGGGGGCGGAGCTGCGAGCTCCGGGGCGGCGAGGTTGCGGGCGGGAGTTGCGGGCGCGGCGTCAGCCGACGAGGCCCGTGCGGTACGCATAGGCCACGGCCTGCACCCGGTCACGCAGCGCGAGCTTCATGAGCACGTTCGACACGTGGGTCTTCACTGTCGCGCGACCGATGATGAGCTGCCCGGCGATCTCGTCGTTCGACAGCCCCTGCGCCATGAGCCGCAGCACCTCGGTCTCGCGCTCGGTCAGCTGGTCGGGTGTCGCCCCGATGGGCGAGCTCGATGTCGTGCTGGGCGACACCGTCCGATCGCGGGCGACGGCGCGTTCGATGACGGCGCGCGTCAGTTCGGGGGCGAGGAGCGCCTCGCCCGCCGCGATCGCCCGCACCCCGTCGACCAGCTGCTCCGGCCGGGAGTTCTTCAGCAGGAAGCCGCTGGCGCCGGCGTCGAGCGCGGCAAGCAGGTAGTCCTCGCGTTCGAAGGTGGTGAGCATGAGCACCTGCGCCGTGACCCCGGGGTCGGCGACGATGAGCCGGGTGGCTTCGAGCCCTCCGATGCCCGGCATCTCGACATCCATGCACACCACATCGGGCCGGGTGCGCGCCACCACGTCGATGGCCTCCTCGCCGCTCGACGCCTCGCCCACCACCTCGATGTCGGGCTGGGCAGAGAGGATGGTGCTGATTCCCTGGCGCATCAGGGCGTGGTCGTCGACCAGCACGACGTGGATGCCGCTCATACCCGCACCCCCACGGGCACGGTAACCCGCACCACCCACCCGGAGCCGGTGCGCGGGGCGGCCACCAGGGTGCCGTCGAGCGTCGCGGCGCGTTCGCGCATCCCGAGCAGGCCGAGCCCGCCGCCGCGCTGGGGAGGGCCGGGGCGCCCGAGACCGTCGTCGGTCACCTCGAGCTCGACCGTGTCGTCGCCGTAGCGCACGTGGATGCGCGCCCTGGTGCCTGGACCGGCGTGCTTGAGCACGTTCGTCAGCGACTCCTGGGCGATGCGGTAGAGATTGATGCCGACCAGTGGGGGCACCGCGAACGGCTCGCCGACCTCCTCGAGGGAGACCCGCAGGCCCGCGGCGACGGCGTCGTCGACGAGTGCCCGCAGCGAGTCGAGGCCGAGCGAGGCGGTGACCGGTCCGATCGCCGCCTCCTCGTCGCGGAGGGTGCCGAGCAGGCTGTACAGCTCGCTGACCGCCGACCGCGACGTGCCCTCGAGCGCCTCGAGCTGGTCGCGTGCCTTCGCCGGGTCGGTGTCGAGCAGCGTTCGCGCGGCGGCCGCCTGCACGCCCATCAGCGAGACGTGGTGCGCGACCGCGTCGTGTAGTTCGCGCGCGATGCGCAGCCGTTCGATCGTGATGGCCTGCCGGGCGACCTTGGCCTGTTCGTTCTCGAGCTGCCGGGTGCGAAAGTCGGTGAGGGCGCGTTGCCGGGCCGACGACCAGGCGTGGTTGCCGAACCACCAGGCCCCGGCGAAATAGAGCGTATTCACGAGCACCTGCTGCAGCATGTAGGCCGCGACCGGGGTGAGCACGCCGATGCCCTCGCCGTCGAAGTCGAGCTCCTGCGTGCTGGCGCGGAAGAACGAGGTCAGCAACCAGAACGCCATGCCCGCGACGAGCACACCGCGCGCCCAATCGGCCCGTGACCGATTCGCATCCCACGCCCCCACGCTGTAGATCGCCATGAACAGCGCGATGTTGCTGATGGTGACCTCCGGCACGCGCAGCTCGCCGAGGAGCACGAAGGCCGCACCGAGGATGCCGAGCACGGGCACCGGGGCGACCCGGCGGAACGCCAGCGGCAGCGTCAGGAGCGCGAGGATGCCCGCGCTGAGCGCCGGGCTCGCCGGGTCCGGCCACATGCCGATCGCGCGGCCGAGGACGAGGGAGAGGATGGCGGCGCCGAACAGGATGGCGGCGGTCGCGGCATCCACTCGTCGCTGGTCGGTGGTCGCCGGCGACCTCTGCCAGGCGCGGGAATCGGGATCGACTGTCATCTCCCGCCCAACCTACCGGCGGAGCGCCCTGCCGGCCTCCGCCTCGAGGCGGAGACGCATCGCAGGATCTCGTGGGTCAGGCCGCGCGCCGCGAGCGTGCGCGGGTCAGACCGCCGCGACCGCGTGGGTCAGACCGCCGCCCGCAGGCGCATGCGCTGGCAGTGCGGGCAGAAGTGCGAGCCGCGGTTCATGAACGACTCGCGCACGATCGGGCGGCCGCAGCGCGGGCACGGTTCGCCCTGTTGCCCGTAGGCATTGAGTGAGTGCGCGAAGTAGCCGGACTGCCCGTTGACGTTGAGGTACTGCGTGTCGAAACTTGTGCCGCCCTCGGCCAGCGCCTTGGTGAGCACGAGTCGCACCTCGGCGAGCAGCAGCTTTGCCCTGGCACGCGACAGCGTCGCGGTCGGCTGGTCGTAGTGGATGCGTGCTGCCCAGAGCGACTCGTCGGCATAGATGTTTCCGATGCCGCTGATCAGGGTCTGGTCGAGCATGGCCCGCTTGACGGTCGTTCTCCTGGCCGCGAGCCGCGCGAGGAACAGCGCGTCGTCGAACAGCGCATCGAGCGGGTCGCGCGCGATGTGGCGCACCGCGGTGGGCACCCGCTGGTGCGGGTGGTCGGTCGTCGGCTCGAGGGTATCGATGGCCATCGAGCCGAAGATGCGCTGGTCGACGAAGTTGAGGCGCAGCGGGCCGTGGTCGGGGTGCGTGATGTCGATGCGGATGCGGGTGCGGAGGTCGTCGGTCGCCGTGTCGCGCAGCAGCACCTGCCCCGACATGCCGAGGTGGGCCACCAGCGCTGCGGGGCCGCCGGCGCCCGTGGTGTCGCTGGTGCCGTCGCGGTGCTCGACGCCGCCGGCACCGTGCTCAATGCCGCCGTCGCCGTACCCACCGCCGAGGTCGCCGCTCCCGCCGTCGAGCGGGATCCACATGAACTTGCCGCGACGCTGCGGCGCAAGCATGGTGCGGCCGATGAGCCGGTCGACGAAGTCCTCGGCGGGGCCGGGGTGCCGTCTGAGCGACCGCTCGTCGAAAACGGTGACGGATGCCACGGTCGCACCGGTCACGGCGGGCGCGAGGCCGGCGCGAACGACCTCGACCTCGGGGAGCTCTGGCATGGCTCAGCGCACGGCGGCGCTGAGGCGCGTCCACGCGTCCAGCGCGGCTGCCATCTCCGCCTGCTTCTTGCTCGACCCCGCGCCGGACGCGGCGAGGGTGTCGCCCAGTAGCACGTCGGCATGGAACCGCTTGGAGTGGTCGGGGCCGCTGTCGGTGATCACATAGCGCGGAACGCCCCGCCCGAGCTTCGCTGCGATCTCCTGGAGCGCCGTCTTGGGGTCCATGGAGGCACCGAAGCGCTCGGGATCGCCGAGCAGCGGTTCGATCAATCGCAGCACGAGGCCGGTCGCGGCATCCGCCCCCGCAGAGATGTAGGCGGCACCGATGACGGCCTCGACGGTGTCGGCGAGGATCGACGACTTGTCGCGACCGCCGGTCAGCTCTTCACCCCTGCCAAGGCGCAGGTGCCTGCCCAACCCGATCGACCTGGCGACCTCCGCCAGCGCGGTGGAGCTGACCAGCGATGCCCGGCGCTTGGCGAGGTCCCCCTCGTCGAGCATGGGGTGCTCCGTGTAGAGCATCACCGTCACGGCCTGGCCGAGGATCGAATCCCCGAGGAACTCGAGGCGTTCATTGTGCGGAATTCCGCCGTTCTCGTACGCAAAAGAACGGTGGGTCAGCGCGAGCTCGAGGAGCTGCGGGCTGATGTCCACCGTCAGTTGCGACGCCAGTTCACCGACCGGGGGTAATTCCGGCGAGTGCACGGGAGACCGAGAATCAGACGTCGGCGACCTTGCGGCCCTTGTACTCCATGTACATCGGGTCGCCCGTGGAGTCTTCGACGACCTTCGCGCGGTGCGGGAGGCTGTAGGTGGTCTTGCCGTTCTCGACGGTCTTCACGAGGGTGGGAGGGGTCGCCTTCCACTGGGCGCGGCGCATGCGGGTGCTCGCACGCGACATCTTGCGCTTCGGTACAGCCATGACTATCTCTTTTCTTCGGTGGCGTCGTCGTTGTCGGCGCCAGCTACATCATTGGTCGAGGTGCCGGTCAGTCCCCCGAGTCCGGCCAGGGCAGCCCACCGAGGATCGATGGGTGCTTCGTGCTCGTGACTCGGGTCATCAAGAAGTCGTGCCCCACACTGCGGGCACAGACCAAGGCAATCTTCCTGACATACCGGCTGGAACGGCAGTGACAGCACTACCGCGTCTCTGACTACGGGTTCGAGGTCAATGGTCTCGTCGTGAACGTCGTAATCGAAAGCTTCGTCCTGAGAATACGCGAAAAGCTCCTGAAGGTCGACTTCGAGCGGTTGGCGCACCTCGATGAGGCAGCGGACGCACTCGCCGACCGACTCGCCGGTGACATCGGCGCTGACCAAAATGCCGTCGTGCAGCGATTCGAGGCGAACGTCGATGTGGAGGGGTGCCCCGGCGGGGACGCCGATCACGGCGTTGCCCATCGCGTCGTCGAGCACGGGGTCGAGGGTCTTCTCGCGCATCTCGCCCGGACGGTGCATCAGGTCGAAGACCGGGATGGTGAACGGGGTGGTGGGGTTATGTTGCACCACGGGATTCTACAGGCCCGACCCGGGCGCCAGCCCCGGCCGGTCGCGCGGCCGGGGCTGGGCGGGGCTGGGCAGGTGGCGCCAACGACCGCAGGTCAGCTACAGGGCTGCTTCTACCGCGCTGAATGCTTCGTCGTAGATCGCGAGGGCGCGGGCGACCTCGTCGGGGGTCACGACGCACGGCGGAACCACGTGGATGCGGTTGTCTGCGGCGAACGGCAGCAGCCCGCGTGACATGAGCTCTTTCTTGAGGGCCCCGATGACCGACGGCCCGACGGGGCGGCGCGTGGCCGGGTCATCCACCAGGTCGAGCGCCCAGAAGACGCCGAGCCCGCGCACCTCGCCGATGAGCGGGTGCTTCTCGGCCAGCGCGGCGAGGCCGGGGCCGAGATGGTCGGTGCCGATCATGCGGGCGTTCTCGATGATGCCCTCGTCGGCCATCGCGTCGATCGAGGCGACGATGGATGCTGCGGCGAGCGGGTGCCCGGAATAGGTGAGTCCCCCGGGGAACACCCGCTCGTCGAACTGTTTCGCGATGTCGCGGGAGATCACCACCCCGCCGATGGGCACGTAGCCGGAATTGACGCCCTTCGCGAAGGTGACCAGGTCGGGAACGACATCGAACCCATGGAAGGCGAACCACTCGCCGGTGCGGCCGAACCCGGCCATCACCTCGTCGAGGATGAGCAGGATGCCGAACTCGTCGCACAGTGCACGTACGCCGGCGAGGTAGCCGGGCGGCGGCACGATGACCCCCGCGGTTCCGGGGACCGTCTCAAGCAGGATCGCGGCGATGGTCTGCGGCCCCTCGGCCTCGATGACACGGCGGAGGTGGTGCAGGGCGCGCTCGCCCTCCTGCTCGACCGAATCGGACCAGAACTCGGAGCGGTAGGCGAACGGTCCGAAGAAGTGCACGTGGCCGCGGGCGAACTCGTTGGGCATGCGGCGCCAGTCGCCGGTGGCGACCACGGCGGCGCCGGTGTTGCCGTGGTACGAACGGTAGGTCGAGAGCACCTTGTCGCGGCCAGTGGTGAGCCGGGCCATGCGGATGGCGTTCTCGTTGGCGTCGGCGCCGCCGTTGGTGAAGAACACCTTGCCGAACGACTCGCCCGCGCGCTCGAGGATGCGCTTCGCCGCCTCGCCCCTGGCCAGGTTGGCATGCGGAGGGGCGACCATGGTGAGCAGGCCCGCCTGCTCCTGGATCGCGGCGACGACCTTGGGATGCTGGTGGCCGATGTTCATGTTGACGAGCTGGCTCGAGAAGTCGAGGTAGTTCTTGCCGTCGAAGTCCCAGACGGTGGAGGCGAGTCCCCCGGCGATGACGAAGGGCGTGAGCGCCGCCTGCGCGGACCAGGAGTGGAACACGTGGGAGCGGTCGAGGTCGTAGGCGACCTGCCCGTCTGCTGGATCGATGCCGTTCATGGTGTCTCCTGCGGTCTCAGGGGCGGGGCCAGCCGATACCAGCCGGTGCAGAGCACCGCTGGTGCCGATTCTGGGTGAGTCTCACACTATTATGCGAGGCCCTGCGCCCCGAGCAGCTCCTACGCGAGGCCCTGAGCCCCGAGCATCTCCTACACGAGGCCCTGCGCACGGAGCAGCCCGGCGATGCGCTCGCGGAACGGAAAAAACCCGCGCCGGGCGTGCGGCCAGGCGAGGGTGTCCCATTCGCGGCGCACGCGCACGAGGTGGATGCCCGCGGGCAGCGCGCGTTCGAGGGCATCGAGCCGCTCGGCAACGGGGCCGGTCGGGGCGTACGGGGTGACTATCGTGGTGGCATCCACCCTGGCCATCGCCTCGACGAGCTGGTCGACGTCGAGGCCTGCATCGGCAGCGGTGCCATCGGCGTCTGTGCCGTCGGGGCCGGGCCCGTCGAGGCCGGGCAGCTCGTCGGCGGCGAAGTGCCGTCGCGCACGGTCGACGCCGTCGCGCACGGCTGCGGCAGCGAACCGCAGCACGGGCTCCGCGGTGCCGAGCGGCGATCGCGCCGCCGCGGCCGAGAAGCCGCCGACCGCGACCACCGTAGCCGTGCCGAGCTCGAGGCTCTCGGCGTGGGTGTCGTCGTCGTGCAGCAGCAGCACGACGCGGCCGTCGGGTGCGGCGTCGGCCGCGGGAAGCTCGCGCGCCTCGGGAACCGGGTCGTCGTCGATGGCGGGTGCCACGGGAGCGAGCCCGGTGGGCCGGAAGCGCCCCTCGGTGAACTTCTCGATGTTGTCGGCGGTCGCGAGGTAGGTCTTGCCCGTGGTCTGCAGCCCCGCGACCCATCGCCACGACAGCGTGTTCGACGCCGGGTCGCCGTCGAGCAGGTGCCGGTAGAAGAAGTCGGCGCCGAGCTGCCACGGCAGGCCGAGGGTGAAGATCCAGATGCTCGCGAACCACATGCGGGTGTGGTTGTGCAGGTAGCCGGTCTCGACCAGCTCGTCGCGCCACGCGTCGAAGCATTCGATTCCGGTGCGGCCCTCGAGGGCCCGCGCGAGGTCATCGGCGGAGTCGAGGTCTGACGCACCGAACTGCGACGCGTCGATGGATGCCGCCGCGAGCCTGTCTACGTCGGCCCGGTAGCCGGCCCACACGCTGGGCCGCAGCTCGAGCCACCCCTTCCAGTACGTGCGCCAGAACACCTCCTGCACGAACTTCTGTGCGGCGGCCTGGCTGTGCCGCGCGAGCACCGCCTCGACGATCTCGCGCTCGGTAACCAGCCGGTGGCTGACGTACCTCGAGAGCATCGAGACCGCGGTCTCACGGCCGGGACCCGGGTCGGTGTTGCGGCCGGTCGCGTAGTCACGTCCGGCGTGCGGAACGAAGTCGGTGAGGAGGTCGAGGCCGGCGGCGCGGGTCGGCGCGAATTCGCCGGTATCGGTCTCGCCGGATTCGGAGGGAGAGCTGTCAGGGGACACATCAGGGGCGGTCGACATGGTCGCACCATACCTACCGCCCCTGACGTTCCGTCCCGTTGCCGGGCGCCCTGCTGCTACTCGCCGCCCTCGGTGAGTTCGACCTCGATGGGCTCGAAGTCGGCCCCCGTGAGGTCGATGTCGTCTCCCTCGAGTTCGTCGTGGGCCATCTGGATCCACTCGTTCGTGTATGCGGTGCTCGGCGGCTCTTCGGTGATGAGCGAGGCGCCGCTCTCGTTGGTCGCCGAGAGGGCCCCCTCGACGGTGCTGTTCCACGCCTCTTCGTCGATGATGCCGATGCCGTTGTCCGACGGCCAGATGAGCTTGTTGGTCTCGTTGACCATCCACAGCTCGTGGGTGAGGCCCCAGCCCGAGCCCTCATTGATGGTGATGTCGGCGGCGGCCTCGGGGTCGCTGGCCGCGTACGCCCAGCCCTTGATGACGGCCTTGAGGAACGCGACCGTGGTCTCCTGGTACTCCTCGTCGCTCTCGAGGCGCTCGGTGTCGGCCCAGATGGCGTCCTGCAGCATCGCGCCGCCCGCCTCGTTGTAGTCGATGACCGAGAAGTCCTCCGGCTGGTAGAGCTCACCCGTGTCGGGGTCGGTGCTCTCGAGCAGCTGCGCGTACTCGTTGTAGGTCATCGCCTGGGCCGCGTCGATGTCGCCCTCGAGGAAGGCGTTCATGTTGAAGTCCTGCGTGATGATCTCGACGCTGGTGGAATCGAGTCCCTCCGCGGCCATGGCCGCGAAGATCTCCCACTCGTTGCCGAAGCCCCAGCTGCCGATGCGCTTGCCCTCGAAGTCGGCGACGGTCTCGATGCCGCTGTCGGCCCAGGCCACCTGCAGGGTGCCGGAACGCTGGAAGATCTGGGCGATGTCGGTGATGTTCGCACCGGCCTCGATCGATCCGAGCGCCTTGGGCACCCACGCGATGGCGTAGTCGACGTCGCCCGCGACGAGGGCGTCCTGCGGCACGATGTCGCCGCCGCTCGGGATGATCTCGACGTCCAGGCCCTCCTCTTCGAAGAAGCCCTGGTCGAGCGCCGCGTAGTAGCCGGCGAACTGCCCCTGGGGCAGCCACTGCAGCTGGAGGCTCACGGGGGTGAGGTCGTCCGATCCGCCGTCTCCCCCGCCGGAGTCGTCCCCGGAGGTCGAACAGCCCGACAGGATGAGTGCCGAGGTGAGGAGCCCCGCGCCGACGACGAGGGACCTGCGCCTGCTGTGTGTCATGTCAGTTCCTTTCGTGGTGCTGTGTTCGAGAGGTTGGTGCTGCTGGTGCTGCTGGTGCGCGTGGTGCTGTCGGTGGTGCCGTGCGGGAATGCTGCGGAGGGAGTGACGAGCCGCTCGAGGGCAGACGTCACGACGAAGAAGAGGAGGCCGAGCACGATGCCACCGACGACGTAGGCCCACGCCCGTGCGTAGGCGCTCGTGGCGGCGGACGACGAGATCAGCGAACCGAGGCCGCCGCGCGGGCCGCCGAAGTACTCGGCGACGAGCGCGGAGATCACGGCGAGCGACGAGGCGATGCGGATACCGGTGAAGATGTAGGGGCGCGCGGCGGGAATGGTGAGCACGCGCACGACCTGGCCGGGCTTCGCGGCGTAGGAGCGCATCAGGTCGCGGTGCACTGGCGCCGTCTGGCGCAGGCCACGGAGCGTGTTGATGAACACCGGCACGAACACCGCGAGGCCGGCGATGGTGCGCCTGCCCGTCTCTGAGTCGGCACCGAACATGGTGTTGAGCACCGGGGCGAGGGCAACGATCGGCACGACCGCCAGGCCGGCGACGAGGGGGGCCGACAGGTAGTCGACGACGCGGCTGAGGGAGGCGAGGAGCGCGATGCCCACCCCGACGACCGATCCCACGACCAGGCCGATCAGCGCGTTGAGCCCCGTGCTGCCGACCGCGGCGACGAGCGACGGCCAGAACTCGACGACCTGCCCGGCGATGCTCAGCGGGCTGGGGAGGAGGTAGTCGTCGATCTCGCCGACGGTCACGATGAGCTGCCAGGCGACGAGCACGAAGACACCGAGGGCGACCGGTGCGCCTGCGCGCACGAGGGTGTCGCGGGAGCGGGCGCTCATCGGTTGTCCGTGCCCCGCGCGGGGGCACCCTGGTGCAGGGCCTCGCGCACCGCGGTGACCATGCTGAAGAACGTCGGGTCTTCGCGGATCTGGTCGCCACGCTCGTGCGCGGGGCCGAGCGCCATCGGAACGACGGTCTCGATGCGGCCGGGGCGGGGCGACATGACGACGACGCGGTCGGAGAGGAACACCGCCTCGGGAATGGAGTGGGTGACGAAGACGACCGCAGCGCCGGTCTCGGCGCAGATCCGGGTGAGCTCGGTCTGCATGCGCTCGCGGGTCATCTCGTCGAGGGCGCCGAACGGTTCGTCCATGAGGAGGAGGTTGGGCTTCTCTGCGAGCGCCCGCGCGATGGCGATGCGCTGCTGCATCCCTCCCGACAGCTCGTCGGGGTAGCGCTGCCCGAAGTCCGACAGGCCGACCAAGTCGAGCAGCTCGCGGGAGCGGTCCGCGCGCTGCGCCTTGGGAAAGCCGTGCAGTTCGAGGGGCAGTTCGATGTTGGCGGCGACGGTGCGCCACGGCAGCAACCCGGCCTGCTGGAAGGCGATGCCGTAGTCCTGGTCGATGCGGGCCTGCTTCGCCGACTTGCCGAAGATCTGCAGGGTGCCGCCGGACGGCTCGTCGAGGTCGGCGATGAGCCGAAGGAGCGTGCTCTTGCCGCAGCCCGAAGGGCCGATCAGCGAGACGAACTCGCCAGCCCTGACGACGAGGTCGACGCCGTCGAGCGCCGTGACGCCTGCGGCGTCGAAGACCTTGCTGACGCCCGTGGCGACGACGGCGTCGGTGGTCTGGACGGATTTGACGGACGGGTTGTGGAGCGTCATGCACTCACCTCTGCTCTGCGATAGTTGCGCAGCCCGCCGCCGATGAGGGCGACCGAACCCGCTGCGAGGAGCCCGAGAATGATGGCTCCGAAGATGGGACCCCACGACTTGGCCGGGTCACCGCTGGCCTGTCCGGCGTACTGCACGATCATGCGGCCGATGCCGCCGCGGAGTCCGGTGGAGACCTCCGCGACGATCGCGCCGACGACGGCGTTGGCTGCCCCGAGGCGGAGGGCGGGGAGCAGGTACGGCACGCTCGCCGGCAGCCGGAGCTTGATGAGGGTCGCCCACCACCCCGCGGCGTAGGACTTCATGAGGTCGTTGTGCATGGCGGTGGGCGACTGCAGGCCGCGGAGGGCACCGATCGCGATGGGAAAGAACGCGAGGTAGGAGGCGATGAGGGCAACCGACATCCAGTCCTGCCATTCGAAGGCGCCGATCTCGATCCTCGACCCCCAGCTGCGCACGACGGGCGCGAAGGCGATGAGGGGAACGGTCTGGCTGAGCACGATCCACGGCATCAGGCTGGATTCGGCGAGGCGCCAGCGCACCATCACGAGGGAGAGCGCGAGGCCGACGATGAGTCCGAGCAGCCAGCCCACGGCCGCGATGCCGAGCGTGACGGCCGCGGCGTTCGCGACCTCGAGCCATAGTGGCGGGGAACCGTCTGCCCTGGTCACGGGCTCGAACAGCCTCGTGAGCATGTCGGGGATATGCGGCATCGCGAGGTCGCTGGTGCGGGGCAGTAGCCGCGCCTCGCCGATCACCAACCCATCGGAGGGCCCGAGCCACTTGTAGAGCTCCCAGACGACGGCGATCCCGAGCAGCGCGGCGGCCCCGAGCCCGATGCGCATGAGGTTGGCGCGCGGGGAGGTGCCCCTCCCCCGTGCCGGTCGCACTGCGGGTGGGGCGTCGAGAGCCGACGGGGCGGTCACGACCTGGCCACGATGGTGTCCCGCATGGCGGGGATCACGGTCTCGCCGTACACCCTCAGGGTCTCCTCCTTGTTGTCGTGCTGGAGGTACCCGGCGAACTGGTCGACCCCGAGCTCCTTCAGGGCGGTCAGTTTCTCGATGTGCTGCTGCGGGGTGCCGAGCAGGCAGAACCTGTCGACGATCTCGTCTGGCACGAACGCGGTGTGGGTGTTGCCCGCACGGCCGTGCTCGTTGTAGTCGTAGTCCTGGCGACCGGCGATGTAGTCGGTGAGCGCTTTCGGCACCGCGCTGTCTGCGCCGTACTTCTTCACGATGTCGGCTACGTGGTTGCCTACCATTCCGCCGAACCAGCGGTTCTGGTCGCGCATGTGCGCCCAGTCGTCGCCGATATACATCGGGGCCGCGACGCAGAACTTGATCGACATCGGGTCGCGCCCGGCCTTCTCTGCCGCGTCGCGCACCGTGCGGATCATCCACTCCGCAACGTCGAGGTCGGCCATCTGCAGGATGAATCCGTCACCGACTTCTCCAGTCAGCTTGAGCGCCAGCGGTCCGTAGGCCGCGACCCAGATGTCGAGCGTCGACCCGGTGCTCCACGGGAACTGCAGTGTGGCCCCGTTGTACTCGACGGCGCGGGAGTTGGCGAGCTCGCGGATGACGTGGATCGATTCGCGCAGCGTCTTCAGCGTGGTGGGCGCCCCGTTGGTGACGCGCACCGCGGAGTCGCCGCGCCCGATGCCGCAGATGGTGCGGTTGCCGTACATCTCGTTGAGGGTCGCGTAGGTCGACGCGGTAACCGTCCAGTCCCGGGTGGCCGGGTTGGTGACCATCGGGCCGACGATCACGCGCTTGGTCTCGTTGAGGATCTGGCTGTAGATCACGTACGGCTCCTGCCAGAGCAGGTGCGAGTCGAACGTCCAGACGTGGCTGAATCCGTGCTGCTCGGCGAGCTTCGCCAGGTAGACGGTGCGCGACGCTGGCGGGTTGGTTTGGAGTACTGCTCCGAAGTCCACGGTTCCTCGATTCAGATCAGGTACTGCGACAGGCCGCGCTTGATGTACTTTCCGTCGCCCTTGCGACCGAGGTACCGGTTGTCGTCGACGACGACGGATCCCCGGGAGAGCACGGTGTCGACGTGACCGTCGATCTCGTAGCCCTCCCACGCGGAGTAGTCCATGTTCATGTGGTGCGTCTTGCCCTCGCCGATGCCGATGGAGGTATGCCCGTTGGGGTCGTAGACGACGATGTCGCCGTCGGCTCCCGGCTGGATGACGCCCTTCTTGCCGTACATGCCGAACATGCGGGCGGGGGTGACCGAGGTGACCTCGACCCAGCGCTCGAGCGACAGCTGGCCGTCGACGACGCCCTGGTACAGCAGGTCCATGCGGTGCTCGACCGAGCCGATGCCGTTGGGGATCTTGGAGAAGTTGCCGAGGCCCATATCCTTCTGGCCCTTCATGCAGAACGGGCAGTGGTCGGTGGAGACCATCTGGATATCGTTCGTGCGCAGGCTCTGCCACATGTGGTGCTGGTGGCCCTCGTGCTTGGAGCGCAGAGGGGTGGAGCACACCCACTTGGCGCCCTCGAAGTCGCCCCACTCCTCACTCGTCGCGCCGAGCTGGTCTTCGAGCGAGAGGTAGAGGTACTGCGGGCAGGTCTCACCGAAGACGTTCTGTCCACGGTCGCGGGCGGTGGCGATCTGCTCGACGGCCTGCTTCGCGCTCACGTGCACCACGTAGAGCGGCGCCCCGGTGAGGTGCGCGAGCATGATGGCGCGGTGCGTCGCCTCCTCCTCGGCCTGCCACGGGCGGGTAAGGCCGTGGTAATACGGAGTGGTGTTGCCTGCCGCGACGGCCTGCTGCACAAGGAGGTCGATGACACTGCCGTTCTCGGCGTGCATCATGATCATCGATCCGTTGGATGCTGCCTTCTGCATGGCCTTGACGATCTGCCCGTCGTCGGAGAGGAAGACTCCCTTGTAGGCCATGAACAGCTTGAAGCTGGAGACCCCCTCGGCGACGAGCTCGTCCATCGCGGTGAGCGACGAGTCCTGCACGTCGCTGAGGATCTGGTGGAATCCGTAGTCGATGGCGCATTCGCCCGCGGCCTTCTGCTGCCAGAGCGCGTACTGGTCGAGCACGTTCTCGCCCGCGTACTGCACGACGAAGTCGACGATGCTCGTCGTTCCGCCGTGCGCGGCGGCCCGGGTTCCGGTCTCGAAGGTGTCGGATGCCTCGGTGCCGCCGAACGGCATCTGCATGTGGGTGTGCGCGTCGATGCCGCCGGGGATCACGTACTTGCCTGCCGCGTCGATCACGGTGTCGACGTTGGCCTCGAGGTCGAACCCGAGGAGGGTGGAACCGGGGGCGAGCACCGCGGCGATGGTCTCGCCGTCGATGATCACGTCTGCGGCTCCGGAACCGGTCGCGTTCACGACCGTGCCGTTCTTGATGAGGGTCTTCATCGACCGTCCTTTCTCGTGGAAGTCACTGGGGTGTGGAGATCACTGGTGCAGTGGGGCTACGGCTTGGGGATCGAGGTGTACGACTCCGGGCGACGGTCGCGGTAGAACTGCCAGTCGTCGCGCATCTGCTTGATGAGGTCCATGTCGAGGTCGCGGATGATGATCTCCTCGTCGGTGCCGGAGCCGCGCTCGCCGACGAAGTTGCCGCGCGGGTCGATGACCTGGCTGGTGCCGTAGAAGTCGACGGCGAGCTCGCCGTACTCGTTGTCTTCGCGGCCGACGCGGTTGGGCTGCAGCACGAAGTAGCCGTTCGCGACGGCGGCGGCCGGGCCCTCGACCTCCCACAGGCGGTTGGAGAGGCCGGGCTTGGTGGCGTTGGGGTTGAACACGATCTGTGCGCCGTTCAGGCCGAGTTCGCGCCATCCCTCTGGGAAGTGCCGGTCGTAGCAGATGTACAGGCCGATCGGTCCGACCGAGGTCTGGAACACGGGGTATCCCATGTTGCCTGGACGGAAGTAGAACTTCTCCCAGAACCGGTCGAGGTGCGGGATGTGGTGCTTGCGGTACTTGCCGAGGATGGTGCCGTCGGCTTCGACGATGACGGCGGTGTTGTAATACACCCCCGTCATGTCTTCCTCGTAGATGGGGAGCACCATGACGATGCCGAGCTCCTTCGCGAGGGCCGCGAAGCGCTGCACGATCGGCCCGTCGGCCGGCTCCGCGTATGCGTAGTACTTCTTGTCTTCGGTGATGCCGAAGTACGGGCCGTAGAAGAGCTCCTGAAAGCAGATGACCTGCGCTCCGTCGGCCGCGGCATCCCTGGCGAATTTCTCGTGCTTCTCGATCATCGACTCCTTGTCACCCGTCCAGGTGGTCTGAGTGATGGCGGCGCGTACAACAGTCACGGTTCTCCTCGGGGACGTAATGCGTTCTGACATCGTTGACGGTGCACGTTTCCGGCTCATTTCAACCGATGACCCTGTGGTAAAACCTAGATGAGTGAGTCCTAATGGTCGTAGGCGATGAGGGAGCGTTTGTTGGGTGCTCCGATGAGCCAGTTGTGCCAGATTCCTGCGGCGAGGGCGAGTAGTCGGCCTGCGATTCGGGAGTAGACGCC
>NZ_JAALGE010000016.1 GCF_011057645.1 Marisediminicola senii | reverse complement strand
GCGCCACCCCGCCGCCTGACACTGGGCCGGGCGGCGGGGCGGCGGGGCGGCGGGCCGATTGCGCTACACCCGTGCGGCAGCCTTCGTGCGCGCCCTGAACCCGCCGCTGATATGCACCAGCGCGGGAATCTCCGCGCCGAGCAGCGCGTCGAGGTTGTGGAGCACCTCGTCGACCATCGTGGTGACCTCGCGGGGCGAGACCCCGCGACGGGCGGTGACCGACACCTTGAGCATCGGCGTTCCGCGCACCGAGTAGGTCGACACGCGTGTCGACAGCAGCTCTGGACGGTTCTCCAGGGCTTCCTGTACGGCGTCCTCGGCCACCTTGGTGTCGATGGTGGTCGTTCCGTGGTCGGTGGGGTCGTCGGTCAGCAGGGTGCCGGTGTGGCCGTGGCCCTGCCGCAGCATGAAGACGATGGCCGCCACGACGGCCAGAACCAGCGCGGCGATGATGCCGACCCAGATCCAGCTGTTGCCGGTGTCGACCATCGGCGTCGCGCGGAACCAGCCCGTCACGGTGTCGAAGACGCCGGGGGCGGTGTCGCCCCACGCCGACCTCACGTCGGGCAGCAGCGCCACCGCGATCGCGCCGGCACCGAGTGCCATCAGCACGATGCCGGTGACGATGACCACGGTGCGGTTGAGTGCACGGTTGGTGTTGTTCATGCGCCCACCTTTCCTGACTCTCCGACGATGACCTGCGAGCGGAGCGTGCCGCGCAGCGCGAGCGCCTCGAGGCGACGGCGAACCGCGTCCTCGACGGCGGACTTGTCCGCGGGAATGCCCGATGCCGGGGTAAGCCGCACGACAGCACGGCTCCTCGACACCGACACGTCGACGTTGTCCGGGTCGACGCCGCCCGCGAAGGCCGCGTGGCGCGCCAGGTCTGACGCGACGACCTCGTAATCGACCACGGTCACGCTGCGGTCGGAATCGATGAGGTGCTTGGGGCGGCGCCCCGGACGGATGCCGTGGATCACCAGCGCGAGGCCGATGAGCGTCACGACTGCGCCCGCTGCGGCGACGATCGGTGCCGGGTACTCGTCGAGGGCGATGGTGGATGCCGCGGCATCCGTCATCGTCGTGAGCAGGGGCGGCTGGCCGATGAGGTCCAGCACGATCTCCGTCACCACGTAGGCCGCCGCGAGCGAGAGCACCACGGCGATCGTGATCGCGGCACCGGACCGGGGAGAGTGCGTTTCGCGACGGCTCACCCGCCGGTATGCCGACTGTGCGCCGCTCACGAGACGCGGTTCTCTGGTCGGATATCCGCGGCTTTCAGCCGAACGGCGACCCGCGCGATGCGGTAGCCGGTTAAGTCGCTGACGCGACCGCGAATCTGCTCCTGTGCGCGGGCGGACCTCTCGAGGAGGGTCCCGCCCGAGCGACCGACCAGTTCGGGGTTGCGCTGGATACTACGCAACGGCACCACGCGCACGGGCGTCGCCACCGAGAGCACGAGCTCCCCGCGGTGATCCGTGAGCGCGACGTCGACCTTCGACGCATCCACTCCGAGAGCGTCTGCGGCGACCGCGGACACGACGCGGTTGAGGGCGCGCGAGGCGATCCTGGTGCGACCGCGATCCGCGGTGTCGGGAGTGGATGGGGTCATGGTCATGAGGAGGATCGCTTCCCTCGTACGGCGTCGACGACTCCGGCAAGGTCGAGCTTGCCCTCGATGATGCGACCGACGCCCGCACCGATCGCCATCGCGACGGCGACGAACACGAATGCCCAGAAGCCGAACACGATCCAGGTCAGTGCGAGAAGCGCTCCGGCGACCATGCCGGTTCTGGTGGCGCTCACTGTACGCGGGCTTCTGCCTGCTCAGCGGCGTCATCGGTGGGAAGGTGCACGTCGTTGATGGTCACGTTGACCTCGGTGACCTCCATGCCGACGAGGGTCTCGACGGCGCTGATGACCGACGCGCGAACCTTGGCGGCGACATCCTGCAGCGCGATCGGATACTCGGCGACGATGGTCACGTCGACGGCGACCTGGGTCTCGCCGACCTCGACGCTGATGCCCTGCGCCATGTCCTTGCTGTTGATGGCGTCGCGGATCGCGCCGATGGCGCGGGCCGCGCCGCCACCGAGGGCGAACACGCCGGGAACCTCGCGCGCCGCGATGCCGACGATCTTCGCAACGACGGCGTCGTTGATGACGGTCTTGCCGTCGGCGGTCTGCGTGGTGCCGGGAAGCGTGGTGCCGGTGACGGAAGCCGGGGAGGCGGAAGTGTTCGCCATGGGATTTCTCCTTGATTGGGTGGGTGACCGCTCGAGGATTGGAGCGGTGCGACTGTGGTAGTCATGAATAGGTCGTAGGGTGATGCCGATTCGTCACGATATTGGCGAAAGAAAGTGGGAAACCGGGTGAAGGCGCCGTCGGAGCGGAGGGGGTCGTACTCCCTCGACGACGCCGATGACCGCACCCTCGCCGGGCGTGCCGCCGACGGTGACGTTCGCGCGTTCGAGGTGCTGGTGCGGCGTTACGGTCCCATGATGCGGGCATACGCGACCCGCATCCTCGGCTCGTCGACCGACAGCGACGACATCGTGCAGGAGGCGTTCATCGCCGCCTGGAAGCGTTTGCCCACCCTCGACGACGGCAGCGTGGTCAAGAGCTGGCTGATGCGCATCGTCAGCCACAAGAGCATCGACTTGATCAGGGCGAACCGCACCCACGACGACATCGACGACCACGAGCCAGAGGCGCCGGACGAGGCGTCCCCCGAGCAGCGCGCGGTCGCGAAATCCCGCGAGGAAGCTCTGTCGGCGGTGCTCGCGACCCTGCCGGCCGCGCAGCGGCAGTGCTGGGTGCTTCACGAGATTGGCCGGTACAGTTACGACGACATCGCCAGGGAGCTGGACCTCCCGACTTCGACGGTGCGGGGGCTGCTCGCGAGGGCACGCAAGAAACTCATCCTGGAGATGGAGGACTGGCGATGACCGACTCAGGTGACCTCGACGCCCTCTTCGACGGAAAGAGCCTCGACGGCCACTCGATCGACGAGCTGAGCGACTATCTCGACCGTGGCCGCACGCCGGCCGATCCCGCCATCGACTCGTCGCCCGGCTGCCAGATCGCGCTCGCCGGCCTCGCCAGGCTGCGGGCCATGTCGGAGACCCTGGTCGAGACGGATGCCGCGGCCGAGCCTGCCCGCGACGACAGCTGGGTGTCTGGCATCCTCGACAACATCGAGCTCGAGGCACACGCCGGTCGCGACATCCCGATCCAGCACTCCGCTCCCGCCGCGCGCCTCGTCATCACCGAGGGTGCGGTGCGCGGACTCATCCGCGCTGCCGGCGACTCGGTGGGCGGCATCCTGATCGGCCGCTGCCGGCTCGACGGCGACGTCACCGTGCCAGGCGAGGCTATCGGGGTGCGCATCGACGCGTCGGTGTTCTTCGGGGAGCGCATTCCCGAGATCGTCGCCCGCGTTCGCGAAGCGATCTACACCGAGCTGCTGCGCCACACCGAGCTCAACTTCACCTCGATCGACGTGACCATCCACGACGTGCACCATGTGCGGTCATCACCGGAAGAGGTCGCGGAATGAGCGTCGACACGGGCACCATGTCGCACGACCTGACCGCGCTGGTGCAGGCCGTGCCCGGGGTGACGAAGGTGTACTCCTCGGCCCCGCTGGTGCTCAGCCTGCTCAATCGCACCACCGACCTGGTACTGCGCAAGGAGCCGACGATCGACGTCGTGGCGGTCACCGAGTCCGCCGAGGGGCTCCGGATCGCGGTCAGCATCGCGGTCGACGACCGCACGTCGGCGAGCGAGGCCTGCCGCCTCGTGCACGATGCGATCGCCGGGTACCTCGAACTCGAGAACGCCGGCCGGCTGGCCGAGATCGCGGTCCGAGTGGGCAGCGTTGGCTGAGTCCATGCCCTCGGTCTTCACGCGCATCATGCGCGGCGAGTTGCCCGGCCGGTTCATCTGGCAGGACGACACCGCCGTGGCGTTCCTGACCATCGAACCGCGCTCACCGGGGCACACCCTCGTGGTTCCCCGGCAGGAGGTCGACCGCTGGCTCGACGTCGGCGAGAAGACCATGGCGCACCTGATGTCGATCGCGCACAAGGTCGGCGAGGCGCAGCGCGACGAGTGGCAGAGCGACCGGGCGGGGCTCATGATCGAGGGCTACATGGTGCCGCACCTGCACATCCACGTCTGGCCGTCGTGGTCGCCACGCGAATTCCACCCGTCCGGCATCGACCGGGCCGCCGGCTCGCTCGAACTGGATGCCGCGGCCATCCGCCTCCGCGCACGCATGCGGGCTCACGGGCACGGCGCGTTCGTCCCCGCCGACTGACCACGACGGCTCACCACCTCCACCCCCCACCGCCGACGAAAGGCTCCCCATGCACGGCGAATACAAGATCCCGGGCGGCAAGCTCGTGGTCGTCGACCTCGACGTGGTCGGCGGCAAGATCGCGAACTTCCGGCTCGCCGGCGACTTCTTCCTCGAGCCCGATTCCGCCCTCGAGGTCATCAACGCCGCAGTGAACGGGCTGCCCGAGACCAGCGACGCGCAGCGCATCGCGCGCGCCATCCGCAAGGCACTGCCCGACGACACGCTCATGCTCGGCATCACGCCGGAGGGTGTCGCCGTGGCGATCCGCCGCTCGCTCGCGCACGCCACGAGCTGGCGGGACTACGACTGGCAGCTCATCCACGGCACCGCATACCCGCCGGTGCTGCAGATGGCGCTCGACCAGGTGCTCGCCGAGGAGGTCGGTGCCGGCCGACGGGTGCCCACCCTCCGCATCTGGGAATGGGATGCCCCGGCCGTCGTCATCGGCAGCTTCCAGTCGGTGCGCAACGAGGTCGACACCGAGCGCGCGAAGCAGTTCGGGTTCGACGTCGTGCGCAGGGTCAGCGGCGGCGGCGCGATGTTCATGGAGGCCGGCACGGTCATCACCTACTCGATCTACGCGCCGTCCGACCTCGTGCAGGGCATGACCTTCGCCGACTCCTACGCCTTCCTCGACGAGTGGGTCATCGTGGCCCTCAAGTCGCTCGGGATCGACGCGTCGTACCAGCCGCTCAACGACATCACGAGCCCCACCGGCAAGATCGGCGGTGCCGCGCAGAAACGCCTGGGCACCGGGGCCGTGCTGCACCACGTCACCATGAGCTACGACATGGACGGCGAGAAGATGGTGCAGGTGCTGCGCATCGGCCGCGAGAAGATGAGCGACAAGGGCACCAAGAGTGCGGCGAAGCGGGTCGACCCGCTGCGCAGCCAGACCGGGCTCAGCCGGGCCGACATCATCGCCCAGATGGAGAAGACCTTCACCGGGCTGTACGGCGCGGTCGAGGGTGACGTCACCCCGGAGGAACTCGCTCGGGCCGAGCAGCTCGTGGTCGAGAAGTTCGGCACCGACGAGTGGCTGCAGCGGGTTCCGTAGCGCCGCGTTCTCGAGCGAAAAGACGAATGGATGCCGCGGCGTCGCGCCGCGGCATCCATTCGTCTTCTTACACTGGCGGGCTACCGCCGACGCTGCGCGGGTGCCTTGCGCGATGCCGTGGGAGCACTGCTGTGACCCGACGTGTCGGTGGTAGTGAGCTCGTCGTGAGACATCTCGATCGCCGCGAAGGTGTCGTCGTCGGCGAACGATTTCATGCGTGCCACCTGGAAGATGATCAGCGCGTAGACGGCCTTGGCGACGATATCGGCGACCGAGTAGCCGATCTGCATGCCGACCCAGGCATTGGCTCCGTCGACGTTGAGCAGGGGCAGGAGGTAGGCGATCGGGTACACGCCCCAGGCGAGCAGCAGCAGGAACCGCAGGTTTCCGAGGGTCTTGCGCACGTTCGCAGGCTGGGTGTCGAGCGTCTTGGTCAGCTGCACGAACAGCACGAACAGGATGTAGAGGAACGGGATCGTCGACAGTGCACCGAACAGGCCGCGAATTGCGTTGTCGTCGCTGATCTCACCGGGGTAGCCGAGGATGATCATGAGCGCCGACGCGGGGATCAGGCGCATCAGGAGTCCGGACTGCACCTTGCGCGAGAGGGCCATGACGGCGATCAATTCGACAAGCAGCAGTGGAACGGTGAGAAGCCAGTCGACGTAGCGGTAGCCCTCATTGAACGAGGCGCCGACGGCCTGAACGTACGGTCCTGCGCCGCCCGCCGCGTCGGAGACGAATGCCTCCGTGAACGAGTCGAAGATACGGAAGTAGTGGTAGGCGGCGATGCCACAGACGACAGCGGCGACCGTGATCGCCTGCCGGTAGCGCGGAAGTATTCGGGGTAACGCGATGATCAGGAACAACGCGGTGAACAGCTGCGAGGCGATCACCAGTGAGAGGAAGTTGTAGACGGTGTCGTACTGGCCCTGGGTCAGTTCTTCGGGAATCATTTTCGCGCTCCATTGACGGCGTCATGTGTGGTGTCGGTGACGCGACAGGAGGCCTGTGGAGCAAGCGTTGGGGCATCCCCGACTCGGTACAGATAAAGCGTAGGACCGCTCACCTGTACCCCGCCTTGGGACTACCTGTGAAGCAGGTAACGGCAGTTGGGGGTGTTCCACGGCGCGATCTACGGGCGTTTCGAGGGTGCGCCCGACGGGGCGCCTGCTCTAGAGGCCACGTTGCTCGAGTTCGCTGTATTCAGGGTGCCTGTCGAGCCATGACCGTACGAACGGGCACGCCGCGACGACGCGGTACCCGGTGTCGGCCTTGATCTGGTCGAGCACGCCTTGCACCATCTCGGCGCCGAGCCCCCGGCCGCGGAGCCGCGGGTCGACCTCGGTGTGCGTGAGGTAGATGGCGTCACCGGTGATCCGGTAGTCGGTGAGCCCGACCTGCTCGCCATCCCGGTTCAGCACGTAGCGATTCTGCGATTCGAGGTGCTGCACATCGGTGGACATCGCTCCAGCGTACGGACGGCAATCGGCGTCGGCAACGGCACGAGACAATGGAGCATGCCGTCAGAGTGGAGCCCATCGTCGCCGAACCTGGTCGTGCACGGCGACAACCTCGAGGTGGTCGCCCAGCTGCCGGGTGGCGCCTTCCGCCTGGTCTACCTCGATCCGCCGTTCAACACCGGCCGCAGCCAGCGGCGGCAGTCCACCACCAGCGTGCGCAGCGTCACCGGCCCGATCCGCGGGTTCAAGGGCCAGCAGTACGAGCGCATCCGGGGTGACCTGATGAGCTACGACGACGACTTCGAGGACTATTGGAGCTTTCTCGAGCCGCGGCTCGCCGAGGCGTGGCGGCTGCTCGCCGACGACGGCACGCTCTACCTGCACCTCGACTACCGGGAGGCGCACTACGCCAAGGTGCTGCTCGACGCCCTGTTCGGCCGCGAATGCTTTCTCAACGAGATCATCTGGGCCTACGACTACGGGGCCAAGTCGAAGAGCAAGTGGCCGGCCAAGCACGACACGATCCTCGTCTACGTGAAGGATCCCGCCCGCTACCACTTCGACTCGACCGCGGTGGATCGCGAGCCGTACATGGCGCCCGGCCTCGTGACGCCCGAGCAGGTCGAACGCGGAAAGCTGCCGACCGACGTCTGGTGGCACACCATCGTGAGCCCCACCGGCAGGGAGAAGACCGGATACCCGACCCAGAAGCCCAAGGGCATCCTGCGGCGGATGATCCAGGCCTCCACGCGCGAGGGCGACTGGGTGCTCGACTTCTTCGCCGGAAGCGGCACCACGGGCGCGGCGGCAGCGGAACTCGGCCGCCGTTTCGTGCTGGTCGACGAGAGCGCCGATGCCATCGCCGTGATCCGCGCGCGGCTCGAGCTGGCGAGGGTCGAGATTCGCTGACCCGGTCGCGCCCCGCGCGGCTCCGGCGGGTCTAGGCTCGGCGCCATCGCGGGAGTGGAGGTGTCGGGCCATGGCCACGGAGAACCTGCCACCCACCGACCTGCAGGCCGAGGTTCTGGTCGTCGGGGCCGGACCCACCGGGTTGATGCTCGCCACCTGGCTGCGCCGACTCGGGGTCGACGTCATCGTCGTCGACCGCAAGGGCGGGCCGACGCGCGAATCGCGGGCGCTCGTGCTGCAGGCACGCTCACTCGAGCTCTACGACCAGCTCGGCATCGTCGCCGCCGTGCGCGCGGCGAGTGTCCGCGTTCGGCAGGTCGCGCCAGGGTGGGAACGCCGCGTGCTCGCCGCCGTGCACATCGGTCGGCCGGGTGCCGCGGTCACGCCATACCCCGGGCTGCACGTGCTCGAGCAGAGCGAGAACGAGCGCATCCTCTACGAGACCCTACGTTCGCACGGCGGGGAGGTGCTCTGGCAGCACGCGCTCGAGGGGCTCGAGGTGCACCACGGCGAGGCGGCGGGGACGTCGGCGAGCACGGTCGCGTCGGCGCGGCGACCCGGGGCGGCCGGGGGCGACGCGATCACGATCGGGGCGCGGTTCGTGGTGGGGGCAGACGGCAGTGGCTCCGCGGTGCGGCGGCTCAGCGGCATCCACTTCGACGGGTCGAGCAGCAGCCAGGTCTTCTTCGTGTGCGACGCGACTGCAGTGCGGGGGCTCGTCGAGGGGGCGGTGAACCTGCGGCTCGGCCGGCGTCGCTTTCTCCTGGCATTCCCGATGGGGTCGCGGGGCGACGCCCGACTGCTCGGGCTATCCGGTATGCCGACGGATGCGCCGGCCGGGGACGTGGAGGCCGCCGTGCGCCGGGGCGTGGGGACGACGTTCGGCGTGGAGTGGGGCGGATCGCGGTGGTTCTCGCAGTACCGGGTACACCATCGCGTCGCCGCATCGTTCCGCCGGGGGCCAGTGCTGCTCGCGGGTGACGCCGCGCACGTGCACTCCCCGGTCGGTGCGCAGGGCATGAACACCGGACTGCAGGATGCCCACAACCTGGCGATGAAGCTCGCCGAGGTGGTACGGGGCACGGCGACCGAGTCGTCGCTCGACGCGTACGAGCGGGAACGCCGGCCGGTCGCCGAGCGCCTCATCGGCACGACCGACCGCGCGTTCGGGCTGATCACGTCGCCCCGGCTGCTGCCCCGCCTCGCCCGCATGGCCATTGCGGTAGTCGTGCCGGTGGTTGCGGGTATCGTTCCGCGCACACCAGCGGGCACCAGGGCATTCGAGTACC
The DNA here is from genome assembly GCF_011057645.1 of Marisediminicola senii. GTDB lineage: Bacteria > Actinomycetota > Actinomycetes > Actinomycetales > Microbacteriaceae > Marisediminicola > Marisediminicola senii. The sequence continues at coordinate 44,939 of NZ_JAALGE010000016.1, read as the reverse complement.
TCGGGCAGCTGCGCATCCACTACGCGATGCCGGGGGAGGGTGTTGGGCGGTCCGGCGACCGGCGTCGGCGCCGTCGTCGGCGTGACCCGATCGTCGGGCGCAGGCTGCGCTGGACGGGCGCGAATTTTGCGGCGCTGCGCAGCGCGACCTGGCAGGTGCACACCTACGGGTCCGAAACTCTTGCGAAGACGGCCCGAAACACGGCCGCATCGCTGGGGCTCGACGCGCACGGCTATCCCGCTCACCGCCCATTCGACGACGACACGCTGTACCTGGTGCGGCCCGACGGGTTCGTCGCGGCACGGGCCCGGATGGATGCCGCTGACGAGGTGTTTCGACGCAGTCTGCTCGCGCACCGCGGCATCCGAAATTGACCGCGACTCCGCAACACGACACGATGTAACAGTTCGCTACATCGTCGTAAACGAAGGAACCGCTCGCGTGACTATCACCGCCACCATCACCGTCGACCCTGCTGCCGTCGTCGCCCCGATCGACCGTCGCATCTTCGGCTCGTTCGTCGAGCACCTCGGCCGGTGCGTCTACGACGGTATCTACGAACCGGGGCACCCCACGGCGAACGCCGACGGCTTTCGCCTCGACGTCGTCGATCTGGTGAAGGAACTGGGGTCGTCGACGATCCGCTACCCCGGTGGAAACTTCGTCTCCGGCTACCGCTGGGAAGACGGCGTCGGCCCGCGCGAGACGCGCCCGGTGCGCCGCGACCTCGCCTGGCACTCGCTCGAGAGCAACCAGGTCGGCCTCGACGAATTCGCACGCTGGTGCAAGCTCACCGGCTCCGAGCTGATGATGGCGGTCAACCTCGGCACCCGGGGCATCGATGCTGCCCTCGACATCCTCGAATACGCCAATCACCCCTCTGGCACCGCGCTCAGCGACCAGCGCATCGCGAACGGAAGCCCCGAACCCCACGACATCCGCATGTGGTGCCTCGGCGACGAGATGGACGGCCCGTGGCAGACCGGGTACATGACGGCGGAGGACTACGGCAAGCTCGCCGCGCGCACCGCGCAGGCGATGAAGGCCGCCGACCGCACGCTCGAGCTGGTCGTCTGCGGGTCGTCCGGCTCGAACATGCCCACCTTCGGCGACTGGGAGCGCACCGTGCTCGAGCACGGCTACGAGCACGTCGACTACATCTCGTGCCACGCCTACTACCAGGAGCGAAAGGGCGACCTGGGGTCGTTCCTCGCCTCGTCGCACGACATGCAGTACTTCATCGAGACCGTCGTCGCGACCGCCGACCACGTGAAGCACAAGCTGCACAGCGACAAGACGATGAAGCTCTCGTTCGACGAGTGGAACATCTGGTACCTCGACGAGCACCAGGCCTCGCAGGAGGTCAACGACGACTGGGTGTTCGCGCCCCGCCAGCTCGAAGACGTCTACTCGGTCGCCGACGCCGTGGTGCTGGGCAACCTGCTCATCACCCTGCTCAAGAACCACGACCGCGTCGCGTCGGCGTCGCTCGCTCAGCTGGTCAACGTGATCGCCCCGATCATGACCGAGCCCGGCGGCGACGCCTGGCGCCAGACCACGTTCTTTCCGTTCTCGGTGACCTCGCGCCTCGCGCGCGGCGAGGTACTGCGCCCGCGCATCGACGTGCCGAGCTACGACACCGCGGTCTACGGCGCCGCACCCCTCGTCGATGCGGTTGCGACCGTCGACCGGGATGCCGCCACCGGCGCGCTCTTCCTGGTCAACCGCCACCTCACCGAGGCGATCGAGGTCACCGTCAGCGTCGCGGGTCTCGGGCTCACCTCGATCACCGAGGCCGTCACCCTGCACGACGACGACAACTACGCCAAGAACACCATGGCCGACCAGGAGCGCGTGGGCCTCAGGGACCTCGACTCGGTGGGCATCGACGGCGACACCGTCACCGTCACGCTGCCTCCCGTGTCGTGGTCGGCGATCGCGCTGGGCACGTAGCGGCGCTCGACGCGCGGAAGGCAGCACGGCGCAGCGCTGCAGGCAGCACGGCACAGCGCTGCTACGAATCGCACTGGCCGGGTGCGCGGCTCTCAGGCTGAGTCGCGCACCACGAGCCGCGTCGGCAGGATGCGTTCGTGCTCCACCTGCTCGCCCCGCAGCAGGGCGATCAGCATCTTCGCCATCGTCTCGCCGGCCAGGGCGGACGGCTGGTGCACGGTGGTGAGCTGGATGCTTCCCGATGTCGCGGCGCGGCTGTCGTCGAAGCCGACCACGGCCACCTCGTGGGGAATGCCGATGCCCCGGTCGCGCAGCACCGACATCGCGCCAGACGCCATCAGGTCGCTGGCGGCGAACACCCCGTCGATCGACGGGTCGGCGGCGAGCAACTGACGCATCGCGGTCGCCCCGCCGGCCTGCGAGAAGTCGCCGTGCACGATGAGGTCGGTGGTGAGCGACGCCCGCTGCAGGGCGCGCCGCCACCCGGTGGTGCGGTCGATGCCGGGGGGCATGTCTTCGGGGCCGGCGATGATCGCGATGCGCCGTCGGCCCAGCGAGATCAGGTGGTCGGTCGCGGCTTCGGCTCCCGCGGCGTTGTCGACGTCGACGAAGTAGCTCGGCGGGTCGGTGGGCGCCAGCGGACGCCCGTTGAACACGACGGGCAACGATGCCCCGAGCCGGGTGAGCGAGGTGTCACTGGAGTGGTGCGACACCACCAGTGCGCCGTCGACGTTGCCGCCGAGCAGGTACCGGATGGAGTTCGCCGACGGTCCCGAGGCACTCGCGAGCTGCAGCACCAGCACGTACTCGCTGTCGTCGAGCGCGGTGGTGATGCCGCGCACGATCTCGGCGAAGTAGGGGTCGCCGAAGAACCGGGTGGTCTCCTCTGGCACGACCAGCGCGATGGCCATGCTGCGCCGCCGAGCGAGCGAGCGGGCAGCGCGGTTGGGAATGTAGCCCAGGCTCTCGATGGCGGCATTGACGGATGCCACGACGTCGGGCTTCACCTGGGCGCCGCCGTTCACGACCCTCGACACCGTGGAGCGGGAGACACCGGCGGCCGCGGCCACGGCCTCGAGGGTGGGCGCGGCCCGCCGGGCCTGGTCGATCGTCATTGGTGAAGCCTAGCGATGGCTGCTACAACGACCGGGCGGCGATGATCCTGCGATACTCCATGGCACTGTGCTTGAGGGTGCGTTCCTGGGTCTCGTAGTCGACGCGAACCAGCCCGAAGCGCTTGTCGTATCCCCACGCCCATTCGAAGTTGTCCATGAGCGACCAGTAGAAGTAGCCCTTGACCTCGACGCCGCCGTCGATGGCATCGAGTACGGCAGCGAGGTGCTGCTGCAGGAACGACACGCGGTCGGCGTCGTGCACAATGCCGTCGTCCTCCACGACGTCGTTGTAGGCGGCGCCGTTCTCGGTGACGTAGAGCGAGACTCCGGCTGGCCGGGCGTACTCGTCGGCGATGCGGTGCAGCAGGCGGGTCAGCCCCTCCGGCTGCACCTCCCAGCCCATGGCCGTGGTCGGCAGTCCGCGCGGGTGGGTGTGGGCGTTCTCGGCGGCCGGGAACGGCGACCGGAGCGGCCGGATGGATGGCGCGGCAGTGGTGATCTCCGAGGGCGACGACGTTCCGCTCACCGCATCACCGTGGTAGTAGTTGACGCCCAGCACGTCGATCGGGGCCGAGATGACGTCGAGGTCGCCGGCGTGGATGTGCTTCTCGAAATCGAGGTGCGCGACATCGGCGAGCACGTCCTCCGGGTAGGTGCCGCGAAAGATCGGGTCGAGGAATACCCGATTGAACTGGCCGTCGATGCGGCGGGCGGCGTCGATGTCCCGCTCGTCGCTGCCATCGACCGGGTCAGCGACGGTGAGGTTGAGCGTGATGCCCAGCTCCAGCGCGGGGTCCCGCCTGCGCAGCTCACCGACGGTGAGACCGTGGCCGAGCAGCAGGTGGTGTGCCGCCGCGAGGCCGGTTGCCGGGTCCTGCACGCCGGGAGCGTGCTCGCCGCTGATGTACCCGACGAATGCCGAGCACCACGGCTCGTTCAGGGTAGTCCAGGCGTCGACCCGGTCACCGAGAACGTCGTGGACGGATGCCGCGTACTCGGCGAACCGGTAGGCGGTGTCGCGGTTCGCCCAACCGCCGGTCTGCTCGAGCGCCTGCGGCAGGTCCCAGTGGTAGAGCGTCAGCCACGGCTTGATGCCGTTCTCGAGCAGCTGGTCGACGAGCCGGGAGTAGAACGACAGTCCCTGCGCGTTCACCGGACCGCCGTCGGGGCGAACCCTCGACCACGAGGTGGAGAAGCGGTAGGTCTGCACGCCGAGGTCGGCCATCAGCTTCACGTCGTCGGGGTAGCGCGCGTAGTGGTCGCACGCCACGTCGCCGTTCTCGCCGCCGACGACTGCCCCGGGAATGCGGCTGAAGGCATCCCAGATCGAGTCGGTGCGGCCGTCGCTGTGGGCGGCGCCCTCGATCTGGTAGGCCGCCGTCGCCACGCCGAAGAGGAAGTTCGGGGGGAATTCGCGTTCCGCCGCACCCTGCGACAGCGTCTGCGCCTGGTCGAATATCTGAGTCATCCTTTGACCGCTCCCTGCATGATTCCGGAGATGAGCTGCTTGCCAGCCACGATGAATAGTACGAGCAGTGGGAGGGTCGCGAGAACCGCCCCTGTCAGCACGATGGAGTAGTCGACGTAGTAGCCGGACTGCAGCTGGCTGAGCGCGGTCTGCAGCGTCGGGTTGGTGGGGTTGAGCACGATGAGCGGCCAGAGATAGTCGGTCCACGCTGCCATGAAGGTGAACAGCCCGAGGATCGCCATCGCCGGGCGGGCAGCGGGCACGGCGACGTTGAGGAACGTGCGGATCTGGTTGGCCCCGTCCACGCGCGCGGCTTCGAGCAGCTCGTCGGGAATGACGTCGACCAGGTACTGCCGCATGAAGAACACCCCGAACGCGGTGACCAGCGTCGGCACGATGACCGCACCGAGTTCGCCGGTCCAGCCGAGCTGGCGCATCAGGATGAACAGGGGGATGATGCCGAGCTGGGTGGGGATGGCCATGGTCGCGATCACGAAGATCATCAGCTTGTCGCGGCCCTTGAACTTCAGCTTGGCGAACGCGTACCCGGCGAGGGTGGAGAAGGTCACCACCGAGATCGTGATGACGCCGGAGACGATGATGCTGTTGCCTAGGGCGAGCCAGAACGGAACGGCATCGAGCACCAGTGCCGCGTTGGCGAAGAAGTTGCCGCCGGGGATGAGGGGGAGGGTCTCGCCGCGGGTCGCGTTGGTGCCGCTGCCGACGACGAACGACCACCAGAGAGGGTAGGCGGAGCCCAGCAGGAATGCGCTGAGCAGTCCGTAGGCGAGAAAGCCCGGGCGGGTGCCGATGCCAGCGAAGGCACGGCGGCGTCGGGGTTCCCGCGGTGCGCGGTCGGTACCTTCTGGGGCGAGGGGGGCGGCCTGCAATTGAGATGTCATGAGCGTCGTCCTGAGAGTTTCTTGGCGGTGGAGGCCTTGATGTGCCGGTTCTCGGCGGTGGCGATGCGTTTCGAGATCATGAAGTTGATCAGCCCGATTCCCACGATGAGCAGGAACAGCAGCCAGGCGATGGCGGAGGCCTTGCCGAAGTCCTGGCGGAAGAAGGCCATCTCCCACAGGTAGAGAACGGTGGTCTGGAACTGCCGGTCCGAGCCGCCGATGCCTCCCGCGTTCGACACGTCGAACAGTCGCGGTTCGGCGAAGATCTGCAGCCCGCCCATGGTCATGGTGATGACCACGAAGACGAGGGTGGGACGGATGCTGGGCACCGTGATCGAGAAGAACCGTCGCACTGCACCCGCGCCGTCGATGGCCGCCGATTCGTGCAGGTCACGGGGCACCGCCTGCATCGCGGCGAGCAGGATGAGCGCGTTGTAGCCCGTCCACCGCCAGTTGACCATGGTGGCGATGGCGACGTGGCTCGCGAGAACGTCGTGCTTCCACTGCACGGGGTCGATGCCGACCGCGCCGAGCAGGTTGTTGAACAGGCCGGAGGTCTCGTTGAACATGCTGGAGAAGATGAGCGCGACGGCGACCGGGGTGACGACGTAGGGGAGCAGGATGCTCATGCGCCAGAACGTCTTGGCCTTGAGCGCCTGGTCGAGGATGGCCGCGAGGATGAGCGCGAATGCCAGCTGGGGCACGGTACTCAGCAGAAAGATGCTGAGGGTGTTGCGGATGGAGTTCCAGAAGAACCGGTCGCCGAGCACTTCCTGAAAGTTCGCGATACCGACGAAGTCGCCCTGGCCGGCCAGCAGTTCCCAGTCGTGCAGCGACACCACGAAGGTGTAGACGAGGGGAAAGAGTCCGGTGATCGCGAAGAGCACGAAGAACGGGGCGATGTAGAGATAGGGAGAGGCCCGAACGTCGAAGCGGCTCACTCTCTGACGGAAGGTGAGCGTCTCGCTCGCCCGCGGCGACGCGGGGGAGTCGCCCGTAGTCGGCGGGCGACTGATGGTCGATGTCATGGGTGTCTCCTCGTTGAGGCGGTCGGTCGGTCGGTGTTGATGGCGAGATCTGGTGCCTGGGGTGGGGCTCCCCGGCTGCACGAGTGCGGCCGGGGAGCCCCGGGGGCGGTGGTGCTAGCCGACCAGCTCGTCGAGCAGGGTCAGCGCTTCCTGCCACGCCTCGTCAGCGGTCGCCTCGCCGCGGTCGATCTTGTCGAGCGGCGGGCCGAAGACGTTCTCCTGGATGAGCGAGTCGTCCGGTCCCTTGAACTGGGCGGTCACTCCGATGGCGCGCTCCGCGAGGATGGCGCCGGTGGGAGCGTCGTTCAGGATCGGGTCGGTTGCTCCCGCCGAGGCGAGCTCTTCCTGTGCCGCGATCGTGCTGGGGAAGGTGCCGGCGGCTTCGAAGGCCTTGACCTGCTGCTCCGGCTCGGTCAGCCACGACGCGAGGGCCGCGGCTTCTTCGGGGTGCTCGGAGGTCTCGGGCACCGCGAGGAACGCGCCACCCCAGTTCGCCGGGCCGCCGGGGAAGACGTCAGCGAAGTCCCATCCGGTGGATGCGTCTCCGCCTCCGGCCTCGAGGCTGCCCTTGAGGTTTGCCAGCATCCATCCGGGGCACACGAAGGTCGCGAAGGTCTGGTCGGTGAAGGACTTTCCGGTGTTCCAGTCCCATTCAGCCTCGGCGGCCGAGAGTCCGTCTGCGGCGGCGTCGGTGAGCCAGGTCCAGCGCTCCTCGAGTTCGGCGTTGCCCTCGACGTTCAGTTCACCGTCTGCGGTGTAGTAGCCCTCGTCGAGCTGGTTGACCATGGCGTTCCAGACGAATCCGGACTGGTCATACCAGGCCTTGCCCGTTGCCTCCTGGTACTCGCGTCCCACATCGAAGAACTTCTCCCACGTTGCGTCGGCGCCGCCCAGGTACGCCGCGAAGCCTTCGCGGTCGCTGGGGATTCCGGCGGCTTCCAGCGCCGGTCCGTTGAAGCACATGCCCTCGGGGCCGATGTCGGTTCCGTAGCCGATCACGCGTCCATCTGGGTCGGTCGCCTGCTCGTACTTCCAGTCGACCCAGTCGCCCGCCCGGTCTTCGATGCCGTATTCCGTGAGGTCGACGAACTGGTCGCTGACCTCCATGATCGATCCGAGCCAGCCCTCCTCGATCGCCGTGACGTCGGCGAGGCCGGAGCCGGCCGCGATCTTGGTGAACGCGTCGGTTCGGGCGTTGCCACCGGTGTCGATGTTGTTCGCCTCGATGGTGATACCGGGGTTGGCCTCTTCGTACTCGGTATAGAGGTCCTCGAATCCCATGGCATTGAACGTCGTGACCGTGAGGGTGGTGCCGTCGTCTGCCGAGTCACCGCCACCACCTCCCGACGAGCATCCCGTGGCGATCAGGGCGAATGCTGCTGCTCCGGCCAGGACGGCCGATTTTTTGCGTCGTGAGATTCTCACGGTCACTCCTTTGTGTGCATGGATGGGGCAGGCCTGGGAGCGCTCCCGGAATGTTGTGGGAGCGCTCTCACGATTGCGGAACCAGAGTGACATCGCATGCCGCGGAGTGTCAAGACTTTTTTGGGAGCGCTCCCAAAATGTCGGGAATTCGACCCGTATCCGGCTCTATTGGGCTATCCGCGCGGAGCGGTCGGGCTGCCGCCAGCCGACGCATCGGGTACGACGGCGATGGGCCGGGTGTCCGACGCGAGGCCAGGGCCCGACACGACGCCGGTCGAGTCCGCAGCGTGCTGGGCGAGCAGTGCCGCGTCTGCGTCGGCGACCTCCTGCAGCGCAGACTTCTGGCGCAACGGCGTCGCCTTGAGAAAGAAGCTGAGCACGAAGGCCAGCAGCACGACGCCCAGTGCCACCCAGAAGCAGGTGACCGCGGCATCCGCGAATCCGGCGAGGAAGGGAGCCGCGAGGGCGGGATCCGAGGTGTTCAGGAACGAGGTGTCTCCGTCGAGCGCGGTGCCGATGGTCGATGGATCCTGCAGGATGCCGAGGATCTGCGCGTTGGCCGGGTCGGCGAGGATGCGCTGGCCGGCCTCGGTGGTCGGGTCGGTCGCCGCGGCGATACCCGCCTGGATGCTCGAGTCGTCGAACGCCGCGGTGAGCGCACTCGGCAGGCGCGTGAACAGCACCGAGAAGATGACGGCGACGCCGAGCGTGCCGCCGATCTGGCGGAAGAAGGTCGACGACGAGGTGGCGACGCCGATGTCGCGGGGGCCGACCGAGTTCTGGCTCGCAATGGTGAGGGTCTGCAGCAGCTGGCCGAGGCCGAGCCCGACCAGGAGCATGCCGATCATGAGGAACCACAGGGGAGTGTCTGCCTCGATGAAGGTGAATACGAAGAACCCCGCCGACATCAGGCCGGTGCCCATGATCGGAAAGATGCGGTACCTGCCGGTGCGCGAGATGAGCTGCCCGCTCGCGATCGACGAGATCATCAGGCCGAGGATCAGCGGGAGGATCTGGTATCCGCTCTCGGTCGGCGTCGAGCCGAGCACGAGCTGGAGGTACAGCGGAATGGTCGAGAGTGCGCCGAACATCCCGAAGCCGACGAGCACGCCCAGCACGGTCGCCATGGAGAACGTGGGGCTGCGGAACAGCGACAGTGGAATGAGGGCATCGGCACCCATGTGGCGCTCGACCAGTACGAACGCGACGATGCCGACGGCACCGACCGCGTAGCAGGCCATGGAGATGGGCGAGTTCCAGCCCCACTCGCGGCCCTGCTCGGCGATCAGCAGCAGGGGAACGAGACCGACGATGACGGTCGTCGCACCCCACCAGTCGATGCGCACGCTGCGGTGGGCGCTGCGCGCCGGTAGGTGCAGGAAACGCAGCACCATCAGCAGCGCGATGATGCCGATGGGCAGGTTGATGAGGAACACCCATCGCCACCCGGTGATGCCGAGGATGAAGGGCGTGCCTGCCAGCAGGCCGCCGACCAGGGGGCCGATCACGCTCGAGATGCCGAACACCGAGAGAAAGTAGCCCTGGTACTTGGCGCGTTCCCGCGGGGCGAGCATGTCGCCCATGATCGCGAGCGGCAGCGCCATCAGGCCGCCGGCACCCAGGCCCTGGATGGCGCGAAAGCCCGCCAGCCCGTACATCGAGGTCGCGAATCCCGAGGCGAGCGAGCCGACGAGAAAGATCGAGATGGCGATGATGAACAGCGGACGCCTGCCGAAGATGTCGGAGAGCTTGCCGTAGATCGGCGTCGAGATGGTCGAGACGATCAGGTAGGCGGTGGTGACCCACGCCTGTTCGCTGAGGCCGTCAAGGTCGTCGGCGATGGTGCGGATCGACGTGTTGACGATGGTCTGGTCGAGCGCCGACAGGAACATGCCCGCCATCAGCCCGTAGATCACGAGCAGGATCTGCCGCTGGGTCATGACGCCGCCGGGGGCGGGAATCGCCGTCGGCGCAGCCGCTCCGGCCGGTGATGACGAGCGCTTGCGGGGGTTCGATCCGGCGCGGGCCATGGTTCCTCGTTCTGCTGGGATGGTTCTGTGGCGGTGACGCGCCTCGTGCAGGCGGGGCTGCGTCTCCCGGACGCACGAAACCGCCGGGGCGACGGGCCACCGGCGGCTCAAGATTGCGCGGAGTGCAAAGTTATACCCGCGAAATGCAGTTGCGCAAGCATCCACGGCTAGGATTCTGCCCATGTCGCAGAGAGCAGGGAGGCGAACCCTCCCGGCCGCGATCGTTGTCGGACTGTGCGTCGCCCTCGCGGGCTGCGCGTCGCCGGGGCCCCTGACCGCGGTGGATGCCACGGGGTCGCCTTCTTCGTCTGCGTCTGCCTCGCCGTCGGCCCCCGAGCCCACGCCATCGGATCCGCCCGCCTCGCCTTCCGCATCTCCCACCGACGCGGCACCCGAGCCGGCCCCCCCGCCCGAGCCGGCCCCCGCCCCGCCGGCGCCGGCCGGTTTCGACTCCGGGCAGCGCTCGATCGACGACCCCGCGAGCCTCTGGGTCGTGGCCAACAAGCTGCGGCCGATGAACCCCGCCGGCTTCGTGCCCCCCGACCTGGCCTACCCCTCGGTCGAGAACGCGAACGGGCAACCACTGCGCGCACCCGCCGGCGACGCGCTCGTCGCGATGTTCGCCGCGGCGGCGGCAGAGGGAGCGGGCGGCATGCGGCTGCAGAGCGCCTACCGCTCGTACGACACGCAGGTCGGCGTGTACAACGGCTACGTCGCCCGCGAGGGGCAGGCGTCGGCGGATGCGCAGAGCGCCAGGCCCGGGCACAGTGAGCACCAGACCGGGCTCGCCGCCGATATCAGCGCCGGGTCGTCGTGCATACTCGCGGCGTGCTTCGCCGACACCCCGCAGGGCAGCTGGCTCGCGCAGAACGCCTGGCGCTTCGGGTTCATCCTGCGCTACCCGGCCGACAAGGTGCCCGTCACCGGGTACATGTTCGAGCCGTGGCACTTTCGGTACGTGGGAACCGAGCTCTCGACCGAGCTGCACGAGCGCGGCATCCGCACCCTGGAGGAGTTCTTCGGCCTGCCCGCCGCCCCCGGCTACGCGGGGTAGCGGGAGCGGCGGGCGGACCGGCAGGTCACCGGGCTTTCGGCGTTAGTGCCGCGCTACCCGCCGAGCGCCGCGTCGACGATCTCTTTCGCCTCCGCCTGCACCTGCTTCAGGTGCTCCGCACCGCGGAACGACTCGGCATAGATCTTGTAGACGTCTTCGGTTCCGCTCGGGCGGGCCGCGAACCAGGCGTGCTCGGTGACGACCTTGACTCCGCCGACCGCCGCGCCGTTGCCCGGGGCGGTGCTCAGCCGCGCGATGATCGCGTCGCCCGCCAGCTCGGTCGCGGTGATCGCGTCACCGTCGAGCTTGCCGAGCGCGGCCTTCTGGTCCTTGGTCGCGACGGCGTCGACGCGCTCGTAGACGGGAGAGCCGAATTGCTCGGTCAGCTCGGCGTAGAGCTGCGACGGCGTCTTGCCCGTCACGGCCAGGATTTCGAAAGCGAGGAGCGCGAGGATGATGCCGTCCTTGTCGGTGGTCCACACCGTGCCGTCCTTGCGCAGAAAGCTCGCGCCGGCCGATTCCTCGCCGCCGAACGCGACCGACCCGTCGATCAACCCCGGCACGAACCATTTGAAGCCCACGGGCACTTCCCACAGCGTTCGCCCGAGCGACTGGGCCACGCGGTCGATCATCGTGCTCGATACGAGGGTCTTGCCGATCGCGGCATCCACCGGCCACTCTGCCCGGTGCGTATAGAGGTACTGGATCGCGACGGCCAGAAAGTGGTTGGGGTTCATCAGGCCGCCGTCGGGCGTCACGATGCCGTGCCGGTCGGCGTCGGCGTCGTTGCCGGTCAGCAGGTCGTAGTCGTCCTTGTGCGCGAGCACCGACGCCATCGCCGACTGCGACGACGGGTCCATGCGGATCTTGCCGTCCCAGTCGAGGGTCATGAACGACCAGGTCGGGTCGACGACCGGGTTCGCCACGGTCAGGTCGATGTCGTAGGTCTCGGCGATGAGCTTCCAGTAGTGCACGGCGGCGCCGCCGAGCGGGTCTGCCCCCACGTGCAGGCCGGCCGCCCGAATGGCATCGAAGTCGATGATGGATGCCAGGTCCCCCACGTAGCGCCCGCGAAAATCGTAGGTCTCCACGCCGCTCGGCTCCGCGCGCTTCACATCGCGGTTGCCGTTCGCGATGAGCTCGTTGGCGCGGTTCGCGATCCAGCCCGTCGCGTCGCTGTCGGCGGGGCCGCCGTGCGGGGGGTTGTACTTGAATCCGCCGTCGCGGGGCGGGTTGTGCGACGGGGTGATGATGATGCCGTCTGCCGTGTCATAGTCGGCGGAGGTCGCGTTGTAGGCGATGATCGCGTGGCTCAGCGCCGGGGTGGGTACGAAGTCGTCGTACTCGTCGACGAGCACGCGCACCCCGTTGGCCACCAGCACCTCGAGCGCCGTCGTCTCGGCCGGCCGCGAGAGCGCGTGGGTGTCGCGACCGATGAACAGCGGACCGGTGGTGCCCTGCTCCGCCCGGTACTCGACGATCGCCTGCGTGATCGCGGCGATGTGCGTCTCGTTGAATGCGGTGTCGAGCGACGAGCCACGGTGGCCGGAGGTTCCGAACGCGACCTTCTGGTCGGGGTTCGTCACGTCGGGGATCCCCGAGTAATAGGCGGCGACCACCTCGTGTACGTCGATGAGGTCGGATTCCTGGGCTGGCTTCCCTGCGCGATCGTTCATTCGCTCAGTCTTTCAGGGTGGGGGCATCGCCCGCACCCCTCCGCCCGTTTTGGTCACCCCGCCCGGTGCGGAGCGGTGCCCCCGCGCGGCGGATCGCGCATTCGCCCGAACGCTAGGCTCGCAGGCATGCCCGAAGAGACTCGCACGTACAGCTTCCTGGGTCCGGCGGGAACCTTCACCGAGGCCGCCCTCGCGCAGGTGCCGGAGGCCGACGGCCAGCAGTGGCGATCGGTCAACAACGTCGGTGAGGCGCTCGACGACGTGGTCACCGGCCGCAGCGTCGCCGCCATGATCGCGATAGAGAACTCGATCGAGGGCGGGGTGTCGGCGACGCAGGATGCGCTCGCGACGATCCCCGGGCTGCGCATCGTCGGCGAGTACCTCGTGCCGGTCAACTTCGTGCTCGTCGCCAGGCCCGGAACGTCGATCGACGACGTACGCGTGGTCAATGCGCACCCGGTGGCCTACGCGCAGTGCCACAAGTGGCTCGACCGCGCGCTCCCGAGCCACGGGCACATTCCGGCCACGTCGAATGTCGCGGCCGCAGCATCCCTCTTCATCGACGACTCGGCGGATGCGGCCGTCGCGCCCCCCACGATCACTGCGCACCACGACCTCGTGGTGCTGGCCGAGAACATCGGCGACAACCCGAATGCGGTCACGCGGTTCGTGCTCGTCAGCCGCACCGCACCCACGCCGCCCGCCACCGGTGCCGACAAGACGAGCCTGATCGCGGAGCTCCCCGACGACCGCGCGGGGGCGCTGCTTGAGATGCTCGAGCAGTTCGCTACCCGCGGCGTCAACATGAGCCTGCTCGAGTCACGGCCGATCGGCGATGCGATGGGTCGCTACCGGTTCGTCATCGACCTCGACGGGCACATCCTCGACGAGCGGGTCGCCGACGCGCTGCTCGGGCTCAAGAGGTTCAGCCCGCGCGTGACGTTTCTCGGGTCGTATCCCCGTGCCGACCACCAGGCCATCGAGGTGACCGGGCGCTACGGCGACGAGGCATTCATCGAGGCGCGCGACTGGTTGCGTGCCCTGATCGCCGGCGAACCGCAGTAGCGCGCGCTACCGACTCAGGACTCGACGGGCACCTTCACGACGAGGGCGAGCGGGTCGACGACGACGCGGAAGGCGATCGCCTTGCCGAAGGAGTCCCCGTCGAGCTCGAACTCCTCTTCCTCGTCGAGGCGCATGAGCAGTTCCTTGCCCTTGAGGTAGCGCAGCGTGCGCACCTCCTTGGTCATGCCCACGATCTTGCGGCCGACCGAGCTGCGGCGCAGCACGCCGTTCTCCCACACGATCTTGACCCAGACCTGGATCCAGCCGAAGAAGCCCTCGGGGCGGAGCGCGACGATGTCGAACACGCCGTCGTCGACGGCCGCATCGGGCAGCAGCAGGATGTTGCCGGGCAGCGACCCGCAGTTGCCGATGAGCACGGTGTGCACTCGGGCGTTGCGGTTGCCCTGCCCATCGAGATTGTAGCGGATGCTCATGTTCTTGCTGCTGCGGAGGGCCTTGCGGATAGCGTCGACGTAGGCGAACCAGCCGACCCGCTTCTTCAGCTCGGGGTCGGTGTTGGCGATCATCTGCGCGTCGAGCCCGAGGCCCGCCATCACGAGGAACACGAACTTGTCCCGGCTGGAGTCCGCGCGTCGCACCTCGATGACCCCGAGGTCGATGGGGCGATCCTTGCCGGCGAACGCGGTGCTGACCGCCTCGTCGAGGCTGTCGAGGGTGAGGTGCAGGTTGCGGGCGAGCAGGTTCCCGGTGCCGGAGGGAATGAGCCCGATGGGAACCCCGCTGCCGCGCAGTGCCTCGGCTGCGGCGCGTACGGTGCCGTCGCCGCCGGCCACCATGACGACGTCGACATCGTTCGTGAGCGCCTCGAGGGTCACCTTCTGGCCGGGGTCTTCTTCTGACGTCTCGAACCACAGCGTTTCGCGCCAGCCGGCCGTCTTCTCCGCCGCCTCGACGGCGGCCCGTAGCAGGTCGATCCTGACCTTGATGGGGTTGTAGACGATTGCAGCGATGCGGTCGCCAGTGGCCCGATCGGCGATCTGGGCATCGGTGCGCTCAGTGGTCTTGTCGGCGATCTTGTCCGCCTGGGCCTGGACTTTCTCAGCGGCACGGGCCTCGGCGCGGGTTGGGTCGTCGGGCGTGTCGTTCTGGTCGTTAGGCACGCGTAAACCGTATCCCACGCCCGAAGTAAGGTTGGAGCGTGATCGACCCGCAGCTTCTCCGAGACAATCCCGACCTGGTACGGCGCTCGCAGGAGGCGCGTGGCGACTCTGTCGCCCTCGTCGACGAGGCGGTCGCGGCCGAGGTCTCGCGCCGCGATGCCATCGCCGCCTTCGAACAGTTGCGTGCGAGCCAGAACCAGTTCGGCAAGCAGGTCGCGGCCGCCCCGAAGGACGAGAAGAAGGCGCTCGTCGCGCAGGCGCAGAGCCTCGCGGCCGAGGTCAAGGCGGCCAGTGCCGCAGCCTCCGACGCCGAGGCCGAGTTCCACCGCATCGTCGGCAGCATCGGCAACCCGATCCTCGACGGCGTGCCGGCGGGCGGCGAAGACGACTTCGTGCTCATCAAGACGGTCGGCGATCGCCCGACGTTCGACTTCACTCCGCGCGACCACCTCGAGCTCGGTGAACTGCTCGGCGCCATCGACATGTCGCGCGGCGCGAAGGTCTCCGGGGCCCGGTTCTCCTTCCTCTCCGGCATCGGCGCGCGCCTCGAGATCGCCATCATGAACATGGGTCTCGACCGCGCCATCGCCGCCGGGTTCATCCCCCTCATCACCCCGACGCTCGTCAAGCCCGAGATCATGCGCGGCACCGGCTTTCTCGGCGAGCACGCCGACGAGGTCTACCACCTCGCCGACGACGACCTCTACCTCACCGGCACGAGCGAGGTCGCGCTCGCCGGTTACCACTCCGACGAGATCCTCGACCTCGAGGCCGGCCCGATCCGTTACGCCGGCTGGTCGACCTGCTATCGCCGCGAGGCGGGCTCGGCGGGCAAGGACACCCGCGGCATCATCAGGGTGCACCAGTTCAACAAACTCGAGATGTTCAGCTACGTGCTGCCGGCCGACGCCGAGGCCGAGCACGAACGTTTACTCGCACAACAGGAGGGCATGCTGCGAGATCTCGGCCTGAGCTACCGGGTGATCGATACCGCGGCGGGTGACCTCGGATCGAGCGCCGCCCGCAAGTACGACGTCGAGGCCTGGGTGCCCACGCAAGACGCCTACCGCGAGCTGACCAGCACCAGCAACTGCACCACCTACCAGGCCCGCCGCCTCGACATCCGCTACCGCACCGAGTCGGGCAAGACCGCGCCGGTGTCGACCCTCAACGGAACGCTCGCCACCACGCGGTGGATCGTCGCCATCCTCGAGACCCACCAGCGCGAAGACGGTTCGGTCGTCGTGCCGGAGGCCCTGCGCCCCTACCTCGGCGGACTCGAGATCCTCGAGCCGGTCGCCTGATGGAGTTCACCGACGCGTCGCTGCTCATCGCGCTCGACATCGACGGCACGGTCATGCGGGAAGACGGCGTCATCAGCGATGCCGTTCTCGAGCAGGTTGCCCGGATGCCGCAGCTCGGCCACGAGGTGATGCTTTCGACCGGCCGTTCCGTCTCGATGACGCTGCCGGTACTCGACCGGCTGGGCATCACGCCCCGCTACCTCGTCTGCTCCAACGGCGCGATCACCCTGAAGCGCAATCCCGGCGCGCCCACCGGGTACACCAGGCACTTCGTCGAGAGCTTCAACCCGTCGCAGGTGCTCACGACCATCCAGTCGAAGCTCGCGCAGGCGAGCTACGCCGTCGAAGACGAGACCGGCCTCTACCGCTACTCGGGCTTCTTCCCGGATTCCGCGCTCGGCGCGCAGAGCGAGCAGGTGCCGTTCGAGCAGCTGCTGCAGCACGAGGCGACGCGCGTCGTCGTGATCTCGCCCGAACACGACATGGAGGAGTTCCTCTCCATCGTCGAATCGATGGGCCTGCACAAGGTGAGTTACAACGTCGGCTGGACGGCCTGGCTCGATATCGCGCCCGACGGCGTGAACAAGGCGACCGCCATGGAACGCGTGCGCGCAGACCTCCGCATTCCGCGATCGCGTGTCATCGCCATCGGCGACGGCCGCAATGACATCGACATGCTCGAGTGGGCATCGGTGGAGGGCAGGGGCATCGCGATGGGCCAGGCGCCCGCCGATGTGGTCGCCGCCGCGAACGAACGAACCGGCACCGACCTCGACGACGGGGTTGCGAGCATCCTTCGAACGCTGTAACAAGCGCGGCATGATCGTCCGCTAGTATCCCCGAGGGGGACGATGGAGGGCTGTCCGAGCGGCCGATGGAGCCAGTCTTGAAAACTGGTGGGCAGAAATGTCTCGTGGGTTCGAATCCCACGCCCTCCGCCACTCGTGATCGGGCGCGTCTCGCGCCCGATCCGTGGTCGGCTTACGCGTGAAGGGGCAGCCGTTGGGTGATCGGGCAATCCGGCGACGCCGCGGTGACCGCGCGATTCGCCGACTGCGTTCGCAGGTCGGCAAGCGCCGCAGCATCGCGCGCCACGGTCGGCTGCGCCGCCCCAACGCATTCCTGGCCGTACTGCGCGTGCTCTCCGTCGCCACCGTCGTCGTGCTCATCAGCTGCCTCGCCGTCGGGAGTATCGCCGTGGCGCAACTCGCGACGAACATCGACACCGTCGCGCTCGCGGGGGAGGGCATGCCCGACGAGGTCATCCCCGATGCGCCGGCGCTCGGATCGTTCGAGGGCGGGTTCAACCTCCTCGTCGTCGGCAGCGACGTGTGCGATGTCGAGGGGGGCTGCCCCGACCGCGAAGCGGAGCTCAACGACGTCACGATGCTCGTGCACGTCTCCGACGACCACACGTCTGCCGTCGCGGTCAGCATTCCCCGCGACCTCGTGGTGCCCATCCCCGCGTGCCCGATGGAAGACGGCTCCGGCAGCTACCCCGCGATCAGCGCGCAGGCCATCAACACGACGCTGGGCTACGGGGGCCTCGCGTGCACCGTGCTCACGGTCGAGCAGCTCACCGGGCTCGATATTCCGTATGCCGGGTTGATCACGTTCAGCGGCGTCATCCACATGAGCACCGCGGTCGGCGGGGTGCCCGTCTGCATCGACGGGCCGATCGACGACCGGTACTCGGGATTCCGCCGCGACGAGGCGGGGGAATACACGCTCGCCGGCCAGGACGCCCTCAACTTCCTGCGCACCAGGCACGGCGTCGGCGACGGCAGCGACCTCGGGCGCATCAGTTCGCAGCAGGTCTTCTTGTCGTCGCTCGTGCGCACCATCAAGAGCGACAGCACCCTGACCGACATCACGAAGCTGTATGGGCTGGCGCAGGCCGCGACATCCAACATGCAGCTCTCGAGCTACCTCGCGCCCCTCAACACGATGGTGTCGATGGCCCTCGTGCTCAAGGACATCCCGCTGGAACGCATCACCTTCGTGCAGTACCCGGGAACCACCGAAGAGGGCGGCGTCTACGCCGGCAAGGTGGCGCCGATCACCGACCAGGCCGACGCCCTGTTCGCCCGCATCGCAGCCGACGACTCCTTCACGCTCGAGGGCAACACCGGCGTCGGGTCGACGCTCAACCCGAACGCGCCCGTGCAGGCATCATCCGCGCCGTCCGATGCGGTGGATGCCCCGGCGCCCGCCACCCCGTCGGCCACCGCCGCTCCCTCGATGCCGGCGGCCCCGTCCGCCCCCGCCGACGCCGGTGCCGAGGTCCTCACGGGCGTGCTCGGGCAGACCGCCGCGGACTACACCTGCTCTCGCGCGAACTGACGCGTGGATCGTCCGGGTATGCTGGTACCGAGCGTGCATCGTCGCGCTTGGGAGACGTCGCATAGTTCGGCCTAGTGCACCACCCTGCTAAGGTGGAGTACCCTAACGGGTACCGAGGGTTCAAATCCCTCCGTCTCCGCTCATAAAATCCCTGGTCAGGCGCTGTTTCATTTGGCTTCTGCCACGGTTTTCGCCATATCTGCCACGGTCGTAATGGGGCCTCGGTGAGGCATCTTGCGCAACGTTCGGGCGGTTGACCGTGCGGCTTGCGTAATCCTCAGTCCCGTATGTGGCGATGCTGTAACACGCGCGTGCAGACCTATGCCGCGAATCCCTCGGTCTCCCGGCCGGGCAGCGTGTCCCGTCGGCCGGAGAAGGACGCTCGTCGGTGGGCTCCGTTTGAGCGATCACCGAGCGCAGCGTGTGAGTGGTGTCGGTGTTGTCCTTCAGAATGGACGCGTGCCCGCTGTCGCCCAAGTTCTCGAGCTCGCCCAGCTCGCTGAGCGTGACGCGGCATGGAAGCTGCTCCGCGCGGACAACGCACCGGTGATCGCTGGTCTGCTGGGCATTCATCTCGGTGGCGACGAGCGCCGCGTTGATGCCGAGGAGTTGTACGAGCGAATGGATGCCGATCTCGACCGGCTCCGCGGGCACGGGCTGCCGCTGCCGCTGACCGCGAAGGGGTACTGCAGCGAGTGGCGTGCAGCAGGGTTTCTGGTGCGCCGACCCTCATCGGAAGCGCGCGGTGAGACGCTCGAATTGTCGTCCGATGCGATTGCCGGCATCCGCTTTCTGCAAGGCCGTGACTCTCGAGCCCTATGTGGGTGCGATCACCTCGGTCTCGAACCCGGATCGCAACTCGTCACGGCTGGCGAACGTGGTCTTCTCGGTCGATCAGCCTGAGGTCACCGTCACGCCGCGCGCGGAGGCGCGAACGTGACCATGCCGGTCACTCCGTCCGATCTTCACGCGCGAGCGAAGAAGCTCTTCGACCGTGACGCGCGCACGTGGGCGGCCGAGCAAAGGACCGCGGTCGAGCTCGATGTTCCCCTGCATCCGCCGACGGAGCGAGAAGCGTTAGCTCACCTCGACGGCATCCGAGCGCGGGTCGACTCCTGGCGCGACGTGCGCGACGACCCTGACATCGAGCTTGAGTGGACCATCCGCAACTGGTCACGCATCGGGTCGCAAGAAGTCCCGGTGCGCGCCATCGTCCGCACTCCGGAGTCGATCGCGCGAGTCGCAGGCGAGGCGTACAGCTGGCAGCGTCTTGTGGAACGCCTCGACGAGCTGAGGGACTTTGCCGGTTCCGACGCGCACGTGGTGCTCCGAACTATTGCCCGCTCGATCGCCGACCTCGATGACGCGGACTTCCGCAGGCTCGTCGACGTGCTGGGCTGGCTGCGTGAGAACCCGGCATCGGGTCGTCTGATTCGAGAATTACCGATACGCGGCATCCACACCAAGTGGATCGAATCTCGCCAAGGGGTCGTAGAGGCGTTGCATCGAGCCGGGACGGGTGCATCTGGACTGGGACTTCGAGAGCTGTCTCCGCTCTTGCGGATCCGTGTGCTCGACCCTTCGCTCTCCTTCCACGGGCTCGCCGATGTATCCGCACCCGTCGACGACCTTGCCTTGATCCCGCTGGCGCCACAGCGAGTCTTCGTCCTCGAGAACCTCGCCACGGTGCTCGCCATGCCGAATGTGCCGGGCGCGATCGCCGTACACGGCGGCGGCCATCGCGTCGACCTCGTAGCACGTCTTCCATGGGCGCAGACCGTCACCTACTGGGGTGATCTGGACTCGCACGGCTTCGCCATTCTCAACCAGCTTCGAGCCAGGGGCGTTGACGCAAGCTCGGCGTTGATGGATATCGAGACGTTGTTCGCTCACCAAGATCTCTGGGGAGTCGATCCAGACCCCAACGTCCGGGTCCTGGAGCTGCTCACGCCGGCTGAACGCGCGACTCTCCAGGCGTTGAGCTCTGTAGGCAACGTCCGCCTCGAGCAAGAGCGCATCCCGTGGGCCTTTGCGCTCGCAAGGCTCGGGGTTTCTTGAGTAGTCGCATCCGCGCTGTCATCTGATTCGATCCGCAGTCCGACGTCCCTGCCCCAGGCCGGGCAAAGGATAAGGGGCCTCGGCTTGCGCCGGGCCCCTTATGTGTAAGCACCGATCCGCTGAGCGTCCGGTGTTTGTGCGTCTAGTCTAGCCTCTGTGTCGCCGATCGAGCCTGTGAGTTCCCGGTTCATCGGCGACCCGCGGCTGCAGCGGCTTCTCGTAGACACCGGCGGGGATTTTTCGCAGGCCCACAAGCTCTTCGAGTGGAACGTGCAAGCCTCAGGCGCCGCGATGGAAGCGATCTACGTTTTCGAGCTCATTCTGCGCAATGCCATCGATCGTGAACTCCGCCTCTGGAACGAGGGCATGGCTGGGACGCCGGACTGGCTCCTGCGGCCGCATCCGTACCTTCTCCGCGCGCTCAATCAGAGCGAGCTATTGAAGGCCGCAACGCGGGCTCGGAGAATCGCGGCTGAGCACGGCCGAGCGGTGAACAACGATGACGTGCTCGCGCAGATGTCGCTCGGAGCGTGGCGATACATCCTCCCTTCGAAAGCCATCAAGTCGAAGCAGAAGCTGTGGGAGGTGGCTATCAAGAACGCGTTCCCCGCGTGGCCAGGGAAATGGTCGGCCGACAGCGTGGTCAGCCGAGTCGCGAACGTGCATGGTCTGCGCAACCGCGTCGCCCACCTCGAACCGCCCCATCACTACGACCTACGCAAGGTCAGGCGGGACATGCGCAGTGTCTGTCACGCGATCGGCCCCGACGCAGCGAGGTTCTTCGTGCAGACCGAGCGGCTGCTCCCCATCATCGAGTCGAACCCCGCTTCTTGAGGCGACGACCGGGCCGGCCGGCAGCGGACTGGACCGGGAATGTGCCGCCACGTTTCTGCCACGAATTGAACCCTGTAGACCTGACTTAAACGGCACATCCCGTCATCAGAAGCCGCGGAATCATGCGGTTTCGGTTGGACTCGCTTGCCATCCGCGCGGTTTCAAATCCCTCCGTCTCCGCTCTCAGAACACCCCCCTATCACTGTGATTCGGGGGTTTTTTCATGGGCTCCCGCGCCGGAAGGAGAAGAACTTGTGGCCGAGGTAGCTCACGACGGTGGTGATCGCGACGATGACGGCCTGGGAGAGGATGGCCGGCCATCCGATGACTTCGACGAAGACCGGAAGCAAGAGCGCGTTGATGGCAAGCGTCAGAAGGTGCACGCCCTGGAATCGGAAGAAATCCGTGATGAGGTTGTGTCGCCCGGATACGGCAAAGGTCAACCGGCGGTGAGTCAGGAAGCCGACAATTGTTGCCACCGCGTAGGACAACCCGAGGCTGAGGAGATAGCGACCACCGAGGGTTAGCTCGAACACGACGAACAGTCCGTAGGCGAACACGGTGTTGAAGCCACCGACGATCAGGAACCGGACTCGCTCGCTGGCGCGAAGCCGACGGAGGAATGACCTCACTCTCGCAAGGCTCTCAATAACTGCAACAGCTCGTCGGATCGCACGAGGTAGTCCTGTAGCTTCTCGCGGCGCACTTCGGCCTGTTCGACGAAACCGTTGAGCTTTTCGCGTGACACCGAACGGGCCGATTCTGGTTCGTCTGCCTGCAGGGTCGAGATAACGAGGAGCAGCTCGCCCATCTCCTCGATCGTGAACCCCAGGGGTCTCATTCGTCGGATGAGAAGCAGGCGTTGGAGATCCGCCTCGGTGTAGAGCCGGAACCCGCCGTCGGAGCGCCCCGATGGCTTCAGCAGTCCGACGTCGTCATAGTGCCGAATCGTCCGCAGTGACATGCTCGACTTCTCCGCCAGCTCGCCAATGTGCATCGTCGTGCTTCTAGTCTTCTCCGCTGGCATGTGCGCCTTCCGCTCTGGTCGACTTGCAACTCTACCCTTACGTAAGGGTAGAGTTTCGGACAAAGGCTGAATTCTTGAGTAGGCCGATCTACCAGTTGTCGCCGCTCTGGCGAACTGGATGCGCAACGGAGCGCCCCACTTTTCTTGCCAACACCGGCTTCTCTCTTCGGAGCGCCACAACCTGGAGACATCCATGGCCCTCAGCACCGCGCCAGACGCGCCCAGCCGCTACACACCAGACCCCTCGGTCATGACCGCGCTGCGGACCCCCCGCATCCTCATCAAGGAAGTGCTGGCCGGCCTCGTCGTCGCCCTTGCCCTCATCCCCGAAGCGATTGCGTTCTCGATCATCGCCGGCGTCGATCCGCGGGTCGGCTTGTTCTCTACCTTCGTGATGGCCATCGTCATCTCGTTCGTCGGCGGTCGCCCCGCGATGATCACCGGCGCGACCGGAGCGGTCGCACTCGTCATCGCCCCCGTGGCCCGCGAGTACGGCATCGAATACTTCATCGCCACCGTCATCCTCGGCGGTGTGTTTCAGCTCATCCTGGCGGCCGTCGGCGTCGCCAAGCTCATGCGGTTCATCCCCCGTAGCGTCATGGTCGGCTTCGTCAACGCGCTCGCCATCCTGATCTTCACGTCGCAGTTGCCACAGCTGACCAATGTTCCGTTCCTCGTCTATCCGCTGGTTGCATTCGGCATCCTGATCATGGTGTTCATGCCCCGCATCACGAAAGTCGTTCCCGCGCCGCTCGTGGCCATCGTCGTGCTCACGGTCATCACCGTCACGGTGTCGATCAACGTGCCGACGATCGGTGACCAGGGTGAGCTGCCCCGCAGCTTGCCGACGCTGTTCTTCCCGGACGTTCCGCTCACCGTCGAGACGTTCACGATCATCGCCCCATACGCGCTGGGCCTCGCCCTCGTCGGGATCCTCGAATCGCTGATGGCCGCGAAGCTCGTCGACGAGATCACCGACACCCACTCCCGCAAGACGCAGGAGGCGTTCGGGCAGGGCACCGCGAACATCGTCTCGGGGTTCTTCGGTGGGATGGGCGGCTGTGCACTCATCGGCCAGACCATGATCAACGTCAAGGCGTCGGGTGCCCGCACCCGCATCTCAACTTTCCTCGCCGGGGCCTTCCTGATGCTCCTGGTGATCGGCGTCGGTGACCTGCTCGCCGTAGTTCCGATGGCGGCGCTCGTCGCGGTCATGATCATCGTGTCGGTACTGACCTTCGACTGGCACAGCATCCGCCTTTCGACACTGAAGCGCATGCCCAAAAGCGAAACGAGTGTGATGGTCGTTACCGTCATCGCCATCGTCGCGACCCACAACCTCGCGATCGGCGTCGTCATCGGTGTCATCATGGCCATGGTCGCCTTCGCCCGCCGCGTCGCCCACCTCGTCACCGTCACCCGCACCATCCCTGAGAACGAGACGGTACCTACAGCGCTCTACACGGTCGACGGCGCGCTGTTCTTCGCCTCGAGCAACGACCTGACCACCCAGTTCGAATACACCGCAGACCCCGAGCGCATCATCATCGACATCTCCGCCTCCCACATCTGGGATGCGTCGACCGTCGCCGCGCTCGACGCCATCACCACCAAGTACCAACACCTCGGCAAGCGCGTGGTGATCCACGGCATGAACGACGCCAGCAGCACCATGCACGGACGCCTCGCCGGCAACCTCGGCGGCGGTCACTGAGCCGGATTCTCCCTCCCCGTCGGGCCACGGGTCGCAGGGGGCGGAGTCGTCGACTTCGTGGGAAACAGCGGTGTCGCGAGGATCGAGTGGGTCAACGCGTCAGACACCCAGTCCGTGTACTTGTCGCGGCCCCAGCGCCGCTCCCTGGTGAGCAGGGCGTGCAGCTCCGGCCCGATGAGCGCCCATGCGAGATCGGTGACGTGCCGCTCGGACGCGCTGAGCTCGGCCTTGGTGGCGACGTTGCGCACCATTGCTCGAACACCGGCCAGCCTCTTCGCCTGCGCTGTGCGCCATAGCCCTTTCAGTCGCGCGTCGGTCGGGGCGGCCGCGGCGACCGCGACGAGGAATGCGCCAGCCCGGTCGTTCACCTCGCCGACGGTCCGCGCATAGAGGGCGAGCACGACACGGGCGTCGGGTTCGGCGATCATCCGCTCCACGTGCGGGCGATGCTCCATGGGCTGGGAGCTCTCGTCGCCGACAAGGGCAAAATCCAGCACACGGGCGGCGAGGCCTGCCTTGTCGCCGAACTGCTTGTAGACGAATTCGACCGACGCGCCTGCCCGACCGGCGATACCCGACATGGGCGTGGCCACGTATCCGTTCTCGCTCATGAGGTCGAGCGCTGCATCCAGGACCGCGCGTCGCTGAGCGAGGGTGCGCTCCTGCCGGCTCGTCGAGTCGTACCTGCGCGGGCCCTTGACAGGCTCCATCATCGAGGCCATCCTCTCAATTGCATGCAGACAGTCTGTATGCAAAAGGTATCCGGCCGTGGCACTCTTCACTCTCTCGCTCATCGCGCTCCTGCTGATCACCCTCCTTCTCGGGGTGCACCTCACGGGCTACCTCGCGCTGAACCCGGCGCTGCGGACGATGGACGCGCAGGTGTACGTCCCCGTCAAGCGCGCCATCGACGTCACCGCGCCGAGGCTCGCGCGGCCCCTGATGCTGTCCTGCCTCGTCGGGGTTGCGGTGGCGACGGCCGCTGGCGCTCTCGCGGGTGCGGTGGCGAGCGCGGTTGCCAGCGCGGTCGCGTTGGGCGCCCTGGTCATCGCGCTGATGGCGATCCTGAGGGGGGACCTGCCGATCAACCGGGCCATGGCGGGCTGGTCGGCAGACCAGCCTCCCGCGGACTGGCGCGCGACGCGCACCCGCTGGGAGTATTTCTTCACCCTCAGAACCGCAGCGAACGCGGTCGCCATGCTCGCGGCGAGCGTCGCTGTCGGCCTCGGTGCGGTGAGGCTGGCCTGATGCGGCGTGGGTGCCGTCATCCGCTCTCCTTGGGCGCCGGTTGCCGGCCGGGATCAGCGGGCGATGAGTTCGAGCTCTCGGACAGCGGTGACGACGCCGCGCTCGTCGCGCAGCTCGGCGGCAAGGGACCGTGCCCGCGACCGCATGACCGGTGAGCCGATCGACATCCGGATGGCAGCGGCCAGGCGCTCCGCCGTGATGCCCTTGATGGGCACGGGCGGCGGCGAGACGCCGAGGCTTCGGGTGCGTGCGGCCCAGAACGGCTGCTCCGCGCCAAAGGGAACGACGACCGACGGAACTCCGCTGAGCAATGCCGCACCGGCGGTTCCCGCGCCTCCGTGGTGAACGGTCGCTGACACACGGCGGAACAGCCATGAGTGCGGGAGGGATTCGGTGCCGAAGACGTGTTCGCCGGCGTGATCGTCGCCGGCGATCGCTCCCCACCCGCTGAGCAGTACGGCGCGCACACCCGCCATCCGTACCGCCTCCAGCACCGTGGATCGAAGCGCGTCGGGGTCGGCGCTGCGCATGCTGCCGAACCCGATGCTCACCACGGGCGCAGGTCCAGCCAGAAAGCGCTCGAGCTCGGGGTCGTGGACCTCCTCGGCGGCGCCGGTCCAGTACCCGGTGGCCACGCGTCGGGTCGTGCTGCTGGATGCGACCGGAACGACACGGGGGCTGAAGCCGTAGAGGATCGTCGAATGCGGCGCGGCATGACGACGTGGCAGTCCGAGCTCGGTGCGTGCGGCCCGCAGTGGTGGGCCGAAGGCGGTTCGGAGCACGGCACCCGAAACCGCGTTGCCCGCCAGGTTGCCGGCGGAACCGAAGTAGGAGAGCCACGGTGTGAGAAGCCCGGGGTAGCGAAAACTCGGGGCATCGATGGGCTGGAGGTGCGTGCGCACGAATGGCGCGCCGACCGACTGGGCGACCGGCCCCGCGATCATCGCCCCGCCGATTCCGGCACACACCAGGTCGACACCGTCGGCGATCTCCCGCGTCTCCCTCGCCCAGCCGCGTGCCCGTTCGGTGACCAGTGCGCCGATCGCCCGCAGGGAAAGTTTCTCGCGGGCCGCCGCCTCGGTGTCGGCGCGCCCCGCGCCGGTCAGCCCGTGAAAGGCAGTGACTCCCGCGAACATCGGCGCATACTCCGCCGGAGCGGCGACGCGCACGGAGTGACCGGCCGTCCGCAGTCCGGCGGCGAGGTGCGCGTACGGTTCGACGCCTCCGCGGGTGTCATTGGCCACGATGAGCACATGCATGCCCCATTGTCGCCGGGCCGGAGAGCGCCGGTCTATACCGCGACGGGGTGACCGTGAAAGCGGCGGTAGCTGTAGACGATCATCCCGAGAACGAGCACGCCGGATGCGATCAGCGTGACGCCCGTTCCCCAGCCTCCCGGCAGCCACCATGCCGCCGACAGCGGCCACCAGCCCGGAACTGGAACGCCGACTCCCCAGACGATTCCGACACCGATCAGCGCGAGGCCACCCAGCACGCTCGATGCGATTCGCGGCGCGGTCTGCACGCCGTCCGAGGCGAGGCGGTACGCCCGCTTTCGCACCGGCTGGAGCATGCGCTTGGCCCACGTATAGCGGAGCGACAGGAGCGCGAGCCCCGCGACGACGCCCAGCAGGCCGGGGCCCGGAAGAACCAGGGCGGCGACTCCGGCGACTATCAGCAGCCAGCCAGCCACCTCGATGGCCCTATCCCTGACCCAGGGCGGGAGTGCGGATGGTGCTTCGCTTGCGTGGCGCATTGCGGATTCCCCCGGCCGGTTGTCCCCCAGTATGCGCCGTCGCGCTGACCGCTGGCGCGAAGTGCTTTAGGCGCTAAACTATCGCCATGGAAACCATCGCGATCATTGGCGCAACCGGCCGAACGGGAAGGCGAGTGCTCGACCGAGCCCTCGCCGCGGGCTACACGGTGCGGGTGCTCGCCCGCACGCCATCCGCGATCACCGCGACGAGCGACCGGCTCACCGTCGTCACGGGAGACGTTCTCGACGCATCGGCAGTGAACCAGGTCGTCGCCGGTACGGACGCGGTACTGAGCCTGTTCGGCCAGGTGAAGGGTTCATCGCCCACGCTGCAGGCCGACGGAACACGCGTCATCGTCGCAGCCATGCGGGCGTACGGGGTTCGCCGCATCGTGACGCTGTCGGGTGGTGGGCTGCCCGCGGTGGGCAAGGACGAACCGAAACTGCCAGACAGGGTCATCCGGCTGCTGCTCACAACGCTCGCCGGGCGAGTGCTGTCCGACGCGAAGGCGCACCTCGAGGTGCTGAAGGCGAGCGGGCTCGACTGGACAGTGGTGCGCGGGCCCCGCCTGACCGAGGCACCGGGCGCCGGCTCTTTCCGCGTCGGGTGGGTGGGGGTGAATGCCAGCACGAGCATCAGTCGTGACGACCTCGCCGACTTCATCCTGACGCAGGTGCACGACCGCAGCTTCGTTCACCAGATGCCGTTCGTCAGCGCATGACGGCGAGCGCCGAGCGGCGAGGCGACCTGGTGTCCGACGTACTGGAATCGGTGACCCTGCTCACCACCGGGCTGACCGGCCGCCGGGTGCCATTCCTCGGACGCTCCCTGACCGGCACCCAGCTGCAGGCGCTCTATCGCCTGGCCCACGCGCGGGTGCCCGTCACGCCGAGCAGGCTCGCCGCCTACCTGGGGGTCACAGCCGGCGCGGTCACCCAGCTCGTCGACGGACTGCGCGCAGAGCAGCTGGTCGACGTGGCACCGCTCCCTGGCGACGCCCGTTCCCGCATCCTGACGCTGACCCCCGCCGCCGCCGCCGAGGTGCTCGCGTTCGAACGCGGTGTCGTCGGCAGTGTGATGCCGCGGTTCGCCGGTCTGTCCGACGACGACCTGACCACCCTGGCCGCACTCCTGGCCAGGATCGAGGACACCCCGTGAGCGCCCCCGCCGTCTTCGTCACCGGTGCCACCGGAACCGTCGGCGCCGCCGTGGTCAGCAGCCTGCTCGCCCGTGGCCAGCGCGTGGTCGCCGCGACCCGCGAGGATCCGTCCGCCGCGTCGTCCGCCACGCAGGGGCCGGCTGCCGCTCCCGCAGGCGTGGAGTGGCGGCACTTCGAATTCGGGATGCCGTCGAGGCGAATGGATGCCGCGCTCGAGGGCTGCGACCGGTTGTTCCTCATGCGACCCCCGGCCATCGACGACGTGCGCACCTTTCTCTTTCCCCTCATCGACTCCGCGATGCGCTGCGGGATCCGGCAGATCGGGTTCCTGTCGCTGCAGGGCGTGCAGCACAACCGCCGAACCCCACACCACGCCGTCGAGGAGTACCTCAGGGAGGTCGATGCGCCGTACACGTCGCTCCGCCCGAACTTCTTCATGCAGAACCTGTCCACCACGTACGCGCGGGGCATTCGCGACGACGACGAGATCTCCGTTCCCGCCGGGCGGTCGCTGACCGCGTTCATCGATGCCGACGACGTCGGTCGGGTCGCCGCGGCGGTGCTCACGGAACCGGGGCACCTGCGCGCGGCATACACGTTGTCCGGGGAGCGGACGCTGACCTACCGCCGCGTCGCGAGTGTGCTCAGCGATGTGCTGGGCCGCCGCATCCACTATGCCCGCCCGAGTGAGGCGGAGTACCTCGCCCGACTGACGGCGGAGGGTGCGCCCGCAGACTATGTCGCGGTGCAGAAGATGATCTACCGCATCGTGCGCTTCAACATCTCGGCGCTGCCGAACCGCACCGTGCGCCGCCTGACCGGGCTGCCCGCCACGACGTTCCGGCAGTTCGCCGAACGCGAGCGAGGTGCCTGGGTGCCAGCCTCGCGGGGGAAATGACAACGTCCACTCCGCTATACAACTCGAATTGAAACCCGATATTGCAACCACGTAATGTCGTGGTTCGCGGAGGCGCGACCCGGTTAACCTCAGCCCGCGGCGCGACTCTGTACCCCGTCCGGTCTCGCCGACTGACGACATGGACCCGATGAGCTCAGTACGCGACAGAGCACCCGACGGTATCGCCTGGGTGCCCGTTCCCCTTGCCACGATCAGCCAGGTCGTCGAACAGCTCGGCCCGGTCGACGGCGAGCACGCCAGGTCGCTGCGCATGAGCGTTCGGGTGCCCGTCGCGCGAGCGCTTCGCATCGCGATCCGGCGACGCCAGCTCGGCGGCATCACCGCACTGCTCACGACCGCATCGGAGCTGCGCGTGGAGCCCGGTATCGCGCCGACGGCCGGCACCCTCTACGTGGGCTTCGTCCTGTCGGGGTCGATCACCCTGGTCCCGCCGGACGGGCCGACGGTGGTTCTCGGCGCCGGCGACGTGTGGGCGGTCTGCGACTGGAGCCGAGTCGAGATCCAGTGCGCAGACACCACGCGGGCACTGCACATCGTTCTACCGGAGTCGCGGATGTTGGCGCGCGGCGTTCGCCCCACGGCCAGGCTCATGGTGCTCGACGGCTTTCGATCGCTTCGCACCCCACTCCGCAATTTCGCGCTCTCGGTGGCCGACCCCGGCTGGGTGCCCACGGTCGTCGGCGAGCTCGTCGCCGAGCGCACGCTCGAGGACCTGCTGGTCGGGCTGTTCCTCGAGCACCAGCTGGTGAGCGACGCTGGCCGCCCCGAGGGTCGGGTCGCCCTCCGTGCGCGGGCGCTCGCCGAGACCGGCAGGAGCCACACCAATACCGCCCTCAACCCGGCGCTGCTGGCGGAGCGGTTGTCGGTGTCGCTCCGGCACCTGCAACGCGCGTTCGAGGGCAGCGGCACCACGGTGGCCCAGGCGATCTCGGCCGCCAGGCTGCGCACCGCGACGATGCTGCTCGCCGCCACCGACACCTCGCGCTACACGATGGCCGAGATCGCCCACCGCTCGGGCTTCGCATCCACGTTCGAGCTGCGGTCGGCCTTTCGAACCGAATTCGGGATGCTGCCATCCGACTATCGGGCGGGCCCCGTCAAAGCTGCGCCCGAGGAGGGCTAATCCCACGACAGTGGCCGCTGCCGCGGTGATGGCCGGTGCCATCATGCGAACATGAATATTCTCGATTTCCTGTGGAGCGCCTTCCTGGTTTTCGCCTTCGTCGCGTACCTGATGATCCTGTTTTCGATCATCGCCGACCTCTTCCGCGACCGTGCCCTGGGCGGCTTTTACAAGTCGCTGTGGATCATCTTCTTGATCGTCGTTCCCTACATCACGGCATTCGTTTACCTCATCGCCCGCGGCCGGGGAATGGCCGTGCGGCAGTACGAGGCCGCCAGCAGGCAGCACGAGGAGGCCGGCGCCTACATCCGTGAGATGGCGCAGAGCGGACCGGCCCACGAGATCGCCCAGGCCAAGTCACTGCTCGAATCGCAGGCGATCACCGCCGACGAGTTCGACAGGCTGAAGGAGAAGGCGCTGGCGTGAGGCGGCGCCTCGCCCGGGTAGTAGTCCTCGTCGTCGCCATCGCGACCTCCGTCGCGGCGCTCACCGCCTGCGCTGCGGCCCGCGACTTTCGCAGCCCCCTCTTCGTGCGGCAGTCCGGTCCGCTGGTGGGCGTCTGGACCGTCGACGAGACCTTCGCCGACACCGCGGAACAGCCGTTCGTGGCCTTCAACCAAGACCGCAGCTGGACGGCCTCCGACGGCTGCAACCGGGTGCGTGGCAAGTGGCAGCTGCGCTCAGACGGCACGTTCGTGACGACCGCGGGCCCCAGCACGCTCATGGCGTGCGACGGCGCGCAGCTGCCCCTCGCTGTCACGCTCGCCGAGCGGGTCGAGGTCGACGGTGACGTCATGCGCCTCTACGGTTCCTCCGAATCCACCGTCACCGAACTGGTGAGGAGCACCGACCCGCTCGTCGGGCCGCAGGGCTTCCCCGTCGGCTACTGGGCCGAATCCCTCACCCCCACCTCGCCCTACCTGTCGCTCAGCGCCGACCGCACCTTCACCGGCAGCGATGGATGCAACGAGCTCTTCGGTACCTGGTCGACCGGCGACGACGACGAGCTCACGGTCTTCTCCGACGTCGGCACCACGATGCGGGCGTGCGACAACGTCGACCAGTGGCTGGGCAGACTCGCGACCGCCCGGGTGATGTCGGGCGTGATGACCCTGCAGGACGCGGACGGCACGGTGATCGGCCAGCTGATGGGGGCGAGCCGGTGAACGAGCCACCCGTCGTCGTCAGATCGAGCGCAGCATCCATGTCAGGAGGTCCATCATGAGCACCACGTCACGCCGCCAGGCCACCCCGCAATCGAGGAGGAGGCCGATCATGCGCATCGTGCTGTCGGCCCTCGCGATCAGTATCGGGCTGTTCCTCATCTTCTCTCCCACAACGCCGGCCGTCGCCGACGGACTCTTCGTCGGGGCGATCGCCCTGGTGCTCGCGCTCTACGTCTGGCCGGGGGTCTCGAGCGGCACGGCCAGGCTGGTCGCGCTGGTACTCATGCTGCTCGCGGCATACGCCGTCATCCGCGGGTTCGGGCTGCTCGAACTGGCGTTCGTGCGCCAGGTGGGCGGCGTCGCTGCGATCCTCATCGGCGTCGTGCTGCTCGTGCCCTCGGTGCGGGCGATCACGCGATCGAACTGAGCACGCGGTCCGGTCACCCCGGCGGGGTGCAGCCGCGCCGCTCGCCCGCTGCACCCGCGCCGCTATGCTGAGGTCCCCGGGCGGCTCCGGATCGACCATGGCCGCCCTCCCGTTCTGAGGGCCGGAGTGGAAGTGACCGAGAACGCGCGCTCGGACAAGTCGGGCATCCGCCAGGTCGCCTCGATCGCGGGCGTCTCGCACATGACCGTCTCGCGCGTGCTCAACGGCCACCCCAACATCCGGCCGTCGACCCGCCAGCGCGTGCTCGAGGTCATCGACGAACTCGACTTCCGCCCCAACAGCGCAGCCCGCGCCCTCGCCACGCAGCGCACGCAGCGCATCGGGGTGATCGTCGAGAGCGCCGTCGAATTCGGCCCGACGAGCACCCTTCGCGCCATCGAGCTCGCGGCCCGTGACGGCGGCTACTCGGTCAGCTCGATCGCGATGCACGACGACGAGCAGTTCTCGACGCAGGACGCCGTCGGCAACCTGACCTCGCAGGGGGTCGACGCGCTATGCGTGATCGCCCCGCGCTCGTCGTCGCTGTCCGCGCTGCGCAAGATCCAGATCGACGTGCCCGTGCTCGTCGTCAAGGCCGCGAAGGACCCGTCGTTCCTCACGGTCAGCGTCGACCAGCAGTTCGGCACCACCCTCGCCGTCGACCACCTCGCAAACCTCGGCCACCGCGACATCCTGCACGTCGCCGGGCCCCTCGACTGGCTCGACGCCCGCAGCCGGGAACGCGCCTTCCACAGCCGCGCGCAGTCGTGGGGAATCCGCGAGCGCCCGGTCGTCGTCGGAGACTGGACGTCGGACTTCGGCTACGACTTCGCCCGCGGACTCGCCGACCTCCCCGAGTACACCGCGATGTTCGTCGCCAACGACGAGATGGCGCTCGGCGTGATCCACGGGCTGCACGACCGTGGCTTTCGGGTTCCGCACGACATGAGCATCGTCGGCTTCGACGACCTGCCCATGTCCAGGCACTTCCTGCCCCCGCTCACCACGGTGCGCCAGGACTTCCACGCCCTCGGCCTCAAGGCGATGGACGTGCTCCGCGCGGCGCTCGAGTCCCGGGACATCCCGCAGCGGTCGATGATCTCGACCGAGCTGGTCGTGCGAGCGTCGACCGCGCCGCCGAGGCAGGGGAGCGCATGATGCGAATGGATGCTGCGGCGCACGATCCCGTCGTGCAGATGCTCGGCATCTCCGTCGACTTCCCGGGAACCCGCGCGCTCGACGGCGTCGACCTCACCCTGTACCCCGGGGAGGTGCACGCGCTGATGGGCGAGAACGGCGCGGGCAAGTCGACCATCGTCAAGGCGCTCACCGGCGCCTACCGGGTCTCGGCGGGCGAGATCCGAATAAATGGGAGCCCGGTGAGCTTCACCGGAACCGCGGGTGCAGAGGCCGAGGGCATCGCCGCCGCCTTTCAGGAGGTCGACCTGTGCGGCAACCTCTCGATCGGGGAGAACGTCATGCTCGGCCGCGAGGTGCGCGGCCGGTGGGGCATCTCATGGGCGGCGACCCATCGTCGCGCCTCGGAGATCCTCGCCGAGCTGGGGCTCGCCGACCTCGACCCGCGCGCACCCCTCGGCGCCCTCGCGCCCGCGATCCAGCAGCTCGTCGCGATCGCCCGCGCGATGGTGGTGCACCCCAAGGTGCTCGTGCTCGACGAGCCGACCTCGAGCCTCGAACCCGTGGAGGTCGAGCGGCTCTTCCGCGTCATCCGGCGCCTGCGCGACCAGGGCGTCGCGATCCTCTTCGTCTCGCACTTCCTCGAGCAGGTCTTCGCGATCAGCGATCGGGTCACGGTGCTGCGCGACGGGCGGAGCCAGGGCGTCTACCCGACGCGCGACCTCGACCGCACCGAACTGATCTCGCTCATGATGGGCCAGGACATTGCCACGCTGCGCACGATCGGCTCGCAGCGGCGGGCGCACCGTGTCGATCCCCGCGGCGCGCCGCTGTTCCGCGCCCAGGGGGTCGGCAGGCGCGGGGAGATCGAGCCGACCGACCTCGACCTGCATCGCGGCGAGGTCGTGGGACTCGGCGGCCTGCGCGGGTCGGGACGCAGCGAACTCGCGCTGCTGGTCGCGGGCGTGATGCGGCGAGACAGCGGGTCGATGTCGGTCGCCGGCAAGCAGGTCGGGGCGGCGGGCCCTGGCGCCGGCACCCGCAGCCGGGTCGCCTTTGCGAGCGAGGACCGCAGGGACGGCGGCGTGATCGGGGAGCTCAGCCTGCAGGACAACCTCATCCTCGCCCTGCAGGCGCAGCGCGGCTGGGCGAGGCCCATCTCGCGCGACGAACGCGACGCAGTGGTGGAACACTTCATGGCCGCGTTCAACATCACCGCCCCGAGCCCCGCCACGCCGGTGCGCTACCTGTCGGGGGGCAACCAGCAGAAGGTGCTGCTCGCGCGGTGGCTCGCGACCCGGCCGCGGGTGATGGTGCTCGATGAGCCGACCAGGGGAGTCGACATGGCGTCGAAGGTCGAGATCCAGGCGCGGGTGGCCGAGATGGCGATGGAAGGGGTCGCCGTCCTGTTCATCTCCTCCGAGCTCGAAGAGGTCGTGAGGCTCTCCGACCGCATCGTAGTGCTCAAGGACCGCCGCAAGATCGGCGAGGTGAGCAACGGCCCCGGCGTCACCGTCGACACGATCATCGAGATGATCGCGGCGGACAACGAGCTCGACGACTGAGCGCAAACCCGCCCCGAAATCCCTTGCCAGCGCAAAATGTTCCCGGTAACATTCCGAGCGAACCACGCATCCGCGTGATCCTGCACATCACCTGTCGCCCGTATCGCGGGCGGCGCACCGGCACCGTTGCCGGGATCTCAAGGAGGAGATCTATGTCTGTACACAGCAGATTCGCCAAGACCGCCGCACTCGCCATGGCAGGAATGCTCACCCTGGGCCTCGCCTCCTGCGCCAGCGGAGGCGGGGACGACGCCGGGGGCGGGGGAGACGACCTGACCACGGTCGGATTCGTCGCCGTCGGGCCGGAGGGGGCCTGGCGCCAGGCCAACGAGGCCAATATCCAGGACACCTTCACCACCGACGCCGGGTTCGAACTCAAGTACGCCCCCGCCACCAACCTCGACCAGAAGTCGCAGATCGACGCGTTCACGTCGTTCGTCGACGAAGGTGTCGACGTCATCCTGCTGTCGGCGACGGAGGGCTCCGGCTGGGAGGACTCGCTCGAGCGCGCGCAGGAGGCGGAGATCCCGGTCATCCTCATCGACCGTGGCATCGAGCCCGATGACACCGACCTCTACGTCACCCGCATCGCCCCCGACAACATTTCGGTGAGCGAATCGGTAGCCGAATGGGCTCTGGAGCAGTTTCCCGACGGAGGCAACTACTTCACCCTCGAGGGCCCGGCCGGAGTCTCGGTCGTGAACGAGCGCAACGAGGGCTTCACCTCCGTCGTCGATGGCACTTCCCTCTCCTCGCTCGGCGCGCAGACCGCGAACTGGTCGACCGAGGAGGCCAAGAGCGTCTTCGAGACCGTGCTGAAGTCGAACAACAACGACGTGCAGTTCGTGTTCGCCCAGAACGACGAGATGGGACTGGGCGCGATCCAGGCTGTCGAGGAAGCCGGACTGGTGCCGGGAGTCGACGTGAAGATCGCCACCATCGACGGCACGCAGGGCGCGCTCGAAGCCCTCGCCGAGGGCAAGCTCAGCTTCGTCGCCGAGTACAACCCGCTGTTCGGTGAGACCGCGCTCGAGGTCGTCAACAGCGTTCTCGACGGTGACGAGGTCGAGTCGTACATCGTGGTGCCGAGTGAGACCTTCGATTCGCCCGAAGCGGCCAGCACTGCGCTTCCGACCCGCGAGTTCTAGGCTCGCGACAGTGTGGGCGGGTCCCGGCCGACAACTGCCGGGGCCCGCTGTCGCGTCGTTAGCGACGCAGTGAACCCGCCCTGAACACCGACGGAAAGCACGGCGCATGACCGCTCCAGTTCCCCCCGCTCCAGTTCCCATCGTCGAGATGAAGAGCATCTCGATCTCGTTTCCCGGGGTGAAAGCCCTCGACGGGGTCGACTTTCGCCTGTTCCCCGGGGAGGTGCACACCCTGATGGGCGAGAACGGTGCGGGCAAGTCGACGCTGATCAAGGCCCTCACCGGTGTCTACCGCATCGACGACGGCGAGATCCTGGTCGGCGGCCAGAGCAGGCGCCTCACCGGAACGGCCGATGCGCAGGACGCGGGGATCTCCACCGTCTACCAGGAGGTCAACCTGTGCGACAACCTCACCATCGGTGAGAACGTCATGCTCGGGCACGAGACCAGGGGCAGGTTCGGTATCAACTGGACGGCGACGCATCGTGCGGCAGTCGACGCCCTCGAGAAACTCGGCCTCGGCCACCTCAATCCCCGGCAGCCCCTCTCCACCCTCTCGCTGGCCGTGCAGCAGCTCGTCGCGATCAGCAGGGCGATGGTCGCGAAGTCGACGGTGCTCATCCTCGACGAACCGACATCCAGCCTCGACGCGAACGAGGTCGAGGGCCTGTTCGCCGTCATCCGTCGACTGCGTGACCAGGGCGTGGCCATCCTCTTCGTCTCGCACTTCCTCGACCAGGTGTACGCCATCAGCGACCGCATGACCGTGCTGCGCAACGGCCAGTACCAGGGTGAATACCTCACCAGGGAGCTGCCGCGCGCGGCCCTGATCGCCACGATGATCGGTAAGGAGGTGGCGTCGCTCGCGTCGCTGGACTCCGAGCGCGCCGAGCGTGATCACCTGCACACCGACGAGCCGATCCTCCGGGCCGAGGGACTCGGCCGCAAGGGCTCGATCGACCCGACAGACCTCGAACTGCACCGCGGAGAGGTCGTGGGCTTCGCCGGCCTACTCGGCTCCGGACGCACCGAGCTCGCCCGCCTGCTGTACGGCGCCGACAAAGCCGACGAGGGGCAGGTGTACTTTCGCGGCAAGAAGGTTGATATCTCGACTCCCACCCGCGGCCTCGCCCACAAGATCGCGTTCTCGAGCGAGAACCGTCGCGACGAGGGCATCGTGCGCGACCTCAGCGTTCGCGAGAACCTCGTGCTGGCGGTGCAGGCCAAGCGCGGGTGGGCGCGGCCGCTCTCGAAGCGGGACAAGGATGCGATCGTGACCAAGTACCTCGCCGAGCTCAACGTCAGGCCGGCCGACCCCGACCGGCCCATCCGCAACCTCTCCGGTGGCAACCAGCAGAAGGTGCTGCTCGGCCGCTGGCTCGCGACCAAGCCCGAGCTTCTCATCCTCGACGAACCGACCCGCGGTATCGACGTCGGCGCGAAGGCGGAGATCCAGGAGCAGGTCGCGGCGCTCGCCGACGACGGTGTCGCCGTGGTCTTCATCTCGTCGGAGCTCGAAGAAGTGGTGCGGCTCAGCGACCGCATCGTCGTGCTCAAGGACCACCGCAAGATCGCCGAGATCATCAACGGGCCGGGCGTGACAGCAGACCTGATCGTCAACACAATTGCAGAAGAGGGGGTGCCGGCGGGAGCCGACGCCGCCTGGAGCACCCCCGCAGACAGAGAGGTCAGCGAATGACAGAGACACAGTCCGCGCCGGCCAGGACGGCCGCGCGGCTGCTGCGGACCCCGTACTTCTGGGGCATCGTCGCCATCGCGCTGCTCCTGCTGGTCAACGTGCTCCGCGACCCCGGGTACCTCGCCATCACGGTGAACCCGGCCAACGGCAACCTGGTGGGCAACCTCGTCGACATCCTTCGGGCAGCGGCCCCCATCCTGATGATCGCCGTCGGCATGTGCCTGGTCATCGCCACCGGGGGCATCGACCTCTCGGTCGGGTCGATCATGGTGGTCTCGGGCGCTGTCGCCATGGAGTTCCTCAACGCCGCGGCGGCACCCGACTCCGTGCTCGCGGCCCTCGCCGCCTTCCTGCTCGCGGTCGCCTTCGGCGCCATCCTCGGTGCCGTCAACGGCATCCTCGTCTCGGTCGTCGGGCTGCAGCCGTTCATCAGCACGCTCGTCATCCTGCTCGCCGGTCGAGGCCTCGCGAAGGTCATCACCGAGGGCCAGAACACGGCAGCCAGCAACGAGCCATTCCGGTGGATCGCGAACGGCTACCTGGTCGGGCTGCCCGTCGTGCTGCTCTTCGCCGTGCTCATCGTGATCGCGGTCGGCCTCCTCGTGCGGCGCAGTGCCCTCGGGCTGATGATCGAGGCGATCGGCATGGATCCGAAGGCCGCCCGGCTCGCGGGTATCAAGCGTCGAAGCCTCCTCATGACGGTGTACATCGCCAGCGGCATCCTGGCCGGAATCGCGGGCGTGTTCGCCACCGCCAGCGTCATGACGGTCGACGTGTCACGCACCGGGTACCAGCTCGAACTCGACGCCATCCTCGCCGTCGTGATCGGCGGCACGTCGCTAGCGGGGGGCAAGTTCAACCTCGGCGGCACCGTCGTCGGCGCGCTGCTGATCGCGACGCTCGACAAGACGGTCGTCTTTCTCGGCATCTCGTCGTCGGCGACCCCCGCCTTCAAGGCGATCGTCATCGTCGTGCTTTGCCTGCTGCAGTCCGAACGCGTGCGCCAGCTGTTCCGCCAGCGGCGCGCACCAGGAACCTTCGTCCCCAGCAAAGAAACGATCCCCGCATGAGCACCGTGACCTCGTTCGACAACCGGCCGACGTCGGTCGAGCCGAAGCGTGAGGGTGGCCCCGCCCGGTGGCTGAAGGCACACCTCGGCTTACTGCCCACCTTCGCGGCGCTGCTCATTTTCCTCGCGATGATCGTCTACGGCGAGATCGCCTATGGGCGCATCCTGCAGGCGAGCACCGTCTCGAACCTGCTCATCAACAACGCGCACCTGGTGATCCTCGCCGTCGGACTCACCTTCGTGATCCTCACCGGCGGGATCGACCTCTCGGTCGGGGCGGTGATCGCGTTCTCCAGTGTGGCGGGGGTGCTGCTCACCAACGCCGGCTGGAACCCGTGGTTCGTCATCGTGCTGATGGTGCTGATCGGTTCGCTGTTCGGGCTCATTTCCGGGGTACTCATCCAGTTCTTCGACGTGCAGCCATTCATTGCGACGCTCGCCATGATGTTCCTCGCGAGAGGCCTCGCGTCGATGCTCAGCACCACGCCGGAGCGGCTGGCCGACGAGTCGCCGATGCGCGGCCTGGCCACCCAGTTCAAGCTGGTCGACGGTCCGCGGGTCAACGACCTGGTCATCACCCCCGGCGTGATCATCGCGGTCGTCGTCGTGCTCGTCGCCGTCTTTTTGCTGCACCGCACCCGGTTCGGGCGCACGGTCTACGCCATCGGGGGATCCGAGCAGTCGTCGACGCTCATGGGCCTGCCGGTCGTCTCGACCAAGCTGTGGGTATACGTGATCAGCGGCACCCTGGCCGGTGTGGCGGCCGTCGTCTACACGGCACGACTCGGCAGCGCGCAGAACATCACCGGCATCGGCTGGGAACTCGACGCCATCGCCGCGACCGTGATCGGTGGAACCCTGCTCATGGGAGGAGCCGGCTTCGTGCTGGGGTCGGTGGTGGGCGCCCTGGTGCTGGGACTCATGAACGTGCTCATCACGAGGGATGGCGGCATCCGTCCCGAGACGACGACGATCATCACCGGCGGCATCCTGCTGGTGTTCGTGCTGCTGCAGCGCGCGGTCGCCTCGAGGCGTCGGGAATAGCCGCGACAGAAGGGGCCGCAACGCGAGGGGCGGCTACTCGGCAGCAACTCGAGTGGACCCTGTCAACCCGTTCGCATTCGTCGAAACATATTCGGGGTACATTTTCGGGAAACGGGGGGTTGTTTTTGTTGCTTTGGGCAACCTATGGTGGGCGGGTCCTCAAAGCAAGCGCAAAGGAGCGCCGTGAAACGTCGTACCCCACTCGAAACTTTCGGAGCCGGCTTATTGTCCGGTGTCATGGTCTTGGCAGGGATCGGCGTCGCCGTTCCCGCCGCGGCCGCGGAACCGGAAGTCATCCTGTCCAGCAACTTCGACGACGAGACACTGGGAGGCTGGCAGCAGAGCGGCAACCCCACGCTGTCCTACGTCGACGTCGACGGTGACACCGCGCTGCGGGTCTCCGACCGCACCACCGACTTCGACGGGATCCAGAGTGCTCCAGGAGCCCTCTCCCTCGCACCAGGTAGCGAATACACCTTCTCGATGCGCGCCAGGCTCGCTGAGGGAACGGCGGGATCGGCGAGCATGCGCTTCGTCGTCAAGCCCGCCTACACGTGGGCGGGCAACGCCACCATCACGGCGGATGCCTGGACCGACGTCGAAGGAACCTTCACCGTTCCCGCGAACGCCGACACCACCGCCCTGCAGGTCTACCTCGGGTCAGCGTTCGTCGCCCCGGCTGACCCGGCGACGCCGTTCGACTACCTCGTCGACGACGTCGTCATCTCCGGCGTTCCCGCCGACACCACGACTCCGACACCGGGCCTGCCCGCGGGCTTCGTGCCCGGCGGCGCCGTCAACCCGACGGTCGCCCCGGTCGCGGCAGCGCAGGGCACCGGCAACGTCTCGGCACTGACCTTCGACGACGGACCGAACGGCGCCACCACCGGTGCGCTGCTCGACTACCTCGGCGAGAACGACATCTCGGCGACCTTCTGCGTCATCGGCCAGAACGTCACGGCTCCCGGGGGAGCCGCGCTGCTGAACCGCATGGTCGACGAGGGCCACACGATCTGCAACCACTCGACCGACTACGAGGACATGGGAAGCCTCACGCCGGCCGAGGTGCAGGAGAAGCTCGTCGCCAACCTCGCGATCATCCGCACCGCGCTCGGTGACCCGAACGCCCAGGTTCCGTTCTTCCGTGCACCGAACGGCAGCTGGGGACAGACCCCCGCCGTCGCCGTCGCGCTCGGAATGCAGCCCCTCGCCGTCACCAACACCATCGGTGACTGGGCGGAGCAGGACGTCGACATCCTCACTGCCAGCCTCCGCACGGCCATGAAGCCCGGCGAGGTCGTGCTCACGCACGATGGCGGCGGCGACCGCAGCGGAACGCTCCAGGCCGTCACCACGGTGGTCTCCGAGCGTCTCGCCGATGGCTGGACCTTCACCCTGCCCGTCGGAGCCCTCGACGCCCCGACCGACCCGACCGACCCGACCGTGCCCGCACCGGGCGCGACGGTCTTCGACTTCGAAGACGGCCTGCAGGGCTGGGTGGCTCGCGCCGACGCGCAGGGCGACCCGGTCGCCGGCGTCACCACCGCCGAATCGCACACTGGTGCGCAGGCCGCGATCGTGACCGAGCGCAAGTCGCAGGGGAGCGGGCTCGCCCGCGACATGAGCGACATCCTGACCCCCGGCACGAGCTACACGCTCACCGCCTGGGTGAAGTTCGCGACCGGCCAGCCCACGGACGCCGTGTGGCTCAGCGCCGCACGCACCAACGAGGGCACCACGGTCTACGAGACGGTCAGCCAGTTCGCCGGGATCACCAACACCGGCTGGACCGAGGTCTCCGCGACCTTCCAGGCGGCAGACTTCGACGCCATCCAGCTGTACTTCGAGACGAACTACAACGGCACCAACACCTCCGACCTGCTGATCGACGACGTCACCGTGACGGCACAGACGGCCGGCGAGGTGCAGGACATCACGCCTATCAAGGACACCGTCGACTTTCCGGTCGGCGTCGCCATCGACAGCCGTGAGACCGGCGGCACCGCGGCCGAGCTGACCACCCGTCACTTCGGGCAGCTCACGTCGGAGAACTACATGAAGCCTGAGGCCTGGTACGCGGCGGACCGCACGTTCCGCCCGAACCCCGAGGTCGGCGCGCTCATGACGTTCGCCCAGGAGAACGACCTCGACGTCTACGGCCACACCCTCGTCTGGCACAGCCAGACACCGGCGTGGTTCTTCGACGACGAGGCGGGAGTCGACCTCACCACCAGCGAGGCCGACAAGGCGATCCTGCGGGAGCGCATGCGCACCCACATCTTCGCCGTCGCCGAGTCGCTGAGCAGCTACGGAGAGTTCGGCAGCGAGACCAACCCCCTCACGGCGTTCGACGTCGTGAACGAGGTCGTCTCCGACAGCGGCGAGTTCGACGACGGACTGCGCCGCAGCGAGTGGTATCGCATCCTGGGTGAAGAGTTCATCGACCTCTCCTTCCAGTACGCCGACGAGGCGTTCAACGAGGAGTACGCCGCCGCAGGCAGCGACCGCCCCGTGACGCTGTTCATCAACGACTACAACACCGAGCAGGACGGCAAGCAGGGTCGCTACCTGGCCCTGATCGAACGGATGCTGCAGCGCGGCGTTCCCATCGACGGCGTCGGCCACCAGTTCCACGTGAGCCTCGCGACCCCGGTCGCGGCGCTCGAAGCCGCCATCGATCGCTTCACGCCGCTCGGCCTGACGCAGGCGGTCACGGAACTCGACGTCACCACCGGCGTGCCGGAGACCGAGGCCAACTTCATCGAGCAGGGCTACTACTACCGCGACGCTTTCCGCATCTTCAGGGAGAACGCCGACCAGCTGTTCTCGGTGACCCTCTGGGGCCTCACCGACGGACGTAGCTGGCGTGCAGCCAACGGTGGACCGCTGGCCTTCGACGACGCCTACCAGGCGAAGCCCGCCTACTACGGCATCGTCGACAGCGCCGAGCTGCCCACCCGGCTGCGCACCGCGAACGTGTTCGCCGGCGACGTCGAACTCGACGACGAGGCCACCTCGGCCCGCGACTGGGAGCGGCTGCCGCTCAACCTGATCGAGGACACCGCCGGGTTCCAGCTGCGCTGGGCACCGGACCACCTCACCGCATACGTCTCGGTCGACGACGCGACAGTGGATGCCACCGACGCCGTGCAGTTCGACTACGCGGGTGAGACCGTCACGATCAACCGCGATGGCAGCGGTGACGTCGATGCGGTCGCGACCGAAGGCGACGGGGGGTACACCGTGGTGGCGCACCTGCCATTCACCACCCCGCAGGCCGAGGGCAACACCGTACAGTTCGACGCCCGCGTGATCGACGGCGCCACGACCATCGGGTGGAACAGTGCCGGTGCACTGGGTACCGTCACCCTGATCGAGGAGCTGTCGTTCGTCGAGGTCGGCGAGGCCGAAGCCGCACCGACCGTCGATGCCGAGGTCGACGCCGCGTGGGCGAACGCCCAGACGGTGACGACGTCGAAGCAGGTCGACGGCACCGACACCGCGCAGGCCGAGGTGCGCACGCTGTGGAACGGTTCGACGCTCTACGTGCTCGCCGAGGTGTTCGACGACGTCGTCGACGTGTCGGGATCCGACCCCTGGATCCAGGACTCGGTCGAGATCTTCGTCGACGCCGGAAACTACAAGAACGGCTCGTACCGCTACGACGACACGCAGATCCGCATCAGTGCGGCGAACGTGGTATCGGTCGGAACCGGTGACGAGGCGTTCCAGGTGAACCGGGTGACCAGCGCGACGACCGCTGTCGATGGCGGCTACATCGTCGAGGCATCGATCAGCCTGCTCGAAGAAGGCGGCGTGGGAACCTTCCACGGCCTCGACTTCCAGGTGAACGACGCCACGGCCAGTGCACGCGTCGGCATCACGAGCTGGGCCGACCCGTCGGGCACCGGATACCAGTCCACCGCCCGCTGGGGCGTCGGCGAACTGGTTGCTGGCTCCGCCGTGGTCGTTCCCGACCCCGGAACCGACCCAGGCACCGACCCCGGAACGGACCCGGGCACCACGCCGGGCACCGGTAACGGCGGAACGGGCGCCGGCAACGGCTCCGGCTCCGGCGGCACGGGCAGCGGCAACGGCGGCACGGGCTCCGGCAACGGCGGCACGGGCAGCGGCGCCGGCGCGGGAACGGGCTCCGGCAACGGATCGGGTTCAGGCTCCGGCACCGCGGGCGGCTCGTCGACCGGGGGCCTCGCGCTCACCGGAACCGACGCGCTCGCCATGGG
This sequence comes from Marisediminicola senii, assembly GCF_011057645.1. Lineage (GTDB taxonomy): Bacteria > Actinomycetota > Actinomycetes > Actinomycetales > Microbacteriaceae > Marisediminicola > Marisediminicola senii. The sequence goes on along the minus strand of NZ_JAALGE010000016.1, from coordinate 1,117 downwards.
CGTGCTGGCCATGATGCTGCTCGGCCTGGGAGTGATCCTGGTCGCGCGTCGCCGCAGCGCCGACAACGCGGGCTAGGCACCACAGCACGATGACGACGGCTGCCGTCGGCCCGGGAAGACCGGGTCGGCGGCAGCCGTCGTTCGACGCCGCGGTGAGCCGGGCACCGCGCCGATTGTTCAGCCGCAGCATCCACCACAGAAGATGAGTACATGACAACCGCAGCAGCCAGCCCTGGGCCCAGAAGCACCGAGCCGAAGCAGCTCATCGTCAACCTGTTCGAGATGAACACCGTCAGCCACATCACGCACGGCCTGTGGCGGCTGCCCGACAACAACCGGCACCGCTTCACCGACATCGAGTACTGGACCGAGCTCGCGCAGCTGCTCGAATCGGGCGGCATCGACGGCGTCTTCCTCGCCGACGTCGTCGGCGCGTACGACACCTTTCGCGGCGGCCTCGACACCGCCCTCGAGCAGGGACTGCAGCTGCCGAGCAACGACCCGCTGCTGGTGATCCCCGCGATGGCCGCGGTCACGAAGGGCCTCGGCTTCGGGGTCACCTTCTCGACCACCTACGAGCCGCCGTTCTCGTTCGCCCGCCGCATGAGCACCCTCGACCACCTCACCAAGGGCCGGGTCGGCTGGAACATCGTCACCTCCTACCTGCCCAACGCCGCCCGCAACTTCGGCCTCGACGGCGAAATCGACCACGACCGCCGCTACGCCCTCGCCGACGAATACCTCGACGTGGTCTACAAGCTGTGGGAGGGGTCGTGGGACGACGACGCCGTGATTCGGGATGCCGCGGCCGGCGTCTACACCGACCCGACCAAGGTGCGCTACATCAACCACGTCGGCTCGAACTTCAGGGTGGCGGGCCCGCACCTCAGCCAGCCGTCACCGCAGCGCACCCCCGTGCTGTACCAGGCCACCGGGTCGCCGGCCGGCATCGAGTTCGCCGGCCGGCACGCCGAGATCGTGTTCACCGGCGGGCGCACCGCAGACGACTACCGCCGCAACGCCCAGCAGATGCGCGACGCCGCCGTGCGGCACGGGCGGCGGGCCGACGACGTGCGGGTCATCGTGCAGGCCGGGGTCGTGGGGGGGCGCACCGCGG
>NZ_JAALGE010000015.1 GCF_011057645.1 Marisediminicola senii | reverse complement strand
CTGGCAAGTGTGTACAGGAGAGGGGTGGAAACCCCGCCCAGCGGCCGGGGTGGGGGGCCTACCGCGGGGCGAGGGCGCAGCCCCACCAGCCCGATGGGGGGGGGATGGATGCCGCCCCCGCCGTCACCGCGGAGGCTGGTTTCACCAAGCCGCGCCAGACCATGGGCCTGCGCTGGGTGTCGCTCGTGATGCGCGCCCCGATCCTCGCCACCGTCGGCGTCGTCGCCATCCTCGGCACCCTTGCCATCCCCGCGCTCAGCCTCGACCTCAACCTGCCCGACGGCGGGTCGGAGCCGGAGGGCAGCACCCAGCGCGAGGCGTACGACCTCGTCAGCGAGGGCTTCGGTCCAGGCTTCAACGGCCCGCTCGTCGTCGCCGTCGACATCACCCAGACCACCGACTTCATCGCCGACCTCGAGTCCATCGGCGACCGACTCGGCGAGCTCGACGACGTCGCCTCCGTCAGCCAGGGCATCCCCGACCCCGGCCTCGACACCGCGATCATCCAGGTCACCCCCGAGAGCGCACCCGACGCGGCAGAGACCAAGGACCTCGTGCAGGCCATCCGCGACATCGCGCCGGAGCTGCAGGACGAGTTCGACACCGCCATCACGGTCACCGGCACGACCGCCGTCGGCATCGACATCTCGAACCGCCTCACCAACGCCCTCGTGCCGTTCGGCCTCATCGTGGTCGGCCTCTCCATCGTGCTGCTGATGATGGTGTTCCGGTCGGTACTCGTGCCGATCAAGGCCGCCCTGGGCTTCCTGCTCTCGGTCGTCGCCTCGTTCGGTGTCGTCGTCGCGATCTTCCAGTGGGGCTGGTTCAGCGAACTCCTCAACGTGGAGAACCCCGGGCCCATCCTGAGCTTCATGCCCATCCTGCTGATGGCCGTGCTGTTCGGCCTGGCCATGGACTACGAGGTGTTCCTCGTCTCCGGCATGCGCGAGGAATTCGTCAAGAGCGGCAACGCGCGCTCCGCGGTGCGCCGTGGGTTCGGCAACGGGGCCCGCGTGGTCACCGCCGCCGCGCTCATCATGTTCTTCGTCTTCTTCGCCTTCGTTCCCGAGGGCTCCGGCACCATCAAGCCCATCGCGCTCGGGCTCGCCGTCGGTATCGCGTTCGACGCGTTCCTGGTGCGGATGACCCTGGTGCCCGCCGTGATGACCCTGCTGGGCCGCTCGGCCTGGTGGCTGCCTGCCTGGCTCGGCCGCCTCCTGCCCGACATGGACATCGAGGGCGAGAAGCTGCGCGAGCACCGCGAGGCCATCGAATGGGCCGAGACCCAGACCGCCGCCCAGATGACCGCGCGGGAGCTCGTCGTCGGAACCGCGGAGCGCGGCGTCGGGCCGATTGACCTCAGCGTGCCCCAGGGTGCCCTGGTGCTGACCTCCGGTGCCCCGCTCGACCGCCGGTTGCTCGCGGCGACGCTCGCCGGCCGCCTCGAACCCGTATCGGGCCTCGCGCAGGTGGCGGGGCATCCACTGCCGTCGGAGATGTCGGAGGTCGGCAGGCTCGTCGCCATCGCCGACACCGGCAGGAGCGACCGCGGCGACGGCGAGGTCACGATCGGTGAGCTCATCAGCGAACGCCTCGAACTGACCGGGTCGGTGTTCCGCAGCGGGTCGCTGCGCAGCCAGGCCGCGGCCTGGACGCAGCTGGTGACCGAGGCGATCGAGCGCTCGGCCGCGACCCGCACGGCCGGCGCCCACGCCGCCCAGGGTGCCGCGCGCACCCCCGTCGCCGTGACGCCGGACACCCTGGTGTCGCAGCTGCCCCAGCTCGAGCGGGCGGTCGCGCTCGCCGCGGCCGCGATCGCCGAACGCACCCCGGTGGTGATGCTCGACCTCAGCGACCCGTTCGCCGACCCGGCAGACACCGCCACGTTCCTCGACATCGTGTCGAGGCTCGCTCCCGTATCCACCACCGTCATCGTCGGATCCTCGGCGACCGCGGGCACCGGCACCCGCGACTCCGCGGGCAGGCCCGTCATCGTCGTCGCCATTCCGGGCGGCCCGCTTCCGTTGGCACCATCAGCCGCGGCATCCATCGCGAAAGGCAGCGCATCATGAGCCTGACCCCCGTCACCCCCGCGAAGCGCCGTCGGCGCCGCACGGCCGCGCTGGCCATCGTCACCGTGGTTCCCCTCGCCGTGGCCGGCTTCTTCATCGGTGCCCTCAGCCAGGCCGACGACCGTTTCGACACCATCCCGGCCGCGATCGTCAACTCCGACGAGCTCGTCTACCAGACGGCCGCCGACGGATCCGAGACGCCCGTATTCGCCGGACGGCAGCTCGTCACCGAGCTCACGAGCGAAGACAACGACGCGTTCGACTGGCAGATCACCAACGCAGAGGATGCAGAGGAGGCGCTCGCCGCCGGTGAGGTCTATGCCGTGCTGACAGTGCCGCAGGACTTCTCCGAGTCGATCCTGTCGCTGCAGTCCGACGACCCGCGCCAGGCACAGCTGTCGATCAGCACCGACGACGCGCACAGCTACCTCGCCTCGATCGCCGCCGAAACCGTCGGAACGGGCCTCGCCTCCACCTTCGGCCGTGAGATCACCGCCCAGTACCTCACCGGCATCTACTCGAGCATCGGCTCGGTGGGCGAATCGTTCGGAACGGCAGCCGACGGCGCCGACGGCATCGCCACCGGCGCCACCGACCTCGGCAACGGGCTCGGCGAACTCGCGACCGGCGCGGAGTCCGCCCAGACCGGTGCGACCAGCCTCGCCTCCGGCGTGCGCACCTATACCTCGGGGGTCTCCTCCCTCAGCAGCGGCCTCGCCCAGCTCGACACCGGGGCCAGCGGCCTCAGCGGCATCAGCACCGGCGTCACCGACTACACCTCGGGCGTCAGCGCCCTCGCCGGGCCGATTGCGGATGCCACGGCCCTGCTCACCGACGACAACCTGGCGAACGACCCCATCGCCGTCGCCACCCTGAGTGCCCTCTCGGGCAACCTCACCGGCCTCGCGGCCAACGGCCCGACGCTCGCCTCGCAGACCGCGAGCGGCATCACCGGCATCCAGGGCGGCATCTCGCAGAGCGCCACCGGGGCGTCGCGCCTGGCTGCCGGTTCGTCCGGGCTGACCACCGGAGCCGATTCGCTCGCCGGGGGACTCGGCGACCTCACGACGGGCGCGCAGTCTGCGGCATCCGGAGCCACCGCACTGGCCACCGGTGCCGGTGAACTCGCCGCTGGCCTGCGCACGGGTGCAGACTCGGTGCCCGCGATGGACGGAGATGCCGCGGCGGCGACCGTCGACGTCGTCACCGAACCCGTGGCCGTCGACGTGCAGCGCGAGAACGAGGTGTCGTCGATCGGCAGGATCATCGCGACCTTCCTCGTGCCCATCGGACTGTGGATCGGCGCCCTCGCCATCGTGATGGTGGCGCGCCGGGCAACCAGGAACGCGATGGCGTCGACGGGAAGCACTAGGCGCCTGGTGCTGTCGACACTCGCCAAGGCGGCGGGCATCGCGGCGATCCAGGCCGTCATCCTCGTCGCGATGCTGCACGTCGCGCTCGGCGTCGACTGGGCGCTGCTGCCACTGACCCTCGGGTTCAGCCTGCTCACCTCCATCGCGTTCACCGCGTTCCACCAGCTGCTGGTGGCGTGGTTCGGTCGAGCCGGCCTCGTCGTGTCGGTCGTGCTGCTCGCACTGCAGGTGACCGCGACGGGCGGCCTGTACCCGGTCGAGCTGCTCGCCGGCCCGTTCGAGGTGCTCAGCCCGCTGCTGCCGCTCACCTATGCCGTCTCGGGAATGCAGGCGATCATCGCCGGATCGGGTGCCAGCGTGCTGCTCACCTCGACCGTGGTGCTGCTCGGCTTCGGCGTCGTCAGCGCCATGCTCACCCTCAGCGCCGCCCGCCGTGCCCGCCGCACCAGCAATGCCGCGATCCTCGCGGTGCCCGTGACGGCGAGCCGGGAGGGCTCCACCACCGCCGGTCGAGTCAGGCCGGTTACGGCGGGCTGATAACCTTGGCAGCGCTCATGAGGCGACGCCACTCGGGCGATTCGACACAACGTGGGCACACTCGATGACACAGACAGCCGAACGTCCACCGGGGGACTACGACTTCGTCGTGGTGTCCAACCGACTGCCCGTCGACCGCGTCGTCGCGCCCGACGGATCCGCGAGCTGGCAGCAGTCGCCCGGGGGGCTCGTCACCGCCCTCGAGCCCGTGATGCGCGCCCGCGACGGCGCGTGGATCGGGTGGTCGGGGCAGCCTGACCTCGATTTCGAGCCGTTCGACAGTGACGGCATCCAGGTCGTCCCGGTTCGCCTGAGCGCCCGCGACGTCGAGAACTACTACGAGGGCTTCTCGAACGACACGCTCTGGCCGCTCTACCACGACGTCATCGCGCCGCCCACCTACCACCGCGAGTGGTGGGATACCTACGTCGAGGTGAACCAGCGGTTCGCCGAGGCTGCCGCCGCCGCGAGTGCGCCCGGTGCCGTCGTGTGGGTGCAGGACTACCAGCTGCAGCTCGTGCCCAAGATGCTGCGGCTGCTGCGCCCCGACCTCACGATCGGCTTCTTCGACCACATCCCGTTCCCGCCCTACGGCATCTACTCGCAGCTGCCCTGGCGCACCCAGATCATCGAGGGCCTCCTCGGCGCCGACGTGATCGGGTTCCAGCGGGTCGCCGATGCGAACAACTTCTCGCGCGCCGTGCGGCGGCTGAAGGGCTACACCACCAAGAGCCCGATCATCGAGGTGCCCCTCGTCGACGACTCCGAGGGCGTGCGGGTCACCGCCCCGATCCGCCGGGCCAAGGAATTCCGCCCGGTGATCGCCAAGGCGTTCCCGATCTCCATCGACTCCGCATCGTGGGAGGACCTCGCCCGTACCCCGTCGGTGCAGGCCCGCGCCAGGCAGATCCGCGCCGACCTCGGCAACCCCAAGACGATCATGCTCGGGGTCGACAGGCTCGACTACACGAAGGGCATCGGCCACCGGCTGAAGGCGTTCGGCGAGCTGCTCACCGACGGCAGCGTCGCGGTCGAAGACGTCACCCTCGTGCAGGTGGCCAGCCCGAGCCGCGAGCGCGTGCAGACCTACATGCGGCTACGCGACGAGATCGAACTCACCGTCGGCCGCATCAACGGCGACTTCGCGACCATCAGCCACACGGCGATCAGCTACCACCACCACGGCTACCCGCGCGAGGAGATGGCCGCGCTGTACCTTGCGGCCGACATCATGCTGGTCACCGCACTGCGCGACGGTATGAACCTCGTCGCCAAGGAATACGTCGCCACCCGCTTCGACGACGACGGCGTGCTCCTGCTCAGCGAGTTCGCCGGGGCGGCCGACGAGCTCAGCAAGGCCGTGCTGATCAACCCGCACGACATCGACGGCCTCAAGGAGGCCATCCTCGGCGCCATCGCGATGCCAGACCGCGAGCGGTCGGCGCGCATGCGCTCACTGCGCAAGCGCGTGCTCGGCAACGACGTCGAGAAGTGGTCGCGCGAATTCCTCGACGTACTGAACGACAGCGCAGCAGACGGCCGGAGAGGCTGAACCCCATGGTCGACGTAGACACCCCACCCCGGTACTCCCGCCTGCCGGAGCCCCTCGTCGGGGCGATGCGCGAACTCGCGAGGACCAGGCGCCTGCTGGTGGCCCTCGACTTCGACGGCACCCTCGCGCCCGAGGTCGACGACCCCGAGCGTGCGCGGGCGACCCCCGAAGCGCGCGAAGCGGTACTGCGTCTCCTCGCCATGCCCCACACCAGGGTCGCACTGGTCTCCGGGCGGGCCATCCGCAGCCTGGAGAAGGTCGCCGACCTGCCGGACACCACGCTGCTCGTGGGCTCGCACGGCATCGAGCTGCGCCTCGACACCCCCGACTTCACCGTCGACCTCGACACCCAGGAGATCAAGAACGTCGGGGTTCTGCACGACGTGCTCGCCGACGTCGCCGACTCGCTCGACGAGGTGTGGCTCGAGAAGAAGCCGGCCGGGTTCGCCCTGCACACCCGCCTCGCCACCGAGAAGGACAGCCGCATGGCGCACCTCGTCGCCATGAAGGAGACCGCGGCCGAGCTCGACGACCTCACCGTGCGCTCCGGCAAGAACGTGCTCGAATTCTCGGTGCGGTCAACCACCAAGGGCGAAGCCGTCGAACACCTCCGCGAGTACACGAAAGCCACCGCCGTGTTCTACGCCGGCGACGACGTCACCGACGAAGACGCCTTCGCGGCGCTCGGCGCCGACGACCTCGGTCTCAAGAGCGGGGAGGGATCGACCCTCGCCAACTACCGGGTTCCCGGACCGAAAGACGTCGCACGCGCTCTCGCGCTGCTCGCCGACCTGCGCGAGGGCGACGTTCACGAGCAGTAGCGGTACGCCGGCAATACCCCCGCGCGACGCCAGCGTGTCCCCCGGTCGGTCCACCGTCCGGGGGACCGCCGTCGGGGTCATCAGGGGGCGTCGGGTAGGCTTGACCCAGCTGCCGGAGGCTCCAGACACCCCTTCGCCAGTCCATTCGCCGATCTGACGAAGTGGGGGACACGTGACGATCCTCCTCGCCGTCTTCGCGATTGTTTCTGCATTCCTGCCCGCCCTGGCCAAGATTCTCGGCCGCCGGGTATTCCTGGTCGCCGCCACGGTGCCCCTCGCCGCATTCGTGCACACCATCTCGGTGGGCCCCGCGATCCTGCGCGGCGACGAGGTTCGCGAGAGCATCGCGTGGATCCCCGATCTCAGCGTGGTCATCGCCACCCGCCTCGACACGCTGTCGTGGGTGCTCGCCCTCATCGTCTCGGGCGTCGGCAGCCTCGTCATGCTCTACTGCGCCCAGTACTTCGGCAAGGACGAGAAGCACCTCGGGCGCTTCGCCGGCATCCTCCTCGCCTTCGCCGGGTCGATGTACGGACTGGTCGTCGCCGACGACGTCTTCGTGCTCTTCGTGTTCTGGGAGGCCACCAGCGTCTTCTCCTACCTGCTGATCGGCCACTACACCTCGAGCAAGACCAGCCGGGGTGCGGCCCTGCAGGCGCTGCTCGTCACCACCCTCGGCGGACTCGTCATGCTCGTGGGGCTCGTGATCCTGGCGGTCGAGACGGGAACGTCGCTGCTCTCGGAGATCATCGCGACCGCGCCATCCAATTCGCTCGTCACGACATCGGTCATGCTCGTACTCGTCGGGGCGCTCTCGAAGTCGGCGATCTTCCCGTTCCACTTCTGGCTGCCCGCCGCGATGGCGGCACCGACCCCGGTGAGTGCCTACCTGCACGCCGCGGCCATGGTGAAGGCCGGCATCTACCTCATCGCCCGCCTGTCGCCCGGGTTCGCCGAGACGCCGAGTTGGCAGCCCGTGCTCGTCGGCCTCGGCGTGTTCACCATGCTGCTCGGCGGCTGGACGGCCCTGCGCCAGACCGACCTCAAGCTCGTCCTCGCCTACGGCACCGTCAGCCAGCTCGGGTTCCTCACCGTGGTACTCGGATACGGGACCAGGGACGCCGCGCTGGCGGGCCTCGCGCTGCTGCTGGCCCACGCGCTGTTCAAGTCCGCGCTCTTCCTCCTCGTCGGCATCGTCGACCACCGCGTCGGAACGCGCGACCTGCGCAAGATCTCCGGGCTCGGCCGCCGGGAGCCCGTGCTCGCGACGCTCACCGTGCTCGCGCTCGCCTCGATGGCGGGCCTCCCGCCCACCTTCGGGTTCGTGGCCAAGGAAGCCATCTTCACCTCGCTGCTCGAGGGTGGGGAGGCGGGCGACGCCTGGGGCTGGATCGCGCTCGTCGGCGTCGCCATCGGCTCCGCCCTCACCGTCGCGTACAGCATCCGGTTCTTCTGGGGGGCGTTCGCCCGCAAGAAGGACGTCGACCCGGTCGGCGACGGCGACGCCGGTGCCGCGTTCATGTTCTCGCCGGCCCTCCTCGCCGCGAGCGGCCTGGTGCTCGGGTTCCTCGCGCCCGCCATCGACGACGCGATCGACGGGTACGCCGACAGCGTCGCCCCCGTCGAGGGCGAGGGGTACTACCTCGCGCTGTGGCACGGACTCGAGCCCGCCCTGTTCATCTCGGCAGGCAGCATCCTGGTCGGAATCCTGCTCTTCGTGGCGCGCAACCGCGTCATCGCCGTGCAGGAGCGCTTGAGCGGCGTGCCCACCGCCGATGGCGTCTACTGGCAGACCATGCGCTCGATCGACCGCATCTCGGCACGCACCACGAGCCTCACCCAGCGTGGCTCGCTGCCCTTCTACCTCGGCGTCATCCTGCTCGTCTTCGTCGTCGCGATGGGAACCGCGCTCGCCCTCAACGGCACCTGGCCGGCGGCGGTCCGCCCGTGGGACTCCACGGCCCAGGTCGCCATCGGCGTCGTGATGATCGTCGCCGCCATCGCGGCCACCCGCGCGGGCAAGCGGTTCCAGGGCGTGCTGCTGGTCGGCGTGACCGGGTTCGGAATGTCGGCCCTGTTCGCCCTGCAGGGTGCCCCCGACCTCGCCCTCACGCAGGCCCTGGTCGAAGTCGTGACCCTCGTCGCGTTCGTGCTCGTGCTGCGTCGCCTGCCCGCACGCCTCGGCCACCGCAACGGCACCGGCAGCCGCGGCATCCGCGCCGCCATCGGCATCTCGGTCGGACTCATCATGGGCGTCGCCGCGCTGGTCGCCCTCGGTGCCCGAACGGCCGACCCCATCTCGCTGGCCTGGCCAGAGCTGTCGTACATCGAGGCGCATGGACGCAACGTCGTCAACGTCGCGCTGGTCGACATCCGCGGCTGGGACACCATGGGCGAGCTGTCGGTCATCATCGCCGCCGCGACCGGCGTCGCCAGCCTCATCTTCATCAGTGGGCGCGCCGACGACGAGACCAAGGGCCGCCGCCGCGCCGCGAAGGCGGAGATGAAAGAGCGCCGCATCCAGGCCAAGGCCGAATCCGGCTCCGACAACCCCCGCACGTCCTGGCTGCTCGCCGGGCGCACCATCGCCCCCGAGAACCGTTCGATCCTGCTCGAGGTCGTCGTTCGCCTCACCTTCCACGCGACCATCGTGGTGTCGGTGTACCTGCTCTTCGCCGGCCACAACGCTCCCGGCGGCGGCTTCGCCGGTGGCCTGGTCGCCGGCCTCGCCCTCGTCGCCCGCTACCTCGCGGGCGGCAGGCACGAGCTCGCCGCCGCGGCACCGATCGACGCGGGCAAGATGCTCGGGGCAGGGCTCATCCTCGCCACCGGCGCGGCGGTCGTTCCCCTGTTCTTCGGACTCGACGCCCTCACCTCGCAGTTCTGGGAGGCGGAAGTGGCGCTGTTCGGGCACATCGAGTTCGTGTCATCCACCATCTTCGACGTCGGCGTCTACTTCGTCGTCGTCGGCCTGGTGCTTGACGTGCTGCGCAGCCTCGGCGCCCAGGTCGACCGCGACCTCGAAGAAGACGGCACTGCGAGGTCAGTGATGCCAGAAGCCGATGCCCCCGACACCACACCACAGACGGAAAGGACCGTCTCGTGAGCGCGTCACTGACCCTCGTCGTCATCATGGCGGTGCTGTACTCGTGCGGCATCTACCTGATGCTCGAACGCAGCCTCACCCGGGTGATCCTCGGATTCCTCATGGTGGGCAACGCCACCAACCTGCTGCTGATGATCGTCGCGGGGCCAGCCGGCCTCGCGCCGCTGGTCGGCGGGGGAGTCGACGCCGCCGAGATGACCGACCCGCTGCCGCAGGCACTCACCCTCACGGCGATCGTCATCACGTTCGGCGTCTCCGCCTTTCTGATGGCACTGCTCTACCGCTCGTGGCGGCTCTCGTCTGAAGACAACCTCGAAGACGACGTGGCCGACGTGGCCATGCGCGACAGCCCGGAGGCGCTGCCCGACGACGCGCCAGGTGTCGAACCACGCGTCGAAGCGGCAGACGAACCGGTCACCAGCGCAGACGGCACGACGAACGGAGGCACGCGATGATTTCGCTCGTTCCCCTCGTCGTCCTCATCCCGCTCGTCGCCTCGGCCCTCGCCCTCATCGTCGGACGTCGCCCCGGCGTGCAGCGCCTGCTCACCATCGGTGCGCTCACCGCGGTGCTCGTGATCAGCGTGATCCTGTTGGTCGTCGTCGACGGTGACGCCCCGCTGGTGATGGAGCTCGGCGGCTGGGAGGTGCCGTTCGGCATCGTGCTCGTCGTCGACCGGCTGTCGGCCCTCATGCTCGTCGTCTCGGCGACCGTGCTGCTCGCGGTGCTGATCTTCTCGGTCGGGCAGGGCCTCGCCGACGGTGACAGCGAGACCCCGGTCTCCATCTACTACCCGACCTACCTGATCCTGGCGGCGGGCGTATTCAACGCGTTCATCGCGGGCGACCTGTTCAACCTGTACGTCGGATTCGAGATCCTGCTGGTGGCGAGCTACGTTCTCATCACCCTCGGCGGCACCGAGCAGCGCATCCGTGCCGGCACGACCTACATCATCGTGAGCCTGCTCTCGTCGGTGCTGTTCCTCGCCTCGATCGCCATGATCTACGGCGCGGTCGGCACGGTGAACATCGCCCAGATCTCGGAGCGCATGGGCGGCATCCCCGTCGATGTGCAGATCATCCTGCACGTGAGCCTGCTGGTCGCGTTCGGCATCAAGGCGGCGGTGTTCCCGCTGTCGTTCTGGCTGCCGGACTCCTACCCGACGGCGCCCGCGCCGGTCACCGCGGTCTTCGCCGGCCTGCTCACCAAGGTCGGCGTCTACGCGATCATCCGCGCCGAGACCCTGATCTTCCCCGGCCCCGAACTCAACCCGGCGCTGATGGTGCTCGCCCTGCTGACCATGGTGATCGGCGTGCTCGGCGCCGTGGCGCAGGCCGACATCAAGCGGCTGCTCTCGTTCACCCTGGTCAGCCACATCGGCTACATGATCCTCGGCGTCGCCCTCGGCACCGCCGCGGGCACCTCGGCGGCGATCTTCTACATCGTCCATCACATCGTGGTTCAGACCACCCTGTTCCTCGCCGCCGGCCTGATCGAGCGCAGGGGCGGCAGCACGTCGATCAACCAGCTCGGCGGGCTGCTCAAGGCCGCCCCGCTGATCGCCGTGCTGTTCTTCGTGCCCGCGCTGAACCTGGGCGGCATCCCGCCGTTCTCGGGCTTCCTCGGCAAGCTCGCCCTCTTCCAGGCCAGCGCCGAGCAGGGCACCCCGCTCGCCTACATCCTGATGGCTGCGGGCGCCGCCGTGTCGCTGCTCACCCTGTACGCGTTGGTTAGGGTCTGGAACCTCGCGTTCTGGCGCCCCGCCTCCGACGTCGAGGGCTACGAGTCCGACCTGCTGGCCAATGTCAGCGAGGCCCCTGGGGCGACGACGACGCAGGTCAATCGCACCACCCCGAAGCTCATGACCGCAGCGACCGCCGGCATGGTCGTCGTCAGCGTCGCACTGACCGTGTTCGCCGGCCCGCTCTACGCGATCAGCGCCCGTGCCGGCGAGAACCTCGAGGGCCCGTCGTACTACGTCGACGTCGTCTTCCCCGGGTCGAACGATGAGTGACGGCAACGGCAACGGCAACGGCACCGTCGCGGTCGGCTCGGCGGTCGACGCCGGTGACCTCCACCCCTCGGTTCCCAGCGACCGCCGCACCTACTGGGAGCAGGCGCCCCTGTTCGTCGTGCTGGTCATCCTGTGGATGCTGCTGTGGGGCAATATCTCCTGGCTCAACCTCGCGACCGGCGCTGTGCTCGCCGTCGTGGTCATGCGGTTCTTCTACCTGCCGCCGATCCAGCTCTCCGGCCGCACGAACCCGCTCTGGTTCGTGGCGTTCCTCGGTCAGTTCCTGTTCGAGCTCACCATCGCGTCGTTCCAGGTCGCCGCGCAGGCGCTGCTCGGGCGCCGCGACGTGAAGAACTCGATCATCGCCGTGCAGCTCAGAACCCGCTCCGACATCGTGCTGACCCTCACCGCCATCGCGATGTCGCTGATGCCGGGCTCCTACGCCCTCGATGTCGACAGGAGGCGCTCCATCATCTACTTCCACGCCCTCAACACCCGTGACGCCGACGGGGTGCAGGCCGTTCGCGACGCAGCCCTGAAGACCGAACGGATGCTGGTGCGCGCGTTCGGCTCGTCAGCCGACCTGAGGAGCATCCGATGACCGTCACCCTGGGCGTGCTCTACATCACGATCGGCGTGCTCTTCACGGGCGGCGCTCTCGCCGCGCTGTACCGCATCGTCGTCGGGCCGTCGCTGCTCGACCGGCTGATCGCCTCCGACGTGCTGCTCACCACGCTGATCCTCGTCGTCGGAGCCGAGATGGTCTACAACGGCCACGAGCGCTCCATCCCGATGATGCTCGTGCTCGCCGCGACCGCCGTGCTCTCGACCATCGCGGTAGCGCGCTACGCATCAGGCCAGGGCACCAGAACGAAGGAGGGGTCATGAGCCTCGACGACGTCCTCGACATCATCTCCGCGCTGCTCGTGCTCGTCGGCGCGTTCCTCACCCTCGCGGCGGGCGTTGGCCTCGTGCGCTTCCCCGACGCGCTCGCGCGACTGCACGCCGCCACCAAGCCCCAGGTACTCGGCCTCATCGCGATCGTCATCGCGGTCGCCATCGAGGCGCGCAGCTGGCAGGTGCTCCTCACGCTCATTCCGGTGTTGCTGTTCCAGGTGCTGCTTGCACCCATCGCGGCGCAGATGGTCGGGCGTGCCGCCTACCGCACCGACAACTACCGCGCCGACCTGTCGCTCGTCGACGACCTCGCCGCCGACGTCGAGCGCGCGACGTCTGACGCCGAGCGCGCGAACGTCGATACCGACCGCACAGACCGCGACGATCGCGCCTGAGGGTCGCCGCCCCGGCGGGCAAACGCCGGGTGTGAGGGTTCTACACTCGTAACATGGCTGAAATAGACCCAAAACCCCGCTCCCGCGTCGTCACCGACGGCATCGAGGCGACGACCTCACGGGGCATGCTCCGGGCCGTCGGCATGGGCGACGCCGACTGGGACAAGCCGCAGATCGGCATCGCGAGCTCGTGGAACGAGATCACGCCATGCAACCTCTCCCTCGACCGTCTCGCGCAGGCCGCCAAGGAAGGCGTGCACGGCGGTGGCGGCTACCCGCTGCAGTTCGGCACGGTCTCCGTCTCCGACGGCATCTCGATGGGCCACGAGGGAATGCACTTCTCCCTGGTGAGCCGCGAGGTCATTGCCGACTCCGTCGAGGTCGTCATGCAGGCCGAGCGCCTCGACGGCTCCGTGCTCCTCGCCGGCTGTGACAAGTCGATCCCCGGCATGCTGATGGCATCGGCGAGGCTCGACCTGTCGTCGGTGTTCCTCTACGCGGGATCCATCGCGCCGGGCTGGGTCAAGCTCAGCGACGGTACCGAGAAGGACATCACGATCATTGACTCGTTCGAGGCGGTCGGCGCCGTCAAGGCCGGCCGGATGAGCCCAGAGGACGCCCACCGCATCGAGTGCGCATTCGCGCCCGGCGAGGGTGCCTGCGGCGGCATGTACACCGCGAACACCATGGCCAGCGTCGCCGAGGCCCTCGGGCTCAGCCTGCCCGGCTCGGCGTCGCCCGCCGCCGCCGACCGTCGGCGCGACTACTACGCGCACCGCTCGGGCGAGGCCGTCGTCAACCTGCTGCGCCTCGGCATCACCACCCGCGACATCCTCACCAAGCACGCCTTCGAGAACGCCATCGCCGTGGCCATGGCGCTCGGCGGATCGACCAACGTGATCCTCCACCTGCTGGCCATCGCCTACGAGGCCGAGGTCGACCTCACCCTCGACGACTTCAATCGCATCGGGGACAGGGTGCCGCACCTCGGCGACCTCAAGCCGTTCGGCAAGTACGTCATGAACGACGTCGACCGCCAGGGCGGTCTCCCCGTACTGATGAAGGCGCTGCTCGACGCCGGGCTCATGCACGGCGACGCGCTCACCGTCACCGGCAAGACGCTGGCCGAGAACCTCGCCGAACTCGCTGTCGACCCCCTCGACGGCGAGGTGCTGCGCACCCTCGACAACCCCATCCACGCGACCGGCGGACTCACGGTGCTGCACGGATCCCTCGCCCCCGAGGGCGCGGTGGTCAAGACCGCCGGTTTCGACGCCGACGTGTTCGAAGGACCCGCGAGGGTCTTCGAGCGCGAGCGCGCGGCGATGGATGCCCTCACCGAGGGCACCATCGGTGCGGGCGACGTCGTCGTGATTCGCTACGAAGGACCCAAGGGCGGTCCCGGCATGCGGGAGATGCTCGCCATCACCGCAGCCATCAAGGGGGCTGGCCTCGGCAAAGATGTATTACTCTTGACCGACGGGCGATTCTCAGGCGGCACAACCGGACTGTGCATCGGCCACGTAGCACCCGAAGCAGTGGACGCAGGGCCCATTGCCTTCGTGCGCGATGGTGATCTCATACGGGTCGATATCGCAGCTCGATCACTCGACCTCTTGGTCGACCCCGCGGAGCTGACCGCTCGCCGTGACGGCTGGAACCCCCTTCCCCCGCGCTACACCCGCGGCGTACTCGCCAAGTACTCGAAGCTCGTGCACTCCGCGGCCGTCGGCGCCATCACCGGGTAACCGGGCGTCGCCGCGACCACTCGCTACAACTAAGGACCCCCATACCCATGTCCACGGAATCCATCCCCGTGCCGACCGCCCGGCCCACCGCGCCGAGCGCTCCCACCGCGCCACGCGGCGCGACACCCGCAGAGCCGCTCGTGCTCACGGGGTCCGGCGCCATCCTCAAGTCCCTCGAGCACCTCGGCATCAAGGAGGTGTTCGGCCTCCCCGGCGGCGCGATCATGCCGTTCTACGACGAGCTCATGTCGTCGGAGGGCATCCGGCACATCCTCGTGCGGCACGAACAGGGTGCTGGCCACGCGGCGGAAGGCTACGCGTCATCCAGCAACCGACTCGGCGTGTGCATCGCCACGTCCGGGCCCGGCGCGACCAACCTCGTCACGGCGATCGCCGACGCGCACATGGACTCCGTGCCGCTGCTCGCGATCACCGGACAGGTGTTCAGCACATCGATGGGAACCGACGCGTTCCAGGAGGTGGACATCGTGGGCATCACGATGCCCATCACCAAGCACTCGTTCCTCGTCACCAAGCCGGAGGACATCCCGGCCACCCTGCAGGCCGCGTACCTCATCGCCACGACCGGGCGCCCCGGCCCCGTCCTCGTCGACGTGACCAAGGACTGCCAGCAAGCCAGCGCCGAATTCGTCTGGCCGCCCAAGGTCGACCTGCCCGGCTACCGCCCGGTCACCAAGGCGCACGGCAAGCAGATCCAGGCCGCGGCGCAGCTGCTCGCCGCAGCCAAGCGACCGGTGCTCTACGTCGGCGGCGGCGTCATCCGCGCGCAGGCGTCCGATGAGCTGCTGGCCCTCGCCGAGAGCACCGGCGCCCCGGTCGTCACCACCCTGATGGCCCGCGGCGCGTTCCCCGACTCTCACGACCAGCATCTCGGCATGCCCGGCATGCACGGCACCGTTCCCGCGGTGCTCGCCCTGCAGGAGGCCGACCTGCTGATCGCGCTCGGCGCCCGCTTCGACGACCGCGTCACCGGCAAGGCGAGTGAGTTCGCTCCCCACGCCAAGGTGGTGCACGTCGACATCGATCCGGCCGAGATCTCGAAGATCCGCCATGCCGACGTGCCGATCGTGGGCGATGCGAAAGACGTGATCGCCGATCTGACGGTCGCCTACGCGCTCGCTACCAGCGACGCACGCCCCGACATCGCGGAGTGGTGGACGCGCCTGAACGACCTGCGCACGCAGTTCCCGCTCGGTTACGACGAGCCAGACGACGGTCTGCTCTCTCCCCAGTACGTGATCGAGCGCATCGGCCAGATCACCGGCCCGGAGGGCGTCTACGCCAGCGGTGTCGGCCAGCACCAGATGTGGGCCGCGCAGTTCATCAAGTACGAGCGCCCGAACTCGTGGCTCAACTCCGGGGGAGCCGGCACCATGGGCTACGGCGTTCCCGCGGCGATGGGCGCGAAGGTGGCCCAGCCCGACCGCACCGTGTGGGCGATCGATGGTGATGGATGCTTCCAGATGACCAACCAGGAACTGGCGACCTGCACGATCAACAAGATCCCGATCAAGGTCGCGGTGATCAACAACTCGTCGCTCGGCATGGTGCGGCAGTGGCAGACCCTGTTCTACGAGGGCCGCCACTCGTTCACCGACCTCAACACCGGGCACGACACCGTGATGGTGCCGGACTTCGTCAAGCTCGCCGAGGCGTACGGCGCCCTGGGCATCCGCGTGACCCGCAAGGAAGACGTCGACGCCGCGATCAGGCTCGCCAACGAGACCAACGACCGCCCCGTCGTCCTCGACTTCATCGTGAGCCGCGACGCCATGGTGTGGCCGATGGTTCCGCAGGGGGTCGGTAATTCGTCCGTGCAGTACGCCAGGGAGCACGCTCCCGAATGGGAAGAGGAGTAGGCCATGAGCCACGTACTGTCGCTCCTCGTCGAGGACAAGCCGGGCCTGCTGACCAGGGTCGCCGGCCTGTTCGCCCGCCGCGGGTTCAACATCGAGAGCCTCGCCGTCGGCAAGAGCGAGATCGAGGGCCTGTCGCGCATCACGGTGGTCGTCGACGTCGAGGACCTCCCGCTCGAGCAGGTCACAAAGCAGCTCAACAAGCTGATCAACGTGATCAAGATCGTCGAGCTGGAGCCGTCGCAGACCGTCGAGCGCGAGCACATGCTCATCAAGGTGCGCGTCGACAACACCACCCGCAGCCAGATCCTCGAGGCCGCGAACCTGTTCAGGGCGCGCATCGTCGACGTGTCGACCGACGCCCTCGTGATCGAGGTCACCGGCGACACCCCGAAGACCCAGGCGCTGCTGCGCGTGCTCGAGCCCTACGGCATCAAGGAGATCGCGCAGTCCGGCCTCCTTGCCATCGGGCGCGGTTCGAAGAGCATCACCGAGCGCGTCTTCAAGAGCTGACCCGGAGGGCCCTCACGCGTCCAGGCGCGTCCACCAGCGTGCCCCGTCACGCACTCGACCACACCAAGCCCCGTCCAAACAAAGGAGTCATACCCATGACCGAAATCTTCTACGACAAAGACGCCGACCTGTCGATCATCCAGGGCAAGAAGGTCGCCGTCATCGGTTACGGTTCGCAGGGTCACGCCCACGCGCAGAACCTCCGCGACTCCGGCGTCGAGGTCGTCGTCGGCCTCAAGCCCGACTCGAAGTCCAAGGCCAAGGCCGAGGAGGCCGGCTTTACCGTGCTGCCCTCCGCCGAAGCGGCAGCGTGGGCAGACGTCATCGTCATCCTCGCGCCCGACCAGCACCAGCGCCACCTGTACGCCGACGACATCGCCGCGAACCTCACCGAGGGCAAGGCGCTCGTCTTCGGCCACGGCTTCAACATCCGCTACGGCTACATCACGGCCCCCGCCGGCGTCGACGTTCTGCTCGTCGCCCCCAAGGGCCCCGGCCACACCGTGCGCCGCGAGTTCGAGGCCGGCCGCGGCGTTCCCGTCATCGTCGCCGTCGAGCAGGACGCCTCCGGCGCAGCATGGGACCTCGCATGGTCGTACTCCAAGGCCATCGGCGGACTCCGCGCGGGTGGAATCAAGACCACCTTCACCGAAGAGACCGAGACCGACCTGTTCGGTGAGCAGGCCGTGCTCTGCGGCGGAACCTCGCAGCTCGTGCAGTACGGCTTCGAGACGCTCATCGAGGCCGGCTACCAGCCGCAGATCGCCTACTTCGAGGTGCTCCACGAGCTCAAGCTCATCGTCGACCTGATGTGGGAGGGCGGCATCGCGAAGCAGCGCTGGAGCGTCTCCGACACCGCGGAGTACGGCGACTACGTCTCCGGCCCGCGCGTGATCGACCCCTCGGTCAAGGAGAACATGCAGGCCGTGCTGAAGGACATCCAGTCCGGTGCATTCGCCGAGCGCTTCATCGCCGACCAGGACGCGGGAGCCCCCGAGTTCCTGTCGCTGCGCGAGAAGGGTGCAGCGCACCCGATCGAGGCCACCGGCAAGGAGCTGCGCGCGCTCTTCGCCTGGAAGCAGCAGGACGCCGACTACACCGACGGCAGCGCGGCCCGCTAGCTCGCGGCGGCCCCTCGCACGAACGACAGCGGGGCAGTCACGATCGAGAGATCGTGACTGCCCCGCTTCGCTGTATCCGGCGCCCATCAGGGGGCAATGGATGCAGGTGCCGCCGCTATCCGGTGTGCACGACCGAGCGCGCACCCGCGACGGTCACCCGACGGTCCTCGGGGGTGACGACGTGCTCGTCGCCCACCAGCTCGACCGACCCGGTGGTCTCCTTGTCAGCGCACGATCCGCCGACCCACAGTTCGACCTGCCCCGGCTCGACGATGCGATGGCCTGAGCGACCGGTGAACGCGAGCCTCGTGGTCGGAACGTCGAAGTCGACGATGGTGTCCTGCCCCGCCTCGAGGTCGACGCGGGCGTAGCCGAGCAGCTGCGCGACCGGACGGGTGACCTGCGCGTGCACGTCGCGGGCATAGAGCTGCACCACGTCGGTGCCTGCCCGCTCGCTCGTGTTGGCCACGCGGACCGACACCCGGAACGACGTCGCGGTGGGCGCTGTCTGCTCCACGGTCAGCTCGTCGTGGGTGAACGACGAGTACGACAGGCCGAAGCCGAACGGGCGAACCGGTGCGCTGCTCGCGCTGGTGATCTCGTTCGGTCCACCGAGCGTCGGGTGCAGGTACGAGTACGGCTGCGCCCCGGCCGACCGGGGGAGGGACACCGGCAGGCGGCCGCTCGGGTTCACCACTCCGGAGAGGATGCCGGCCAGCGCCGGTGCTCCTTCTTCGCCCGGGAAGAACGCCTGCAGCACCGCGTCGGGTACCGTCGCGGAGTCCAGTGCCCACGACAGCGAGTACGGCCGACCGGTCAGCAGCACCATCACGACGGGGGTTCCCGTCGCAACGATCGCCTCAACTAGTTCGCGCTGCACGCCGGGGAGCTCGAGGCTCTCGACGTCGTTGCCTTCGCCGACCGTGCCGCGCCCGAAGAGCCCGGCCCGGTCTCCGACGACCACCACGGCGACGTCGGCGGCGGTGGCCGCAGCCACCGCGTCGGCGATCGCGGAACGGTCGTGGCCCTCCACGGCGCAGCCGGCGACGTGCGTGATGTCACTGTCGGCGAACTCCGATCGGATCGCGTCGAGAACGGTGGGGATCTCGAACCCGATCTCGGTTTCCGGGTGGTGTGCCAGCACGTGGTTCGCGAACGAGTAGCAGCCCATCAGTGCCTCCGCCGAGTCGGCGTTGGGTCCGATCACCGCGAGGCGTGCTGGCGCGGCGAGGGGCAGCACGGAGTGGTTCGCGAGCATCACGACCGACTCCTCTGCGAGGCGCCGCGCCACGGCCCGGTGCGCCGGGCTGTCGAGCTCGATCTCGGTCGGCGGGGTGTCGAACGTCTCATCGAGAAGGCCGAGGCGCTCCTTCTGCATGAGCACCCGCAGCACCGCGATGTCGACGACCGACGGGTCGATGCCGCCATCCTGCAGCAGGCGCAGCAGCGGCTCGCCGAAGGCATCAGTGGTGGGCAGCTCGACGTCGAGTCCCGCGGTCAGGGCGAGGCGCGCGGCCTCCGCGCCATCCCTGGCGACGCCGTGCATCGTCTCGAGGAACCGCACGGCGAAGTAGTCGGAGACCACCACGCCCTCGAAGCCCCACGCGTCGCGCAGCAGGTCGGTGAGGTACTCGGATGTCGCGGCGACGGGCATGCCGTCGATCTCGGCATACGAGTTCATCACGCTGCGCGCTCCACCGTCGCGCACTGCCATCTCGAAGGGAGGGAGCAGCACGTCGGCGATCTCGCGGGGACCTGCGGATACCGGCGCGTGGTTGCGGCCGGAGCGCGACGCGGAGTAGCCCACGAAGTGCTTGAGCGTCGCGTCGATGCCCGCGTCCTGCAGTCCGCGCACGTAGGCGGTACCGATGGTGCCGACCACGTACGGATCCTCGGCGATGCACTCGTCGACCCGACCCCAGCGAGCGTCGCGGATGACGTCGAGCACCGGGGCGAGGCCCTGGTGAATTCCGAGGGCGTGCATCGAACCGCCGATGGTGCGGGCCATCTCCTCGACCGTATAGGGGTCGAACGACGCACCCCACGCGAGCGGGGTGGGGAAGGTCGCGGCCTTCCACGCCGCGAGGCCGGTGAGGCACTCCTCGTGCACGATGGCCGGGATGCCGAGACGGGTCTCCGCACGGAGGCGCCGCTGCTCGGTCCACAGCCAGTCGGCGCGCTCGATCGGGTCGACCGGCCGGGTGCCGTACACCCGGCTGAGGTGTCCGATGCCGTCCTTGCTGGCCTCGTCGTACTTCGTCGACGACGCCATCTCCCCGGCCATCGGGGCGACGAGGTCGTCGCCCTGGTCGACCCAGAAGCTGCCGAGCTGTCCGATCTTCTCGGCGAGGGTCATGGACTCCAGCAGCGCGAGTACGCGCGCTGAAGCCACGGTGTTGTCGGTAGTCATTGCGGATCAGCCCTTCACGGCGCCGGTGAGGCCACCGACGATGCGACGTTCGAACAGGCTGAAGAACACCAGTGCCGGGATCATCGACAGTGCGGTGAACGCGAGCACGCGGGCGGTGTCGACCGAGTACTGCGATGCGAACACCTGGGTTCCGAGCGGGAGCGTATACAGCGCGGGGTCCGCGAGGATGAACAGCGGGAGCATGTAGCTGTTCCAGCTGGCGATGAACGCGAGGATACCGACGGTGATCACCCCGGGGACCGACAGCGGGATCACCATGCGCCAGAAGAACCCGAGGCGCGAGCATCCATCGATCGATGCTGCCTCCTGCAGTTCATTCGGAATGGCTGCGAGGAATGGCACCAGGATGATAATCGTGATCGGCAGGGCGAATGCCACCTGGGGAATGATGACACCGGCGAGGGAGTTCGTCAGGCCGAGGTCGCGCACCAGGATGTAGAGCGGCGTGATCGCCACGGTCATCGGGAACATGAGGCCGGCGGCGAACAGGGCGTAGATGACGCCGCGGCCCCTGAATTGGTAGCGCGCGAGGCCGAATGCCGCCATGAGCCCCAGCCCGACGACGATGAGCGTCGTCGTGATCGCGGCGATCGACGAGTTGCCGACCTGCTGCCAGAACACCGCGTTGGTCAGGACCTCGGCGTAGTTCTGCCACTGCCACTCGACGGGGAAGCCCGACGGGTCGACGGTGATCGACGAGTTTGAGCGGAAGCCGCCGAGGATGATGAAGAGTACCGGCGTGAGCATCAACCCGATCAGCACGAGGGCGACGAAGTAGATGATCGGCGTTCCGCCGCGCTTGATGGAGGCGGGAGCCGGCTTCACGCGCGGCTCGGCCGCCTTCTGCGGCTTCTCGGAGATTGCGGTGGCCATCAGTTCTTTCCTCCGGTAACGGCGCCCGCGGTGTCGCGGCGCAACAGGAAGCGCTGGTAGATCAGCGCGACGATGAGCGACAGCACGAACATGACGACGGCGACGGCGCTTCCGTAGCCGTAGCTGCCCGAGTTGCGCCCGTTAGCGACCATGTAGGTCGCCATGGTGGAGGTTCCCGCCGTTCCGGCGACGTATTGACCCCAGATGATCCACACCAGGTCGAACAGTTGCAGCGAACCGATGATGGAGAGGAACGCCCAGATGCGGATGGTGGGCCCGAGCAGGGGCAGCACGATGTATCGCTGTACCTGCCAATAGGTCGCACCGTCGATCGATGCCGCCTCCGAGAGCTCCTCCGGCACGCCCTGGAGTCCGGCGAGGAAGAGGATCACGGCGAAGCCGATGTACTTCCAGGTGATGATGACGACGAGGGTCCAGATGGCGATTGCCGGGTTCGACAGCCAGTCCTGGGCGAGGTCGCCGAGTCCGACCTTCACGAGAAGGCCGTTCAGCGCGCCGTTGGACTGGAGCATCAGGCTCCACCCGATACCCACGACGACCTCGGCGATGACGTAGGGCACGAAGATCAGCACGCGGATGATCGACTGTCCACGCATCTTGCGGTTGAGCAGGAGCGCGAGTCCGAGGGCGAGGGGGCCCTGGAGGATGAGGGAGGCGACGGCGATGAATACGTTGTTGCCGAGGGCCTCGTGGAACGACGAGTCCGTGAGGATCGTCACGTAGTTGCGGATGCCCACGAAGTCGACGGCCGGGCCGTAGCCGGACCAGCTGAAGAAGCCGTAGTAGGCGGCGATGGCCACGGGGAAGATAACGAACGCGACGAACGTGATCAGCGCGGGGCCGATCAGGAGCGCCAGTTCGAGGCGGGGGATCCAGCCGCCGGATCGGCGACGCTTCTCCCCCGCGGGAAGACGGGCGGGCGACGCCGACGGGGGCAGCTTGGCTGAGCTGCCCCCGGCGGTGTTCGTCGCCCCTGGCGCGCCCGCGATGTCGCGGGACGTGTCCTGGGCTGATGTCATGGTTCTGTCGTACTAGCTACGCGACGCGGCGTCGCTGACCGCGTCAACGATGTCCTGGGCGGTACCACTGCCGGCGAACATGTCGACCACGGCCACGTTCAGCGCGTTGCCCACGTTCTGTCCGTAGAGGGTGTCGAGCCAGACGATCACGTACGGCGCCTCGTTGTAGGCCTGGAGCACGTTCTGCAGCGAGGGATCGGTGACGGCGCTCTGCGCGTCCTGCGACGCGGGAATGGTCACGAAGGCTTCTGCATACGCCTCCTGGTTGGCCTGCTCAGCCGTGAAGTTCAGGAAGTCGATGCACTCGACAGGAGCGTCGACCCAGCACGAATAACCGTCGACGCCGCCCATCATCGCACCGGCTTCACCGTCGCCGCCCTCGACCTCGGGGAACGGCATCCAGCTCAGGTCGGGCAGCGGCTGCTCGTCGGGGGTCAGCGAAGCGATGACGCCGGGGTTCCAGGCTCCCATGAGCTCCATGCCGGCCTGCTTGTTGGCAATGAGGCCCGCGGAGGACCCTGCACCCTGCTGCGCGGCGGTGGTGAGGTAGCCGTTGTTGAACGGTTCGGTGTCGAGGAACGACTGGAGGTTCTCCCCGGCCTCGAGCCAGCACGGGTCGTCGAAGCTGCGGCTTGCGGCCGCATCGTTCATCGCATCCTGCGAGCATGCGCGTAGTGCGAAGTTGTAGTACCAGTGGGCTGCGGGCCAGGCGTCCTTGGCGCCGACGGCGATCGGGTCTACGCCGGACTCCTTGAGGGCGTCGGTCGCGGTCTCGAGGTCGTCGATCGTCGCGACGGGCGTGGTGACCCCCGCTGCCTCGAGCAGGTCGCCCGAGTAGAAGAGGCCAGACGGCAGAACGGCTGTGGGTACGCCGTAGATCTTGTCGTCGATGGCGAATGCGTCGAGCACGGCGTCGCCCAGGGCGGAGCGCGTCTCTTCGGTGATGCCCTCCGTGAGGTCCATGGCCTGGCCAGCCTCGACCACGTCGGCGAGCTTGCCGCCACCGCGAGCCATGAAGATGTCGGGCGCGTCACCCGAGTTCAGGGCGGTCTGCAGGCGGCCGTCCATCTCTTCGTTCTGCACCTGCTGCACATCCACGGTGACGCCGGGGTTGGCAGCTTCGAATGCCGCCGCGGTGGTGTCCCAGTACTCCGCGCCCGGTCCGGTGGTGGAGTTGTGCCACATGGTCAGCGTGACGCTGCCGTCGGCGTTCTCCTCTGCAGCGCCGCCGCCGGCACAGCCGGTGAGGACCATGGCGCTTGCCATGAGCAGGGCTGACCCCGCCAGGATTTTCTTGGTTTTCATCTGTGCTGTGTCCGTTCTCTTCTTCGAGTGGTACCTGTCGCGGAGGGGCGTGCATTCGCACCAGCGACAGCAGACGGCAGCCTGCGCGTCCCAACCCCAGCGTCCAAGAGTGAGTTCAGTGTCGCCGCAGAAATAAGTCATGTCAAACGTTTTCGAAAACCTTTTCCATTCGTTATAGTCAGCCGAATGGGACGCAGGGCAACAATCAATGACGTCGCCGCCGCCGCAGGTGTTTCGGTGTCGACGGTCTCCAAGGCCGTGCACGGACGCTACGGGGTGTCACCGGACACGGTGCGCAGGGTCATCGAGGTCGTGGACAGGCTGGGCTACCAGTCGAGCCTCGGCGCAAGCAGCATGCGTTCGCGTCGCACCGGCGTGATCGGGGTGCTGGTTCCCGAGTTCGAGCCGTTCAGCGCCGAGGTTCTCAAGGGCGTCGGGTCGGCGATGCTCGGCACCGGGTTCGACCTCCTCGCCTATGCGGGCTCCCAGGACGGCCCGGGGGAGGGCTGGGAACGACGGTCGGTCTCGCGGCTCAGCGGCACCCTCGTCGACGGCCTGATCATGGTCACGCCGTCGATCGTCTCCGTCTCGGCCGACGTGCCCATCGTGGCTATCGACCCGCACACCGGGCGGGCAGACCTCCCGACGATCGAATCCGACAGCTACCACGGCGCGCAGCTGGCCACCCGCTACCTGATCGGCCTCGGCCACACCCGCATCGGCTTCATCGCCGGTCGCCCCGACCTGCGATCGGCGGGACTCCGCGACGCCGGGTACCGCAGCGCCCTCATCGACGCGGGCATCGCCTTCGACCCGCGCCTGGTCGGTATCGGCCGGTACGAGGTGGATGCCTCGCGCGAGCTCGCCCACGAGCTGCTGTCGCAGGAGATGCGGCCGACCGCGATCTTCGCCTCGAACGACCTCTCGGCGATCGCCGTGATGGCGGCGGCGGCGGAGCTGGGCATCTCGGTTCCCGAGCAGCTGTCGGTGATCGGGTTCGACGACATCCCCGAGGCGTCACGGCACACCCCGCCCCTGAGCACCGTTCGCCAGCCCATCCAGCGACTGGGGGAGGTCGCGGCATCCATGCTGTTCGCCCTCCTCAGGGGCGAGAAGCCCGACGTCACCCACGTGCAGCTGCCGACGAGGCTGGTGCCCCGCGGCACGACCGGACCGCCGCGCTGAGTTTGCGGCGCAGGATCTGTGCCGCCGAATAGTTTTCGAAACACAGAACGGGCAGCCGCGATCCGAAGACCGTGACTGCCCGTCGCTTTCTGTGGCCGGGTGCAGCGGGCGGGTGCTGCTAGCCGCTGAACAGCGCCGTGACCCTGATCAGCGTCATGGTGACGCCGTAGGCCAGCGGAATGCCCACGAGGGCCCAGGCGATAGCGAGTCGAGCCTTCATGTCATCGGTCCTTTGCTGCGGTGCGGGGCGCCGCGGTGGGCGCTGAGGTGTCGGACTTCTTGGCTTCCCAGTACTTGGATGCCACGGGGCTGACCAGCAGGTTGGCGATGAAGCCGATGACCAGCAGGCCGACCATCGTCAGCAGCGCCGGCTGGTAGTCCTGGGCGACCAGCTCGCCGGGGGTGCCCCTGGCGTCGAGGAAGCCGTTCACGATCAGCGGCCCGGCGATGCCGGCTGCCGACCATGCGGTGAGCAGTCGGCCGTGGATGGCGCCGACCTGGTAGGTGCCGAACAGGTCGCGCAGGTACGCGGGGATCGTCGCGAAGCCACCACCGTAGAACGAGATGATGACGAACGCGAAGACCACGTAGAGGATGGTCGTGTTGTAGCCGAACAGGGCGAGGCAGACGTAGAGCAGCGCGCCGACGCCGAGGTAGACCATGTAGATGCGCTTGCGGCCGATGATGTCGGAGGTCGACGACCAGACGAAGCGTCCTGCCATGTTGCCGATCGACAGCAGGCCCACGAATCCACCGGCGGCGACCGCGGTGACCAGCGACGAGCCGTCGGACTGGCGGAAGAAGTCCTGGATCATCGGGGCGGCCTGCTCGAGGATTCCGATGCCGGCGGTCACGTTGCAGAACAGCACGGTCCAGAGCAGCCAGAATTGGCGGGTCTTGATGGCGTTCGCGGCCGAGACGTTCTCGGTCGAGACGAGGGCGTTCTTCTTGACCTTCGACGGGTCGAAGCCGTCGGGCTTCCAGCCGTCGGCCGGCACCTTGATGGTGAACGCGCCGAACATCATGTACGCGAGGTAGATGACGGCGAAGGTGAGGAACAGCTTGCCGACGGCGTCACCGCTGGCGACCCATCCCTCGGTTCCCGAGTTGGGGTCGTAAGCGGTCAGCAGTGCGGTGGACACGGGGCTGGCGATCAGTGCGCCACCACCGAATCCCATGATCGCCATGCCGGTCGCGAGGCCCGGGCGGTCGGGGAACCACTTGATCAGGGTCGACACGGGCGAGATGTACCCGATGCCGAGGCCGATGCCGCCGATGAAGCCGTATCCGACGTAGACCAGCCAGAGCTGGTTCGTGAAGATGCCGATGGCACCGATCACGAAGCCGGAGGTCCAGAACAGGGCAGACGTGAACATGGCCTTGCGGGGCCCGTTCTTGTCGACCCAGGTGCCCATGACGGCGGCGGAGAGGCCGAGCATCACGATGGCGATCGAGAAGATGATGCCGATCTGCGTCAGGCTGGCGTCGAAGTGCTCGACCAGCGAGGTCTTGTAGACGCTGGTCGCGTAGGCCTGGCCGATGCAGAGGTGAACCGCGAGAGCGGCGGGCGGAATGAACCACCGGTTGAAACCGGGGGGTGCGATCGAGTGCTCGCGGTCGAGAAAACCCATGGGTTGAGTACCTATCGTCGTAGTCAAGGGATGTCAGCGACCCGCATGCAGCATCGTCGCTTGGAAAACACTAGTCGCGATTTATTCACCTGCATGAACCCGGTGGCAACCCGGTACCGGGTGGGAGGCCCCGGTGGTATAACCCCCGCCCCGCGCACGGGGTGGCACGGATGCGGCTCCTCCATACTGGAACGATGCGCCCAGACGACACCGACGATGCCCTGTCGTGGGGCGACGGGGCCGACGACCCGAGCCACGTCGACGGAACGCGGGGCAGCGCGATCGACGCGCCTGCGACCCGCGTCGACGGCGACGGGGGCGCAGCGGCATCCACCGCTGCCCAGGCGAACGGCACCGTGACGGCGCCCCACGCCGCGGTCGGCGCTTCGGTGCTGCTGGTCGCCTACGGCATCCTCGGCGGCGTCTACCTGCTCTACTCGATCGGCTGGATCATCGCCGTGCAGCGCGACGGGTTCAGCGCGGGCAACATCCTGTTCGACGTGATGTACCAGCTCGGGCAGTTCCTCGCGATCGCCGCCCCGATCGGCTGGGCCACGGCGACCCTGCTGTTCACGCGCGACCGCGCGCCGCTCGCCCGCGTGCTGTGGCTGCTCGCCGGCATCGTACTGCTCGCGCCGTGGCCGTTCATCCTCGGGGGCGGGGCATGAGCCGCGACACCGGGCGTGAGAAGAGCGGTGGGGTGGATGCCGCGGCCGCCGGCCAGCGCACCCCCGGCCCGCGCGTGCCCGGAGTGCGCACCATCGCGGTACTCGTACTCTTCGGGTTGTTCTACGCCTACGACCTGTTCGAGGCGATCTCGAACCTGCTCGGCGTCACGGCGCAGCTCGCCGAGTACAACGCCGCCGCGCGCGAGATCGGCCTGAACGGCGTCGAGGTTCCGTGGGCGCTCCTGGTCGCGAACATCGCGATCGTGCCGGCCGCCTACGGCGTCGCCGTGCTCGTCGCGCGAAAGCGCGGGCTCGGCGCGCTCGCCCTCGCGCTCGCCGTGGGCCTCGCGGTCGTCGCGGCGGTCACGCTCAGCCTGGCCGCGCTGGCCTGAGCCAGCGATCGCCGGTCCGCGAACAGCAGGGCAGGCCGCTACACCGCCGACAGCACCACCGCGAGGATCAGCACGAGCTGCGCGAAGTAGCGGCGCCAGAACGGGATGGCGATCGACCCGAAGCGGTCCGGATGCTGCGCCGCATAGGCATTGGCCGGAAACACCGCGACCAAGAACAGCACGAGGCAGACCGCGGCGGCCCACTGGGTGGCGGGTACCAGCAGGCCGATGCCCCCGGCGATCTCGCACAGGCCGGTGAAGTACACCAGCGCCATCGGGCTCGGCAGTCCGCGTCGACGCAGCGAGGGCGGGATGAGCTTCGCCATGGTGCGCGCCGGCCCCGGCACGAAGTGCGCGACGCCCATGCCCACGAACGCCGCGGCGAGCACGAGCCGCAGCACGACCTGGGAAGTTTCGAAAACCATCTGCCCAGTGTGCTCCACCGCACGGGCGTCACACGGCGATACGCGCTGTCGCGGTCCGACTAAGCTGGCGGCGGTATTTCCCGGCAACCGAAGGACTGTATTCGTGGCGAAGCCGATCGTGTTGATCGCAGAAGAACTCTCACCCGCAACAGTCGAGGCCCTCGGGCCGGATTTCGACATCCGCTCGGTCGACGGCACCGACCGTCCCGCCCTGCTGTCGGCCCTGGTGGATGCCAGTGCCATCCTCATCCGTTCGGCGACGCAGATCGACGCCGAGGCCCTCGCTGCCGCGCCGACCCTCAAGGTCATCGCCCGTGCCGGGGTCGGCCTCGACAACGTCGACATCAAGGCGGCGACCACCGCCGGCGTCATGGTCGTCAACGCACCCACCTCCAACATCATCTCGGCCGCCGAGCTCACCGTCGGGCACATCCTCGCGCTGGCCAGGCACATCGCCCCGGCCCACGCCGCCCTCGCGCAGGGGCAGTGGAAGCGCTCGAAGTACACCGGAACCGAGCTGTACGAGAAGACCGTCGGCATCATCGGCCTCGGCCGCATCGGCGCCCTGATCACCGCGCGCATGCAGGCGTTCGGCGTCAGGGTCGTCGCGTACGACCCCTACGTCACGGCCGCCCGCGCGCAGCAGCTCGGCGTAACCCTGCTGTCGTTCGACGAGCTGCTGCAGCAGTCCGACTTCGTCACGATCCACATGCCCAAGACCCCCGAGACCACGGGCATGATCTCCGACGCGCAGCTCGCGCTCATGAAGCCGACCGCCTTCATCGTCAACGTCGCCCGCGGCGGATTGATCGATGAGGATGCCCTCTACCGCGCGCTGACCTCGAAGACCATCGCGGGCGCCGGGCTCGACGTCTTCGTGCACGAGCCCCCGGTCGATTCGCCGTTGCTCGCCCTCGACAACGTCGTGGTGACCCCGCACCTCGGGGCGTCGACCGACGAGGCACAGGAGAAGGCCGGGGTGTCGGTCGCGAAGTCGGTGCGGCTCGCGCTCTCGGGCGAACTGGTTCCCGACGCGGTCAATGTGGCCGGTGGCGTCATCGACCCGACCGTGCGCCCCGGCATCCCGCTGATGGAGAAGCTCGGACAGGTCTTCTCCGGACTCGCCGACAGCCCGGTTACCAGCGTCGACGTCGATGTTCGCGGCGAGATCGTCGAATTCGACGTGAGCGTGCTCAAGCTCGCCGCCCTCAAGGGCATCTTTACGAACGTCGTCTCGGAGTCGGTCTCCTACGTCAACGCGCCACTGCTCGCCGAGCAGCGCGGGCTCGACGTTCGCCTGATCACCGACGCCGTCAGCGACGAGTACCGCAACGTGCTCACCATCCGCGGCGCGCTCAGCAACGGCGCGCAGATCTCGGTGTCCGGCACCCTGACCGGGCCGAAGCAGGTCGAGAAGATCGTCGAGATCAACGGCTACGACGTCGAGGTGCCGATCGCCGACCACCTCATCGTGATGGTCTACCGCGACCGCCCGGGCATCGTCGCGATCTACGGCCGAGAGTTCGGCGAGGCCGGCATCAACATCGCCGGCATGCAGATCAGCCGCCGCGAAGCGGGCGGCGAGGCGCTGTCGGTGCTGACCGTCGACTCCCCGGTGCCTGACGGGCTACTCGAGTCGGTGCGCTCCGCGATCGACGCCAGCCTGCTGCACGAGATCGACATCACCGAGTAGGCACGCGCCCAGCGAAACGCAGAACGGCGCGACCAGCAGGTCGGGCCGTTCTGTCGTAGCCCCTGGTGGGGCTTGTCGTCTTGGGAAGGCTCAGACGAGCGGGTCGGTGTCGCTGCGACGCTCGCGCTGGGTGACCTGCTCCGCGCCGCGGTTGTCGACGCTGCGCACGGTCTCGATGCTGGAGCGCTTACGCGTCATCATGACCAGGGAGATGATGAAGACCAGCAGGCCTGCACCCATGAGCAGGTAGCCGACCAGGTCGAGGTCGATAACGCTGGTCTCGATGTTGAGCGCGAAGGCCAGGACGGCTCCCACGACGAAGAGGAAGATTCCGGTTCCGATACCCATGGCAGGCGTCCTTTCATCAGTCGGCCTTGCCCAGGCTGGGCCAGATCCCGACGTGTCTGCGTGCTTACTGTAACCACGCGCACCCGCAATACCGAGGATTCGGCGCCGTGACGCGCTGCCCCAATGCCGGGGGTACGCCGGTATGCGCGAGTCGCCCGCGCGAGCCCCGGCCGCCGTCACGCGCCCCGCGGCCCGGGCGATACCCTGAACGGTATGCCTCGCTCAGTCAGTCTCGCCGTCATCGCCGGCGACGGAATCGGACCAGAAGTCATCGCCGAGGCGCTCAAGGTGCTGCGCGCGGTCGTGCCGGGCGACGTTGACGTCGATGTCATCGAGTACCCGTTCGGCGCCACCCACTTTCTCGCGACCGGCGACATCCTCGGCGAGGCCGACCTCGAGGCGCTCGCCCGCCACGACGCCATCCTGCTCGGCGCCGTCGGGGGAGACCCGCGTGACCCCCGCCTCGCCGGCGGCATCATCGAACGCGGGCTGCTCCTGAAGCTGCGCTTTGCGTTCGACCACTACGTCAACCTCCGGCCCACCGTGCTCTACCCGTCGGTCGAGTCGCCGCTCGCATCCGCCGGTGACGTCGACTTCGTGGTCGTGCGGGAGGGCACCGAGGGCCCGTACGTGGGCAACGGCGGCGGCATCCGCGTCGGCACCCCGCAGGAGATCGCCAACGAGGTGAGCGTCAACACCGCGTTCGGCGTCGAGCGGGTCGCGCGGTTCGCCTTCGACACCGCGATGGCGCGCCGCAAGAAACTGACCCTCGTGCACAAGACGAACGTGCTCGTGCACGCCGGGGCGCTGTGGCAGCGCATCGTCACCGCCATGGCGGCGCAGTACCCCGAGGTCACCGTCGACTACCTGCACGTCGACGCGGCGACCATCCACCTCGTCACCGACCCCGCGCGGTTCGACGTGATCGTGACCGACAACCTGTTCGGCGACATCCTCACCGACCTGGCCGGCGCCATCAGCGGCGGCATCGGCCTCGCGGCGTCGGCGAACATCAACCCCGACCGGGTGTTCCCGAGTATGTTCGAACCAGTGCACGGCTCCGCCCCCGACATCGCAGGGCAGCAGGTGGCCGATCCGACCGCAGCGATCCTGTCGGTCGCGCTGTTGCTCGAGC
Organism: Marisediminicola senii; assembly: GCF_011057645.1. Lineage (GTDB taxonomy): Bacteria > Actinomycetota > Actinomycetes > Actinomycetales > Microbacteriaceae > Marisediminicola > Marisediminicola senii. Next base: position 26,745 of record NZ_JAALGE010000015.1, on the reverse strand, counting down.
ATTTAGGACTCGTGGATGCCGCGGCATCCATCACCTCGGCCGTCACCGCCGACCTCGCCGAACGCGGCGCGGCCCGGCGTCCCACGTCGCAGACGGGTGACGCGATCGTCGCCCGGCTCGCGCACCCCTGACCTATCCCGACCACCGCACCACCAGCCGAGAAAGACACCGATATGTCCGTCGACACTCCCGTGGCACAGTCCCCGCTCGCCTTCGAGGTCATCCCCAACGACAGTGGCGCCGCCGAGGCCGAACTCGAGGAGATGCTGCGCAGCCCCGGTTTCGGCAAGCAGTTCACCGACCACATGGTGAACCTGCGCTGGACCGAGGACGGCGGCTGGCATCAGGCGCGCGTCGAGCCGTACGGCCCGATCGCGATGGATCCCGCGGCAGCCGTGCTGCACTACGCGCAGGAGATCTTCGAGGGGCTCAAGGCCTACCGGCACGCCGACGGCTCCATCTGGTCGTTCCGCCCGGAGAAGAACGCCGAACGCATGCAGCGCTCGGCCCGTCGCCTCGCGCTGCCGGAGCTGCCGACCGACTACTTCATCCAGACCCTCGAGCAGCTCATCGCGGTCGACTCCGCGTGGGTGCCGTCCGCGCCCGAGACGAGCCTGTACCTGCGCCCGTTCATGTTCGCCAGCGAGCCGTTCCTCGGGGTGCGCGCTGCGGCCGAGGTCGCCTACTACCTGATCGCGAGCCCCGCCGGCGCGTACTTCACCGGCGGCGTCTCGCCGGTGTCGATCTGGCTCTCGGCCCACTACTCCCGCGCGGGCAAGGGCGGAACCGGGGCGGCCAAGACCGGCGGCAACTACGCATCGTCGCTGCTCGCCCAGTCCGAGGCCGCGAGCCACGGCTGCGCACAGGTGCTGTTCCTCGACTCGGTGGAGGGCAAGTACATCGAAGAGCTCGGTGGCATGAACGTCGTGCTCGTCTATAAGGACGGCACGCTCGTCACCCCGCAGTCCGACAGCATCCTCGAGGGCATCACGCGCGACAGCATCCTGCAGCTCGCCGAAAACCGCGGGCACCGGGTCGAGCGACGGCGGGTGTCGATCGACGAATGGCGCGACGGCGTCGAGTCCGGCGAGATCACCGAGGTGTTCGCGTGCGGCACCGCCGCCGTCGTGACCCCCATCGCCCTGCTGGTCGGCGAGGGATTCACTGCGGGTCGGGCGGATGCAGCGGCAGGCGAGCTCACCATGTCGCTGCGCCAGGAACTCACCGACATCCAGTACGGCCGGGTAGCGGACCGCCACGGGTGGCTCACCAGGCTCGACGCGCCGACAGAAACGACAGGCCAGTGAGGATCGCCCGCTTCAGCACGGGAGGCGGCGACCCGCGCTACGGCATCGTCGACGACGACGAACTGGTCGTGCTCGCCGGCGATCCGATGTTCAGCGGCTTCGACACCACGGGCGAACGCGTGCCGCTCTCCCGCGCCAAGCTGCTCGCGCCGGTCATCCCGCGCTCGAAGGTGGTGTGCGTCGGCCTCAACTACGCCGAGCACCGGGCCGACATGGGCGAGACCGGCCCGTCGACGCCGCTCATCTTCCTCAAGCCGAACACCGCGGTAGTCGGCCCCGGCGACGCCATCCTGATTCCGCCGGTTGAGGGCAGGGTCGTGCACGAGGGCGAGCTGGTGATCGTGATCGGTCGCATCGCCAAGCAGGTCGATGCCTCGAACTGGCAGGACTACGTGTTCGGCTACACGGTCGGCAACGACGTGTCGGCGCGCGACGTGATGTTCTCCGACGGGCAGTGGGCGAGGGCCAAGGGCTACGACACGTTCGCGCCGATCGGCCCGTGGATCGAGACCGACCTCGACGCGCAGAACGTCGCGATCACCACGTTCGTCGACGGCGAGCTGCGCCGCAGCGGCTCGACCGCTGACATGATCCACAGCATCCCCGAGATCATCGCCTTCGCGTCCGACGTGTGGACGCTGCTTCCCGGCGACATCATCATGACCGGTACCCCGGCCGGCCTCGGCGGATTCACCGACGGCCAGACCGTCGACATCACCATCGAGGGCATCGGAACGCTCTCGAACCCCGCGCGCAACCGGTGAGCCCAGCCCCGACGTCGCGCGCCATGCTCCCGGGCGTCGCCGTCTCGGTGGGGGTCGCGCTGCTCGCGTCGGCACTCGCGCTCGTGCTGCCGGTGGTGCCCATGCTCACCATCGCGGTAGCGCTCGGCATCGTCGTCGGGCAGGTGCCCGCGGCCCGCGGCGTGCTCGACGGCCCGCTCGCGCCCGGCCTGAAGTTCGCGTCGAAGACCCTGATGCGGTTCGGAATCGTGCTGCTCGGGCTCAAGCTCAGCCTCATCGACATCGCCGACCTCGGCATCGTCGCGGTCGTGGCGGTCATCGCCCTCGTCGTCGTCACGTTCTTCGCCACCTGGTGGTTCGGCCGGCTGATGCGCCTGCCGGGTAACGAACCGCTCCTCGTCGCGGCCGGGTTCTCCATCTGCGGGGCCTCCGCCATCGGTGCGATGGGGTCAGCGACGAGAAGCGATGCGAAAGAGCAGGCGACGCCGGTCGCGCTGGTCACCCTGTGCGGAACCCTCGCCATCGTCGTGCTCCCCGCCGCCGGTGCCGCGCTCGGACTCGACGCCGAGCAGTTCGGCCACTGGGTCGGGGCGAGCGTGCACGACGTCGGGCAGGTCGTCGCCACCGCCCAGACCGCGGGAACCGCGGCGCTCGCCATCGCGGTGGTGGTCAAGCTCACCAGGGTTCTCATGCTCGCGCCGATGGTCGCCATCGCGACCGGCGTCTCGCGTCGAATGGATGCCGCGGCCGCCCGCACCGCCCAGGCCCCCGGGTCGCCGACCACTGCTGCGCAGACCACCACCCCCGGGGCACCCGCCGCCCCCGCAACACCCGCCGCCGCACCCGCCGCACCCCGCGCCCCGCTCGTGCCGCTGTTCATCGTCGGCTTCCTGCTCGCCGTGCTCGCCAACACTTTCCTCCCCATCCCCGAGCCCGTGCTGTCGGCACTCGACACCCTGCAGGTGCTGGTGCTGGGCGCGGCCCTGTTCGCGCTGGGCACCGCGGTGCGCCTGGCGAGGCTCGTCACCACCGGGTGGCGCGCGCTCGTGGTCGGCCTGGCGTCGTGGGCGTTCATCGCGGTGCTCGCGCTCGGCGTCATCCAGCTATGAAATTCACGGCGCTGAGCCCGCGCTCCTGAACGTGACCTGAGTATCCGGCCCCGTTCCCGACAGGCATTCCGTAGCGTGGATGACCGAAACGAGCACATCCACCGCGTAAATCATGGAGGAATGCCATGCGTCGTGCACTGTCCATCGTCATCGTTCCCCTCACCGCCCTCGCCATCGCGGGATGCACCGGCGGGCCGGGCGTGGTCGACGCCCAACCCTCGAGTACGCCGAGGCCGACACCGTCGTACGAACGGTGTAGCCCCGTGACGGCCACCGCGATCGACTGGGGGAGCCGTCGAGTGTCGACCCCGCCGACGTGGGGTTCCAGGTCATGACGATCGACCAATCGGGCAACCTCGTCTCGGCATCCACGTCCCAGCAGGGGTATGACACGACCGTCACGCGCGACGTCGCCGGCGGAGCCACCGGATGGAGCGACGCGGAGAATATCGACGCCCTGCTCGAGAGTGCCAATGGCCAGGACGTGGCCCCCACCGACCTCGGCGACCCGTTCATCGACTTCAGTTCGAACACCGTCGAACCAGAAGGGGCCGGCGACTACGTCGTGGGATACCGCCTCCAGCAGGTCGCCGTCGACTTCACGATCCAGTGCGACCGCGACCTCACCGGGCAGGGGGTCATTACGACGTCGGGCGGCGGCCTCGGCACGACACTCGTCGGCTGCGACGGCCCGCCGGTCGGCGACACCGACCGCGAGTACGCCCTGAGCCTGCAGGAACAGTGCCCGGAGTGACCCCGGCTGGGAGGGCGCGCACCGCCCGTCACCGTAGAATCGGGGAGCCATGCCAGCTACCGTCACCACAGCCACCGGAAGCGACGTTCGCGTTCGCTTCTGCCCGTCGCCCACCGGAACCCCGCACGTCGGGCTCATCCGCACGGCCCTCTTCAACTGGGCGTATGCCCGCCACACCGGCGGCAAGCTCGTCTTTCGCATCGAAGACACCGATGCGGCCCGCGACAGCGAGGAGAGCTACGCCCAGCTGGTCGAGGCGCTCACCTGGCTGAACCTCGACTGGGACGAGGGCATCGACGTCGGCGGGCCGGATGCGCCATACCGGCAGTCCGAGCGCACCGGAATCTACCAGGACGTCATCGCCCGCCTCATCGAATCCGGGCACCTCTACGAGAGCTTCGCGACGGGCGAGGAGATCGAGGCCCGCAACGTCGCCGCCGGCCGCGACCCCAAGCAGGGCTACGACAACTTCGAGCGCGACCTCACCGACTCCGAGCGCGCGGCATTCCGCGCCGAAGGCCGCACACCGGCGCTGCGCCTGCGCGTGCCAGACACCGAACTGTCGTTCGACGACCTGGTTCGCGGCGAGATCACCTTCCCCGTCGGCAGCTTCACCGACTTCGTCGTCGTGCGGCCGAACGGCGCCCCGCTCTACACCTTCGTGAATCCCCTCGACGATGCGCTGATGGGCATCACGCACGTGCTTCGCGGCGAAGACCTTCTGTCGTCGACCCCGCGGCAGATCGCGCTTTACCACGCACTGATCGACATCGGCGTGGCATCCGCCGTTCCCCGTTTCGGACACCTGCCGTACGTGACGGGGGAGGGCAGCAAGAAGCTCAGCAAGCGCGACCCCGAGTCGAACCTGTTCCTGCACCGCGAGCGCGGCTTCCTGCCGGAGGGGCTGCTCAACTACCTCGCGCTGCTCGGCTGGTCGCTCACCCACGACCGCGACGTATTCAGCATCGACGAGATGATCGACGCGTTCGATGTCGTCGACGTGAACCCGAACCCCGCCAGGTTCGACCTCAAGAAGGCCGAGTCGATCAACGGCGACCACATTCGCATGCTTCCGGCCGACCAGTTCGCCGCGCGCCTCGTGCCGTACCTCGGCGAGCTCGTCGAGACCGACGCCGACCGAGAGAAGCTCATCGCGGCGGCCCCGCTCGTGCAGGAGCGCATGCAGCTGCTGGGCGAGGCGCCCGGCCTGCTCGCCTTTCTGTTCACGGCGGATGACGCCATCACCGTCGACCCCGACGTGAAGGTCACCGCAGACGCCCGCCCGGTGCTCGACGCAGCCCGCGACGCGCTCCGTGCCCTCGACGCCTCGACTCCGAGTAACGCCTGGAGCACCGCGAACATCGAGGCGGCCCTGCGCGCGGCCCTCATCGACGGGCTCGGCATGAAGCCGCGTGTCGCGTTCGGACCGCTGCGCACGGCCATCTCGGGCCGCCGCATCAGCCCGCCCCTGTTCGAGTCGATGGAGCTGCTGGGGCGCGAGTCCACCCTGGCCAGGATCGAGAGGCTCACGGCGAGCTTGTGAGCACCGAACCAGTTCGCGAGTCGCCCGACGTCTACGACGTCGCGATCGTCGGCGCGGGGCCAGCCGGCCTGAGCGCCGCACTCAACCTCGTGCGTGCCCGCCGCCACACGATCGTGATCGACGGCAACCGGCCCCGCAACGCCGCCACCTTTCACTCGCACGGCTTCATCACGCGCGATGGGGTCTCCCCGCTCGAGTTGCGAAAGCTCGCGCGGCAGGAGCTGCAGGAGTATCCGCACTACGAGTACCACCAGGCCATGGTCACCGCGATCACGCGCGTCGACGGCGGCTTCAGCGTGGCATCCAAGGCCGGACTGCAGAAGAGCGAATACACCGCACGCACCGTGGTCATCGCGACCGGTGTGACCGAGGTGATGCCCGCGCTGCCGACGCTGCGCGCGTTCTACGGCACGAGCATCCACAGCTGCATCGAGTGCGACGGCTACGAGGAGCGCGGGGGACACCTCGCGATGATCGGCGAGACCGACGACCTGGCCGACCGCGCCATGCTGCTGTCGCAGTGGAGCAGCGACATCATCGTGTTCACGAACGGCGTGGGCACGGTGACGGACATGGATGAAGCGGTCCTCGCCGACCGCGGAATCACCGTCGACCGTCGCGCGCTCGACGACGTGGTGGGCGACCAGACCGGGCTGACCGGCATCCGCATCGCGACCGGCGAGGTCGTGCCGAGGAGCGCCGCGTTCGTCCGTCCGATCTATGAACCTGCGCTGGCGTATGTGGATTCGCTCGGGCTTGCGACGGGCATCGACGGGCACCTCGTCGTCGACGCGGAGGGCCGCACGTCGCTGCCCGGCGTGTACGCGGCGGGGGACTCGGCGGAGCCTGGGCCGCGGCAGCTCATCGTCGCCGCCGGCCAGGGCGCGCGGGTCGCATCGGCCCTCAACGGCGACCTCGCGCGTGCGGTGTTCGCGAATCCTGCCGCGCCCGCATACGCCGGGGCGCCCAGCGCCGCACCCGTCGACTCCCTACCCGCCACTGTCGAACCTGCCCTCGCGCGCGACCGGCACTAGCGAGTGACCGACCCGACCCCGGTGGCCGAGAAGCCCCGGTTGCCCCGCGACGTCTACGTACTCGGCGTCGTCGCGTTCTTCGTGATGCTCGGGTTCGGCGTCGTCGTTCCCGTGCTGCCGGTTTACGCCCGCAGCTTCGACGTCGGGTACACCGAGGTCGGCGCCGTCGTCTCGGCCTTCGCCCTCATGCGCCTCGTCGCCAGCCCCTTCGTCGGAAGGTTCATCGACTGGGGAGGCGAGCGCCTCATCCTCGGTATCGGGGTCGGCATCGTCGCCGTATCGAGCGGCCTGGTCGGCATCGCGCAGGACTACCCGCAGCTTCTGCTGCTCCGGGCGGCGGGCGGCATCGGTTCCGCGCTGTTCTCGGTCTCGGCAATGACCCTCCTGCTCGGCGCCACGTCGTCGACGCTGCGCGCTCGTGCGATCGGCTTCTACCAGGGCGGGTTCCTCATCGGCGGTATGGCCGGTCCCGCACTCGGCGGCGTGCTCGGCACCATCTCGCTTCAGGCGCCGTTCTTCTTCTACGCGGCCACCCTCACCGTCGCGAGCCTCATCGCGCTGGTGTTGCTGCGCCGGTCGAGAGGGGGTGTGGATGCCGCTGCGCCCGTCACCCCGGTGCCCCTCCGTACCGTGCTCGCCGACACCCGCTACCGCGCGGCCTGCGTCGCGAACTTCGCCTCCGGCTGGACCTCGTTCGGCGTGCGCAGCGCCCTCGTCCCCCTCTTCGTCGTCGAGGTGCTGCGCGGCACCAGCGTGTGGACCGGCATCGCGTTCGCCATCGCCGCGGTGGTGCAGGGTATCGCGCTCGCGCCCGCCGCCCGCTTCGTCGACACCGTCGGCAGGCGCCCCGCGATCATCGGTTCGTACTCGCTCGCCGCGGTGATCGTCGTCGCCATCCCGTTCGCTCCGAACATCATCGTGCTCACCGTGCTGCTCTGCCTCTACGGCGTCGCCGCCTCGTTCATGGGCACCGCTCCCGCCGCCACCGTGGGCGACGTGGCTGGACCCCGCAGTGGTCGTCCGGTCGCGCTCTTTTCGATGTGTGCGGATGTCGGAGCCATCGTCGGCCCCCTCGTCGCGGGCTTCCTCGCCGACACCGTCTCGTACCCGGTGGCCTTCGCGGTGGGTGCTGCCCTCTACGCCGCCACCGCCCTCTACGCCACGAGGATGCAGCGCGCCCGAATATGAACTTCGGCCCGCCATGGGCTAAGCTCTATAGTCGGCCCGGGCTTCGGTTCTGGCCATTGGGGTATGGTGTAATTGGCAACACGGAAGATTCTGATTCTTTTGTTCTTGGTTCGAGTCCAGGTACCCCAGCTGTAGCCCCGTAGTTTCTACGGAGACCGGGGGCCTTTTTCTTTGCAGACGCGGTCCGAGTCCGCGGACACTCCGTGTGGCGCAGCCGCGAGTATTCGAGGGTCCTCATTCCCGCGGCAGAGAGTGGGCCTCCGCTGCGCGTTGCACCCGGGTCCGGTGTTCCGCCCAGAAGGCAGCGTCTCCTGCGGGGATGTTGTCGTTGACCTCGTACAGCCCGACTGTCCCGTCGATCAGTTCGCGAATGATGTCCGCCTGCCCGGCGTGCCGATGGGTTTCGGCAATCATGTGAACCAGGATCCGATGGAGTGTGACTTGCCGGCTCTCGGGCCGCCACCAGTCCACCACGCCCGTGTCTTCGAGGTCGAGTACCCGAATCGTCTCGTCGGAGTGCGCCCAAGCGCGCTGGTAGAGGCCGATGATTTCTCCCCGCGACTCGTCGGCTGTTGCCCACATGTCGACATTGGGCTCTGTCTCGTCGTCAAGCCACGCTGGGGAGTTTTCGAGGGGCCGCCCGAAGACGCCGCCGAAGTACCCGATCTCACAACCCGCCACATGTTTCACCAGACCCAGGAGATTGGTCCCGGTGGGGGTAAGCGGCCGTCGGATGTCATACTCCGAGAGGCCGGTCACTTTCCATACCAGCGCATCGCGGCCCTCTTGCAGGTAGCGGTGAAGCATGTCTTTCGGCGTGAGCGGTGGCATGAGCCCAAGCGTGCCACAGACGAGAGGCATGCCTGAGGCGGGTGAGAACGGCGCAACGATGCACCCCTCGAACACCAGCAGGGTCGGTCAATCACCGAAACCGGATGTCGAACTGGGCGCCGCGCGGCGCATCAATCAACTGGGTGGGTCGTGGAGCAAGTCACCGATTCTCTTGGTTGGCAGGGCAATCCAGCCTTCACGTTGGGCCCGCTCCAGCAACTCCACGGGAGGCCGGGCGTAATAGCCGAGCGAGGCATTTCGGGCCGCGAGCGATGCAATGACTGCGTCGAAAGCGTCAGCAGAGCTGATTAGCTGTTCCGAGAAGGCCGCCACGTCCAGCCAGGGGGCGGCCTCGAGAATCTCTCGCAACAGCCGTGCCCTACTGGTGCTGTCGGTGCGGTACCCGGTGGTGTTGAACCCCCACAGCCGCAGTGACGCACCAGGGTAGATCTCGACCACAGCCCCCGATCCGGCTCGATCGGTAGAGAGGCCGCTTTTCTCGAGGCGCGCGAGAAGGCCAGCGCACCGCATCGCGGTCAATCCGAGGCGGTCGGTGGAGACACTGAGCGGCCAACGGCCCGTCTTCTCCCGAACATGGCGGTCCGTCTCGCGGTAGGCGAGTGTTCGTCGCCATGCCATCCCGCCTTCCGGACCGGAGGGGTTCGGCACACGGCCCGAGTGGCCGGTCACGAAACGGACGAACTCGTCGGGCCACCCGAAGGCGCAGTCGATCCCCAATTTCTCAACCCCGACCGCGGCGGCGACAATCTGTTGGTCGTCAACCCCAAGGTGCAGCTCACGCAGTGTCGCCCCGAGGGGGGTCCAATCCATTATCGCGAGGGCGGTGCCCTTGCTCTCGGCAGCGAGATCGACTCCGGCCGTCCGCATCCACCAAGAGTAGAGGCTCACTCCCGGACAGTACGTCTCTGAACCCTGTCCACAACGCGGGCTGAAGCTCCAGAGTTACCCGAACCGGGGGTACTCCGGAGGTCCGTCTAGGCTCATCCGCGTGCCCGGATTACCGTTCGACCTGCGTATCGAGTTGTCCGATCCTGGGCTGCTCGACGACCTGGCCGCGGCGGGGGAGCGGCGGATAGGGCTCGACGAACTCATGGCCGTGCGCGGCCAGCGGGCCTGGCCGGCGTGGGCGCGGGGTGCTGCCGCCGGGCACGCATTCCGTTGGAGCCTGCGCGACACCTTCGACTCCACGTGGTGGCCGCAGGGCATCGATGTGGCCCAGCGCCACGGTCGTCGCATCCTCGCGGTGAGTTGGTACGCCCACCCGGTGCGCGGTGTCGAACAGGGGGTGCGCGTAACCTTCGTCGACCTCCGGTCGCCGCGCCTGCCGCGCTACCACCACGTCTTGCTCGTTGAGCTGGCGCGGGCCGCCGACGGCGACGTTCGCCCACAGCCCGTGGTCGTGCATGCGGGCGGTATTGCCTTGCTGGGTGAGCGTCTCCTCGTGGCGGACACCTTCGGCGGATTGCGCGAATTCCACCTGGACGACCTCCTGCTGCTGCGCGAACCGATGTTCGGCTACCGGCACGTGCTCCCGCAACACGCACAGCACCGTGCCCGAAAGGTCGAGGGCGATCGCGGCATGCGGTTCTCCTTCGTGTCCATCGAGCACCGAGACGGACCTCCTCGTCTCGTGGCGGGCGAGTACGGAGACGGCAGTCGCCCCGACCGCCTGGTGAGGTTCGACCTCGACGGCGGTGACGGCGGTGACGGGGGAGAGCTGGTCGAGCCCGGCCTGTATCGAATGCAGGGCGCTTGCATTGTCGACGGCACCTGGTTCGTGACGACCAGCAACGGCAAGCGCAACCGCGGTGATCTCTGGGTCGGCACGCCCGGCGCCATGACCCGGCATCGACACGTGCTGCCCCCGGGTCCCGAGGACCTCGCCTACGACCGCGACACACGTCGCCTGTGGTCCCTCAGCGAGTGGCCGGGACGCCGCCGGGTGTTCACGATCGACCCGACGCGCTGGCAGCCGGCACCTGCATCCATACCTGCACCGGCAAGGCAGTGAGACGTCAGGCCAGCGGGGCCAGCAGCAGCGCTGCCTGCCTCAGCCTGGCGACGTTGACGGGTTCCCCGTCGTTCTGCGACTCCCAGTAGTACGACGCGATGTACCGCGCGAAGGAGAGGGCGTGAGCCGTCGAGAAGTCGACTTCTGCCGCCTCGGTGAACCGCCGTGTCCAGTTCACCAGCAGGGCGCTGGGGTCGTCAGAGCCGATCGCGGTAGCCAGGTGGCTCCGCGTGACCGTGTGCGCCTCGTTGGCCGGGGTCCCGACGAGCAGGAGGGGATCGATGGCGACCCACCGATCGCCATCCGCCTGCAGGATGTTCGCGAGGCTGAGATCGCCGTGGGTGAGGGTCGAGGTGCCGTCTGACGCGAGGCGGTCGATGGCCTCGAGGGCGACCTGCAGGTGCTCGTTCGACAACGCGGCACCAGACCGTTGCGCGACGAGGTGCTGTTCCCGCAGCTGCGCCGACCAGCCATTCGCCTGCCCCGCGAGGCTGGGTGCGTCCGGCGGCGGGGTCGCACCGGCCAGCTCGCGGCTGAGGCGCCCGGCGATGGCCATCGCGGCAACCGTGTCGTGCAGCTCGCTGAGCGCGGTCCCGTCGATCCACTCGAGCAACATGGCCTGGCGGGTGGTGTCGGCATCGAGCAGCCTCACCGCCCCGCGCCCGGCGAACGCGCTCAGCGCCGCCACCTCGGGGTCGATCCGGACCACCGGACTCGCCAACTTCACGGCCGCCCGCACACCGGAGCGGGTGACCACGGGAACGACGAGCGACGTTGCGCCGTTGCGCGTGGGGCCGTCGATCTCCACGCCCCATTCGGTCGACAGACTGCGCCAGAGACCAGGGAGGCCGTCGAGCCATCGGGCCGCTGAGGTGTCGCGGCGCAGGATCTCTGCGCTGAACGTCGCCGTGACTGTCGGACTTGTTCCCACCGGGCCATCCTCTCCCGGCATGCCGCTAGAGCCGACGTTCGTGGCGCACCGGCTTGAGGCGGGGTGGCGCGTCGGTCGCGGGCGGGAACTCGCAGGTGAACCACCCGTCGTACCCGAACAGGAAGCCGAACACGCGGTTGCGCACTTCCAGGGTGATGTGGAACGCCTCGCGGTCGTCATCCCAGCGCTCGTGCAACTCGGCCCGCCCCGAGAACACCATCGGAAAGCGAAACCCGAATGGCCCCTCGTAGAAGCGCTGGTCGGTCGACCGCAGAACGAGCCCGCCGGATTCGTCGACGTCGAGTTCGAGGTCGACCGCGAGGTGCTGGTGCGTGCCCAGGTAGTCGACGATCACGCCCCGGCGGGTATCGAGCACCATGGTGGCATCGAACCTGGCCGGTTTTCGGCGCACGCGGTACTCCCGCACGAAGGTGACGGTTTCGCGGCCGAACGGGTCGCGGTACGGGTAGTTCTCGATAGTGAACGGCACCTTCGTGCCGGTGTCGGCGACGAGGATGTGGCGCAGCCTGCCGATCCAGAGGAATGGGACCGTCCACCAGGGTCCACGCCGGATGCTGTCCATGGTTCCGTGTCCGACGCACGCGTACCCCGCGTCGAGGGAGACACCGAAGCGGCGCTGCAGCATGGGGTGCAGTTGCGCGAAGCGGTCCTCGCCGAGGGCAGCGCGGAACATCGGCGTGGTCACGGCAGCTCCGTGAGAGTGGTCGGGGCGCCGGCCATGGCGCCGTCGCGCGGCGGCCGGGTTCGGCAGCGGCCCGCGCGCGGGCGTTCCGAGTTCCACCAGGCGAACACGGTCAGCAGGCCCCACTTCTCGGGCGGAATGCCCGTCTCGGCCCAGATGCGAAGCCGGTCGAAGCTCCACGCAGTCATCCAGCTGACGAGGGGCCGCATGACCAGGTCGGGGATCCGCCCGAAACCGGGCGAGTAGTCGTACCCGGTGATGAAGCGCACACCTTCCGGCGTCGGTTCGTAGCGCCAGTAGCCGCGACCACTGCGCAGGGGCGACAGTCGGTCGTCGGTCATGAACGACAGTGCCGAGGTTCGGGTGCCGTCCGGACGAACCTTTTCGCCCAACGAGATCCCGGTGCCGTCGATGCGGTGAAAGGGCAGGGAGCGCTCGTATCGAAAGTGGGTACGACCGTGATCGTCGGTATCGAGGGGAACGATGGCACTGAACCGCAGGTCCCACCGCGGATGCAGCACCGGATCCTGGGTGAGCCTCCACACGGTGTCGAGGTCGGCGCGCACGAGAGTCTCGACGTACAGCGCCCGCGATCCAGCCTTCATGTTTCCCCCGTCGCGACGATATCTCACTCTCCTGCCGCCGGCGATACCTGGGCTGGAACAGCGGGCGTGCGCCGGCCGGTCACGGAGTACGCCCGATGACTGCTGCGACCCGGTCAGCTCCGCGCAAGCCACCGGTCGCAGAATGACTGCATGACCGACGCCACTTTTCCCGACTGGTTCTTCGACCGTGACGACCCGACCTCCGACGGCGACTTCTATCGCGCGCCGCGTTTGGTCACGCATATCGACGATGGTGCGGTGCGGGCGGTCGGGGAGCTCTACCGCGAGCTCGGCATCGACGGGACCGCACCTGGCGCTCCGTCAGTGCTCGACCTCATGTCGTCGTGGGTGTCGCACTTCGTCACCCCGCCACCGCGTCTGACCGTACTCGGCATGAACCGCGCAGAACTCGACGCCAACGAGGCGGCGACCGAGCGCGTCGTGCAGGATCTCAACGGCGACCCGTCGTTGCCCTTCGCTGACGGCACGTTCGACGCGGTCACCTGCTGCGTCTCGATCGACTATTTGATCCGGCCCGTCGAGGTGCTCGCCGAAGTCGCCCGGGTGGTGAAGCCCCACGGCCCGGTGGTGATCACGTACTCGAACCGATGCTTTCCGACCAAGGCCATCCAGGGCTGGCTGGCCACCACGGACGCGCAGCATGGCGAGGTGGTGAGCCGTTATCTCGCCCTGGCCGGTGGCTTCGGCCCCGCCGAGGTATCACTGCGCACGCCGGAGACCGGGTATCGCGGGGATCCGTTATGGGCTGTGGTGGCACGAGCACGCTGACGAGCTCAGCCCGCGCCGCCAACGGGCTGGTTTTCACTCAGAACCCGGTATCGTTCGCTGCCGTGGCCCACGTCCACCCTGACCTGACGGGAACCGATTTCATGATCACCTCGACCGGCGACCGCGGCGACTCCGCGGGCCCCGCTGACCTGTGACTGCTCCGAGCGTCACCCCATCGACCCTGGTGGTCATTCCCGCGTTCGGATCGCCGGAGCTGACCGATGCCGTGGTGAGCGACCTCTGCCGCGACGGAAGCGACCTCGACCCGTCCGTGCGCATCGTGGTGGTCGACAACGCCGGTGACTACGTCCTCCCGGAGGGACGCATTACGGTCCACCGCCCCGGGCGCAACCTGCGGTGGATCGGCGCCGCGAACTGGGCACTGCAGACGGCGTCACGCGATGGGCAGGCGGTCTGCGTGGTGCTGAACAACGACATCCGGCTGTCGCCCGGATTCCTCGACGGGCTGATCGCCCCGTTCTCGACTAGCGGTGACGGTGGCGGCGACATCGCGATCGCGGCGGCCTGCTACGACGACTTCTGGCTGCACCAGCGGGCCAACCCGGTTCCGCCGACCGCCGCCGAATACGTGCCGCGCGGCGCGCTTCGTGACGTCGACTTCTGCGACGGCACCGCGATCGCGTTCGCGGTGTCGCCCATCGTCGAGCTGGGGGGTCTCGACGAGGTGGCATTCCCAGCACACGGCTACGGTGCCGATATCGACCTCGCGATCCGGGTGGGCGCGGCCGGCCTGCGGTGCGTGGTCACCGAGGGCGCCTACGTCTCGCACCTGCGTCGACAGACGATGAACAGAACAGGCCAGACGTCGGAGGGAAACCGGGCGGAGATCCTCGACGGCCTGAACGCCAAGTGGGGCGACGGGTGGCGGGCAGAGGTCGGGCTCGGGCCCGGGTCGTTCCCCGCCCACAACACCGGGAGCGGCGCGTCGTGGTACCTGGCCCCGCCGGCGTGATGAGCCGCGCCGTGCCCTCTCCCGGGCGGATCGTCTACGCGGGTTTCGCCACTCGTCATCACAGCGGCGGCGTGCACGTGATGACCCAGCACGTGCGGCTGCTGCGCGACAGCGGACACGAGGCCTGGTTGTGGCTTCCCGATCGGGCGGACCGCACCGACTGGATCGCGAACGACGTGCCGATGGTGTTCGGCGCCAGCACTCCGATCGGCGCGAACGATCTCCTGGTGCTGCCGGAGACACCGACCGTCCAGGGCCGCGACCCGGCGCCCGGAGCGCGCAAGGTCATCTTCAACCAGAACCACTTCTACACGTTCGCCGCCGGATCACCCAGCGACGACTTTCCGGGCTGGGCGCCGCCGCCGGCGATCTGGGCGGTGACCGCCGAGAGCCGCGACGTGCTGGCCGCGGCGCTGCCCGCACTGCCTGCGACGGTGGTGCCGAACCCGGTAGACGGCGACCTGTTCACCCCGCGCGCGACCGACCGGCTCCGCGTGAGCTGGTTCCCCAAGAAGAGGCCGCGCGAGGCCTCCCTGCTGAAGCGGCTGCTGGCCGACGACCCGCGGTTCGCGGGGGTGGATCTGGTCGAGCTGGTGCAGGCGCCGAGGGCAGAGGTGGCCGCGACCCTCGGCACATCGGCGGTGTTCGTGGCGCTCGGGCACACCGAGAGCTTCGGCCTTCCGGTCGCCGAGGCGCTGGCGTCAGGCTGTCTCGTGGTGGGCTACGACGGCGGAGGCGGACACGAGCTGTTCGACGCTCCCGGCGCGTGGCGAATCCCCGACCAGCGACCGCTGCTCATCCGCGACCGGGTGGCAGACCTCATCCACGACATCGGCGCCCTCGCGGAGATGCGCGCCGCGAACCGCCACTGGGTGCTGGAGCGCTACCCGTTCGCCCGCACGCAAGCGGCGCTGCAGGAGGCGGTGGCCGCCGCGTTCGCCCGTCCCGGCGCCGACTCCCTGGCAGTGCACCCGGTCGCCTGGCTCGACAGCCTCGGTCCGAATTTCACCGCCTACGCCTGAGGGCGCAGTCGCCGGCAGCCTCAGGCGCCCGGGCACCCAGTCGCCGGCAGCCTCAGTAGGCACCCTTCACGACGTTGGTGAGTTCGTCGCCGGCCACGTATCGGCGTAGCTGCTCGTTGACGAGAGCGAAGGCACGCGGTCCGGCCTGAGTGATGGAACCGGCCGCGTGCGGGGTGATGATCAGGTTCGGTGCCGTCCACAGCGGGTGGCCAGCGGGCAGCGGCTCCGGCTCCATCACGTCCAGGGCGGCACGCAGCCGGCCGGTCGTCAGCTCGGCGAGCAGCGCATCGGTGTCGACGACCCTGCCGCGTGCGACGTTGACCAGCAGTGCACCGTCGGGCAACGCGGCCAGGAACTCGGCATCCACGAGCCCGGTCGTGTCCTCGGTGAGCGGAACGGTGAGTACCACCACGTCGGCCCCGGGCAGCAGGGTGGGCAGTTCCGAGGTGGCATGGATGCCGTCGCGCGCCGTGTGCGCGACGAGCACCGGGGTGGCGTCGAAGCTCTGCAGCCGGCGGGCGGTCTGCTCGCCGAGGTCGCCGGCACCGATGATCAGCACCCGCTTGTAGCGCAGGTCGTCCGCCTCCATCGGGCTCCACGTGCCTTCACGCTGCGCCTCGCTGAAGTGGGGGAGACGACGGAGCGTGGCCAGGATCAGGGTCAGGACCAGCTCGGCAACGGCCGAACCGTGCACCCCGCGGGCGGTGCAGAGCGTGACCCCGTCCGGGACGTGTTCGATGATGTCCTCGACGCCTGCGCTCGTCAGCTGGGTGACTTCGAGTTTCGGCATGGCCGCGAACTTCTCGGTGAGGTTGGTGGAGTCCTCGACCTGTGGCACCCAGAACACGGTCTCAGCGAGGTGCTCGGGCTTGTCGCCCTCGCCGTCCCAGACGATCACCTCCACCCCGTCGGGAACGGCTCCGAGGAGCTCTCGAGCGTTGGAGTCGGGTACGCACGCGATAATCACGGCCCCAGCGTACCCAGTGCCGTCCCGGGCGTCGGCTGCACGGTCGCTGGGACTTCCTCAGAAGAGGCCAGTTCCCCCAGCGGGATTAAATAGAGTCGTCGAGCATCGAATGGTTCGCGTGCCGGTGGGATCGCTTTACGGATCAGTGCAGCTCCGAGGCAGTACCGAGCTTCAAGAGGAGATGTGCGATGAGTATCATGCGGCTGGCCTACCCCCATCAGGAACCGGAGCTCACCGGCGAAGACACCCGGCTCCACAACTGGGCCAAGAACTCCCGGTTGGGTCCCCCCGGTTCGGTCATCGCCCCGGCCACCGAGGCAGAGTTGTGCGCCTTCCTGTCCGCCAGCGATGGCCCGGTCCGGATGATCGGAAGCCGAATGTCACCCGGCCGCTTGATCGAGGTCGCGAACGGGAGTGGAACGCTGCTCGACCTGAGCATGCTGAGCGGACTGATCTCCAGCACCGCCGATACCGTGACGTTCGCCGGTTCGACCCCGTTGGCCGACGTGTACGAATTCCTGTCCGCGCGCGGGCAGATGCTGCCGGCGTCGCCCGGTGTGATCGCCGAGCAGACGCTGGCCGGCGCCCTGTCGACCGGCACCCACGGCCAAGGCCTGCAGCAGAGCTCGATCGCCGGCGCCGCGCTGTCGATCCGCATGGTGCTCGCCGACGGCACCGTGGCGGAGTTCGACCGCGACCACCCGCATTTTGCCGCCGTGCAGCTCAGCCTCGGTTCGCTGGGCGTCATCACCGCGGTAACGCTTCGTGCGCGTGAATCAGTGATCTACACCTGCGTCAAGAACGCCGTCGACGCCGACACCCTGGAGACAGACCTCGAGGTGTGGAACAGGGAGAACGTGCTGGTCAAGGCGTGGTGGTTCCCCCAGGAGGGGCAGGTGCAGGTCTGGACCGCCAACGAGGCCACCGACGATGAGGTCACGCGGTATCACGCCGCCGGTGGCGCGCTGCTGGAGCACGCGACCACCAACGCGACGATGAACGACACCATCGAGTCGACGCTGCGGCAGCTTCGCGACGACAGCAGGGGTGTCGCCGATGACGGAAAGCCGCTGCAGACCGTGACTCGCTTCAGGGACTTCACCGACGTCACGGGTGACATCTACCAGGTCTTCACCCGGGGCATCGCGACCCCGCAGATCAACGTCGAGATCGGCATCCCCCTCGCCCGCGCCGGAGCGGTGATCACCAAGATCAAGGAATGGCACGCGGCGACCCGTCCGCGAATGCACTACCCGGTGATCCTGCGCTGCACCGGTCCGTCCGATGGATGGCTCAGCCCCTCTCACGGCGAGGACACCTGCTACTTCGGCTTCGTCGTCTACTACGCGGCGGACGGATCACTCTCGGAGGAGGGCGACAGTTTCCTGCGGGCGGTCGAACGTGCCCTGGCCGAGGAGGGCGGCAGGCCCCACTGGGGCAAGTACTTCGACGAGTCCCTGTACGACTGGCCGGCGCTCTACCCCCAGTGGGAAGCGTTTCGCCGGGTCCGCGAGACGCTCGACCCGCAGCACCGTTTCGCCAACGCCTTCACGGCGGCCCTCCTTGACTGATGCGGGCCGCCACGCCCCCGACGCCGGTGGCGGGGTGCCACCGAGGAACGCCTGGGTGACCCTGTTGACGCAACCCGGCTATGTGGTCGGCGTGCGCACGCTGCGAGCCTCGCTCGCCGCTTCCGGCAGCCAGGCCCCCCTCGTCGTCATGGTGACGGAGGGAATCGACGAGCAGACCCGGCGTCTCCTTCAGGACGATGGATGCCTCCTCCGCGACGTGGCACCGCTGCGTCCGGGCGGCGGGTCCGACGACAGCTACGCGAATAGCCGGTTCGCGGAGGTGTGGACCAAGCTGGCCGTGTGGGGACTCACCGACTTCGACCGTGTCGTCTTCCTCGACGCCGACATGCTGGTGACCCGCACCATGGATGAGCTGTTCACGCTCGACCTGCCCGATGGAACCATCGCCGCCTGCCACGCCTGCCGGTGCAACCCGAACCGGATCGCGAGCTATCCGGCGAGCTGGACGCCCGACACCTGCTTCTACAGCCACTGCCGGGGCGTGGACCATGTCACCGAACCGGAAGCGACCGACAATTACCTGAACGGCGGCTTTCTCGTGTTGGCGCCCGACGACGCGGTGCTCGCCGACATGCTGGGGAGGCTGGCGGCGCTGGACGACCTGACCGGCTACCCGTTCGCCGAACAGGACTTCCTCAACGAGTACTATCGCGACCGATGGCGCCCGCTGCCCTACGTGTACAACGCGCTGAAGACCCTGCCGCACCAGCACCCGTCTGTCTGGGATCTGGCGTCGGTCGCAAACATCCACTACATCATCGACAAGCCGTGGGAGAAGCCGCTCGATCCGACCGATCGGTACTTCGAGGTGAACCGGCTCTGGTGGCAGATGGCCGACACCCTTGGTGCACCCGTCGGTACGTGACCCGACGGTTCTACGGGCCACGAGTCGCTTGCGGGTCCCTCCAAGGTTGCGCATAGCGAGTTTCTTGTAGGGTGGGGGCAACAAGGGGAGTACTCCCGCCTGCGGTTGGTCCGTCAATACGAATGCAGTCCTGCATTCCGGGCCGCCGGTTCTGACTCGGTCAGAGCGGAGGAGACCTTGGTGTTCTGTCAACGCCACCCCTTTGGAGTACCCCCATGCAGGTAACACCCCTGATCTGGCTCATCACGATCGCCGTGACGATCGCGTTCTTCGTCTACGAATTCTTCGCCCACGTGCGAAAGCCCCACGAACCGAGCATCGGTGAAGCCGCCCGGTGGTCGGCCTTCTACATCGGCTTGGCCCTGCTCTTCGGTGTGGGGATCGGCACCGTCTCGGGATGGACCTACGGCGGCGAGTACTTCGCGGGATACCTCACCGAGAAGGCGCTGTCGATCGACAACCTGTTCGTCTTCCTCCTGGTCATGGGCGCGTTCGCGGTGCCGAAGATCTACCAGCAGAAGGTGCTCATGGTGGGCATCATCATCGCCCTCATCCTGCGCGGGGGGTTCATCGCCGTCGGCGCGGCCCTCATCGAGAACCTGTCCTGGATTTTCTACGTCTTCGGTGCCCTGCTTCTCTTCCTGGCCTACCGCCAGGCCTTCTCGAACCACGAGACCGACCCCGCCAACAACGCGTTCATGCGATTCGTTCGCCGTCACCTGCCCATCACCGACGAGTACCACGAAGACAAGTTGACGGTGAAGCTGGGCGGCAAGCGGTTCGTCACCCCGATGCTGCTCACCATCGTCGCCATCGGCTTCGTCGACCTGATCTTCGCGGTCGACTCGATTCCCGCCATCTACGGGCTCACAGAAGAGGCCTACATCGTGTTCACCGCGAACGCCTTTGCGCTCATGGGGTTGCGTCAGCTGTACTTCCTCATCGGCGGGCTGCTCGAACGCCTCGTGTACCTCGCACAGGGCCTCGCGGTCATCCTGGCCTTCATCGGCGTGAAGCTCATCTTCCACGCCCTGCACGTGAACGAACTGCCGTTCATCAACTCCGGCGAACCGCTGCTGTGGGTGCCCGAGATTCCGATCTCCGTATCGCTGCTCTTCATCGGTGCCACGATCACCGTCGCCACGGTGGCGAGCCTCATCAAGACCCGCCGTGATCGGCCGGAGTCCGCCTCGGCTAAGCCGGTAGACGAAGCATCCCCCACGGAGTACAAGTCATGAGCAAGTTCTCGAAGCTCGCCCGCCTCGCCCAGGATGCACTGAGCAAGTCCGGATCGACGGATAGGAGATCCGGTGGTGGCCAGACAGACTGGCGATCGGTCGTTCGCAGCGCCGCAGATTCCCTCACCGGTGACGCACGCGCGGGCGAACCGAGTCGGTCCACCGGCGTGCCTCCTGGATCGCGGGCACAGGCGCAGGCGCGGTCGGCAACGCCGGCTCGACCGAACTCGAGCCCGGCATCGGCAACGGTGAGCGACGCCGATCGCGCCGCTATCGCCCGCTACGACTACCTCCTCGAGACGGCAGACCCGCGCCAGATCGAGCAGGTTCACCGCGAGGCGTTCGGGCGCCTCACCCCGGCGCAGCGCGAAGCGATCCAGCGACGTATGGACGAGGAGCTTCCCGAGCGTGAGCGCCCTCGAACGTCGGATGCGGATGCGCTCGCGCGCGCGGCGACCCGAACAGAGGCGACCAGGCCGGGGTTCCTCCGTGGTCTCCTCGCTCGCGCCGGTAACGCCGGTAGCGCCGGGTCGGGCCCCGGCGGAGGTCTCGGTCGCGGCGCAATGGTCGGCGGCGCTGCCGCGGGAGTCGGCCTCGCCGCGGGCGGCGTTCTCGCCGCGGTGGCCGGCGGTGCTGTGCTCAGCTCGGTCGCTGGCCCGCTTCTCGAGCAGGCCGCGAACATCGGAGTCGACTTCACCGCGCTCGGCGAAGGCCTCGACGCGGAGGCGCTCACCGGCGGCCTCGGCGACGCCGTCTCAGGCGCCGGCGACACCGTGTCGGGGTTCGGCGATCAGGTGAGCGATCTCGGATCCGGCTTCACCCTGCCCGGCCTGGACGACTTCTTCGGGCGCTGACCGACACCCCCGGACAAGCCTCATCACTGACGCGCCAGGGCCTGAACCTGTTCGACCACCAGGTCGGGACGGGAGATGAATGGGTGGTGACCGGTCGGCAGCTCGACACTGCGTGTCGCCCGGTTCGCGTGAAAGCGTTGCAGCCCGATGGACGTACTGCGGTCCTGCCCGCAGACGAGGTAGGTCGAGTCGACGCCGTGCCACCCCGCGTTGGTGGTCGGTGTCAGAAAGGCTCCCACCGCTTGAGCGGTCACGCGCTCCCACGCCTGGTTACGGGCGAGGTCGTCGGCGTCCTGCAGGAACCTGGCCCCGAACGAGTCCGGATCGTAACCAGCCAGGTTCAGGGTGCCGTCATCGCCGCCCGCGACGGACACCGGATCGCTCTCCCCGCTCATGATCGCCCCCTGCGACTGCCCGACCTCCGGCAGGTACGACGAGATGTAGAGCAGGTGGGAGACCGCGGGGTGTTGCCCCGCTTCGGCGATGACGGTGCCGCCATAGGAGTGACCGACGACGATCGCGGAATCGACATCGTCGAGCTCGCGGCGAAGCGCAGCCGCGTCGGCGACCAGTCCGCCCGCGACCTCGCTCGAGGTGGTCTCGCCGCAGGACGGCAACAGAACAGAGCGGCTATGGATGCCGGCGCGCTCCCTCAGCAGGTCGGCAGTCCGCTGCCACCACCACTGGCCGTCACGCACCAGGGCACCGTGTACGAAGATCAATTCCATCGGAGTTCCTCTCTCCAGCTTTCCCGTATTCAACGGTACATGTATGAGTTATTACGTGAAAAGATGGCCTCGTGGGCAGACAGCGACAACCGGAGATAGCGGACGAGCTCCTCGACAGGTGTACCGATCACGCCCTGGAGTACGGGCTTCCCGACCGGCTCGATCCTCTCGTCCGCGCCACCGGTACGTCGGCCCGTATGCTCCTCTACCATTTCGGTACAAGGGACGAGCTGTTGCGGGCGATCCTGCGGCAGGCGCGACAACGCCAGCTCGACAGTTTCGGCGAGTTGCTGCGCGTGCGCCCCGATGAGGCGTACACCGCCACGCTGGCTCGAGCGTGGTCCGCGATGACCGGTCCCGACGGGCGGCCGTACCTGCGCATGTTCAGTCAGTTACGCGAGAACGCGGAGCAGTCGCTGTGGCCAGGGTTCCGGCGCATCGCGACCACCGACTGGCTGCAGCCGCTCGAGGAGGGCCTGCGTAGTATCGGTCGTCCGGAGTCTGCAACTCTCGTCCTCGCCGTGATCCGCGGCCTGCTGATGGACCTCGATGCCACCGCCGACACCGCCCGCACCGACCGGGCCTTCCACGAACTTCTCGACGCCCTCGACCCCGCACGTGATGTGACCTAGGACTCGTTCCGGGGCTTCTGCGCGCGGTCGCTGCGGTCTGAGGCTCACAAGCGGGCATGCGAGTATTGGCGGGTCGAGGGGTACGCTCGCTGCGTTTGCGAGTCCGGCAGTCATGACGGGCCGAGCCGTCTTCGGAAGCACGGCCCCGGCTCGCGGCCGCCGGGAAGAATCCCGGGCGCGGGCAACCCGCCATCGAAGTTGAGCGTGTCGCCCACGGAAGGAATCACCATGAGCATGGAAGGCGCGGCCTGGAGCTCGCTCTACAAGATCTCGACTGCCAGGGACGGCAAGCACGGCATCTCCCGTGAGTCCGTGCGGCGCATCATGACGTTCGCGGTGCCGTACCGGTCCAAGCTGCTGGTGTTCATCACGCTCTCCATCGTCGGAGCGTTCCTCGCGGTCGCGACACCGGTACTCGCCGGGCAGGTGGTCGACGTCATCGTCGCCCAGGGTGAGGTCGGCACGATTGTCCGGCTCGCTGTCGTCATCGCCCTCGTGGCCGTGGCCGACGCCGGCGTATCACTGGTGACGCGCTGGTTCTCCGCGCGGATCGGCGAGGGCGTGATCCTCGACCTCCGCACCGCAGTGTTCAACCACGTGCAGAAGATGCCCATCGCGTTCTTCACCCGCACGCGAACTGGTGCCCTGGTGAGCCGCCTCAACAACGATGTGATCGGCGCGCAGCAGGCCTTCAGCGGCACGCTGTCCGGCGTGGTCACGAACCTCGTGGCGTTGATCCTCACCCTGATCGTCATGCTCAGCACGTCCTGGCTCGTGACCGTTCTCGCCGTGGTCATGCTCCCCATCTTCCTGGTGCCCGCGCGCCGCATGGGCAGCCGCCTCGCCGCGCTGCGCCGCGAGGCGGCCGACCACAACTCCGCCATGAGCACGCAGATGACCGAGCGGTTTTCTGCGCCCGGCGCCACTCTGGTCAAGCTGTTCGGCCGGCCCGACGAGGAGGCCGAAGAGTTTCGCGTGCGCGCCTCCCGTGTCCGCGACATCGGAGTCCGGACCGCCATGCTGCAGTTCGTCTTCTTCACCGCGCTGATGCTCGTCTCTGCCCTCGCCCTCGCACTCGTGTACGGGCTCGGTGGTTTTCTTGCACTCGCGGGCCAGCTGGATACCGGCGAGGTGGTCACCCTGGCGCTCCTCCTCACCCGCCTCTACGCCCCGCTGACCAGCCTCGCGAACGCACGGGTCGAGATCATGAGCGCGGTCGTCAGTTTCGAGCGCGTCTTCGAGGTGCTGGACCTCGAACCGCTCATCCAGGAGAAGCCCGACGCCGTCGTCGTTCCCCAGGGGCCGGTGGCCGTCGAGTTCGATGACGTCCGGTTCGGCTACCCGTCCGCAGACAAGGTGTCCCTGGCCTCCCTCGAGGAGGTCTCGACACTGGATACCCGCGGCGGAGAAGAGGTGTTGCACGGCGTCTCATTCCGAATCGAGCCAGGGCAGACCGTTGCCCTGGTCGGAACGTCCGGTGCCGGCAAGTCGACGATCGCCCAGCTTCTCTCGCGCCTGTACGACGTCGACAGCGGCGCCGTGCGCCTCGCGGGAACGGATGTCCGCGACATCAGTTTCGTCTCTATGCGACACACCCTGGGCATGGTGACGCAGGATGGCCACCTGTTCCACGAGACCATCCTCTCCAACCTTCGCCTCGCGAGACCGGAGGCGTCTGACGCCGAGGTGTGGGACGCCGTCCGACGTGCGCGGCTCGAGCCGCTCATCCGATCCCTGCCGGACCAGCTGGACACCGTGGTGGGGGAGCGTGGCTACCGACTCTCCGGGGGTGAGCGCCAGCGGATGACCATCGCGCGGCTCCTGCTCGCCCAGCCGCGCGTCGTCATCCTCGACGAGGCCACGGCGGCGCTGGATTCGACGTCGGAGGCCGCCGTGCAGGAGGCGCTCAGCGAGGCGCTCGAGGGACGCACGGCGATGGTGATCGCCCACCGCCTGTCCACCATCCGCAGCGCGGACCTGATCCTCGTGGTCGAGGACGGCTCGATCGTGGAACGCGGTACGCATGAGCAACTGCTCGCTGTGGGTGGGCGCTACGAGGAATTGCACCGGACCCAGTTCGCGGTGCAGAAGAACGTCGCGGCAGATGAGCAGGCGCTGAGCGGCACCTGATCCCATCTGGCCTACAGTGAGCTGATGCTGCACTCGACCCGGCAAGGCTCAGGTAAGCCACTGCTGTTGATCCATGGGCTCGG
The DNA here is from genome assembly GCF_011057645.1 of Marisediminicola senii. Lineage (GTDB taxonomy): Bacteria > Actinomycetota > Actinomycetes > Actinomycetales > Microbacteriaceae > Marisediminicola > Marisediminicola senii. The sequence continues at coordinate 2,092 of NZ_JAALGE010000015.1, read as the reverse complement.
TTCCAGTATCGGCAACTGGAACCCCATAATCCCTGCACTGGCCGCGGAACGCGATGTGATCGCGATTGACCTCCCTGGTTGTGGCAAATCCGCGCCGTTGACCGGCGAAACCACCATCGCTACCCTGACCGACACCGTCGAAGCCTTCATCCGCGACGCGGAACTCGGCGACATCGATGTGGTCGGCAGCTCAATGGGCGCCCGGATGGCAATGGAAATGGCGCGTCGAGGGCACGCCGGCACCACTGTCGCACTGGACCCTGGTGGGTTCTGGAATGACCGGCAGGCCGCGATCTTCGGTGCGACTATCAGGGCCTCCGTCGCACTGGTGCGCCGCATCCAACCGGCGCTTCCCTTCCTCACGGGTAACCCCGCAGGCCGTACTGCCCTGTTGGCACAGTTCTCCGCCCGTCCCTGGAAGCTGCCGCAGGATCTGGTCCTGCACGAGCTTCGCGGATTCACGACATCAACCAGCCTGGACCCAGCTCTCGACGCGCTGGTTCACGGGCCGCGCCAGGAGGGCGCGCCGGCCGGTTCGCTCACGGGCACAATGGTCATCGGATGGGGGCGCAAGGACAAAGTCACCGTTCCCAGCCAGGCAGCGCGGGCCACGGAGCTGTTCCCAGACGCGACGCTGCACTGGTTCGAAAACTGCGGTCACTTTCCGCACTGGGACCAACCGACCGCTGCGGCGCGCCTGATTCTCGACAGCACCGCATAACCTGCGGCTGGGCGTCGGTCGCCGCCCGCCCAGTTATTCCTCGTCGGCCTCGCCCATCATGAGCCCCTCGATATCGTGCTTCTGCGTAATGGGCTCGAGCACGTCGACGACCGGGCAGGGGAGGTGTTGGCGCACCCGTTCGGGAAGCGCGTCCCAGTAGGCGTGGGTCACCGCCATGTCGTGATGGTCCGCATTGCCCGCACCCGGGGCATCCACTCCGAGCACGAGCACCGGACGCGACTTGTCCGAATAATTGCGCGTGCCCCGGTGGATAGTCAGGGCAGAGCGCGCCGAGATGTCGCCCATCTTCGGATACTTTCGTTCCGCCCGTTCCTCGAAGACCGGGTAGACGTCCTTCGGCGGGAACATCCCGTGCTCGAAGCTCTCCGACCAGGCCCACTGGGTTCCCGGGGCGATCTCGAAGGGACCCATTTCCTCCTCCGTGTCGACCGCGGTCAGGTTGAAGGCCAGCGAGGTCAGCCGCTTGTTCTCGCGGGTCTCGTCGGGCATCGGAAAGTCGCGGTGCCACGGTTGGTTCATCGCGCCAGGGCCGGGGACGTCGAAGCCGAGCTCGACGATCTCGTAATGCTCGCCGAGCACCGCTGTGCACACCGTGCGCACCCAAGGGTGGTCGACGAGCTCCACGAATCCGCGCAGCTGCTCGGGATGGATCTCCACGTAGTAGCGATTCGGACCGCGCCCGACCGCGCCATTGGGCCGGGACTTCGCGTCGGCCAGGGCCAGCTCGATGTCTTCGCCCATGCGCGCCGCCCACTCGCTGCTGAATGCGCCCTTTCGGCCGATGATGCCCGCCGTGTAGAGACTCTCGACGGCCTCCGTCGCATCCGCATCTCCGTCGCTCGGGGTCGGGATCGTGTCTGGGGTGAGAAAGGCGACCTCGGTCATGGTTCCTCCTTGAACGTCATGAGTAGTTGCCGGTCGGCAGAACTGCTTTCGCAGAATGTAACCGATGTGCCGTTGCTCGCGAGCAACTGGACGGTTACTGGACCGGAACGCTTGCGACCCTAGCGTGGACTGACGTTTCTTCGCACATGCTCGACCGGGCCAGGCGTGGTTGGTGTCCAATGAGCGGGATGCTGCGTGGTTCACCGACGGGAAACGGCTGAGCGAGCATCTCGCGCGGGAGATGCAGGGCGTTGCCTCTATCCAGTACGAAGGGTTCTGACGCGACCGCTGTCTACGTGCGATCGGATCTGGGTAGCGGCGGCCGAGAGTGGATCCCCCGGTCAAGTCCCCGGTGGTGGTGTAGCGGTGTCCTTCGGTTTGGGGGTTAGGCGCTGAGTCCGAGGGCGGGTTCGGTGGTCACCTCGGTTCCGGTGTCGGGGACGAGGGTGAGGCGGGATCTGGCGA
>NZ_JAALGE010000014.1 GCF_011057645.1 Marisediminicola senii | reverse complement strand
AAGTTGTGTTTTTTTTAAAAGGGAGAGGACGGAACACGAGATCGGGCGCTTCTCGTGGGCGCGAAGTTGTTAAAAAGAGCCAGCCCCGGCCCCCCGCCCGCCGTTCCGACGCATTCATCGGCGGGGTCGAGCGCATCGTGACCGCCGAGGGACACTCGCTCAACGCACGCAAGACACGGGTGCGCCCGGCCAGCACCCGCCAGAGCGTCACGGGCATCGTGGTCAACGACCACCCGAACATGCCCCGAACGGAATACGACAGGCTGCGCGCCATCCTGCACAACTGTGTCACCCACGGGCCGGGGTCACAGAACCACTCGGCACACCCGGAGTTCCGGTCCCATCTGCTCGGCCGGATCGGCTGGGTGCACTCCCTCAATGCGCAGGGCGGCGCTCGGCTGCGACGGGAGTTCGACCGCATCGAGTGGTGACGGGCGGGGGTGACGGGCAGTGAATGCGACGGGCGCCAGTCGACCTGACTGAGCCCACCTGCGCATGCCCTACTCGAGGAGCAGTGCCGGCTCCTCGATGATGCTTGCCACGTCGGCGAGAAAGCGGCTGGCCACGTCGCCGTCCACCACGCGGTGGTCGAAGCTCGCGCCCAGGGTGGTCACGAAACGCGGGCGCACCTCGCCGTCGACGACCCACGGTTTCTGCTTGATGGTGCCGAGGGCCACGATCGCGACCTCGCCGGGGTTGAGGATCGGGGTTCCGGTGTCCATGCCGAACACGCCGATGTTCGTGACGGTGATGGTGCCGCCGTTCATCTCCGCCGGCTGGGTCTTGCCGTCGCGCGCGGTGATGGTCAGCTGCTCGATCGCGCCCGCGAGCTGCAGCAGGGTGAGGTCCTGAGCCTCCTTGACATTGGGCACGATCAGCCCGCGCGGGGTGGCGGCGGCGATACCGAAGTTCACGTAGTGCTTGACGATGATCTCCTCGTCGGTCCACTGCGCGTTCACGGTCGGGTTGCGACGCACGGCCCAGATCATGGCCTTCGCCATGATGAGCAGCGGCGACACCTTGACCCCGGCAAAGTCGGCGGAGTTCTTGAGCCGCTTCACGAACTCCATCGTGCGGGTCGCGTCGACGTCGACGAAGAGGCTCACGTGCGGGGCCGAATAGGCGCTGGACACCATGGCGGAGGCGATCGCCTTGCGCACTCCCTTGACCGGAATGCGCTCCTCGCGCTCCTCGGCCCACTGCGGCGTCTCGATGTTGCGGAACAGGCTCGCCTGCGACGCCTGCCGCACCACGTCGTCGCGGGTGATCTCCCCGGCGAGGCCGGTCGGCGACACCTCGGCGAGGTCCACACCGAGGTCCTTGGCAAGCTTGCGAATAGGCGGCTTGGCGATGATCGACGACGCGGATGCCGCGGGCACCGATCGCGGGCGGGCCGGTGCCGCGCTACCGGTCGATGCGGAGCGCGTGCCTGCCGAACCCGCGGGTGTCGCGGAAGCCGCGGCCGACGAACGGTTTCGCCGCGACGCCACCTGCCCCTTGATGCCGTAGCCGACGAGCACGGCGCCGGGCTTCTCCTCCTCGGGCTTCTCCTCCTCGGGCTTCTCCTCTTCGGCGGCGATGCTCGCCGCGGTGTCGGCGATGGCCTGGGTGGTGTCGGCAGTGGTAGCGGCCTCATCGGCAGCGCCGGCGGGGGCATCCGCGGTGGGAGCTGCCGCAGCATCCGGCGGCACTGCGGCGCCAGCGCCCGCCGTGCCCGCCGCGGCAGACGACACCGAGATGATCGGAGTGCCCACGTCGACGGTGGTGCCTTCGCCGACGAGCAGCTCGGAGACCGTGCCACCGAACGGCGACGGGAGCTCCACGAGCGACTTCGCGGTCTCGATCTCGACGATCACCTGGTTGACCGCCACGGTGTCACCGGGGGCGACGCGCCAGGAGACGATCTCGGCCTCGGTGAGTCCCTCGCCGACGTCGGGGAGGGCGAATTCGTGTGTGGTCACGCGGTGACTCCTGGGATCGGTGGTGCAGACATCGACGAGCGACGCATCAGTACGCCATGGCGCGGTCGACGGCGTCGAGCACGCGGTCGGCGTCGGGGAGGTAGACGGTCTCGAGCTTCGCCGGGGGGAACGGGGCATCGAACCCGGTCACCCGCAGCACCGGGGCCTCGAGCGAGTAGAAGGCTCGCTCGGTCACGGTGGCGGCGATCTCCGACGAGACGCTGACGAAGCCGGGCGCTTCGGAGGCGACGACGAGGCGACCGGTCTTCTGCACGGAACGCACGATGGGCTCGTAGTCGATCGGCGACAGCGAGCGCAGGTCGATGACCTCCACGCTGGTGCCCTCTGACGCCGCGAGCTCGGCGGCCTGCAGCAGCACGGTTACCATCGCGCCGTGGCCGACGAGGGTGACCTCGGTGCCGGTGCGCACGACCCGGCTCGAATGCAGCGGCACGGCGCTGGCGGTCATGTCGACCTCGCCCTTGTGCCAGTAGCGGCTCTTCGGTTCGAAGAACATCACCGGGTCGTTCGACTGGATGGCCTCCTGGATCATCCAGTAGGCGTCGTTCGGGGTGCTCGGGCTGACCAGGCGGAGGCCCGGGGTGTGCGCGAAGTACGCTTCAGGGCTCTCCTGGTGGTGCTCGACCGCGCCGATGTGGCCGCCGTACGGCACGCGGATGACCACGGGCATCTGCACCTGGCCCTCGTGCCGGTTGGTCATCTTGGCCAGCTGCGTGGTGATCTGGTCGAAGCCGGGAAAGATGAAACCGTCGAACTGGATCTCGCACACCGGTCGGTAGCCGCGCATGGCGAGGCCGATGGCGGTGCCGATGATGCCGGATTCGGCGAGCGGGGTGTCGAGCACGCGCTTGGGTCCGAACTCGCGCTGCAGGTGCTCGGTGACGCGAAAGACGCCGCCGAGCGGGCCGATGTCCTCGCCCATCATGAGCACGCGCGGGTCGTCGCGCATGGCCTGCTGCAGTCCCGCGTTGAGGGCCTTCGCCATCGGCAGCTGGGCGACCGCGGGCTGGGCCGGGCCGGGGTGCGCGGTGCCGGGCTGGGTCGCGTCGCCGGGTGTCGTGTCGCCGCGGGGTGCGGGCGCCGACGCATCCATCGTCTTGTCGGTCATGGTCATGCGTCGCCTCCCGGTGCTGCCTCGGGTTCGAGTGAGTCTTCGTATTCGGCAAGCCAGAGCTTCTGCGCGTCGATCACCGGGTGGGGGTCGGAATAGACGTGGTCGAAGATCTTGTCGGTCGACGGCGACTCGAGCTCGAGGGTGCGCCGGCGGATGTCGGCGGCGAAATCGTCGGCCTCTTCGGCGATCGCGGCGAACACGTCGTCGCCCGCCCCGCGGGAGCGCAGGAACTTCTCGTAGCGCGGGATGGGATCCTTCGCGACCCACGACTGCAGCTCGGCGTCGGTGCGGTACTTGGTGGGGTCGTCCGACGAGGTGTGGGCGCCGATGCGGTAGGTGAGCGCTTCGATGAACCGGGGTCCCCTCCCGGCCCGCGTCTCGTCGAGCGCCCGGGCGGTGACCGCATAGCTCGCCAGCACGTCGTTGCCGTCGATCTGGATTCCGGGGATACCGAAGCCCATCGGGCGCTGCACGAGCGGAACCCGCGACTGCGTGCTGACCGGCACCGAGATCGCCCAGTGGTTGTTCTGCAGAAAGAACACCTGCGGGGTCTGGTAGCTGGCGGCGAACACGAGGGCCTCGCTCACGTCGCCCTGGCTCGTCGAGCCGTCGCCGAAGTAGACGATGACGGCTTCATCGGTGTCGGGATTGCCGGTGGCGTAGTTGCCATCGAGCGCGATACCCATGGCGTAGCCCGTGGAGTGCAGCGTGTGCGAACCGATCACGAGGGTATAGAGGTGAAAGTTGTCGACCTCGGCGGGGTTCCAGCCGCCGTGCGTGGTGCCGCGCAGCAGGCCGATGACCCCGAGCAGGTCGACGCCGCGCACCATGGCGATCGCGTGCTCGCGGTAGGCGGGAAACACGTGGTCCTGCGCGCGCGTGGCGTGCGCCGAGCCGACCTGGGCACCCTCCTGGCCGACGCTGGGTACCCACAGGCCGAGCTGCCCCTGCTTCTGCAGGTTCGCGGCCTCCATGTCGAAGCGGCGGGTGACCACCATGTCGCGGTGGAACCGGCGCAGCAGGTCGTCGCCCAGCGACTCGATCACCGGCAGGTAGTCGGCGGATGGCCCGTCATCGGCGCGCAGCACGCCCTCGGGCGTCAGCACCTGGATCGTCTCGACCGGCTGCGCGTTCTCGTCCGGCCCGGTGCTCGCCGCGGGCCACGCACGGCCGAACGACCCGGTGCCCTTCCCTGGCTGGGTGGATGCTGCCGCCTGCGTGTCCGCTGCGCCCTGGGCCTGCCCGGCCGCGTGATCGGTGGCCTGGGCTTGCTTGGAAGCAGTGGCTTGCTCGGAAGCGGGGGCTTGCTCGGAAGCGGGGGCTTGCTGTGCTGACTGGGCCGGGTTGGCGGGATTGGGCACGGTGACCTCGCAGTCCTTCTCGTTGCCGATCGGGCCGGCCTGGTCGTCGGGGGCAGCGGGCCGCGACGTCAAGGTTCTAATCTAGCCCTGCCCCAAGGGCGCTCGTTGGTAGGGTTCGCACAAGCTCTCCCGAAGCGACTAGGAGTTTCTCCACTGATTCGGCTTCGCCGATCGAGATGCGCAGGCCGTCGCCGCCCAGCGGGCGCACCACGATTCCGTGCTCGAGAAAGACCGCTGCGGCGCCCGAGGTGCTCGCGCCCGTGCCCAGCCAGACGAAGTTGCCCTGCGGCCGCGGAACGGTCCAGCCCTGCTCCTGCAGGGCCACCCACACCTGGTCGCGGCGTTCGGCGAGCGCCGCGACGCGGGCCATGCACTCGTCTTCGTTGTCGAGCGCCGCGATCGCCGCGCGCTGCGCCGACTCGATCACGGAGAGGGGGATGGCGACGGCGCGCACCGCGTCGAGGATGTACTCGGCGCCCGCCGCGAATCCAAACCGGAGGCCGGCCAGGCCGTATGCCTTGGAGAACGTGCGCAGCACCACGAGGTTGGGGTACTGCTGCAGCGGGATGCCCGACACGGCGTCGGGGTCGGTCACGAACTCCGCGTACGCCTCGTCGAGCACCACGATGACGCTCGCGGGTACCGCGGCCATGAAGGTGGCGAAGTCGTCGGCACGCACCACGGTGCCGGTCGGGTTATTCGGCGAGCACACCAGGATCACGCGGGTCGCATCGGTGACCGCCGCCGCCATCGCCGCCAGGTCGTGGGTCGCATCGGAACGGAGGGGGACCTGGATGCCGGTGGCCCCCGCCACGGTGACGAGCCCGGGGTACGCCTCGAACGACCGCCACGCATAGATGACCTCGTCGCCCGGGCCCGCCGCGGCCTGGATGATCTGCGCGAGAACGGAGACCGACCCGGCGCCGACGTGGATCCGGCCGGGGTCGATGCCGTGGCGGAGCGCGATGCGACCGCGGACGGCGATGGCCGCGCCATCCGGATACCGGTTGACGCTCGACGCGGCGATGGCCTCGAGCACGGCGGGGATGGGCTCGAACGGGTTCTCGTTCGACGACAGCTTGAACGCGTCGTCGGGCGCCGGGGCGCCCTGCCGGTAGGCGCTGAGCGCGACGATCTCGGGGCGGAGTCGGACGCGGGTCTCGTCGGGGGCTGGCACCCGCTCATTCTACGGTCGCGGTGTTCCGGGCCAGCCGGGTGCGACGTCGGTCGCATTGCAGCGGTTGTGCGCCCCGGGCATCATGGGTCAATGACACGATTCCTCATCCGACTGGTCATCAACGCCGTTGCGCTCTGGCTGACTACCCTGATCGTCGCCGGCGTGACCGTCGTTCCCTACGAGCCGGACGACACCCTGGCGACGGTGCTCACGTACCTGCTCGTCGCTCTCGTGTTCGGCCTCGTCAACGGATTCGTGGGCAATGCCATCCGCATCGTCGCGTTCCCCCTCTACCTCCTCACCCTGGGGCTGATAGCTCTGGTCGTGAATGCGCTCCTCCTCCTGCTGGTGGCCTGGATCACCTCGCTTCTCGGCTTCGGGCTCGAAGTCGACGGATTCTGGTGGGGCGTGCTCGGCGCCGTCGTGCTCGGCCTGCTGAGCTGGCTCATCGGGATCGTGCTGCGCCCGATCGTCGGCAGGGACGACCGGCGCTGAGGAGCCCGACCCGCGCTGAGTTTGCCCGACGGGCACTGAGTCACCCGACCCACGGCGAGCGCTGTGACTCGAACCAGGTCGTCTCGACACTCTCCGCATCGGCGCCGAAGCTCGTGAAGGCCTCCTTCGCCGCGCCGACCCTGGCCTCGGTGACCCCGTCGATCAGGGCTGCGGTCTCCTGGTAGCGGGTCAGTTGGTGTGCGAGGAGCATCGGCCCGCCGTCGTCGAGCACCTCCGGCAGCGCCTCCCTGCGCACGACGATGGCGTCGTCGCTCGACCAGCGGCCGCCGAGCGCGGGGACAAGGTCTTCGGTGTGCTCCACGGCGACCCAGGGCACCTCGGCGGGAACCTGCACGTGGCCCGCGGGCGCCCCGAGGGTGTAGATGCCCTTGACGTCGTAATCCCCCGATGCGGCGAGGTTCGCCGCGAGGAGCCCGCCCTGGGAGTAGCCGGTGAGCTGGATCTCAGAGCCCTCCACCACCCCGGCGATCTCCATCGCCTCCTTCACAGCGCGGTACGACCCGGCGTCGCCTCCCGCGATCGACACCACGTTGCTGGTCATGTCCCACGGCTGGTCGGTGGCCGAGGGCGACGGGTCGATGGTTCCGCCGAGGTAGACCTCGAACCGGTCTGGCCTGCCTGGGCGCACGTAGCGGTCGACCCGCACCTGCGCGGCCGCGTGGGGAACGCGGTCGGCCCGGTCGGCGAAACCCTCGGCCCTGGTCGTCGGGGCGCCGCTGATGACCGGCCTGAGGAGGCCGGTCTCCCTCAGCAGGCCGACCGAACTGCCCGCGGCGACCACCGCCGACGCCGCGGTGTCGAGGCCCACCAACCCGAGGCCCTCATCGCCCGTGGCCCGCGCGACGGGCTGCGGCGTGCGGAGGAGCCCGGCACCCACGTCATCGGCACTCGAGACGCCGACCCTCAGCAGGTCGACCACGCGGGAATCGCTGAGTAGCGCCCTCGCCACCCGCGTGCCGTTCTCGCCGATGGCCTCGCGCATGGACCGCAGGTGTCGGTCGGGAATGATCCGGCTGAGGAGCAGGCCGGCCACCACCCCGCCCGTGACGGTCGCAGCGAACCCCGGAAGCATCAGCACCCCGATGGTGGAGCCGAAATACCCCAGCCCCAGTCCGATGTCGGCGGCGAGCAGCTGGCTGAGCCTGGCGGCAGATGCCTCCGTGATCCCGTAGCGGTCTGCGCTCGCCCGCACCGCGGAGGCGAGGATCGCACAGCGTTCCGCGGCCGCGGTCAACTGGGTCACGGCGTCGTCGATCGCCCGCTCCGCGCGCACGGCGCTCAACGGGGCGTCGCCGGCCCGCAGCATCCCCGGCGCCGTCCGATCGTTCGCCGAGGCGAGCCGCACCGCGCACTCGCCCATGAGCTCGCCCGCCGTCTCGATCGACGTGGCGTATTCGTAAAGGCTCGCCGTGCCGACGCCGACGACCCCGCCGCCTCCGATGACCAGCTCATCGGACACGGGCAGCCACGGTGTCGACGGCCTGCGCGGTGGTGGCCGCCGCGTCATCCACCGCAATACGGGCACCGGCCATCACCCGCCGCAGGTCGAGGATGCCGAGGTCGAAGAGCATTCTCGCGGGACCCCGCCAGTCGAGCCCACCCGTCGCGGCGACCGGGGGCTCGACCTCGGCGAGGCGCGACTGCACCGCGCCGAGGTGCGCAGCCTGCGAGCGGAGGGCCGCGAGCAGCAGCAGAGCGGCGGGGTCGGGCGCGGCAGGCAGGGCGACGGCGGGTTCGGCCGCCGCACCCAGTGCGGCAGTGGTACGCAGGGCGGGGTCAGGCAGGGCTTCCATGCCCGAATGCTGGCCCCGAACCGGCCCCCGTGACGCGAGCGTGAACGACGCGGTGCACGACGGTTGCGGGCGGTCGACGGGGAGGGATACCCGCGATGGTGCCTCGCCGGTGGGGTGCACAATGGGTCCATGAGCTTCGACCCCACCCTCAAAGAAGAGGCGTTGTTTCGAATCTGCTTCGTCTGCACCGGCAATATCTGCCGGTCCCCGATGGCAGAAGTCGTCTTTCGCGACCTGGTGAAGAAGCACGGGTACGAGAAGTCGATCTCGGTCGAGTCGGCGGGAACCGGCGACTGGCACGTCGGGGAGAATTCCGACGCGCGCACCGTCGCGGCGCTCGAGGCCCGCGGATACGACGGCACTGCCCACCGCGCCCGCCAGTTCGATCCGCAGTGGTTCGCTAAACTCGATCTCGTCGTGGTGTTCGACCGCAGCCAGGAGCGCATCATCAAGTCGTGGGCCGCATCGGATGCCGACCGCGGCAAGGTCGCCCTGTTCCTCAGCTTCGACCACGAGCAGGCCGACCAGGTCGACGTGCCTGACCCCTACTACTCCGACTCCGCATTCTTCGACACCGTGCTCAATTCCATCGAACGCGCGAGTGCCGCCCTGTTCAGCCAAATCAAGCCGGGCATCCGGCTGGGAGCCACATGACACTGCCCACCCAACCGCTCAGCCCCCTCGACGGCCGCTACCGCGCCGCGGTCTCCGGGCTCGGCGAATACCTCTCCGAAGCGGGCCTCAACCGCGCGCGCGTGCACATCGAGGTCGAGTGGCTGGTGTTCCTGACCGACCGCGAACTGTTCGGGTCACGGTCGCTCGACGACGCTCAGAAGACCGCGCTGCGCGCGCTGGTCACCGACTTCGACCAGCGGGCCATCGACGAACTGGGCACGCTCGAAGCGACCACCCGCCACGATGTCAAGGCCGTCGAGTACTACATGCGAGCCCACCTCGAGACGCTCGGACTCGGGGATGTCGCCGAGCTCACCCACTTCGCGTGCACGAGCGAAGACATCAACAACCTCGCGTACGCGCTGACCATCGCGCAGGCCATGCGCGAGGTGTGGCAGCCCGCCCTGACGGCCGTCATCGACGCCCTCGCGACGCGCGCCGTCACCCACCGCGCCGACGCGATGCTCGCGCACACCCACGGGCAGCCGGCGACGCCGACCACGGTCGGCAAGGAGTTTGCAGTGTTCGTGCACCGCCTGCGCCGGATCGCGACGCGCATCGACTCCACGCAGTACCTGGGCAAGTTCAGCGGCGCCACGGGTACCTTCGCGGCGCACGTCGCCGCCGACCCCGCACAGGACTGGCCGGCCCTCTCTCGCGAGTTCGTGACCGGCCTCGGCCTGGAGTGGAACCCGCTCACCACCCAGATCGAATCGCACGACTGGCAGGCGGAGCTCTACCAGGCGGTGAGCCACGCCAACCGCGTGCTGCACAACTTCGCGACCGACGCCTGGACCTACATCTCGCTCGGCTACTTCACGCAGATCCCGCAGGCCGGGGCCACCGGTTCGTCGACGATGCCGCACAAGATCAACCCGATCCGGTTCGAGAACGCCGAAGCGAACCTCGAGCTGTCGTCGGCGCTGCTCGACTCGCTGGCCGCGACACTCGTCACCTCGCGCCTGCAGCGCGACCTCACCGACTCGACGACGCAGCGCAACATCGGCGTCGCCCTCGGCCACTCCCTGCTCGCGCTCGACAACCTTCGCCGCGGCCTCGACGAGATCGCGGTCAACGGCGACCGCCTCGCCGCAGACCTCGACGCCAACTGGGAGATCCTCGGCGAAGCCATCCAGACGGTCATCCGCGCCGAGATCACCGCGGGGCGCTCGTCGATCGCCGACCCATACGCGATGCTCAAGGAGCTCACCCGCGGTCGTCGCGTCGGGCCCGACGAGCTGGCCGAGTTCGTGAACGGACTCGACATCGGCGACGACGCCAAGGCACGCCTCGCCGCCCTCACGCCCGCGGGCTACGTCGGGCTCGCCGACGAATTGGTCGATCAGCTGCTGTAGCGCCGGGTTCGGCAAGCGGGGGTTTACCTAGGGCAGAGGCCCGATGGATGCCGCGGCTACGGGCTCAGTGCCGCGGCGACGGCTCAGTGGGCCGACGGGCTCAGTGCCCTGACGCGCGGTCCTGCTCGTCGAGGTCGTCGCGCTCGTCACCGGTCGGCTTCGCGGCGAGCGCCAGCATCGCGAGGATCACCAGCGACACGATGAACACGACGCCGGTGAAGACGAGCGTCAGGATGAATTCCCGGGTCGACATGAGCACGATCAGGCCGACGAAGACGGCGAACACGCCGGCGAGCACCAGTAACTCGAGGGGGCGGAACCGGTCGCGAAGGCTGGGGGTTGTCACGGGGTATTGCCTTTCGCAGTGGTGCGTGAGGGGGCGGCAGAATCCTGCGGGCCCCACTTCGCCGAGAAGCCGACGATGAGGAGGTATACGGCAATGATCGCAGCGTAGGCTCCGAGCAACCCGACCGCGATGACCGAGGCGTCGAGCACCCTCGGCACGTCATCAGGTCCGACGAAGCGCTGCGCGAAGTCCGGCGGAATCAGCACCATGACCAGGGCCATCAGCATGGTGATCACGCCGACGGTGAGCCAGTCGGTCGATGCCGGGTGCGAGGTGGATGCGGGGCCGCTGGCTTGCTGTGCGGTGGCTGCCTGCGCGGTGGCTGGCTGCCTGGTGGATGCGGCGTGCCGACGCCGCGTGCGCAACCCGCTGTACGCCTCGAGGGCCCCGCTGAGCGCAGCCCACACGGTGACGACCAGGAACAGGCCCGCGACGGAGTCGGCGATCACCAGAGCGAGGGCGCCCATCAGCACGGTCACCACGCCCTGCGCCACGATGTACGGTCGCACCCCGGTGGACCGCAGGCGGAGCCACGCGAGAACGGCGATGGCGGCTCCGCACACCAGGCCGAAGACGCCGAAGGCGGTGAGTCCGAATGCGGCGGAATGGTCTGCCGAGAAGGTGATGACGATCGCGAGCACGGCGACCGGAATGGCGCGGATCACGGGAAGCGGCCAGTACGCGGCGCGCAGGGCTGGGTCGTCCGCAGTGATGGTCACAGGGTCGACCTCTTTCTGGTGGCGGGGCCCATCCAGTGTACGCGGGCACGTGGTGGCGGATCCCGGGCGAACGCCTGCGCCCTGGCGGCGGATACCGCACACCCTGTGCCGTCGTACCCGCACGCCTGCCTCGTCACGCTGCGCTGAGCGTCGCCGCTCGCCACCCCGCCGTCTGCTACCCCGCCGGTTGCTACCCCTCCGGTAGCTGTCCCGCCGCCGGTTGCTACCCCGGCGCCATGTCGGTGAACCGGGAGAAGTGCCCCTGGAAAGCGACGGTGATTGTGCGGGTCGGTCCGTTGCGGTGCTTGGCGACGATGAGGTCGGCCTCGCCGGCGCGGGGGTTCTCCTTCTCGTACGCACTCTCGCGGTGCAGCAGGATCACCATGTCTGCGTCTTGCTCGAGCGAGCCCGACTCGCGAAGGTCGGAGAGGGCCGGCATCTTGTCTGTGCGCTGCTCGGGCCCACGGTTCAGCTGCGACAGGGCGATCACCGGCACCTGCAGCTCCTTCGCCATGAGCTTGAGGGCACGGGAGAACTCGCTGACCTCCTGCTGGCGCGACTCGACGCGCTTGCCCGATGTCATGAGCTGCAGGTAGTCGATGATGACCATCTTGAGCCCGACCTTCTGCTTGAGGCGGCGACACTTGGCGCGGATCTCGACGAGGGTCATGTTGGGGCTGTCGTCGATGTAGAGGGGGGCGTCGTTGATGCGGCCGCGGGTGGCGGCGATCGTCGTCCAGTCGCGGGAGTCGACGGTTCCCTTGCGCATGTTCTGCAGGGGAACGGCCGACTCCGCCGACAGCAGGCGCATGGCGATCTCACTGCGCCCCATCTCGAGGGAGAAGAAGATCGACGGCATGTCGTGCTTGATGGATGCCCCGCGCGCGATGTCGAGCGCCAGCGTCGACTTACCGAGTGCCGGGCGGGCCGCGATGATGATCAGCTGGCCGCCGTGCAGGCCGTTGGTGAGCTCGTCGAGCTCGGCGAACCCGGTGGGCACGCCGGTCATCGATCCGTCGCGGCCCTTGGCTGCCTCGATCTCGTCGATGGCCGTCTCGACGGCGATGGTGAGCGGAATGAAGTCTTCTGCCTCGACACCGCCGGTGACGCCGTAGATCTCGGCCTGGGCGTTGTTGACGAGGTCGACGACCTCGCCCTCGCTCGCGTAGCCCATCTGCACGATGCGCGTACCCGCCTCGACGAGGCGGCGCAGCACGGCCTTCTCGGCCACGATCGACGCGTAGAAGCCGGCGTTGGCCGCAGTGGGCACGATGCCGGTGAGGGTGTGCAGGTAGTCGGCGCCACCCGCCCGGGAGAGTTCGCCGGTCTTGACGAGCTCGTCGGTGACGGCGATCACGTCGGTGGGCTCGCCGTGGGAGTACAGCGACAGGATCGCGTCGAAGATGAGCTCGTGGCGGGGCATGTAGAAGTCCACGGCGCGTGCGGACTCGATGACATCGGCGACCGCGTCTTTGCTCAGCAGCATGCCGCCGATGGCGCTCTGCTCGGCGAGGAGGTCGTGGGGTGGGGTGCGCTCGGAATGACGCTGCTGGTCGGAACGGGAATCGGACTTCTGGCCCGACCCGTTCGCGCCGTGGCCCGAACCCGCGAGTCCGAGATGTGTGATCGACACGATGAACCTCCTCTGTGTCTAGTAATGCCGCGGTCTAGTGATACCGCGCGCCAAGGACATTCGGGTCCGTCCCCCGATATGCCGAGTTCCCCCCGGATGAGAGGCGCCGTCACACATTAGGAAGACCGGGTGCGACGCGCCAAGAGGGCGAAATCATGCCTGTGGATAAACCTGTGCACTATCGGCGCGAATCGCCGGGAACCGTGTGGGGAACATGTGGAAACAACTGTGGACAACCCGGTGCCTCGAAAATAAATACCCACTTTGATCAGGTATTTGTACAGCCGCTGAGGGTGTGGAGAAACTTGTCTGAAGTTGACGTTGAAGGTTTGCATTGTGGAGGTGGCACTGTGCATAAATCGGTATCACACCCGACCAAAAAAGGCGATGCGCCAAGAAAATGATTCCTCGACACATCGCCTTTTGGTGATGTTCCACAGTGCCCCGTCACGGTCGCCACAACGAGGTGACGACGGCTGGCTGGACACTGCTGCTGCACTGCGGTGGAGCTGTACTGCAATGGAGCTGTACTGCGGTGGAGCGTGCTACTTCGCTGCAACGACCTTCAGGGTGATGGTCGCGGTGAGGTCGTCACGAAGGCGGATGGACGCCTCGTGCTCACCGGTCGCCTTGATGGCGTTGGTGATCTCGATCTTGCGACGGTCGACCGTACCGATGCCCTGTGCGGCAACGGCGTTGGCGATGTCCGACGCCTTGACCGAACCGAAGAGGCGTCCGCCGGCCCCGGCCTTGACGCTCAGCGACACGGTGGTCGCCTCGAGTCGGGCCTTGAGGTCCTTGGCTTCTTCGATGGTCGCGTGTTCGCGGGCGGTGCGGGCAGCCTTGATCTGTTCGATCTGCTTCTCGCCGCCGCGGCTCCAGGTCACGGCGAAGCCCTGGGGAACCAGGAAGTTGCGCGCGTAACCGTTCTTGACGTCGACGACGTCGCCGGGTGCACCGAGGCCGGTGACCTCGTGGGTGAGGATGAGCTTCGACATTTCAGTGGCTCCTAACGGCCTGAGCCTGCGTAGGGAAGGAGCGCCATTTCGCGGGCGTTCTTCACTGCACGAGCGATGAGTCGCTGCTCCTGGACGGAGACACCGGTGATGCGACGGGCGCGGATCTTTCCACGCTCGGAGATGAACTTGCGAAGGGTCGCGACGTCCTTGTAATCGATGACGCCGACGCGGATCGACTTCGCCGGGGCGGCGTTCTTGCCACCCTTCAGCGTGCGGGCGGGCTTGCGGCGATCGCCGCTGCTCTTTCCAGCCATGATGGTTTCTCTTTTCTTAGAGTTCTAATTCGGGGCGACCCGGTGTCGGCTGTGCGCCGACGCGGGTCACGAGTCGAGAAGGCCTAGAAGGGCGTCTCGTCGTTGAAGCTTCCTGGCGTGTTCCAGACGTCGTTGCCGCCACCGGACGCTGCGGCGGCGGGTGCCGACGGAGCCCACGGTTCTTCGGCTACCTGGCCACGGGGTGACTGCTGGCCACCACCGCCGCCGTTGCCGCCGCCCTCGCGGGCGGCACGAGTGATCTGCGCAGTGGCATACCGCAGCGACGGACCGATCTCGTCGACCTCGAGCTCGATGCTGGTGCGCTTCTCGCCCTCTTTGGTCTCGTAGGAGCGCTGCTTGAGGCGACCGGTCGCCACGACCCTGGTTCCCTTGGTGAGGGATCCCGCGACGTGCTCGGCGAATTCACGCCAGACGCTCGCGCGAAGGAACAGCGCTTCGCCGTCCTTCCAGTCGTTGGCTGCACGGTCGAAGCTGCGAGGCGTCGACGCGATGGTGAAGTTCGCAACCGCCAGACCGTTCTGCGTGTAACGCAGTTCCGGGTCGCCGGTGAGGTTACCCACCACGGTGATTACTGTTTCTCCAGCCATGTGCTACTCGGCGGCCTTTGCAGGAGCGGACGGCGCTGCGGGAGCGGACGGCGCTGCGGGAGCAGGTGCCGCGGCATCCGACTTCGGGGCCTCGGTCGCTGCGGGAGCCGCAGCGGCGTTGGCTGCCTTGCGAGCGGCCTTCTCGGCGGAGAGCTTGGCTGCCTCTTCGACCTGGGCGATGGCCTCTTCGGCGCGGAGCACCTTGGTGCGCATGACGGCTTCGCTGAGCTTCAGCTGGCGGTCGAGCTCGACGGTCGCGGCGGAGTTCGACGTGAGGGCGACGACGGCGTAGATGCCCTCGGTCTTCTTGTTGATCTCGTAGGCCAGGCGACGCTTGCCCCAGATGTCGACCTTGTCGATCGAGCCGCCATCGTTGCGGATGACGTTGAGGAACTTGTCAAGGCTGGGAGCGACGGTGCGCTCGTCGATCTCTGGATCGAGAATGACCATAAGTTCGTATTGCTGCATGACTAACCCACCTCCTTCGGACTGAACGGTCACAGACTCTCTGTGACAGGAGGGTTATATGTTGCCGCGGCGATTGCGCAATCCGATCGGGTCGAAAGTGTCAATCAAGTGCAGGCAACCTGCCTAGTGTAGTCAGTGCACCCAGCAACTATCAAGGAGCACTCCCCCATGTCACTTCGCGTTGCCATCGTCGGCGTCGGAAACTGCGCCAACGCGCTCGTTCAGGGCGTTACCTTCTACCGGAACGCCACGGCGGATGAAGTCATCCCCGGCCTCATGCACAACAGGTTCGGCCCGTACGCCGTCAGCGACATCGAGTTCGTCGCTGCCTTCGACGTGGATGCCGCCAAGGTCGGGGTCGACCTGGCCGAGGCCATCTGGGCCAGCGAGAACAACACCCTGCGGTTCGCGGAGGTGGAGACCACGAACGTGATCACCCAGCGCGGCCCCACGCTCGACGGACTCGGCGAGTACTACCGCGAGGCCGTCGAGGAGTCGGATGCCGCGCCCGTCGACGTCGCGCAGGCCCTCCGTGACTCCGGCGCCGAGGTTCTCGTCTGCTACCTCCCCGTGGGATCCGAGGACGCGGCCAAGCACTACGCGCAGGCCGCCATCGACGCCGGTGTCGCCTTCGTGAACGCGCTGCCGGTGTTCATCGCCAGCGACCCGGAATGGGCCGCCAAGTTCGAGGCCGCCGGCATCCCGATCGTCGGGGACGACATCAAGAGCCAGCTCGGCGCGACCATCACGCACCGCGTGCTCGCCCGCCTGTTCGAGGAGCGCGGGCTGGTGCTCGACCGCACTTACCAGCTCAACGTCGGCGGCAACATGGACTTCAGGAACATGCTCGAGCGCACGCGCCTGCAGTCGAAGAAGATCTCCAAGACGCAGGCCGTGACGAGCAACATCGACAACGAGATCAACGCCCGCGACGTGCACATCGGGCCCAGCGACCACATCCCGTGGCTCGACGACCGCAAGCTCGCGTTCGTGCGCCTCGAGGGCCACGGCTTCGGCGGCGCCCCGACCTCGCTCGAGTACAAGCTCGAGGTGTGGGACTCGCCGAACTCGGCCGGCGTCGTGATCGACGCGATCCGCGCAGCCAAGATGGCGCTCGACGCCGGCCAGGGCGGACCGGTGGAGGCGGCATCCGCCTACTTCATGAAGTCCCCCGCGGTGCAGTACCCCGACCCGGTGGCCCGCGAGATGCTCGAGAAGTTCATCGCCGACCTGAGCTAGCTGTACTGCTGACTGCGTGGCTGAGCCGACCCGCACTGAGCCAGAGTCAGGCGCGGGCGGCCCACCAGGCGCGTAGGCGCTCCTCGGCGATCGCGGCATCGAGCGGGCCCTCGTCGAGGCGCACCTCGAGCAGGTAGCGGTAGGCCTCGCCGACGTCGCGGCTCGGACCGATGCCGAGGATGCGCATGATCGCCTCGCCGTCGAGGTCGGGGCGGATCGCTGCGAGCTCCTCCTCTTCCGACAGGGCGCGGATGCGCTCTTCGAGGTCGTCGTAGGCGAACGACAGCCGGTCGGCCTTGCGCCGGTTGCGGGTCGTCACGTCGGCGCGCACCAGGATGTGCAGGCGGTCGAGCAGGGGACCCGCGTCTCGGGCGTACCGGCGAACGGCCGAGTCGGTCCACGCCGCGTCGGTGTAGCCGAAGAAGCGCAGGTGCAGCTCGATGAGCCGGCTCACATCACCGATGAACTGCTTGTCGAAGCGCAGCGCCTTGAGCCGGCGACCGGCGAGCTTCGCGCCGACCACGTCGTGGTGGTGGAAGGTGACGACCCCGCCGGACTCGATGCGCTTGGTCGACGGCTTGCCGATGTCATGCAGCAGGGCGGCCATGCGCAGTACCAGGTCGGGCGACGGGTGATCGCGCTCCGCCTTCAGCTCGATCGCCTGGTCGAGCACGGTGAGGCTGTGCTCGTAGACGTCCTTGTGGTGGTGGTGCTCGTCGATCTCGAGCCGGAGCGCCGGCAGTTCCGGCAGCACGATGGCGGCGAGCCCGGTGGCCACGAGCAGCTCGAGGCCAGCCCTGGGCGACGGGGTGAGCAGCAGCTTCGACAGCTCGTCGCTGATGCGCTCCACCGACACGATGTCGATGCTCGGGGCCAGCGCGGTCATCGCTCGCTGCGTATCGTCGGCGACGGTGAACCCGAGCTGGCTGGTGAAGCGGGCGGCCCGAAGCATCCGTAGCGGGTCGTCTCCGAACGACTGCTCCGCAGACGCGGGCGTGACGATGCGTGATGCGAGCAGGTCGTCGAGGCCGCCAGACGGGTCGACGAGCACCTGCGACGGCAACCGCAGCGCTATTGCGTTGATGGTGAAGTCGCGGCGCACCAGGTCGCCCTCGAGGGTGTCGCCGAACTCGACGACCGGCTTACGGCTCGCGCCGTCGTAGGCGTCGGTGCGGTAGGTGGTGATCTCGACGGTGTGTCCGGCGATGCGGGCGCCGATGGTGCCGAACTCGCGGCCGATGTCCCAGTGGGTGTCGGCGATGGGCTCGATGATCTCGAGGATGCGGTCGGGGCGCGCACTGGTGGCGAAGTCGAGGTCGTTGAGCGCGCGTCCGATGAAGGCGTCGCGCACCGGGCCGCCGACCAGGGCGAGCTCCTCGCCGGCCTTCTCGAAGGCTGCCGACAGGCGCGAGATGTGGGGTGCGGATGCCAGATCCGCGAGTCGCTGCACGGCCGAAGCGACGGATTCCATGGTGCCCAAGCTTGCCACACCGGTCGACGGGCGGGTGCGGGCCAGCCTCCCGGGCACCCCGGCGGCCACACCCTAGAATCGCTTCATGCGGGCCGAGCGGATGCAGTCGGGCCGCTCTCTCCCATGAAAAATCTCCCTCTCCTCGCCGCTCTGGCCCTCGCGGTCGGGTCGTTCGTCGCGCCGGTCGCCGCGCCCGCAGCGCCGGCCGCCGCGCGCGTTCCGATTGCGGAAGCGACGGTCGCGGCAGCAGTGCCGGCGGAGACGACGCAGGAGACGACCACGGCGGCCTCCGGCATCCCCGTCGACGGCGGTGCCCTGGCGGTGACCGCCGTTCCCGACAACTTCGGGGTGATCGGGGCCGACGACGACCTCACCATCACGGTCGTGCTCACCAACAACTCCGGTGCCCTCGTGCAGGCGGGCAACGCCGCGGTGTCGATCGACGACGCCGCAGCCACCGACCGGGCGGCATTCGCCGACTGGCTCGCCACCGGCACGAGCGACAGCGACGACGACGACAGCAACGGGCAAGGCAGCGCGGGCGGCACCGACGCGAACGACAGCGTCGCCACGGTTCCCACGCCCGTGGTGCTGCCCGGCCAGTCGGTGACCCTGCCATCCATCGTCATCCCCGACGCCGACATCGGCATCGACCCGGCCAGCGGGTTCGGGGTCTACCCCGCGGTCGTGCAGGTCGACGCACCCGCCGCATCCGCGCAGGCGCGCACTGCCGTCATCCATAACCCGGTGGATGCCGAGGCGCCCGCCGCGACCTCCCTCGCGGTCGCCGTTCCGCTCGTGCTGCCCGCCGACGCACCGGCTCTGCCCGGGGCCGAACTGATCGGCACCTGGACCGCAGAGGGCGGCATCCTCGACCAGCAGCTCGACCGGCTCTACGCGCAGCCCGTCGCGATCGGCATCGACCCGCGCATCCAGGCGTCGATCCTCGCCCTCGGCGACACCGCCCCCGAATCGGCCCTCGACTGGCTGCGCCGCCTCGCGGTGGTGCCGAACACCACCTTTCCGCTCGCCTGGGCGGATTCCGACATCGCCGCCACCAGCCAGGCCGGCGCCGGGGTGCTCGCGCCCACCAGGGTCCCGATCGATGCGAGCCGCTTCGCCGAGCCCGAGGACACCGACGATGTGGATGACGCCTCCGGCGACACCGGAGGGGCAAACGGGCAGGGCGGCGAGAACGACGACTCCGCGGGCGACGGGCAGGGCACGGGTGACAGCGCGTCGCCGTCCCCGAGCAACGGCCCCGACGCCGATCCGCCGGCCGAACCTCCGCTGCCCACGCTCGACCAGCTACTCGACTGGAACTACACCTTCGACTCCATCGCCTGGCCGGCCGGCGGATCCGTTGTCGCGGCCGACCTCGACACCTTCGCTGGCGCGGGGTTGACCACCACCATCGTCGAGTCCGCAAACCTGGCCTACGCAGACCCGGCGGCCGCCCCGTCGGCGGCGGGCGTCGCCGCGGGGAGTGAGGGCACTCACCGGGTGCTGGTCGCCGACACCGAGGTCTCCGACCTGCTGCACGACGCGGTCACCGCCACCGACGTGACCGGGTGGCAGTCCGCCGTGACCCGCTTGAGCGCGTCCCTTGCGGTGCTGGGTGTCGAGCAGGGCGGCGTCGGGCAGAGCGGTGCGGGCCAGGACAACGCCGACGGCGCACCCGTGCTGCTCGCGACCCTCGACCGCTCGACGCCCACGGAGTCCAACCGGCTGTCGGAGACCCTCGCCGCGGTCAACTCGACCGCCTGGGTCGGGTCGACCGGAATCGCCGCCGCCACCGAGTCGTCGACCCCCACCGAGGTGAGCATCGTCGACACGCCCGTCGGCGCCGACCGCCGCTCCGGAATCGACGCGCTGCTCGCCGCCGAGGCCGCGGTGGGCCCGTTCTCGTCGGTGCTCACCGATCCCTCCCCCATCACCGGAGAACGTCGGCTCGCACTCCTGGCCGCGACGTCGCTGGGCTGGACTACGCCAGCCGCCGCCGAGTCCTGGCCCACCGCCGTGCAGGAGTACGTCGACGCGTCGAACCGCATCACGTCGTCGGTCAGCGTGGTCGCGAGCAGCAGCACGATCAACCAGTTCTCCGACAACCAGCCGCTGCCCATCACCATCGCCAACGAGCTGGCCTACCCGGTCACCGTGCAGGTGCGCGTGCAGCCGGCGACGGCCATCCTCGACGTGACCGACTCCAGCGTCGAGGTCGTCGTCGAAGCCGACTCGCAGACCAGGGCGGCCATCCCCGCCGTCTCGGTGGCCAACGGGCAGGTCACCATCTCGACCACGCTCTACAGCCCGACCGGCGTGCAGATCGGGCAGCCCACCTACACGACCATCAACGTCCAGGCCGGCTGGGAGACCGCGGCGACCGCGGTGCTCGGCGGCTTCCTCGTCATCGTCTTCGCCCTCGGGGTGGTGCGCACCGTGCGCCGACGTCGCAGGGCCAGGCGGGAGAAAGTGGATGCCACGGCAGACCAGACAGCGGAGACCCATGACTGACGCCCCCCGCGACCCCGTTCCCGACCCCACCCCGTCTGGCCTGGGCCGCGCCAGCGCACTGCTCGCATCGGGAACACTCGTCTCGCGCATCCTCGGTTTCGTCAAGGCGATCGTGCTCGCCGCGACCATCGGGCAGGTGGGCAGCGCCGCCGGCAACGCCTTCGCGGTCGGCAACCAGCTGCCGAACAACATCTACGCGCTGATCGCCGGCGGTGTCCTCGGGGCGATCCTGGTGCCTCAGATCGTGCGGGCGGGCCTGCACGACGATGGCGGCCAGCGGTTCATCAACAAGATCGTCACGCTCGGCGCGACGGTGTTCATCGTCATCGCCATCCTGGCGACCCTCGCCGCTCCGCTGCTGGTCGCCCTCTACGCCCAGTCCAGCGCCGACGGGGAGCGCGGGTTCACCCCGGAGGGTATCGCCCTGGCAACCGCGTTCGCGTACTGGTGCCTGCCGCAGGTGCTGTTCTATGCGCTGTACAGCCTGCTCGGCGAGGTGCTGAACGCCCGCAAGGCGTTCGGGCCGTTCACCTGGGCGCCGGTACTCAACAACGTCGTCGCCATCGCCGGTCTCGTCGCGTTCTCCATCCTGTTCGGGGGCGCAGCGGAGAACAGCGACGTCGCGGTGTGGGACACCGACCGCATTGCCGTGCTCGCCGGCACCACCACCCTCGGCGTCGCAGCGCAGGCGGCCGTGCTCGTGCTGTTCTGGCGCCGCGCCGGCCTCTCCTTCCGGCCGGACTTCCGCTGGAGGGGCGTCGGGCTGCGCCGCACCGGCCGCTCGGCCGGGTGGGTGTTCGGCATGATCCTGGTCACCCAGGTCGCGGGCATCTTCCAGAGCAACGTCGCCTCGATCGCCGCCGACAACGGGCCGGGACTCTTCGCCCTGTCGAACTCGTGGCTCATCTTCATGCTGCCGCACTCGGTCATCGCCGTGTCGATCGCCACCGCGTACTTCACCCGCATGAGCGGTCACGCCACGACCGGCAACATGGACGGCGTACGCGACGACGTGTCGGCGTCCCTGCGGTCGATCGGCCTGCTCGTGATGCTGGCGGCCGCCGCCCTGCTGGTGGCCGCCATCCCCTTCGCCGCCGTGTTCGAGACCGACTACGACAACGCCGTCGCCATGGCGTGGGTCATCATGGCCTTCCTCGTGGGGCTGGTGCCGTTCAGTGCGGTCTTCGTGATGCAGCGCGTCTTCTACTCGCTCGAAGACACCCGTACCCCGTTCTTCGTCGAGACGGTCAAGGCCGGCCTCTTCATCATCGGCGCCCTCATCGTCTCGACGCTGCCCACCGACCGCATCGGCGTGGGTATCGCAGCGGTGACCACCCTCGCGGGCCTCGCGCAGGCGGTGCTGACCTTCGTGCTGCTGCGCCGCCGGCTCGGGCACATGGGAGGCCGCCTCATCCTCCGCCGCCACGTGCAGTACGTCGTGGCGAGCCTCCCCGCCGCCGCGGTCGGTGTCGGGGTGCTGCTGCTGCTCGGCGGCCTCGACCCGACCGGCTTCGCCCACGCCAACCGGTACGCGGCGATCCTCACCGTCGCGGTGATCGGCGCCGTCATGGCCGGCGTCTACTTCGCGGTGCTCCTGGTGATGAGGGTGCCGGAGCTCGACGGAGTCGTACAGATCGTCAGCCGCCGCATCCGTCGCCGTCGCTGACCTGGGCACGCGCTGACCTGGCAGTCGCGGACTCGGGCAGGCGCGAGAGGGCACACCGGGCACCGCGCCGCGGCCACCTTCCCGGAATACGCGGACATTAGGATGCGTTACATCGAGCGACCCGGAATACCGGGCCACCCTCCCCGCTATCGCATTGGAGATCACGTTGCGCCAGGTCATCATCATCGGCTCAGGACCGGCCGGGTACACCGCCGCGATCTACGCCGCTCGAGCGAATCTGTCGCCGCTGCTCATCGCGAGCTCGGTCGAGGCGGGTGGCGAGCTCATGAAGACCACCGAGGTCGAGAACTTCCCCGGGTTCCCCGAGGGAATCATGGGCCCGGAGCTCATGCTGAACATGCAGGCGCAGGCCGAGCGATTCGGCACCGAGATCATCCTCGACGACGTCGAATCCGTCGACCTGACCGGTGACGTCAAGCGCGTGACCCTCGGCAACGGCGACGTGCACGAAGCCCTCTCGGTGATCTACGCCACCGGATCGGCCTACCGCAAGCTCGGCATCTCCGACGAGGAGCGCCTCAGCGGATACGGCGTCTCGTGGTGCGCCACCTGCGACGGGTTCTTCTTCCGCCAGAAGACGATCGCGGTCGTCGGCGGTGGAGACTCCGCGATGGAGGAGGCCTCGTTCCTCACCAAGTTCGCCGACAAGGTGTACCTGATCCACCGCTCGGACAAGCTCCGCGCCTCGAAGATCATGCAGGACCGCGCCCACGCCAACCCGAAGATCGAGTTCCTCTTCAACAAGACGGTCGAGCACATCTACGGCGACACCCAGGTGACCGGCGTCGGACTCCGCGACACCGTCGACGGCACCGAGACCACGGTCGACCTCAGCGGACTGTTCATCGCGATCGGCAACGACCCGCGAACGCACCTCGTGCACGGCCAGGTCGACCTGACCGCAGACGGCACCATCGCCGTTCAGGGTCGCACCTCGCGCACCAGCATCCCCGGCGTCTTCGCCGCGGGCGACGTGCTCGATGTCACCTACCGCCAGGCCGTCACCGCCGCCGCATCGGGAACCGTCGCGGCCCTCGACGTCGAGCACTACCTCGCGTCGCTGCCCGCCGAGATCCTCGAAACCGCCAGCGCCTGATCCAGGCGCCCCGCCCCACACGCATCCCAGACCCAGACCAACGCAGAGAGAAGAAAAAATGTCCCAGGCTACCGCTGTTACCGACGCCACCTTCGAGTCCGAGGTCCTCGGTTCCGACAAGACGATCCTCGTGGACTTCTGGGCGGAGTGGTGCGGCCCGTGCCGCGCCGTCAGCCCCATCCTCGACCAGATCGCCGCCGAGCACTCCGACAAGATCACCGTCGTGAAGCTCGACGTCGACGCCAATCCCGAGACCGCCATGAAGTACCAGATCACCTCGATCCCGGCCATGAAGGTCTACCGCGGTGGCGAGGTCGTCAAGACCGTCATCGGTGCCAAGCCCAAGGGCGCCCTCGAGGCGGAGCTCGCAGACTTCCTGGCGTAACCCGCTCGCACCACCACGCGACTGGCCCGCCCACCTTTGTGGGCGGGCCATTTTGCATCCCCTATTCTTGACGAATCACGGCACGGCGAGTACGTGTCCGCGACACCCCGTCCCCTTCGACCAATCGGATACGGCATGACATCGCACGGCATCGCGCAGGGATCATCGAGCACCAACCTCGACCCGTGGTACCACCACTACGCAGACCGTGCGGCAGGCCTCAGCGCATCGGAGGTCCGGGCACTCTTCGCCGTGGCATCCAGGCCCGAAGTCGTCTCGCTCGCCGGGGGAATGCCATACGTGTCTGCCCTGCCCAGCGACCTGATCCGTTCGGCCTTCGACCGCGTGATGATCGAGTCCGGCCCGCAGGCCCTGCAGTACGGTTCCGGCCAGGGAACGCCAGCACTGCGCGAGCAGATCCTCGAGATGATGGCGCTCGAGGGCATCCACGGCAGCGTCGACGACGTCGTGGTGACCACCGGGTCGCAGCAGGGCCTCGACCTGGTCACGAAGCTGTTCATCAACCCCGGTGACGTCGTGCTCGCCGAAGCGCCCAGCTACGTCGGCGCGATCGGGGTATTCCGGTCGTACCAGGCCGAGATCAGCCATATCGCGATGGACGAGCACGGGCTCATCCCCGAGGCCCTGCGCGAGCGCATCGCCAGCCTCACCGCCGCGGGCAAGACCATCAAGTTCCTGTACACGATCCCGAACTTCCACAACCCGGCCGGCGTCACGCTCAGCTGGGAACGCCGGCTCGAGATCCTCGAGATCTGTCGCAGCCACCAGATCCTGGTGCTCGAAGACAACCCGTACGGCCTGCTCTACTTCGACGCGCCGCCGCCGCAGGCCATGCGGTCGGTCGACGAGGAGGGCGTGGTCTACCTCGGTTCGTTCTCGAAGACCCTCGCGCCCGGGTTCCGCATCGGATGGGCGCTCGCGCCGCACGCCATCCGCGAGAAGCTGATCCTCGCCAACGAGTCGGCGATCCTCTCCCCCAGTTCGTTCTCGCAGTTCGTCGTGTCGGAGTACCTGCGCACCGCGGACTGGAAGGGACAGATCGACACCTTCCGCGGGGTGTACCGCGATCGTCGCGACGCCATGCTCGAGGGGCTCAACGAGCACCTCCCGCACCTCAACTGGACAGTACCGAACGGCGGCTTCTACGTCTGGCTCGACCTGCCGGCGCCGCTCGACTCGAAATCGATGCTGCCCCGTGCGGTCAAGGAGCTGGTTGCCTACACACCGGGCACCGCCTTCTTCGCCAACGGCAACGGCAGGCAACAGATGCGACTGTCGTTCTGCTATCCGACACCGGATACCATCCGCCTCGGCATCCGTCGCCTCGCCGCCGTGATCAACGGCGAGATCGAACTGCTGAACACGTTCTCGCAGACCGGCCAGGTCGATGTCTCGCGGCGCAGCGAACGGGTCACCAACCCGCCGCCCGACATGAACTGATCCCGCTCCACCCGCCAGCAATATGCCGGCGATACCGCCTCTGACCAGCAACTCTAGGATCGGCCACCAGTGAACAAGACCCAAGCCAGAACCGTAGTCGTGCTCGCGGGCGGAATCTCCCACGAACGTGACGTGTCGCTGCGGTCGGGGCGTCGTGTCGCGGACGGACTCGCCGAGCACGGGGTCACCGTCATCATGAGGGACCCGGATGCCTCGTTGCTGGAGTTCCTCCGTGAGACCAGGCCCGACGCCGTATGGCCCGTACTCCACGGTGCCAGCGGAGAAGACGGGGCCCTCCGCTCCCTCCTCGACCTCTCGGGAATCGCCTACGTCGGCTCGGGCGCCGACGCCTGCCGCCTGGCATGGGACAAGCCGACCGCGAAGGTGCTCGTCGAACGTGCGGGCGTCTCGACCCCGCGCTCGATCACGCTGCCACGGGATGCGTTCCGCGAACTGGGGTCGAACAGCGTGCTCGAGATTCTGGGCGCGTCCTTTCCGGCGCCACTGGTCGTCAAGCCGGCCCGCGGCGGCTCGGCGCAGGGCGTGAGCATCGTCGGCGACCTCGCCGACCTCCCGCACGCCATGGTCGATGCCTACAACTACTGTGACGCACTCCTCGTCGAAGAGCAGGTGTTCGGTACCGAGATCGCGGTGGGCATCATCGACAGTGGCGACGGCCCGGTGGCTCTGCCCGCGGTCGAGATCCAGCCCGTCTCCGGTGTCTACACCTTCGAGGCCCGGTACACGGCGGGCGAGACCTATTTCTTCACGCCGGCTCGTCTCGCCGACGACGTCGCCGCCCGAGCCGCAGAGGCCGCGCTGCAGGCCCACAAGGCGTTGGGGCTACGGCACCTGTCGCGGATCGACATGATCGTCGACTCGAACGGCATCCCGCAGTTCCTCGAGGCCAGCGTCATCCCCGGCCTGACCGAGACGTCGCTCATGCCGCTCGCCCTCGAGGCAGCTGGCCACGACGTGGGCTGGCTCTACCAGGCCCTCGCAGAGACGGCGATCCGCGAGGCCAACTAGGCCAGGGGGCCAGGGCTGGCAGCAGCGCCAGCGCCAGCGCCAGGGTCAGGGTCAGGGTCAGGGTCAGGGTCAGGGTCTCAGGGTCAGCCGGCCTAGGCCCCGAAGCCCGGTTCGCCGAGTTCGCCGAGAATGCGGTTCAGGTCGCCCACGGTGGCGAAGTCGATGACCATCTGGCCCTTCCTCGCACCGAGGTTCACCTTGACTCTGGTGTTGAGGCGGTCGCCGAGCCGATCGGCGATCTCCGACAACTGCCCCTGGTGACGTCCCCCGGTGGCACGGGGTGCCCTGACCGGGGCCGCCCCCCTGGCTGCGGCGGCCTCTGCGGCGCGAACGGAGAGGTCCTCGTTCACGATCTTGGCCGCAAGGCGCTCCATTGCGTCCACATCGCCCACCGACAGGATCGCCCGCGCGTGGCCCGCGCTGAGGATTCCCGCGGCAACCCGCGCCTGGATCGATTCCGGCAGGCGCAGCAGCCTGATGGTGTTGGTGATCTGCGGACGCGACCGCCCGATGCGGGACGCGAGCTGGTCCTGCGTGATGCCGAAGTCCGACAACAGCTGCTGGTACGCCGACGCTTCTTCGAGCGGGTTCAGGTTCGCCCGGTGCAGGTTCTCCAGCAGTGCGTCGCGCAGCATCGCGTCATCCGCCGTGCTCTTGATGATTGCCGGGATGGTGTCGAGGCCCAGGATCTTGCTGGCCCGCAGGCGCCGCTCGCCCATGACCAGTTCGTAGCCCGGTGCGCCGTCACCGGAACCCGCGATCGGGCGCACCACGATGGGCTGTAGCACCCCGACTTCGCGAATGGACTCGACGAGCTCATTCAGCTCCTCCTGCGCGAAGACCGAGCGGGGCTGTACCGCGTTGGGAGCGATGCTGTCAGGTGACAGGGCGGCGAGGCGCGCCCCGGGAACGGAAACGAGCGTTTCACTTGATTCCTTCGTTGTTGGAAAGAAGACATCGACCGGGCGCTCGGCGCCTGGTTCATCGGTGGGAATGAGCGCGCCGATTCCGCGGCCGAGTCCTGTGCGTTTCGTGGCCATTAGTTCGGTACTCCTCGTCGCGCCATTTCGGCGGCTGCTTCTCGATACGACAGCGAACCTGCCGAGTTGGTGTCGTAGCTGATGACGGTCTGTCCGTAACTGGGTGCCTCGGATATCCGCACCGACCGGGGTATCAGCGTGCTGAGCACCTTATCTGGGAAATGCTCACGTACGTCGTCGGCAACCTGGTTGGCCAGGTTGGTACGGGAATCGAACATGGTCAGCAAGATGGTGGAGACCGTGAGCCGTGGGTTGAGGTGCTTGCCGATCATTGCCACGTTATTGAGCAACTGGCTCAGGCCCTCCAGGGCGTAGTACTCACACTGGATGGGGATGAGTACCTCGGTGGCCGCGACGAATGCGTTGATGGTCAGCAGCCCCAGGGATGGCGGGCAGTCGATGAAAACGTAGTGGAACGGCTCATCGGCCTCCTGCAGGAGCGTCGTCAGCGCGGTAGCCAACCGTTGTTCCCTCGCGACCATCGACACCAGCTCGATCTCCGCCCCCGCGAGGTGGATGGTAGCGGGAATGCAGTACAGGTGATCGAACTCCGGGCTCTTCTGCATCACCGACGCCATCGACGACTCGTCGACCACGACGTCATAGATGCTCGGGGTCTCGGCTCGATGCTCAACCCCCAGCGCCGTCGAGGCATTTCCCTGCGGATCCAGGTCGATCACCAGCACACGCGCACCCGACCGAGCGAAGGCCGCCGCCAGATTGACCGTTGTCGTGGTCTTTCCCACTCCGCCCTTCTGGTTCGCGACCGTGAATACACGCGTCGTGGCGGGTAGCGCGAGCTTTTCCTCGGCCAAGGCGGCCCTCCTCCTGGTCAATTGGCTGATTTCGCGCGCGAGAGGAGTGTCATCGTGAGCAAAACGACTGCTCGCGGCCGACGGGGCGCTGGCCATCGGTTCACTCTGGGGTGCCACAGCCTCGGTGGCAACAACTACGTCCGTTGTATTCTGTCTGGTGCGCCGTGGCCGCTTCATCGAGCGCTCTCGGGACGGCGATCGTTCGGACGATGTTTCACGTGAAACGTATGAGCTGTGGGGGGCATTCACACCACTGTAGTCGGGACCCCAAAGCCAGACGAATCTCGCGCCGCGTGTCCCGATGACCGTAGCGAGAACGGGGTCTAGCGAATGTTTCACGTGAAACACCACATATCGGTGGATTCGTTCGAGACCCATGTTTCACGTGAAACACGGTGCAAACGGGCACACATAACCGGGGCCCGTGGGGCTAAGACGTCGGTGGCAGAGCACAGGGCATGAATGAACGACTACCGACTGTCATCAACGCGTCCGATGCTCTCGGTGTGATCCCTTACGCGGCTTCCTGTGGCGGCCAACGCACGGCTTAACGCCCACCAGAGCCCATCGCTGGAAACGCGGTCCTGTCAACGAAGGGATAAACAACGTGTTTGATTGTCCGCGTTCTTCGATCAGCATCCGAACACGCAGAATTGATGCGAACTGGGGCCATCTGCACACCCAAATCGCCAATAGGGGAGTCCCACATCGGCTGCCAACCAATACAGCCTGCGCCAACGCACGATCGTGCATCGACATCGAACCCCGTCGCTATTGGGGAAGGAGACCGGGTTAACCCGCGGTAAAGCCAGCGATCGTCACCACGTGAACATGTCTATCCGACATCCGGACAGCGCCCTACAGAAAGCGGGTAGCACGAAGCTGTCTCGCACAGCTCATCAATGTGACAGGCCTGGCCCCATGCCCGCCCTGTCACATCACGAGCGCGACGAACCGACCAGGTCGAACCACATGCACGACTACACCCCGATACGGACCGGAGGAGCTACCCGACAGTAGCGCGGAAGACACGCGTCGACTCGATGGCTGCACCGTCGCCCACGGTCATCACCTCGGCGTCACGGAGCCCCAGGCGCCGCACTACCTTCGATGCCGCCGCCAGCTCGGCGTCGACGTTCGCACCCTTCATGAGCACGAGCTGGCCACCGGACCGTGCGAGCGGCACAACGAGGGGCAACAGCTTCGTCAACGAGCTCACCGCCCGTGCAGTCACCTGGTCTGATAATTGAGCGTTCTTCACTTCCTCCGCGCGTGCGCGCACGACCTCAACATTAACCAGGCCAAGATCTGCAGTTTCTGCCAGCAACCAATCGACACGACGTTCCATGGGCTCGATGAGCACGAAGCGCACATCCGGCCGCGCGATCGCCAGCACCATGCCAGGCAAGCCCGCACCGCTGCCGACGTCGGCAACGCGGCCGCTATTCCATAGCAGCGGAGCGACCAGAGCACAATTGAGAATGTGTCGCGTCCATAGGCGCGGGAGCTCCAACGGACCGATCAGGCCCAGCAACTCACCACGCTCGGCCAGGTGGGAAGTAAATGCGCGCACAGTCTCGATGCGATCGCCGAACAACTCGACGGAAACGTCCGGTTCGGTTTCGACCGCGCCCGATGGACGGGGATCTGGCATCACGTGTGAGATCAGGCGCGGCGGATCACGGTGTGCCGGTCACGCCCTTCACCTTCGGATTCAGAGACGTACTCACCACCCGAAACTATGTCGTGCACCAGCTTGCGCTCGTACGACGACATCGGAGGAAGCGACGCAGACGCGGATCCTTCTTCGATGCGGGCGATGGCGTGCTCGACGAGTGCGGCGAGCTCGGCCGCCCTGGCCTCACGCGAACCGCCGACGTCGAGGATCAACCGGGAGAACGAGCCGGTCTTGGCCTGGACCGCCAGCCGGGTGAGCTCCTGCAGCGCCGTCACGGTATCGGGCTTGGAGAGGATGCGCAGATTGCTGTCCTGGCTGGAATTGACCGAGATGTAGGCGCGGCCCCCACGCGCGTCGATATCGATGTCGCCATCGAGGTCGGTGATATCGAGCAGCTCCTCGATGTAGTCGGCGGCGATGTCCCCCTCCTCCTCGAGCTGTCCCGGCGTGCGTTCGACCTCCTCGATCGACCCGGTCACAGGCTCGACAACGGGGGGAGGAGACGGCACGGCATCAACTGCCACCGCATCGATCGGCACTGCATCGATCGGCACTGCATCGGGCGTCACGCGGTTGCTCATGGTGCTGCTTTCTTTGGAGGTCAGACGGTCGAGGGCGGCATGCTCCGGCGATCAACCGGGCAGCTCGGCTCCGGCGGGATCAGCGGGGTGTAGCCGGCTTCTTCTTGGCACGGGCCTTGCCGACGGGCTGCTGGCGCTGCGTGGTCTTGGGCTCGACCGCCGGCTTCGCCTCTGACTCTTCGACGATGGTGATGCCGCGGCGCGCGTTGCGCTTCGCGATGCGGTTCTCGCGGGCCAGGGCCGCTTCGCTGCCGGGGGTCGGCATGTTCCTGATGACCAGGAACTGCTGCACCATGGTCCAGAAGTTGGAGACGAGCCAATAGAACATGACGCCGAGGGGGAAGGTGAACCCGGAGAACGCGAATACCAACGGCAGCAGGTAGAGCAGCACGCGCTGCTGCTTGAACATCGGCGAGTTCTTCATCTCGGGCGACTGGTTCTTCGACATGATCTGCAGTTGCGTGATGAACTGCGACCCGGTCATCAGAACCACCATGATGGCCGCGATGATGATGACGTTGATGTTGCCGCCGGCAGTGCTGATCGCGAGGTGCAGCGGTGCACCCAGCAACTCCGACGTACCGAACGACGTCGCCAGTTCCTGGTTCAGGAAGCCGATACCGGCGGGGTTGCCCTCGGACTGGGCTCCCTGGAGCACCGAGAACAGGCCGAAGAAGATCGGCATCTGGATGAGTAGTGGCAGACAGGATGCGAGGGGGTTGGTTCCGGTGCGCTTGTATAGCGCCATTGTCTCGCGCTGCATCGCTTCACGGGAGAACTGGTCTTTCTTTCCCCGGTACTTGTCCTGGATCTTCTTGAGCTGCGGCGCCACTTCGAGCATTCGCCGCTGGCTCTTGATCTGCTTCACGAACAGCGGGATGAGCAGGGCGCGGACCACGAGCACGAGGCCGACGATCGAGAGGACCCAGGTGAGCCCGGCATCGGTGTCCATGCCCGCCGCGGTCAGCAGCGTGTGGAAGGTGACGAGGATCGCCTCGATGACCCACTTGATGGGCCACAGGATCGTTCCGAGAATGTCCATGCGTTGGTCAGGCCTTTCCGCGGCTGTCTACGAGTGCAGCACGCGCGGTGCCGTGGTCGGGGACAACGAACCCGAACCGGGATATTTCATGTGGCATTCCCCGGGATTCAGGAACGTCGTCGATTCCGCCCTCTGCCCAGGGATGGCATCGGGCGATTCGCTTCGTACCGAGCCAGATGCCGCGCACCATTCCGTGGTGCTGGATGGCCTGGAGTGCGTATGACGAGCACGAGGGGTAATACCGGCAGACATCGCCATACAGCGGCGAGATCACGGCGCGATAGATACGGAGGATACCGACGCAGATATTGCGGGGGAGTAACAGGACAGCGGCGATGACATTGCTCATTGTCGTGTCACACCCTTGCTCAGCGCCTCGGAAATCTGGGCTCTCAGGGTATCCCATGGGGCCTGCGCCGCCGCTGGCAATGCGCGCACCACGAGGTCGGTGCCCGGTGCGGCCATCGGCAGCAACTCGAACGCGGCGCCTTTGAGGCGTCGGCGAACCAGGTTGCGCGTGACGGCATTGCCTACACTCTTCGCGACGATGAAACCGAACCGTGGCTCGGCAGCCCGACCGTTGTGCCGCAGGTAGATCACCGAGTGGGGCGACGTCGAGCGCCGCCCCGACCGTACCGTTGCGCGGTAATCGTCGGCGTGGACGATCCTGTTACTGCGCGCCAGCACGGTGCAACCGGACTATGCGGAGAGTTCGGTACGACCCTTGCGACGACGGGCGCCGAGGATGGCGCGGCCGGCGCGGGTGCGCATACGGAGTCGGAAGCCGTGCACCTTGGCGCGACGGCGGTTGTTCGGCTGAAATGTGCGCTTGCTCATAATCGGTCTCCACGACGTATTCGGTGTTCAGGTCTCGGCAGTTCGACTGCGACGGCATTGCATCCACCACACCCACTCGCGGTGCCGGCGACATGGGTGCCGGGATGCGCGGATTCTATGAATCCCTGAAGTGTAGAAAGGCCTGGAAGCCTGAAGTCAACTGATTAAAAATACGGTGTTAATGGCTGATGGTCAAACCCGCCCTGTGGAGAACCGTCGATATTCACAGCAGGCCTGCCCTACCCACGTGCCTGCAGACCCTGCAAACTAAGGTGGTGGAATTGCACAGGCAGTGGATAACCCTGTGTATAGATTCTGGGAGCTGACTCCCACAGAGGGGACTCATGAGCGAAGTAGCCGACGACGTACTGCCGATCTGGCAGGCGGTGCTGACGAGCCTCCGGTCCGATGAGCGCATCACGCCGCAGTTGCAGGGCTTCCTCAGTCTCGTCGAACCCAAGGGGGTCATGGCGGGCACGCTGTATCTCGAAGTGCCGAATGACCTGACCAGGGGCATGTTGGAGCAGCGGATCCGGCTGCCACTACTCGGCGCAATTGCCGGGCTCGGCGACGGCGCATCCGTGGCCAATTTCGCGATCGTGGTCAATCCCGACATATCCCACGATTCACTCTCTGCGCCGGAGACTGCCGAGAAGCCTTATATCGAGCAGCATTCACAGCCATCCTCGCCTGTGGAACACCCGTCGGCGCGCACCGACCCGCGCTCGACACCGCGGGCCGGGGACTCCCGCCTCAACCCCAAGTACAACTTCGACAACTTCGTCATCGGCGGCTCGAACCGTTTCGCCCACGCTGCCGCGGTCGCGGTGGCGGAAGCGCCCGCGAAGGCGTACAACCCGCTCTTCATCTATGGCGACTCCGGCCTGGGCAAGACCCACCTGCTGCACGCGATCGGCCACTATGCGGAGAGCCTGTATCCGGGCATACGGGTGCGCTACGTCAGCTCCGAGGAATTCACGAACGACTTCATCAACTCCATCGCGAACAACCGGGCCTCGGTCTTCCAATCGCGCTACCGCGACATCGACATCCTCCTCATCGACGACATCCAGTTCCTGCAGGGCAAGGACTCGACCCAGGAAGCGTTCTTCCACACCTTCAACACCCTCCACGACCACAACCGCCAGGTGGTCATCACCAGCGACCTGCCGCCGAAGCACCTCACGGGCTTCGAAGACCGCATGCGGTCACGCTTCGAGTGGGGCCTCATCACCGACGTGCAGGCGCCGGACCTCGAGACACGGATCGCGATCCTCCGCAAGAAGGCGCAGAGCGAACGACTGCAGGTGCCGGACGACATCCTCGAGTACATGGCGTCGAAGGTCTCGTCGAATATCCGTGAGCTGGAGGGCACCCTCATCAGGGTGACCGCCTTCTCGAGCCTCAACCGCACCCCGGTCGACCTCGCCCTCGTTCAGACGGTCCTCAAGGACCTCATTACCCTCGACGACGACAACGTCATCGCACCGGTCGACATCATCAACCACACCGCGGACTACTTCAAACTCACCGTCGACGACCTCTACGGCTCATCGAGGTCGCAGGCCGTGGCGACCGCGCGGCAGATCGCAATGTACTTGTGCCGGGAACTGACGAACCTGTCTCTTCCGAAGATCGGCCAGTTGTTCGGCAACCGCGACCACACCACGGTGATGTACGCGAACAAGAAGATCAGCGAGCTCATGAAGGAACGCCGGTCGATCTACAACCAGGTCACCGAGCTGACCAGTCGCATCAAGCAGAACCACCGCTACAGCAAGATCTGATCACCGGGGTCCTCATCGAGGAGGCATTCGCTTTGCTCGAACCGCGGACGATTCTGGGCCCGAAACCAGCGGACAAAGTCCACAGTGTGGATAACTTTGTTGAAACGGTGGATAACTACCCCGAATCGCTCGATTTCGAATTACAAGTTGTGGAAACTGCGCCGAGACGCCGCGATGCGCCGCAGAAACTACACATTTGATTCCACAGCCTGTGCACAACTCACACTCGTGTAGTTCCTCGGGGATGACAGGGATCCAGCGAGTTACTCACAGTTCGCACAGCGGTTAATATTCTTGTTCTTTTAAAAATTCAGTTGTCGAGAAAAGAACCTGTGGTGTCTCGAGAGGCCATTCGGTCGGGACCCGCTGCGCGGGAATCGCTGTGCCAGTATGGGAACCCGAGCCGTCCGCATGTTGCAAGGGGATCACTATGAAGTTTCAGGTCAACAGAGACGTCTTTAGCGAAGCCGTCTCCTTTGCCGTGAAGCTCCTGCCACAACGGACAACGCTTCCCATCCTCAGCGGCGTCCTGATCGAGGCATCGGATGCCGCACTCACGTTGTCATCATTCGACTACGAGGTCTCGGCGCAGACCTCCATCGCCGCCGACATCCAGGAGAGCGGGCGGGTGCTCGTCTCCGGGCGCCTCCTCGCCGACATC
Organism: Marisediminicola senii; assembly: GCF_011057645.1. Taxonomy (GTDB): domain Bacteria; phylum Actinomycetota; class Actinomycetes; order Actinomycetales; family Microbacteriaceae; genus Marisediminicola; species Marisediminicola senii. The sequence goes on along the minus strand of NZ_JAALGE010000014.1, from coordinate 23,663 downwards.
GCGAGCCGGCTGCCGAACGCACCGATCACCATGACCACCGAAGGATCGCGGGTCACGGTGTCGTGCGGAACCGCCAATTTCACGTTGCTGAGCATGCCGGTAGAGGAATATCCAAACCTTCCTCAGGTATCCGAGCAATCCGGGATACTGTCAGCAGAGGACTTCGCCGCTGCTGTGTCGCAGGTCGCGGTAGCGGCCTCGCGTGATGACGTCACCCCGGTGATCACCGGGGTGCAGCTCGAGGTCTCCGCGGGATCGCTCAGCCTCGTCGCGACCGACCGCTACCGCGTCGCGGTTCGCGGCATCGCCTGGGATTCCGCGGGATCCGACGTCGACGCCGCGACCGCGCTCGTTCCCGCGCGCACCCTGCAAGAGATCGGCAAGACTTTCGGCCACAGTGGGTCGATCTCGGTGTCGATCGCGCGGTCGGATGAACGCGAGCTGATCGCCTTCCAGTCGGAGAAGCGCACGGTCACCTCGCTGCTCATCAAGGGCAACTTCCCGCCGGTGCGTCGCCTGTTCCCGGAGATCGTCGACAATTTCGCCGTGATGAACACCGCCGAGCTCGTCGAGGCCGTTCGACGGGTGTCGCTCGTGCTCGAGCGGGAGGCAGCCCTCCGGTTCAGCTTCAGCGTCGACGGCGTGAAGCTCGAGGCGGTCGGGTCGGAGCAGGCCCAGGCATCGGAGTCGATCGACGCGTTCCTGACCGGCGGCGACATGGTCGTCTCCCTCAAGCCGCAGTTCCTGCTCGACGGTATCGGCGCGGTTCGCACCGAATTCGTCCGTATCTCCTTCACGAAGACCGACAACCCGAACAAGCCGGGTCCGGTCATGATCACCAGCCAGACGTCGAAGGACCAGGCCGGGGCAGACGACTACCGTTACCTTCTCCAGCCGAACCTCCTCCTTCGGTAGAAACCCCGCACCGGACCGGAGCTCCGCACCACGGCGCCCGAGCCTGCGCAACAGGAATGAGCGACACATGCACATCGGACTCGTCGGCCTCGGAAAAATGGGAAACAATATGCGCGCGCGCCTGCGCGCGGGGGGTGTCGAGGTCACCGGCTACGACCGCAACCCCGATGTGACCGACGTCGCCGGCCTCGCCGAGCTCGCCGACGCACTGCCCGCCCCTCGCATCGTCTGGGTCATGGTGCCGGCGGGGGATATCACCACCGGCGTCGTCCAGGACCTCATCACCGTGCTGTCACCCGGCGACATGATCATCGATGGCGGCAACTCGCGCTTCACCTCCGACGCGGTCCACACCCAGCTGTGCGCCGCGGCGGGGATGTCGTACCTCGACGTCGGCGTCTCCGGAGGAGTCTGGGGCCTCGAGAACGGCTACGGCCTGATGGTCGGCGGAAGCAAGGACGACGTCGATCGCGCCATGCCGGTCTTCGACGCGCTGCGGCCGGAAGGTCCTCGCGACGAATCCTTCGTGCATGCCGGCGGTACCGGCGCCGGCCACTACGCCAAGATGGTGCACAACGGCATCGAGTACGCGCTCATGCAGGCCTTCGCCGAGGGATATGAGCTGCTCGACAAGCGCAGCGACATCATCGACGACGTCACCGGCACATTCAAGGCGTGGCAGCGCGGGACCGTCGTGCGCTCCTGGTTGCTCGAGCTGCTCGTGAAGGCACTCGAGCAGGACCCGGAATTCGACGACATCGAGGGCTACGTCGAGGATTCCGGCGAAGGACGCTGGACCGTCGAGGAAGCACTCGCCAACGCCGTCCCGGTGCCGACGATCAGCGCTTCCATCTTCGCCCGATTCGTGTCCCGCCAGGAAGACGGTTCGCCCGCCATGAAGGCGGTGGCCGCACTGCGCAACCAGTTCGGTGGACACGGAGTCAAGAAGGCCGACTGACCAGGTGCTAGTCCGGCACCTCAGCCTCGTCGACTTTCGTAACTACGAGACCGCCAACATCGCCCTTTCGCCCGGCCCCAACCTGTTCGTCGGCAGCAACGGCCAGGGCAAGACCAACCTGGTCGAATCACTCGGGTACCTCAGCACCCTGTCGTCGCACCGGGTGTCGACCGAGCACGCCATGATCCGGCAGGGCATGGGATCGGCGATCATCCGGGCGCGGCTCGAACACGATGGCCGGGAGCGGCTGGTCGAAGTACAGCTGAACCGGGGCGCCGCCAACCGCGCACAGGTCAACCGGTCGCCGATCAAGGTGCGCGAACTGCCCCGGTACTTCTCGAGCGTGCTGTTCGCCCCCGAAGACCTGGTGCTGGTTCGGGGCGATCCATCGAGCCGCCGGCGGTTCCTCGACGAGCTCCTCGTGCTGCGATCGCCGCGCATGAGCGGTGTGACCGCAGACTACGATCGTGTGCTCAAACAGCGCAACACCCTGCTCAAGTCGGCGCGGGCCGCCGGCATCAAGGGCGGAGGGCTGTCGACACTCGAGGTGTGGGACGACCGGCTGGTGGCGCTCGGGTCGGAGATCATCGCGGCGAGGACCGCCCTCGTCGACGAATTGCGCCCGGAAGTGGCATCCGCATATATATCGGTCGCGGGGGAGGACCACCGCGCTACCCTCGCCACCCAGCTCAGCATCGTGTCGGACCCGGATGCCACCGAGCCGCTGTCCCCTGCAGAGACCGCGCCATCGCCCGCCGACATCGCCGAGGCCTTTCGCACCGCACTGGCACGGGTGCGACGCTCCGAACTCGACCGCGGCGTGACGCTCGTCGGCCCGCACCGCGATGACGTGGTCTTCGGCCTCAACGGCATGGCGGCGAAGGGATATGCCAGCCACGGTGAATCGTGGTCGTTCGCGCTGGCCATCAAGCTGGCGTCGGCCCAGGTGCTGCGCCGTGAGTCGACCTCGGGAGATCCCGTGCTCATCCTCGACGACGTGTTCGCCGAACTCGACCAGTCACGCCGGGCGCGACTGTCGCTCGCGGTCGCCGGGTTCGAGCAGGTGCTGGTCACGGCCGCGGTGTTCGACGACGTGCCGGAGGAGATGACCCGCACCACCGTGCGCATTGTGCAGGGGAAGATCGTCGAATGACAACCGCAGAGCGCACGGGAACCACATGCGGCACGGTGGGGCACGGCGCATGAGTGCCGACGAGGAGTCGGAGTCCCGGCTGGTATTCGAACGCTTTCGGCGCGTGTTCGGCGATGGCCAGTCGAGGTCGAGCGATGCGCGCAAGCGCGCGACGAAGGAACCGGGGTCAAGTTCGGCGTTCGGCGCCGGACGCGATGCACACGGCCTGGGCGACGTTCTCGATTCGCTGACCTCCCGCATGGGGTGGGATTCACCGCTCGCGCAGTCCGAGATGATGGCGTCCTGGGCCGAGATCGCGGGCGAGGAGACCGCCGAGCACTCCCATCCCGCCGGTATAGAGGAGGGAACGCTCACGGTGAAGTGCGACTCCACCGCGTGGGCGACCCAGCTGCGCCTGATGCGGGTGCAGATACTGACGCACATCGCTGTGCGCTACCCGGACGCGGGCATCGTGACGATACGTTTCGAAGGCCCGGGTGCCCCCTCGTGGAAACGCGGCCCCAAATCAGTTCCAGGGCGTGGTCCTCGCGATACTTACGGTTGACAACCCATATTCGGTCATCCCCCACGAATGAGGGCCTCACACGCGCGTGACGCGCTCGGGGCTCCCAGTGGTTTGGTAGACTGGGACAGTCCTTGCGGCAGCTTCCCTCTGAATGCCCGGCCGCGGTTGACATTCTCGATCTATCTGGCAGGAGCCACATTTCCGATGACGTCAAATCCCTCGTCCGATCTGCCCGAGAACGGCTCATCGACCTCCTCCACCCCGTCAGACGCCGCCGACTCCGCCGCTGGCGCCGCGGATGACGCCGCTCCGGCCACCGCGTCGGACATCGCCGAGCCCCGCGACGACACCTACGGTGCTGACCAGATCCAGGTGCTCGAGGGACTCGAAGCGGTGCGCAAGCGCCCCGGCATGTACATCGGATCGACCGGTCCGCGCGGCCTGCACCACCTGGTCTACGAGGTCGTCGACAACTCCGTCGACGAGGCACTCGCCGGCTACTGCGACACGATCCTGGTGACCATGCTGGCCAATGGGGGGATCCGCGTGGTCGACAACGGCCGCGGCATCCCGGTCGACCTCAACAAGTCGGAGAACAAGTCCACGGTCGAGGTCGTCATGACCATCCTGCACGCCGGGGGAAAGTTCGGCGGTGGCGGGTACTCCGTATCCGGAGGACTGCACGGCGTCGGTATCTCGGTCGTCAACGCGCTGTCGAAGGCCGTCGACGTCGAGGTACGCCGCCAGGGTTACGTGTGGCGCCAGAGCTACACCCACGGTGTACCGAACGCCCCGCTCGAGCGTGGGGAGGAATCGGATGCCACGGGCACGACGGTCACCTTCTGGCCGAGCCCCGACACCTTCGAGAGCATCGAATTCGACTACGAGACGCTGAGGGCACGCTTTCAGCAGATGGCGTTCCTCAACAAGGGACTCACCATCGCCCTCACCGACGAGCGTGACGAGTCGGTCGCCAGCACCGGGGCCGCAGCGCAGGCCGGGGCCGTCGCCGAGGCCGGTGACGCCGAGGCAGAGGGGCCGGTGACGGTGTCGTACCTGTACGAGAAGGGCCTCGTCGACTACGTGGAGTACCTCAACTCCGCCAAGAAGGTGGAGGTGGTGCATCCGGAGATCATCTCCTTCGAGCTGGAGGACACCAAGGCCAAGATTTCGCTCGAAGTCGCGATGCAGTGGACGACCTCCTACCAGGAGAGCGTGCACACGTACGCGAACACCATCAACACCCACGAGGGAGGCACCCACGAAGAGGGCTTTCGCGCCGCGCTCACCACCCTCGTCAACCGGTATGCCCGCGAGAAGGGCATCATCCGCGAGAAGGACGAGAACCTCACGGGTGACGACATTCGCGAGGGCCTGACCGCCGTCATCTCGGTGAAGCTTGCCGAGCCGCAGTTCGAGGGCCAGACGAAGACCAAGCTCGGAAACACGATCGCCAAGTCGTTCGTGCAGAGAGTCGCGGGGGAGCAGCTCGGCGACTGGTTCGACCGCAATCCCGCGCAGGGCCGCGACGTGATCCGCAAGGCGATCCAGGCATCGCAGGCGCGGCTCGCCGCCCGCAAGGCTCGTGAGCAGACCCGCCGCAAGGGACTGCTCGAATCGGGAGGCATGCCGGGCAAGCTCAAGGACTGCTCGAGCAAGGATCCCGCCCTCAGCGAGATCTTCATCGTCGAGGGCGACTCGGCAGGCGGCTCTGCGGTGCAGGGACGCAACCCCGAGACCCAGGCCATCCTCCCGTTGCGGGGCAAGATCCTCAACGTCGAGAAGGCCCGACTTGACCGCGCCCTCGGCAACAACGAGGTGCAGGCCATGATCACGGCATTCGGCGCCGGCATCGGGGAGGACTTCACTCCCGAGAAGGCCAGATACCACAAGATCGTGCTGATGGCCGATGCCGACGTCGACGGCCAGCACATCACCACGCTGCTGCTGACCCTGCTGTTCCGCTATATGCGGCCGCTCATCGACCTCGGCTACGTGTACCTCGCGCAGCCGCCGCTGTACCGGCTCAAGTGGTCGAACTCCCCGCACGAGTACGTCTACACCGACCGGGAGCGCGACGCCCTGCTCGAAGCGGGCATCGCGGCAGGCAAGCGCATCCCGAAAGACAACGGGATCCAGCGCTACAAGGGCCTCGGCGAGATGGACTACAAGGAGCTGTGGGAGACCACGATGAACCCGGAGACCCGCACGCTGCTGCAGGTCACCCTCGACGACGCGCTCGTGGCCGACGAGATCTTCTCCACCCTGATGGGCGAGGACGTCGAGTCCCGGCGCAACTTCATCCAGAAGAACGCGAAAGACGTGCGGTTCCTCGACATCTAGCGCGCTCGAGTTGCGCGCCAGTACCCGCGCCGCACGCTGATCCACCCCGTCGCCAGCATCCGCGGCGCCGTCCGAAATCCCTGAGCTCCACGACGCACGACCGAATTGTGAGATTCCATGGCTGACGTAACTCCTCCGGAAGACTCCGAGCCGCAGATCGCGGGCCGCGAGATCGACCTGGCCCACGACAAGGTGGAGCAGGTCGACCTGCAGCTCGAGATGCAGCGGTCGTACCTCGACTACGCGATGAGCGTCATCGTGGGCCGGGCACTCCCCGAGGTGCGCGACGGCCTCAAGCCCGTGCACCGCCGCGTGATCTATGCCATGTACGACGGCGGCTACCGCCCCGACCGCTCGTTCTCGAAGAGCGCCCGTGTGGTCGGCGACGTGATGGGACAGTTCCACCCGCACGGTGACTCGTCGATCTACGACGCGCTCGTGCGCCTCGTGCAGCCGTGGAACCTGCGGTACCCGCTCGCCCTCGGGCAGGGCAACTTTGGCTCTCCCGGTAATGACGGCGCCGCAGCATCCCGGTATACCGAGACCAAGATGGCCCCCCTCGCGATGGAGATGGTGCGGGACATCGACGAGGACACCGTCGACTTCTCCGACAACTACGACGGGCGCACCCTCGAGCCCGACGTGCTGCCGTCGCGGTTCCCGAACCTGCTGGTCAACGGGTCGGTGGGTATCGCGGTGGGCATGGCGACCAACATTCCTCCGCATAACCTGCGGGAAGTGGCATCCGGTGCCCTCTGGTCGCTGGCGAACCCGGATGCGACGCGCGAAGAACTCCTCGAGGCGCTCCTTCAGCGCATCAAGGGCCCGGACTTTCCCACCGGCGCGCAGATCCTCGGCATCAAGGGCATCCAGGATGCCTATCGCACCGGTCGCGGATCGATCACCATGCGGGCGGTCGTCAGCGTCGAAGAGCTGCAGGGCCGCACCTGCCTGGTGATCACCGAGCTGCCGTACCAGGTGAACCCCGACAACCTCGCGGTCAAGATCGCCGACCTCGTCAAGGAAGGCAAGCTCGGCGGCATCGCCGACATCCGCGACGAGACCTCCGGCCGCACCGGCCAGCGCCTCATCATCGTGCTCAAGCGCGACGCGGTCGCGAAGGTGGTGCTCAACAACCTCTACAAGCACACCTCGCTGCAGGAGAACTTCGGCGCCAACATGCTGGCGATCGTCGACGGCATTCCCCGCACCCTCCCCATCGACGGTTTCATCACCGCGTGGGTCGCACACCAGATCGACGTCATCATCCGTCGCACCACCTTCCGCCTGCGCAAGGCCGAAGAGCGCATGCACATCCTCACCGGGTACCTCAAGGCGCTCGACGCCCTCGACGAGGTCATCGCGCTCATCCGCCGCAGCGCCGACGCCGAGGCCGCGCGCGAGGGACTCATCGGGCTGCTCGACATCGACGAGCTGCAGGCCCGCGCCATCCTGGCCATGCAGCTGCGCCAGCTCGCCGCGCTGGAACGACAGAAGATCATCGACGAGCACGATGAACTCGAGCGTCTGATCGTCGACTACCGCGACATCCTCGCCACCCCGCAGCGCCAGCGCGACATCGTGAGCACCGAACTCACCGAGATCGTCGACAAGTACGGCGACGACCGCCGCACCGAGATCATGTTCGGGTTCGACGGCGACATGAACGTCGAAGACCTCATCCCCGAAGAGGAGATGGTGCTCACCGTCACGCGCGGCGGCTACATCAAGCGCACCCGCAGCGACAACTACCGCAGCCAGCACCGCGGAGGCAAGGGCGTCAAGGGCGCCCAGCTGCGCGCGGACGACGTGGTCGAGCACTTCTTCGTGACCACCACCCACCACTGGCTGCTGTTCTTCAGCACCCGCGGCCGGGTGTACCGCGCCAAGGCCTACGAGGTGCAGGAGGCCGGCCGTGATGCCAAGGGCCAGCACGTCGCCAACCTGCTCGCGCTGCAGCCGGGTGAGGAGATCGCGCAGATCCTCGACATCCGCGACTACGAGGTCGCCGAGTACCTGGTTCTCGCCACCAAGGGCGGGTTGATCAAGAAGACCGCGCTGACCGAGTACGACACGAACCGCACCGGCGGCATCATCGCCATCAACCTGCGGGACGACGACGAGCTCGTCTCGGCCATGCTCGTCGAGCAGGATTCCGACGTGCTGCTCGTCTCGCGCAAGGGCATGTCCGTGCGATTCACCGCCGGCAACGACGCGCTTCGTCCGATGGGGCGGTCGACGTCGGGAGTGATCGGCATGCACTTCCGCGGGGATGACACGCTGCTCGACGCATCCGTCGTCTCCACCGAGGGATACGTGTTCGTCGTGACCGAGGGCGGCTACGCCAAGCGCACCGACGTCGACCAGTACCGCGTACAGAACCGCGGCGGCCTCGGCATCAAGGTGGCCAAGCTCGCCGAGAACCGCGGAGACCTGGCCGGCGCCCTGATCGTGGGCGAAGACGACGAGGTGCTCGTCGTGCTCGCGAGCGGCAAGGTGGTACGCTCGTCTGTCGCTGAGGTCCCTGCCAAGGGTCGGGACACGATGGGGGTCGTTTTCGCGCGGTTTGCGGATGATGACAGAATCATCGCAGTTGCCAAGAACAGTGAACGCAATCTGGAAGCCCAGGGCGTGGAAGCTCTCACCGGAGACGTCGCGTCGGACACCCCCGAGGCGCCGCAGGCCGGAGACACATCGGTCGGCGAAAGCACGGCCGGGAAGGACGAATCCGCAGATGAGTAGCGTCGCCGAAAAACTCCAGCGCAAGGCCCCTCGCAAGACCTCCAGCAAGCAGGTGCGCCTCAAGCTGGTGTACATCGACTTCTGGTCCGTCGTGAAGCTCTCGTTCCTGACCTCGATCTGCGCCGGTATCGCGCAGGTCGTCGTGGTGGCCCTGGCCTGGACGATCCTCAACAGCTCCGGTATCTTCCAGCGCGTGAACGACCTGTTCCAGGGCGTGCTCGGCGACGAGACGTTCAGCGTCACCGCGGACTTCTCGTTGCTGCAGGTCACCCTGTTCGCGGTGATCGTGGCGGCGTTGAACATCGTGATCGGCACCGCGCTCGGCGCCGTCGCGACGCTCATCTACAACCTGGCGGCGCGTGTCACCGGCGGGCTGCTGGTCGGATTCCAAAACAGCTGATTAGGGCCGAGTCGGAACCGCTCTCGATTCGGTGAAACACACAGGGTGCGATACTCTCGTATCTGCCCTCACGGGGATATAGCTCAGGCGGTTAGAGCGCTTCGCTGATAACGAAGAGGTCCCAGGTTCAAGTCCTGGTATCCCCACGGTCGGCCTTTCGGGGCCACCACGGGTCCTTAGCTCAATTGGCAGAGCATCGCCTTTGCAAGGCGGGGGTTAGGAGTTCGATTCTCCTAGGATCCACTGGGTAGTACAGCACCATGGCAGTACAGCGTCATGCACGACAGCATCATGTAAGACAGCGTCACCTACAACAGCGTCATGAGAACTGCACGAAGTCGCCAGCACAACGAAAAAGCGCCGCACCCGTTCTCACGGGGCGGCGCTTTCGCGTTGGTTGGGTTACTGCTGCGGGGTGTCGCCGTCTTCTGCCTCGTCGAGCACCCACAGCTCGTCGTCGGCGCGCAGGGTCTGCCATGCGGCATAGGCGATACCGGCTACCGCCACGACGCCCAGTGCGATGAGGGCGTATCCGCCGAATCCGAGGCCGCGCTTCGGCGGCTTGACGAACCCGACCCTGGTGCCGACCGTGTTGTAGGTCTTGACGGCCTTCTTCGATACGTCGGCGTATGCGCCCTTGGCGGACTTGCCGACCTTGTCGCTGGCGAGGTGCACCTGCTTGACGGCTTCGCGCACGCGCGGGTCCTTCGAGACCTCGAGGGTGGCGAGTGCGGATGCGAGCGACGACGAGACACCGGGGATGACGTCGTGGACGATCTTGTGCTGCGCCCCGTCGACCGCGTTCCTGGTCGCCTTGTAACCGGAGGAGACGACGGGAACGAGCCGGTCGTTGTATGCGCCGCTCACGCGGGGCACCACTTCTTCGCGCGAGACGTTGCCGATCTGGCGGCCAGCCTCCTTGACGACGGACGAGGCGTGCCCGAACACATCGCGCTGTTCGTCCCACAGGTCAGAAGCGGTGCTTTTCAGCCGCTTGATCTCTTTCTTGTGCTTACGGGACAGTGCCATGGGATCAACCTCCGGTAATGGTGCCTGCGAACCTGATCATCCTTTCATGGCATGGCCCGTCGGCCAACACTGTGCCGGCTGTGCTTCCCCCGACCTTCAGGGCCGATGTGGGAGGATTGTCGAATGTCTACGCACACGCACGTCGCAACCTTTTCCACCACGCTCGGAGACATCCGCGTCAACCTGCTGGGCAACCACGCACCCAAGACCGTCGCGAACTTCGTCGGCCTCGCTACGGGCGACATCGAGTGGACCCACCCCGGCACCGGCAAGGTCTCCAAGGACAAGCTGTATGACGGAATCATCTTCCACCGCATCATCGACAACTTCATGATCCAGGGCGGCGACCCGCTCGGACAGGGCACCGGCGGCCCCGGCTACCAGTTCGACGACGAGATCCACCCCGAGCTCACCTTCACCAAGCCCTACGTGCTCGCCATGGCGAACGCCGGCACCCAGGGTGGCCGTGGCACGAACGGCTCGCAGTTCTTCATCACCACGGTTCCCACCACCTGGCTGCAGGGCAAGCACACCATCTTCGGCGAGGTCGCCGACGATGAGTCGCGCGACGTCGTGAAGAAGATCGAGGCCGTCGAGAAGGACCGCAGTGACCGTCCCCGCGAAGACGTCGTCATCAACTCGGTCACCATCGACGAGGTCTGACCTGCTGGTCGACTTCAACCCCCGATGAAGCACCCCTCCCGATGAACCGTCGATGACCGAAGCGGGGCGCGACAGCGCCAACCACTGTTACCGGCATCCCGACCGCCAGAGCTTCATCCTCTGCCAGCGATGCGGGCGTACCATCTGCCCGTCCTGCCAGACCGAGGCGGCGGTCGGGTTCCATTGTCCGGAGTGCGTGCAGGAGGCGCGGGCGAGTGCACCTCGCTCGCGCCCCCAGCTGCTCCGCTCGGCCCGACGCATCCGCACCAGCGACGGACCGGTCATCACGTACACGATCATCGTCGTGACCGCGGTGGTCTTCCTGGCGCAGCAGGTGTCAGGCGGTTACGTCGACGCCCTGCTGGTCTACCGGCCGTGGCTGACGACGCTGCTGCCCTGGACCATGCTGACGTCGCTGTTCGTGCACGGGTCATTCATCCACGTGCTGTTCAACATGTTCTCGCTCTTCATCTTCGGGCGCATCCTGGAACCGGCAATCGGGCGGTGGCGCTTTCTCGTGCTCTACCTGCTGAGCGGCTTCGGCGGCTCTGTCGCGGTGCTGCTGCTCAACCCCGGTGGCGGGGTGCTCGGGGCATCGGGTGCCATCTTCGGCCTGATGGGCGCACTGTTCGCTATCCAGCGCGGACTCGGCGGCAACGGTTCGCAACTCGTCGTGCTGCTGGTGCTTAACCTCGCCATCGGCTTCCTGGTTCCGAACATCTCGTGGCAGGCACACCTCGGCGGACTCATCACCGGCGTGCTGATCGGCGTCATCTACAGCCGCACCCGGCGCCGTGACAGGCAGCTCACCCAGAAACTTCTCATCGGTGGCCTAGCTGCGGCACTGCTGGCGATCACCGTGGCCGCCGTCGCCGTTCTGCTGTCGTCGCGCTAGGCGTCACCCGGTACGCATTGCCCGGTACGCATTGCCCGGTACGCATTGCCCGTTACGCGTTACCCACAGCTGTCGAGGAAGTTATCCACAGGGTTGTGCACACTGGGGATAATTACACGGGTGTAACTCAGCGCCACCGGGTGGTCATCAGGAAGCCGAGGAAGAGGATACCGAAGCCGACGAGGATATTGCCGTCGCCCAGCTCCGCGATCGGGAGCGTGGTGCCGCTGACGTAGAACACGATGATCCAGGTCAGCCCGATGAGCATCAGGCCGAACATGATCGGCTTGAACCAGACCGGGTTGGGGGCATCGTCGCCGCCCCGCCTCTCCGGAGGGACAACGGAGTTCTCAGTGTCTCTAGCTCTGGCCATGCCCGAATTCTAGCGCGAATGCGGTTGGTCGCCGCTGGCAGCGCGGATACGCCGATCGTGCCCGTCTACACTCGGAAGCATGGTGGGGACCAATAAGCGTGCGCGTCAGGCCGCGCCACATCGACGCGCGAGCGTCATCAGCGTTCTGGGCGAACTGCTCATCACGGCCGGCGTCTTCGTATTCCTGTTCCTCGGTTGGCAGCTGTGGCTCAACGATCTGGTGCTCGGGGCCGAGCAGCAGGACGAGGCCCTCAGCTTGAGCGAACAACTCGGGGCGGCAGCGGAGACTACCGAGCCCGCCCCGGAGGGTGCAGAGCCCGGGGAGCCGGTCATCACGCTCGCCTCGGCCGAGAACGAGCGCTTCGCGACAATCTTCATCCCGCGGTTCGGGGCGGACTACGCACGCACCGTCGCCGAGGGAATCAGCCCGAGCACGGTGCTGAAAGACAACATCGGCCACTATCCGGGATCGCAGATGCCCGGCGAAATCGGCAACTTCGCCGTTGCCGGCCACCGCACCACCTGGGGCGCGCCGTTCAACCAGATCGCGACCCTCGAGCTGGGCGACAAGATCTACGTGCAGACCGCCGACGGGTGGTACACCTACGTGTACCGCTCCTCCGAATATGTGCTGCCCACCGGCACGGGCGTGATCGCCCCCGTTCCGCAGGCACCCAACGTGGCGCCGACCGATCGCATCATGACCATGACCAGCTGCAACCCGATGCTCTCCGACGCCGAGCGCATCATCGCGTACGCGGTATTCGAATCCTGGCAGCCGGCATCCGCCGGGGCTCCGGCCGAACTCGCGCAGAGCGGGGCCTGACCGTGTACGGGGCGCTCTGGCGCATCCTGCCCGGACCGTGGTGGGTGCGACTGTTCCTGCTGCTCATGCTCATCGCCGCGGTACTCGCGGCATGCCTGTACTTCGTCTTCCCCTGGCTGAACGGGTTCATCAACGTGACGGACGTTACGGTGGACGGATGACCCGCATCCTCGTCATCGACAACTACGACAGCTTCGTCTACACCCTGAACGGCTACCTGCAGGAACTCGGGGCGGAGACCACGGTCATGCGCAACGACGCCTTCGCGGAGGCGGACGCCGCAGCCGTGATGGCCGAGTACGACGCGGTACTGCTCTCACCCGGGCCGGGAACGCCTGGCGCTGCGGGAGTCTCCGTTCCCGCGGTGCGGATCGCGCTGGACTCCGGACAACCCCTGCTCGGCGTGTGCCTGGGTCACCAGGCGATCGCCGAGGCCGTCGGGGCGACCGTGACACACGCCGACGAGCTCATGCACGGCAAGACCTCGCGGATCGAGCACGACGGCAGCGACTTCTACCAGGGCGTTCCGCAGCCGTTCACCGCGACGAGGTATCACTCCCTCGCCGTGGTGGATTCGACGGTGCCGCGCGACCTCATCGTGACCTCCCGCACCAGCGGTGGCGTGATCATGGGGCTCCGCCACGAGAGCGCGCCGGTGTTCGGGGTGCAGTTCCACCCGGAATCGGTGCTGACCGAGGGGGGTTACCTGATGCTCGCCAACTGGCTGTCGGTAGCCGGCCTGCCGTCTGCCCGCGCCGCGGCCGTGGGGCTGACGCCGCTCGTCACGCTGCCGTAGCAGTCGCCGGCGCTATCCGGCGGAGCGGCGCAGTACAGCTAGCCCGCGCAGTATGTCAGCGTGGCTGTGCTGGCCCGCCTGGGAGCAGCGCGGCGCAGCTAGCCCGCGCAGTATGTGAGTGTGATCTCGGAGGCCTGCGGATGTTCGCCCGCAGGCAGCGACTGGGCGGTGACTTCGCCCGTGTCGCATCCATAGTCCGGTTCTGGCTCGATAGTGAGGAGCAGCGCCGTCAGGGTCGTGGTGGCGGTCGTGATGGGCTGGCCGACTACGGATGGCACCTCGACCAGGCCGTTGCTGACGATGAGGTTGACGGTGTCACCCTCGCGCACCCCCGCGTTCGCCTCTGGCTCGCTGCGGATGACGGTGCCCGCGGGCAGGCTGGGGGAGTACTCCGGGATGGATTCGCCGTAGACCAGGCCGCGATCTTCGATGGCGGTGACCGCCTCGGCCTCGGTGGTCTGCTCGAGGAGGGGCACGGTGGTGGGATCCTGGCCAAGTGAGACGTAGACCGTCACCTGCTCTTGCGGGCTCACCCGGATGCCGGGGCCGGGCTCCGTGCTGATGATGGTGCCCTCCGGCACGGTGTCGCTCTCCTGGGGCAGTCGAAGAGGCTGCAGTTCGAGGGCGGTGAGCTCTGCCGCGGCCTCGTCGTAGGTGCCACCGGCGACGTCGGGCACCGTCACCGAGAGACCGGTGCTGATCGACGGGCCCGACTCGATGTTGACGACCCAGATACCGATGGCGAGCAGCAGCGTCGTCAGCAACGCGATTCCCGCCCAGACCCACGCGACAGGCGGTCGGGTCTGGGTGCGGATCACACGCTCGTCGTCATCAACGGCGGCGAGGCGGCGGAGCGCGGCTTCGGGACCGGAGACCGCCTCGGGATCCATCGCGTACAGCGCCGACTCGGCGTCGATGGCAGACAGCAGGCCGGGCGGCACGTCGCCCGCGCCGGCGGTCTCGAGGTCGACGCGGAACTCCGCCGCGGTCTGGTAGCGACGAGTGCGGTCCTTGTTGAGGGCGTGCAGCACGACGGCGTCGAGGGCGGGGGAGATGCGGCCGTTGATCGAGCTGGGAACGACCGGCTCCTCGCTGAGGTGCTGGTAGGCCACCGCCGCGGGGCGGTCGGCGCGGAACGGGGCGCGCCCGGTCAGCATCTCGAACAGCACGACGCCGGTCGAGTAGAGGTCGGTGCGAGCGTCGATCGTCTCACCACGGGCCTGCTCGGGCGAGAAGTACCGCGCGCTGCCGAGGATGGTGCCGGCCTGGGCCACCGTGGCCGCGCTGTCCGACGCGGCGCGGGAGATTCCGAAGTCCATCACCTTCACGGTGCCGTCGCCGGTGACCATGATGTTGCCGGGGGTGACGTCGCGGTGCACGAGGAGCGCGCGGTGGCTGTACTCGAGTGCGGTGAGCAGCTGGCTCGCGATGTGGACTGCGTCATCCGGGGCGACGGGGCCCTCGGCGATGATCTCGCGCAGCGACCGGCCGTCGACGAACTCGGTCACGATGTAGGGCGTGACGCGCTCGACGCCTGCGGCGTCGGTGGTCACGTCGTCGCCGGAGTCGTACACGCGCGCGATCGCCGGGTGCGACATGCGGGATGCCCGCTGGGCCTCTTCGCGGAATACCAATCGGAAGTGCGCATCGGTCTTCGGGGTCGTCCTGAGCAGCTTGACCGCGACGGTGCGGTGCAGGCGCTCGTCCGTTGCCGAGTACACGTCGGTCATGCCACCGCGACCGACCAGGCCCGCGAGGCGGTACCGGCCTGCCACCAGGCGAGATCCATCGGTCACGTGTCGATCTCCAAGCGGCAGAAGGTGTTGTCCCCCAATCTTATCCGGCACGGGGTTTGCAGCCCGGTTAGGCGAACGGGATGGTGAGCGCGTCGGATGACTCCGACGGTTCGCCCGAGCAGAGCGCGGTGTACGACACGGTGGTCTCGCCGTCGGCGGCATCGCCCGACAGTTCGCCGAGCGTGACGGTGATCGTGGAGGTCGACGACGGTACGGGGTTCGCCGGGGTGAACGACCCGTTCGACACCGAGACGGTGTAACCCGTCAACGGGGAGTCTGACGTGCAACCCGTGAACGCCGGGATCGACACCTGTACGGTCTGGCCCGGCACGAACGGTCCGGAGCTCGAGGTCGTCGGTGCGGACGGCTGCACGGGCTCCGGCTCCGGTTCGGGCGCCGCGGTGTAGAGGGTGAGGGTGATGGTGTCGCCGACCTGCACGGTACCGCGGGGGCTGACCTGGTAGACGGTGCCGACCTGCTCTTCGGACTCTGCGGCGTTGCCGTCGACGAAGCTCGCGAGGAGTCCGAGCTCGGTGAGCGCGGCGGTTGCCTCGTCCTCGCGCAGGCCGAAGAACTGCGTTCCGTCGCCCAGGGCGACGCTGGTGTCTTCGGTCGGGGTCGGGGTCGTGCTCGGTTGGGTCGGCTCGGGGCTCGGAGTGGAGGAGACGGTCGGGCTGGGGGACCCGGCCGGGTCGTCGTCGGCTGGTTCGTCGAGCAGCAGGAAGATGCCGCCGATCACGACGATCGCCAGGATCGCGAGCAGGGCGATGAGGGGCCAGGTCCACGGGTTGCGGC
Organism: Marisediminicola senii; assembly: GCF_011057645.1. GTDB lineage: Bacteria > Actinomycetota > Actinomycetes > Actinomycetales > Microbacteriaceae > Marisediminicola > Marisediminicola senii. The sequence continues at coordinate 7,474 of NZ_JAALGE010000014.1, read as the reverse complement.
CCTTGGTGACCACCGGGGCCGGCGGTTCGTCGCTGAGCGCGGGGCCGGCAGCGGCGCCCGCTCCGAGGATCTGGGTGGCCTGCGTCGCCCCGGCGGCCACGGTGGGGTTGGCCATGGTGACGGCCACGCCTCCGCTGAGGATCGCCGGCACTGCCGCGGCTGCGGCGGCGACGTCGCCCCTGCGTAGTGCCTGTGCCGCCCTGGCGAGGTGCGCGGCGGAATCGGGACGGTCGGCCGGCTTCTTGGCGATGCTCGAGTAGACCAGGTTGCGCACGGGCTCGGAGACCGTGACGGGCAGCTCCGGCGGGGTGTCGTTGATCTGGGCCATCGCGATGGCGACCTGCGACTCGCCGGTGAAGGGGCGGCGACCGGCGAGGGACTCGTACGCGACGATGCCGAGCGAGTAGATGTCGGTCGTCGGCGAGGCGGGGTGACCGCTCGCCTGTTCCGGCGACAAGTACTGCACGGTGCCCATCACCTGACCGGTGGCGGTGAGGGGAACCTGGTCGGCGATGCGGGCGATGCCGAAGTCGGTGATCTTGACGCGACCGTCGGGGGTGATGAGCAGGTTTCCTGGCTTGATGTCGCGGTGCACGAGCCCCGCGGCGTGTGCGGCGTGCAGCGCGGACGCGGTCTGCGCGACGATGTCGAGCACCCGGTCGGTGGCGAGCACGCGCTCGCGTTCGAGGATGGTCGAGAGGGCCTCTCCCGGCACCAGTTCCATGACCAGGAAGGCGCTGCCGTCTTCTTCGCCGTAGTCGAACACGTTGGCGATACCCTCGTGGTTGACCAGGGCGGCGTGGCGCGCCTCGGCGCGGAAGCGTTCGAGGAACCCGGGGTCGCCCAGGTACTCGTCTTTGAGGATCTTGATGGCGACGGTGCGGCCGATGACCAGGTCGGTCGCCTGCCAGACCTCGCCCATGCCGCCGATGGCGACCCGGCTCGTCAGCTGGTACCGACCACCGAAGGTGAGTCCGCTTGATGGCCTCATTTGTTCAGCACCGCCTCCATGACTGTTCGTGCGATGGGTGCCGCAACTGAATTACCGAATCCCTGGCCGTTCTCGACGACGACCGCGACGGCGATCTCGGGGTTCTGGGCCGGTGCGAAACCGGTGAACCACAGGGTGTTGTCCCTGCCATCGTTCTGCGCTGTGCCCGTCTTACCCGCGACGTCGACCCCGTTTATTCTTGCATTACTGGCCGCGCCGTTGTTCACGTTGGCGACCATGAGCTCGGTCATCGTGCCCGCCGTCTCTTCGCTGATCGGTTCACTGAGAACGTCCTCCTGGAATGGTTCGATGACCTCGAGGTTCGGGGCGGTGATGGATTCGACGAGCGTCGGCGTCATCAGCGTTCCCTGGTTGGCGATCGCGGCCGAGACCATGGCGACCTGCAGCGGGGTGGTGCGCACGCTGCCCTGTCCGAACGACGAGATGTAGAGCGTCGGCTCGTCCATGTCGGTCTCGGGGAACACGCTCTCGGTGACGGTCTGCGGAATCTCGAGCGGCGTCTCGAAACCGAACCTCTCGGTGTACTCGGCGATGGTCTCCTTGCCGAGCGCTCCGCCCAGCTGGGCGAACGGGATGTTGCAGCTCAGGCGCAGCGCGTCGGCGAGGGACACGGTGTCGGCGCCGGTGCAGTTGCCGCCCTCGGCGTTGCTGATCGAGTCGCTGCTCTGGGGCAGCTGGAGGGTCGGCGGGTTCGGGAACTGGCTGTCGGCGGTGTACTGGCCGCTGTCGATCGCGGCGGCGGCGACGACGAGCTTGAACACCGAACCCGGCGCGTACAGGTCGCCGCCGATGGCGCGGTTCAGCAGCGGGCGGTTCGGGTCCTCGATGAGTGCGTTGTAGCTGTCGATGACCGCCTGGCTGTCGTGCTGGGCCAGGAGGTTCGGGTCGTATGCCTCTTTCGAGACCATGGCGAGGATGGCGCCGGTGCTCGGGTCGATCGCCACGACCGACCCGGTGTTATCGCCCAGCGCATCCCAGGCCGCCTGCTGCACGACCGGATCGATGGTCAGTTCGACCGATGCGCCCTTCGGGTCCTGGCCGGTGATGACGGCATTGAGCTGGGCGAAGAACTGGTCGTTCGCGGTGCCGCTGAGTGCATCGTTCAGCGCGCCCTCGACGCCGGAGTCGCCCTGGTTGAGGGTGAAGTACCCGGTGACGGCCGAGTACAGCTCGGGCTGACTGTAGGTGCGGAGGAACCGGAACTCGTCGTCGATCGGCACCGACTCGGCGACCGCGACCCCGTCGACCAGGATCGGCCCGCGCTCGGTGGAGTAGCTGGCCAGGATGGTGCGCGTGTTGCGGGGATCCACCCGGAGGGAGTCGGCCTCGAGCGCGGAGATGACGGTGCTCGAGCCGAAGAGGGCGACGAACATCAATAGCACGACGGCGCTGACGCGTTTCAGTTCCTTGTTCATGCGATCACCTGGGCGCTCACGATTCGACGACCAATCGGGGTTGGTTGCGCACGGTGTCCGACAGGCGGAGCAGCAGCGCGGCGATGATCCAGTTGGCCAGCAGCGACGATCCACCGGCGGCCATGAATGGCGTGGTGAGACCGGTGAGCGGAATGACCCTGGTGATACCGCCGATGACGATGAACACCTGCAGCGCGATCACGAACGACAGGCCGACGCCGAGCAGGCGGCCGAAGTCGTCCTGGCCGGCGAACCCGATGCGGAACCCGCGGGAGACGAACAGGAGGAACAGGGCGAGGATGGCGAACAGGCCGGTCAGGCCCAGCTCTTCACCGAGGCTCGCGATGATGAAGTCGCTGTCCGCGAACGGCACGATATCGGGCCGTCCCTGTCCGAGGCCCGTGCCGATGAGCCCGCCGCCCGCCATGCCGAAGATGCCCTGCACCAGCTGGTAGCTGCCGCCCGCCTGGTTGTAGATGTCGTCGTTGAATGCGTCGAGCCATCCGTTGAAGCGATTGCCGACGTATCCCAGGATCTGGCTGGCCAGGATGGCACCGCCCACGAACATGCTGAGTCCGAGCAGCACCCAGCTGAGACGCCCGGTGGCGACGTAGATCATCACCAGGAACAGGCCGAAGTAGAGCAGCGATGTGCCCAGGTCGCGCTGGAAGACGAGCACGCCCATCGACGCGAGCCAGATGATGAGGATCGGGCCGAGGTCGCGCACGCGCGGAAACCTCATGCCGAGGAACTTCCTGCCCACCAGGGACAGGCTGTCACGCGCGGTAACCAGGTAGCCGGCGAAGAACACGGCGAGGGCGATCTTGGCGAGCTCTCCCGGCTGGAAGGAGAGCGGAACGCTGCCGTCCTCGCGCTGCGGGCCGATGCCGATCCAGACCTGCGCGCCATTGATCTCGCGCCCGACACCCGGGATGAGGGGCAGCAGCAGCAGCCCGATACCGACGAACATGGCGATGTAGCGGTAGCGCTGCAGTACCCGGTGGTTGCGGATCGCGATCAGGACGGCGAGGGCTGCAGCCATGGCGATCGCGGTCCACGCCATCTGGCGGAGCCCGGACGCCTCCCAGCCGAGTTGCCCCTGGGCGATGTCGATGCGGTAGATCATGGCGATGCCGAGGCCGTTGAGCAGGGTCGCGATGGGCAGGATGAAAGGGTCGGCCTCGACGGCGACGAACCGCAGTGCGATGTGCATGACCAGCGAGAGGCCTAGCACGCCGGCACCGAACGAGATCACGGTGCTGTCGACGGCGCCCAGTGCTCCGAGTTGCACGAGGACGAGGGCACCGGTGCCGATTGCTCCCGCGAAGATCAGCAGCAGCAGTTCGAGGTTGCGCAGGCGCGCGGGGGCGCGGAGCCGCAGCTTGATGGTCTCGGTGACCGTCGACCTGTCGGCGGTCCCCGGACGGCTAGTCGCTGCTGACAATGGACAACCTGTCGATGATGGCCCTCGCCTGGGCGAGGGAGTCCGCGCTGATCGTCCCTTCGACGGTCTGGCGCGTGTAGCTGGGAAGGCTCTCGAGAGTGATACTGGTCTCCTCGTACACCGTGGAGAGCGACAGCGGGCCGATGTCGGCCTGTACCCCCTGGTAGATCGCCACGGTCTGCCCGGTCGCGCCGACGAAGTATCGGGTCTGCGTCCACTGGTAGGCGAGCACGAGCGCGACAGCGAGGGCGATCGCGGCGAGGGCGATGGCGACGAGCCAGGCGATGCGACGGTTGCGCGCGCGACGGCGGTCTTCGAGGATCAGCTCGTCGAGGTACTCCTCCGATTCTGGCTCGAAGTGCTCGGGCTCCGGGGGAGTGGGGCGAAGTGGATGCAGCAGCAGCGTGGGCAACCGCAGGGGCCTGCGACTCACCTCGGGCTCGAACGACAGGGGCGCAGCCGCCGATCCGACCAGGACGGTGGGCGACGATGCCGACGAGTCCCCGTCGTCGACGGTCGCGATGACGACGGTGACGTTGTCGGGAGCCCCGGCATCCAGGCTCTCCCGCACGAGCCGGTCCGCGGCGTCTCGCGGCGCCTTCCACTCGCGCAGGATCGCGGCGATGCGCTCGTCGCTGACGTAGCTGCTCAGCCCGTCGGAGCACAGCAGCCACTTGTCGCCGGGTCGGACCTCGAGCACCGTGGTGTCGATCTCGGGCGACGAGTCGACGTCGCCGAGCACGCGCATGAGCACGGAGCGCCGCGGGTGCACGGCGGCCTCTTCCTGCGTGATGCGCCCGGAATCGACGAGGCGCTGCACGAACGTGTGGTCCGCGGTCACCTGCGAGAGCTCGTCGTCGCGCAGCAGGTATATTCGCGAGTCGCCGATGTGGGCGAGGGCGATCTTGCTGCCGACCCGCAGGATCGCGCTGACGGTGGTGCCCATCCCGGTGAGCTCGGTGTGCTCGAACACGGTCTCGGCCAGCTGGGCATTGGCGGCGAGCAGCGCCGACTTGAGGGCGTACTCCGCGTCTTCGGCCGAGGTGTACTCGCGGTCGGTTTCAACGATGCGCTTGATCGCGATCGCGGAGGCGACGTCACCGCCGGCGTGCCCTCCCATGCCATCGGCGACCACGAACAGGTGGGTTCCCGCGTAGCCGGAATCCTGGTTGTTGGCGCGCACCTTCCCCACGTGGGAGATGGCCGCGCTCTTGCCTGTCGTGGCCATGAGCGCTACCGCCGCAGCTCGAAGCTGGTCGTGCCGATCTTGATCGGGGTGTTCAGCGGAACCTGGGTGGGAACGACCACGCGGCGCCCGTCGAGGAAGGTGCCGTTGGTGGAATCGAGGTCCTGGATGACCCACGCGTCATTGAGGATCATCAGCCTGGCGTGGTGGGTCGAGGTGTAGTCGTCGCGAATGACGAGGCCGCTCTCGGCTGACCGGCCAATGGTGAGCGGCAGGTTGCTGAGGGGCAGCTCGAGCCCCTCCTTCGCGCCGGAGGTGATGACGAGCCTGCGGGCGGACGACGCGGTCGCAGCGGGCCTGGTGTTGTCCGGCAACGAGCTGACGGGCGATGACGGCCTCTGCACGGGGGCGACGGAGGGGGCTGGGGTGGATGCCGCGGCGAACGGTGCGGCGCCGGCATCAGTCGCCACTGCCTGACGACGCACGGGCTGCCCGAACAGGTCGCTGCGCAGCGAGTACACGACGAGGAAGATGAAGCCCCACAGCACGAGCAGGAACGCCAGCCTCAACACGAGGAGGGTGAGTTCGCTCACCGGGTGCTGCCGCCGTTCCGGTCGGCCCGGGAACCGGAATAGTGGTCAGCGTCGGACGATTGGGCGAGCACCCGGAACACAATACGGGTTCGGCCGATGGTGACGGTCGATTCCGGCGACAGCAGGGCCTTCGTGACGGGGGAGCCGTCGAGCTCCGAGCCGTTGGTCGACCCGAGGTCGTTGACCTGCGCGCGCTTGCCGTCCCACAGGATCTCGACGTGCTTGCGGGAGATGCCGGGGTCGTCGACCGTGATGTCGGCCTCGCTGCCGCGACCGATGATGGTGCGGCCCCGGGTGATGGGGTATCGCTTGCCCGCGACATCCAGCACGGGGGTCCACGACACCTCGCCCTTCATGTTCTCGGACTCGATGCGGATCATGCCCTCACTGAGACCGGTGTCCTCGACGAGACGGATGTCGATACCGCCCGCGAACTGGTAGCCCTGCGCCGTGGCGTGGGTCTGCACCAGCTGGGTGAGCTCGTCGATGAGCGTGGGGCCGATCGACGACATGCGGGTGAAGTCGGTGCGGCCGAGACGCACCCGAAAGCGGTTCGGCACGAGGATGCGGTCACGCGAGACGACGGCGGCCTTGGTGTCGAGTTCGCGGCGCAGGGCGCTCGTGATCTCGATGGGCGCGAGGGAGCTTCGAAAGGTCTTCGCGAACACGCCGTTGACGGCACGCTCGAGACCGTTCTCGAAGTTGTCCAGCAGGCCCACGTGTTCCCCATTCCGGTCGTAGCACGACCCTCGTATGTTAGCCGCTGGGTGCCATTTAGAGCATTTGGGCTGGGTGTGCGGCGCTGGTGGCCCGGGATTCCGGGCCCGGACCGGGCAGCACGGAGTGCACCCCGGCGGCCGGCGAACCTGGGGGAGGTGGCGCTTGTGCTAATCTCGCAAAGTCTGCGCGAGTGGCGAAATTGGCAGACGCGCACGGTTCAGGTCCGTGTGCCCGAGAGGGCATGGGGGTTCAAGTCCCCCCTCGCGCACAACGGCGTGTTCGGCTTTTTGGCCGAACACGTTCAGCTTTTGAAATATGAACGGGCTACCAGCCTGAATCTGGTGGCCCGAAGGCCGGTAGTTGGCTCCTGATCGCGAGATCTCGGCCCACTGCCGGCCTTTTTGTTCTCCCCTCGACCTAGCAAAGCGAGATGACCGCGCCAGGTCAGTTCTGAGGCGCGGTCATAGGAACCGTGTTACTGAGTTTGATGAATGCGGGAGGACTAGTCGGTTCTCGGTGGGCCCACGTCGCCATGCGCGGCGCCGATGCCGTCGGCGAATGGCGTGTAAGAGTTCCGGTTCTTTGAGGTGATCTTCACCGCTGACCCAAGCCGCGCGATGTAATCCTTCGTTTTCCGAAGGTTCGCGGAGGCAACCGAGAGCGCCATGGCGACGAGCGCGAAGGTGTTGCCACGTTTTGGCCGTTTGGACGCATCTCCAAGGGCCTCGTCGGTGGAACGCTTGATGTGGCTGTAAGAAGCTTCGACAGTGTTCCTGAGGGAGTAAAAACTCCTCCACTTCTCGCTGCCGTGCACATACTTCTGCGCCCACTTCAATCCGACATCGCGGGGAATGACAACGCTCCGCTTCGTAAGCGGCGGCGGGAACTTGTTCGTGATCGGGTCGAAACTGAGGTAAGTGGTGGGGTCCGGGTAGCTGTACTGCTGTGACCCATCCGGGCGCGGGCGGCCTTTTCGCGGTCAAGTCCCCGGTGGTGGTGTAGCGGTGTCCTTCGGTTTGGGGGTTAGGCGCTGAGTCCGAGGGCGGGTTCGGTGGTCACCTCGGTTCCGGTGTCGGGGACGAGGGTGAGGCGGGATCTGGCGAG
>NZ_JAALGE010000013.1 GCF_011057645.1 Marisediminicola senii | reverse complement strand
CGCTCGGCCGGGCCATTGCGGCGCAGCGGGCGGGCACGCCGCAGACCTAGCGGCGGCGGGTGCGGCGGCGGGTGCGGCGGCGGGTGCGGCGGCGCCAGCCGGACGCCGGGGTCAGCCCAGCGCGGTCAGCAGCTTCTGCTCGAGCTCCGAGCTGTCGAAGTAATTCTCGATCACGATCACGTCGGCGAAGGTCGACCCGATCGCGTCGACGAACTCGGCCGAGGTGAGGATTATCTGCGCATCGGCGGCCGCGGCTGTGACGCTGCCGATGTCGGCGGCCGTGACATCAGCCTCGATACCGAGCTTGAGCAGGGCGCGCTCGGCGTTGACCTTGAGGATTCCGGAGCTGCCGATACCGGCTCCGCAGATCGCGACGATCTTCATCGGGTGCCTCTCATGATGTCGATGACCGTCGCCGCGTCGGGCGCGGCAGCGATGCGGGCGATGGCGTCGGAGTCGTTGAAGATGTTCGCGATCTCGGCGATCGACTCGAGGTGCCCCTCGATCGACGTGATGGCGAGGCCCAGCACGACGCTGACCGGGTCGTTGTGCGGGTGCCCGAACGCGACCGGGGTGCTCAGGGTGACGACGGCGAGGCCGTCGGCGAGCACCTGCGGGCCCGGCCTGGCATGCGCGAGGGCGAGGCCTGGGGCGATCACGACGTAGGGGCCGTGCTCCTCGATCATGCGGATCATCTCGTCGGCGTAACCGGGCTTCGACGACCCGGACGCGACGAGTGCGGCACCCGCGACACGCACGGCGGCACGCCAGTCCGCGGCGTCGGCCCCGGTGACGACGCCGTCCTCGGTGAGTTCTGGAAGCGGCATCCGTTATGCCTGCGCGAAGCCGGCGCTGATGATGTCCGAGAGCTCTTCGCGGTCCTCGAGCGGCAAAAACGTCGCGGCGGCGGCGTTCAGCTGGAACACCTCGAGGTCGGTGAGGTCGTAGCCGAACGTGTCGCTGAGCAGGCTCAGTTCGCGGCTGAGCGAGGTGCCGCTCATCAGCCGGTTGTCGGTGTTGACGGTCACCTGGAAGCCGAGCTGGTACAGCAGGTCGAACGGGTGGTCGATCAGCTCGTCTCCCCACGCGGCGATCGCGCCGGTCTGCAGGTTCGACGACGGGCTGAGCTCGAGGGTGATCTGGCGGTCCTTCACCCACTGGGCGACGCCGCCGAGGGTCACGTAGGCGTTCTCGGCGTCCTCGCGGTCGACCTCGATGTCTTCGGCGATGCGCACGCCGTGGCCGAGGCGCAGCGCTCGACCGTCGAACAGCGCACTGCGGATGCTGTCGATGCCGTCGGCCTCGCCCGCGTGCACGGTGGCCGGAAAGAGGTTCTGCGCGAGGTAGTCGAATGCGGCGCGGAGGTTGCTCGGCGGAAAGCCGGCTTCCGGCCCGGCGATGTCGAAGCCGACGACGCCGTCGTTGCGGTGGCGAACGGCGAGCTGCGCGATCTCGAGGCTGCGGTCGGTGTGGCGCATCGCCGAGACGATCTGGCCCGCCCGGATGCTGCGGCCCTCGTGACGTGCGTCGTCGATGCCGGCCTCGATGCCGTCCTGCACTGCCTCGACGGCCGCGTCGAGGCTGAGCCCGCGCGCGAGGTGCTGCTCGGGGGCCCAGCGGATCTCGCCGTAGACGACGCCGTCGGCGGCGAGGTCCTGCACGAATTCGCGGGCGACGCGGGTGAGGCCCTCGGTGGTCTGCATGACGGCTGTCGTCACGTCGAAGGTCTTGAGGTACTCGACGAGCGATCCGGAGTCGGACTGGTCGGCGAACCAGGTGCCGAGGGCGCCGGCGTCGGTCTCGGGCAGCTCGAGGTCGATGGCGGCAGCGAGTTCCACGATGGTCGAGGGCCGCAGCCCCCCGTCGAGGTGGTCGTGGAGGGATATCTTGGGGAGGGCGCTGATGTTCGCGCCGCCTCGGAGGCACAAGTCCCCGGCTGGAGTCGTCATGACTCAAATCTACCGGGTGGCGGTGTCGGGGATTCCCTGTAGTCGGCCAGAGATGAGGTCGCCCGCCGCGAGGAGCGCCGCGAGCACGTCGCCGGCACCGGTCTGGCTGAAACTGGTGGCGATGTAGGGAACGGTGAGGGCAGCGACCGTGTCGCCGCCGGTGCCGGTGATCGGCACGACGAGGTCGGTGATGCCCGGCTGCATCGCGTCGTCGCGGCGCAGGTAGCCCCCGGCGGCCTGGCCGCTGAGTACCGCACCGGCCGCGGTGGTCTCGACGGGGAACTCCGCACCTACCCGCACCCGGAAGCCGAAGTCCGACGGGCTCTCGACCTGAGCGATGACCCGCACCCGGTTCGCGTCGAGCACGCTCAGGTTGCACGACTGGTGCACCGCCTCTGCCAGGTCGCGCATCGGGCCGAGCGCGAGCGCGGTGAGGCCGCGCAGCGGCGGGTGGCGAGTGGAGAGGTCGAACATGCGGGTCGAGAGCAGGTATAGGCCGGACTGCGCGTCGCGGTAGATCCAGCCGCGCCGCTCGAGGCGCTGCAGCACCCGGAACAGCTGGCTGACCGACCGCCCGACGGCGGCCGCGACCTCGGCCTGCGTGAGCCCGCCGCCCTGCTCTGCGAGGAGCTCGAGCACGTCGAGAGCCTTGTCGAGCGCTGGCACCGCATAGCCGGGCGGTCCATCCCCATCGCCGGAAACCGGGCGAGCGGCCTCGGCGGTCATCGCTCCGCGCCCATCACGGCGAGCATCCGCCGGGCGATGAGCCTGTCGATGTCGTCGGGCACCGGCTGCGCGCCCGGGGCGAGCGATGCCGCACCGGTCGCGACCCGCTCGAGCGACAGGGCCTGCAGGAGGAAGCCGAGGTCCATCGACTCGAGCGAGTTGCCCTTCGGCTCGCGGCCGGCGAGGTTCACCATGCGCCCGTTCGCGAGCAGGATGACGTGGCGTCCGCCCGGGAGGTCGATGCGCTCGATCGCCTCGTCGAGCTCCCGCACCGCCACGGCGCCCGCCTTGAGGGCGGCGACGTCGATCTCCCAGGGAAAGTGGCCGCAGTTCGCGAGGATCGCGCCATCGCCCAGCAGCGCGACGACGTCATCGCCGACGATGCCGGGGCGCCCCGTCGCCGTGATGACGACGTCGGCCCACCCCGCGAGGTCATGCATCCCGCCGACCCGGAACCCGTCGAGCGCCGCCTCGAAGGCCTTGAGCTCGTCTACCTCGACGACGGCGACCTTGCCGCCGAGCGCCCTCAGGTACCTGGCGACGCCACTGCCGCACCACCCGTAGCCGGCGACGAGGAACCGGCGCCCCGGGATCATCAGGTTGGTGATACGCATGAAGCTCTCGACCACCGACTGGCCGACCGCGTGCCGGTTCTCGCCGATGGCCTTGAGCAGGCTGTCATTGATCACGAAGACGGGGAACGGCACGCGCCCCGCGAGTTCGCTGCGCAACCGGTCGCCCCCGGAGGTCGTCTCCTCGGTGCCGCCGAGGATGCCCGCGGCAGCTCCGCGCGCGATGACTCCCGCGGCCAGGTCTCCCCCGTTGTCGAGCAGCATGGTGGGCGCAGCGTCCAGCACGCGCGCAACGTTGGCGTGGTGCTCGTCGATGCTGTCGTCGCGCCGGCCGAACACGGTCATCCCCTGGTCGCGCAGCACGGCGACGGTGTCGTCCTGGGTCGAGCCGTGGTTGCCGGTCGCGACGATCTCGGCGCCGCCTGCTGCCAGGGCCTCCAGCAGCACCGCCGTCTTGGGTTCCAGGTGCAGCGACATGCCGATCCGATGCCCGGCGAATGGCTGGCTCCCGGCGAACTCGGCCCGCACGGCCGCGAGCAGCGGCATGCGCGACCTGATCCATTCGATGCGGTTGCGGCCGCGGTCGAGCAGGTCTGTCGTCGTGTCATCCATGACGGAAGACTACGCCAGTGAATGTGAGTTTCATATATGCTCGCGTCATGGCGACGAAGATCATCCTCGACTGCGACCCTGGGCATGACGACGCGATCGCGCTGCTGCTCGCGCACGGCAATCCCGACATCGACCTGGTCGCCGTCACCACCGTGCACGGCAACCAGACCATCGAGAAGGTGACGCGCAATGCGCTGGCGGTGGCCCGCATCGCCGGGGTCACCGGAGTGCCGTTCGCTGCGGGAGCGCACCGGCCGCTCGTGCGGGTGGCGGAGGTCGCGGCATCCATTCACGGCGAATCCGGGCTCGACGGGCCCGCCCTGCCCGAACCGACGCTCGAACCCGACGCCAGGCACGCCGTCGACCTGATCATCGACACCGTGATGGAGGCGGAGCCCGGCACGATCACGCTGGTTCCGACCGGCGCGCTCACGAACATCGCGATCGCCGCCCGAAAGGAGCCGCGCATCGTGCAGCGGGTGCGCGAGATCGTGCTGATGGGGGGTGGATACCACGGCGGAAACTGGAGCGCGGCATCCGAGTTCAACATCGTCATCGACCCGGAGGCGGCGCACATCGTCTTCAACGAGTCGTGGAAGGTCACGATGGTGGGCCTCGACCTGACACACCAGGCCATCGCCACCCCGGAGGTGGTCGCGGCGATCGCGGCGGTCGACACCGGGCCGGCGCGCTTCGTGGTGGAGCTGCTCGACTTCTTCGGCGAGACCTACCGCGACCAGCAGGGATTCGAGCACCCGCCGGTGCACGACCCGTGCGCGGTCGCCCTGGTGATCGACCCGTCGGTGATGACGGTGGTTCCGGTGCCGATCGACGTCGAGCTCACCGGAACGCTCACCCTCGGCATGACGGTCGCCGACTTCCGCTCGCCCGCGCCCGCTGGCTGTACGACGCACGCCGCGACCGCCCTCGACCGCGAGCGGTTCTGGGCACTGGTGGTCGACGCGCTCGAGCGCATCGGCGACGTGCGGGTCTAGGCGACCCGGGCGCTCTACTTGAGCACGCGCGCCACGACGCCGACGACCACGCCGACCGCGGCGAGGCCGAGCAGGCGCCGGAACGGGTTCGCGCCCGTGGTCGCCTCGGAGACTCCCCACCAGCCGGCGGCGATGGTGGCGATGGATGCCGCCACCTGCCTGGTCTCGGTGTCGCTCGACGTCCAGCGCACGATGATCGCGGCCGTCGTCACCAGCGCGGGAAAGTTCGGCGTCTCCGCGGCGACGAGTTCACCGGTCGACCGGTCGCGCAGCAGCCAGCCGACGAACCGGCCGATGGGGTCGCGGCCGGGGGAACCCGCGATGGTGCCTGGAGTGCCGAGTGTCATGATCCGATCCGATCTGCGATGAGCGGGCCGCCGGTGACGATCTCGTCGCCGTCGGTGCCGATGCGGTACGCGCCGTCGAGGGCCTCGATGGCGCGGGAGAAGCGTTCGGGTTCGTCGGCGCTGAGGGTGAACAGCGGCTGGCCTTCCGTCACCGTGTCGCCGGGCTTCGCGTGCAGGTCGATGCCGGCGGCGTGCTGTACCGGGTCCTGCTTGCGGGCACGTCCGGCGCCGAGGCGCCAGGCCGCGATGCCGAATGGCAGCGCCTGCTGCTCGACGAGCACCCCCGATGTGGTGGCCGTGACCACGTGCGTCTCGCGGGCTGCCGGCAGGGCGGCATCCGGGTCCCCACCCTGAGCCGAGATCATCGCGCGCCAGGTGTCCATCGCGCGGCCGTCGCGCAGGGCTGCCTCGACGTCGGCGTCGGGCTGGCCGGCGAGGCGCAGCATTTCCCTCGCCAGCGCGACGGTGAGTTCGACCACGTCGGCCGGTCCGCCACCGGCGAGCACCTCGACCGATTCGCGCACCTCGTTGGCGTTGCCGATGGCGAGCCCGAGCGGCACGTTCATGTTGGTGAGCAGGGCGGATGTCGCGACGCCGGCGTCCTCTCCGAGCGCGACCATCGTCTCCGCCAGTTCGCGGGACTGCGCGATGTCGGTGAGGAACGCACCGGATCCGAACTTGACGTCGAGCACGAGGGCGGAGGTGCCCTCGGCGATCTTCTTGCTCATGATCGACGACGCGATGAGCGGGATGGATTCGACGGTGCCGGTGATGTCGCGCAGGGCGTAGAGCTTGCCGTCGGCGGGGGCGAGTCCGGAGCCGGCGGCGCAAACGACCGCGCCGACCTCGTCGAGGATCTCGGTCATCCGTTCGGTGGAGACCGATGCTCGCCACCCCTGGATGCTCTCGAGCTTGTCGAGGGTGCCGCCCGTGTGGCCGAGCCCGCGACCGGAGAGCTGCGGTACGGCGACGCCGAACGAGGCGACGAGCGGCGCGAGCGGCAGGGTGATCTTGTCACCCACGCCTCCCGTGGAGTGCTTGTCGGTGGTGCGCTTGGTGAGCCCGTCGAAGCTCATCCGCTCGCCGCTGTCGATCATCGCGAGGGTGAGGTCGCGAATCTCGCGGCGTTCCATTCCGTTGAGGAAGATGGCCATCGCCATGGCGGCCATCTGCTCGTCGGCGACGTAGCCGCGCGTGTAGGCGTCGACGAGCCATCGGATCTGCTCGGTGGAGAGGGTGCCGCGGTCGCGCTTGCCGCGAATGAGGTCGACGACGTCGAAGGGTTCGATCATTGCTCTGGGGTCTCCTGGTCGGTGGCCCGGTAGGCCTCGAGGGTGCGCGGTCCGAAGGCGTCGGGAATGACCTCGTCGATGGTGCGGATGCCGGACACCGTCTCGAGCAGCATGCCGGGAGCGGAGTGTTCGTAGAGCAGCTGGCGGCAGCGTCCGCACGGCATCAGGGCGCCGCCCTGGCCGTCGACGCAGGTGAAGGCGACGAGCTTGCCCCCGCCGCTCATGTGCAGGGCGGAGACCAGCGCGCACTCGGCGCACAGCGTCAGCCCGTAGGAGGCGTTCTCGACGTTGCAGCCCGCGATGACCCGGCCGTCGTCGACGATCGCCGCGACTCCCACCGGGAACTTCGAATACGGCACGTAGGCGTTGCCCATCGCGTCGAGCGCGACCGCGCGGAGGGCGTCCCAGTCGACGGTCATGACTTGATGTACGGCTTGCCGGCGGCCGCGGGTCCGCGCACGCGCCCGACCAGGCCGGCGACGGCGACGATCGTGACGATGTACGGGAGCATGAGCATGAATTCGCTCGGCACGGGCGACCCGATGATGCTGAGCACGTTCTGCAGGTTGGTGGCGAAACCGAACAGCAGCGCGGCGAGGGTCGCCCTGATCGGATCCCACCGCCCGAAGATCACCGCGGCGAGGGCGATGAACCCGGCACCCGCGGTCATCTCCTTGTTGAATGCGCCGACCGCGCCGAGGGTGAGGTACGCCCCGCCGAAGCCCGCGATGGCGCCGGCGAGGGAGACGTTCCAGAACCGGGTACCCGTGACGTTGATGCCGACGGTGTCCGCGGCCTGCGGGTGTTCGCCGACGGAGCGCAGCCGGAGGCCCCAGCGGGTGTGGAACAGCCCGATGTAGACGGCCGCGATGGTGAAGTACATGACGTACACGATGATCGTCTGGCGGAACAGCACCGGTCCGAGCACGGGGATCTCCGACAGCACGGGGATGTTGATGCGTTCGAGGCGGGGCGGCGAGTTGAGCAGCGTGGGGTTGGCGCTGAGCACCTGCGAGAACAGGAAGCCGGTGAGCCCGGTGACGAGCACGTTGAGCACGACGCCGACGATGACCTGGTCGACCAGGTAGCGGATGGAGAACGCAGCGAGCACGAACGACACCAGCATGCCGGCGACCATCGCCGCGAGCAGTCCGAGCAGCGGCATCTGGGTGATCGACGCGACGACGGCGGAGACGAAGGCACCGGCGAGCAGCTGGCCCTCGATGGCGACGTTCACGACCCCGACCCGCTCGGAGATGACGCCGCCCAGCGCACCGAAGATCAGGGGAACGCTGATACCCAGCGTGCCGATCAGCAGGCCCGCGACGGGAAGGGTGGAGCCCGCGGACGCCCAGACCAGGAAGCCGACCACGAAAAGGAACCCGAAGACCGCGATTGCCCACAGCGGGGTCGCCTTCGCCGCGCGCGACAGGGTGAAGCTCCACGCGGTGATGGCGGCGAGCAGGATGACGATGACGACGCCGGTCGCCCGGGCGGGGAAAGGGATGGTCGGCAGCTGGATCACGTCGGATCCGGTCGACAGCCGGAAGGTGGAGATTCCGTCGCGGCCGATCACGATGAAGAGCAGGATGCCGATCACCGTGAAGATGGCGAACGCGACCGGCGCCTTCCAGCTGCGGATCTCCGCGCGCTCGAGGGCTATCACGTCGGCGGTGCCGGCGGCGTTCTCCGGCGTGTCCGGGTGGTTGTGCTGGGTCACCGTGCTCATGATGTCGCCGCCTTCTTGCTCGCGCGGGGGGTGCGGGTGGCACCGGGAGTGGGCAGTCTGAAGATGCTGCGCACGAGCGGCGGGGCCGCGATGAACAGCACGATGAGCGATTGCACGACGAGCACGATGTCGATGGGAATGCCCTCAGCCGCCTGCATCGAGAATCCACCGGCCTTGAACGCGCCGAACAGGATGCCGGCGAAGAACACGCCCCACGGCCGTGACCGCCCGAGGAGCGCGACCGTGATGGCGTCGAACCCGATGCCGGCGTCGATTCCGGAACCGAACCCGGTCGTGATGGTTCCGAGCACCTGCGCGGTGCCGGCGAGCCCGACGAGTCCCCCGGAGAAGAGCATCGCGTAGACGTAGACGCGCTTGACGTTGATGCCGGCGACGCGGGCCGCGTTGGGGTTTGCCCCGACCGCGCGGAACTGGAAGCCGGTGCTCGATCGCTCGAGCAGGTACCAGACGAAGATCGTCGCGGCGATGACGAAGATGAAGCCGGCGTGCAGGTTGTAGCCGGCGCCGAGGAGGTCGGGGAAGACCGCCGTGTCGGAGATCGGCGGCGACTGCGGGTTGTTGCTCGACGGGTTCTGCAGTACCGGGGTGCGCAGGAAGTAGGAGACGAGGTAGAGCGCGACGAAGTTGAGCATGATCGTGACGATCACCTCGTGCGCGCCGGTCCTGGCCTTGAGCACGCCGACGACGCCACCCCAGATGGCACCGCCGAGGATGCCCGCAATGACCGCGACGATGAGGTGGATGCCGTACGGCAGTTCGAGCGAGAAGCCCACCCAGCCGGCGCAGGCGGCGGCGATGAGCATCTGGCCGCGGCCACCGATGTTGAACAGCCCGACGCGGAAGGCGAGGGCGACGCCGAGGCCGGCCGCGATCAGCGGGGTGGCGAAGTTCAGGGTCTCGGTGAGGGGGCGGATGCCGTCGGCGAACCCGGGGCGCCGGAAGTTGTAGACCGACCCCTGGAACAGTGCGACGTAGGCACCGGAGACCGCGTCCCAGATCGCCCTGAAGGTGTCGGCGGGGCGGGAGAAGAAGTACCCGGCCGCCTCCTGCACGTCTTCGTTGGTGATGGCGATAAGCACGCCGCCGACGACGAGGGCGAGGAGCACGGCGAAGACCGAGATGGCTGCGCTGCCGCCAATGAGGTCGCGCAGGAAGGCGGACGAGCGCGGCTCGTCGGCCGGTGGCCGTTCCTTCGTGGCCAGGAGGGCCTCGTCGGCAGCCTGGCCCCTGACTGGCAGCTGGTCGCTCATGCGGAGACCTGCGCTTCCGGGTGGTGCTCGCCGGCCATCATGAGGCCCAGGATGTCCCTGGGGGTGTTGCCTGGAACGATTCCCACTATTTCTCCGCGGTACATGACCGCGATGCGGTCGGCGAGGGCGACGACTTCGTCGAGTTCTGTCGAGACGACGATGACCGGCGTACCGGCATCCCTCGTCTGCACGATTCGGGTGTGCACGAATTCGATCGAGCCTACGTCCAACCCGCGGGTCGGCTGCGCGGCGACGAAGAGGCGCAGGTCACGGCTGAGTTCGCGGGCGAGCACGACCTTCTGCTGGTTTCCCCCGGAGAGGCGGCCGACGGGGGTGGTAATGCCCTGGGCGCGCACATCGAACTCGGTGACCTTCTGCTCGGCGAATTCGGCGAGGGTGGCGAGCTGCAGCGTGCCTGCCTTGACAAACGGCTCGCCGATGCTGCGATCGAGCATCAGGTTCTCCGAGATGGTGAACGTCGCCACCAGCCCGTCTTCGGTGCGATCCTCCGGAACGAAGCCAACCCCGGCGTCGAGCACGCGCCGCACGCTGAGCCCGGTGAGCGGCTTGCCGTCGAGCTCGATGCGGCCGGTGACGCGTTCCTGCAGGCCGAGCAGCGCCTCGGTCAGTTCGGTCTGCCCGTTGCCCTGCACGCCGGCGATCGCGAGAATCTCGCCCGCCCGCACTTCGAAGCTCACGTTGTTCACGACGATCTGGCCGCGGGGGTCGACGACCGACAGGCCATCGACGGTGAGGGCAGCGGGGCCGGGAGCGGCCGGCGCCTTGTCGACGGTCAGCTCGACGGCGCGGCCGACCATGAGGGACGCGAGTTCGGCGTTGGTCGCGGTGGGCTCGGCCTCACCGACCACCTTGCCGAGCCTGATGACGGTGATGCGGTCGGCGACTTCGCGCACCTCGCGCAGCTTGTGGGTGATGAAGACGATGGAGGTGCCGGCCTCCTTCAGCTGGCGCATGATGACGATGAGCTCGTCGGTCTCCTGCGGGGTGAGCACGGCGGTCGGCTCGTCGAAGACGAGCACCTTCGCATCGCGGGAGAGCGCCTTGATGATCTCGACGCGCTGCTGCACACCAACGGGCAGGTCTTCGACGAGGGCGTCAGGGTCGACGTCGAACCCGAAGCGGGCCGAGATCTCACGCACCATCGCGCGGGCCGCGGCGAGGTCGAGCCTGCCGCCGAATGAGGTCTCCTCGTGGCCGAGCATGACATTCTCGGCGACGGTGAACACCGGGATGAGCATGAAGTGCTGGTGCACCATGCCGATGCCGGATGCCATGGCGTCGCCGGGTCCGGAGAACTTCTGCGCCACGTCGTCGAGGAGGATCTGGCCCTCGTCGGCCTGGTAGAGGCCGTAGAGCACGTTCATCAGCGTGGACTTGCCCGCGCCATTCTCGCCGAGGAGCGCATGGATCTCGCCGGGCTGCACGACCAGGTTGATGTGGTCGTTGGCCACCAGGGCACCGAAGCGCTTGGTGATCTCACGGAGTTCGAGCTTCATGTGGTCCTATCTACGCTGTGGCCGACCTGACGATTCTGCCGCACTTCTGGCGACCGGCAGTGCAAAACGGGGAAGCCGGCTGGTGCTCCGGCTTCCCCGTTTGGGTCGTTCTCGTACTAGAAGGTGCTGTGCTGCCGACTACTCGGCGAGGTACGACTCCACGACGATGTCGCCGCTGATGATGGACGCGGTGATCTCGTCGAGCTCACCCTGCAGGGTGTCCGCGACCTGGTCCTCGTAGTTGTGGAACGGTGCGATTCCGACGCCCTCGTTCTCGAGGGTTCCGAGGTACGGGGTGTTGTCGAACTCGTCATTGCCCGCGCCCTCGACGACCTCGGCCACCGCTACCTTCATGCCCTTGAGCACGGAGGTGAAGTAGAGGTCCTCGAAGGTCGGGTCCGATTCGAACAGGTCGGCGTCAGCACCGATCAACACGATGCCGGCGTCGGGGTTCGCCGCGTTGGCGTCGGTGATTGCCTGGCCGGCGCTCTGGTAGATCGGTCCGCCGACGGGGAAGATCACGTCTGCACCCTGGTCGATCAGGTTGGTGGCGGCGCTGAGCGATTCGGTGCCGGCTTCGAACGTACCGATGAACGTTCCGTCGGCCGCTTCGCGGTCCCAGCCCAGCACCGAGACGTCGGTGCCGTTCTGCTCGTTGTGGTAGTCGACGCCCTGGGCGAAGCCGTCCATGAACACGCTGACGGTCGGGAAGTTCTGGCCGCCATAGGTTCCGACGATGCCGGACGTCGAGTAGCTGGCGGAGGCGTAGCCGGCCAGGAAGGCTGCCTGCGCGGTGTCAAAGACGATCGGCTTGATGTTCTCCGCGTCGGTGGCGCCGTCGAAGTCGAGGTCGGCGGTGTCGTCGATGATGCTCCAGTTGACGTCGGGGTTCGCGGTGGCGCCCTCGACGGTGGCTGCGGCGAGGTTGAAGCCGACGGTGACGACCAGGTTGCAGTCCTGGGCGATCAGGTTGTCGATGTTCGGTCCGTAGTCGGCGTCGCTCGTGGACTCGACCTCGGTGTACTCCGAGCCGACGGCCTCGGCGCCATCCTGCAGGCCCTCGAAGCCGAGCTGGTTGAACGACCGGTCGTCGAATCCTCCGGTGTCGGAGACCATGCAGGGGAGGAAGTCCGACGTTGCGGCCTCTCCGCCCTCTTCTTCTTCGGGTGCTGCCGAACAGCCGGCCAGCAGTACACCGACGCTGGCGATGGCGAGGCCGGCGAACGCGGCCTTTCGGGTGCGATTTCTCACAATGTCCTCCAACTGGAGCCCGGGCGTGGATGGCCGGGCGGATATGGTTCCTCACGTTACCGGGCGTTCAGAATGGCTCACGGTCGATTCCGCGCGCCGCTACCCAATGGTTACAAAGACGCGACTACACCGAAACCTGCGCGAAATGCGCGCTGGGCGCTATTCGGCGGCCAACGCTCAGTTTGGCGCGCTGGGTGAGGTGACCTGCACGCTGCCGTCGACGATCGACGCTCGCAGCGCCTCGATCTCGGCCGAGAGCTCCGGGCTGACCGACGCCTCCAGGTCGTGGAACGGGGCGAGGCCGACGCCCTCGTTCGCGAGCGTGCCGATGTAGGAATCGTTGGTGAACGCGCCGGACTGGCTGTCGCCGACACTCGCGATCACCGCGTCGCCGGTGTTCTTGAGCACCGACGTGAGGATGATGGGCCTGAATTCAGCAGGAAGGGTGTCGTAGCCGTCGTTGTCGACCCAGATGATCGAGACTCCGCCCGCTTCGAGGGCCGCGGTCGCTGCTCCTTCGCCGACCTGGCCCGCGACGGGGAGGACGACGTCGGCTCCCTGGTCGATGAAGGCCTGAGTGGTGGCGAGTCCCTTGGCGGTGTCTTCGAAGTCGCCGGTGAAGGTGCCGTCCTGCGCGACCTTGTCCCAGCCGAGCGCGACGACCGCGGTGCCGTGCACCTCGTTGTACTTCGCGACGCCGTCGACGAAGCCGTCCATGAACAGGGTGACGGGAGGCTGGTTTCCCCCGCCGAAGGTGGCGACGATGCCCGAGGTGGATACCCCGGCAGCGAGGTACCCGGCGAGGTAGGCGGCCTGCGCGGTGTGGAAGACGATGGGCTTGACGTTGGGTGCCTCGACGATCTCGTCGACGATGGCGAAGTCGACGTCGGGGTTCAGTTCTGCTTGCTCGGCGGTGCCGGCCGCGAGTTCGTAGCCGACGGTGAGCACGTAGCTGCAGCCGGTGTCGACCGCGGACTGCACGTTGGGCGCGAGGTCGGTCTCCGACGTCGAGACGAGCACCTGCGCGGCGAGGCCGAGGCTCTCCTCCGCCTCCTGCAGGCCGGCCCAGCTGGACTGGTTGAACGACCGGTCCTCCAACCCCCCGGAGTTGGTGACCATGACGGCGCAGAAGTCCGATTCTGCTGCGGCGTCCTCCTCGGGAGGGGTCGCACAGCCGGCGAGAACGATGAGGGAGATGGATGCGACGGCGACTGTTCTACCGACCGGGAGTCTTGACATGGCCGACAGGCTACAAGACGTCACTGCTCCCGGACAGCTTAAGAGCATCCACAACTGCCTTGACTCGCTGGGCGTTTGCACTGGTGGTCACCAGCAGCGCATCCGGGGTGTCGACGACGACGATGTCGGTAACTCCGATGAGCGAGATGAGGCGCCCGGTCTGGCTGATCACCACGCCACTCGAGGCGTCGGCGAGCACGCGTGCGTTCTCGCCGAGGATCGCCAGGTCCGACGGCCGCCCGCCGGAGTGCAGCTTCGCGATGGCGGCGAAGTCCCCGACGTCGTCCCAGTCGAAGCGTCCGGGAATCACCGCGAGGCGCCCCGACGCCGCGGCCGGTTCCGCGACCGTGTAGTCGATGGCGATCTTCTTGAGCCCTGGCCAGATGCGGTCGACCGCCGCGCCCCGCTCCGGGGTGTCCCACGCCGCGGCGAGTTCGGTGATCTCGGCGAGCAGCTCGGGCTCCGCCTTGCCGAGCTGCTCGAGCAGCACGTCGGCGCGCGAGATGAACATGCCGCCGTTCCAGAGGTAGTTGCCGTCGGCGAGGTACTCGGTGGCGGTCTCGAGGTCGGGCTTCTCGACGAATTCGTCGGCGATGATCGCATCGGGCGCCGCATCGATGGCGAGCGACCCGTGACAGCGGATGTAGCCGAAGCCGATGGCGGGCTCGGTCGGCGTGATGCCGATCGCCGCGATGTAGCCGGCGTCCGCGGCGGCGACCGCCTGCGAGACCGCCCGCCTGAAGCCGTACTGGTCGTTGATGACGTGGTCGGCGGCGAACGACCCGATGATCACGTTCGGTTCCCGCCGCACCAGGATGGCCGCGGCGAGCCCGATGGCGGCCGTGGAGTCCTTCGGCTCGCTCTCGAGCACGACGTTGTGGTCGGCGAGGTCGGGCAGCTGGCCCTCGACGGCGGCGCGGTGCGCACGGCCCGTGACGACCATGATGCGGTCCGGCCCGGAGAGCGGGGCGAGCCGGTCCCAGGTGCCGCGCAGCAGCGTGCTGCCGGAGCCGGCGAGGTCGTGCAGGAACTTCGGGGCGTCTGCCCGGGAGAGCGGCCACAGGCGCGAGCCGATTCCACCCGCGGGAATGATGCTGTAGAACCGGTCCATCGGGTCGGAATGCTCAGTCATGGCCTCACCCTAACCAATGCCCGCACCGCAGCAGGCGCTCCTGCGCGCCGGCGCCGCCCCAGTTC
Organism: Marisediminicola senii; assembly: GCF_011057645.1. Taxonomy (GTDB): domain Bacteria; phylum Actinomycetota; class Actinomycetes; order Actinomycetales; family Microbacteriaceae; genus Marisediminicola; species Marisediminicola senii. The sequence continues at coordinate 43,665 of NZ_JAALGE010000013.1, read as the reverse complement.
GAGTGACGGGCGCTCGACGGCCGCCCCCGCCCGACACGTGCTATTCACTCCCCGGCCACGGCGCCCGGTTACGGTTCGAGCACCTGCACGGAGACGGAGCCAGCACGGTGCGAGTAGCTATTGTCACGGAGTCCTTCCTTCCCACCATCAACGGCGTGACTACGAGCGTCTGCCAGGTACTCGACTACCTCGCGGCGCACGGGCACGACGCCATCGTGATCACGCCGGCGGCGGGAGCACCGAAGAGGTACGCGGGGTTCGCCGTGCACCAGGTGCCGGCGTTCGCGTACCGCCAGTTTCCGGTCGGCCTCCCGAGCCCGATGGTGCAGCGGCTGCTCGCCGACTTCTCGCCCGACGTCGTGCACGCGGCATCCCCCTTCCTCCTCGGTGCACAGGCGATGAGCGCGGCCCGCCGCCTCGGCATCGCCACCGTGGCGATCTTCCAGACCGACGTCGCCGGGTACGCCAGGCGCAACAACCTCGGCCAGGCCACCAGGCTGGCGTGGCGCCTGGTGCGCTGGGTGCACGACGGGGCCGACCGCACGCTCGTGCCGTCGAGCGCGTCGATGGCCGACCTGCAGTCCGCGGGTGTCGGCAGACTCGCGCGCTGGGGGCGCGGCGTCGACCTCGAGCGATACCACCCCAGAAATAAGGTGGATGCCAGGACTGCGCGCCTGCGCAGGCGCATCGCCCCGCACGACGACGTCGTCGTGGGATACGTCGGCCGGATCGCCCCCGAGAAGCAGGTCGAACGCCTGCGCGTGCTCGCGGGACTTCCCGGCATCCGGCTCGCCATCGTCGGCGGCGGACCGTCGATGCCCGCGGTCACCGCGGCGCTGCGCGGGATGCCCGTCACCTGGCTCGGATCCCTGGGCGGCGCCGACCTCGCGAGGGCCTACGCCGCGATGGACGTGTTCGTGCACACCGGCACCGAGGAGACGTTCGGGCAGACCATCCAGGAGGCGCACGCATCGGGGCTGCCGGTGATCGCTCCCCGCTCGGGCGGACCGATCGACCTCGTCGACCACGGCACAGACGGGTTCCTGTTCCACCCCGATCGCGACCCCGAGCTGCGCGCCTACGTGGAGCTCCTCTCGACCAGCGCCCGCAGGCGCGCACGCATGGGCGAGGCCGGTCGGCGCGCGGTGCTCGGCCGCTCGTGGGATTCGGTGTGCGACGAACTGATGGCCCACTACACCGACGCGATCGAGACCCGGCGGCTCGCGCTGGCTGCAAAACAGGTGTGAATTACCGTCGTTTCCGGGCCAGAACGGCCGAAAGTGTCTCGATATCGAGCTACTAAGGTTCCCCTTGCCAGCGTGATACCAGCCTCCCGAATACACTGGAAATCGTTCGGTCGACGGACACATGCTTGCCCCGGCGTCGGGGCCTCAATCATCCGCAGGGAGGGTTACTCGTGTCAGAGAAATCCGCGGGAACCGTGTCCGCACCACAGCCAGACAAGAAATACCCGCTGCCGAAGCTCTCAGCGCCGAAGATGCCGAGGGGCACCCTGTACCGGGGCAACACCGGGATGTGGTCGTGGGTACTCCACCGCATCACCGGTGTCGCGATCTTCTTCTTCCTCCTCGTGCACATCCTCGACACCGCCCTCGTGCGGGTCAGCCCCGAGGCATACAACGCCGTCATCAACCAGTACAAAACGCCGATCATGGGCTTGGGCGAGCTCGGGCTCGTCGTCGCCATCGGATTCCACGCCCTCAACGGCCTGCGCATCATCCTGATCGACTTCTGGAGCGTCGGCCCCCGCTATCACAAGCTCATGTTCGTGGTCGTGATCCTGCTCTGGATCGTGCTGCTCGTGGGCTTCACCCCCCGCCACCTCATGCACGTCTTCGGAGGCTGACACCATGACTACCGTCGACGTCGAAACCCCCCGCTCACCCCGCCGCGCCGAGCGCTCCGGCCGGGGCATCAACCTCGAAAAATGGGGCTGGATCTACATGCGCGCCAGCGGCGTCGTGCTGGTCGTGCTGATCTTCGGCCACCTCTTCGTCAACCTGGTCGCGGGCGAGGGCGTCAAGGCCATCGACTTCGCGTTCGTCGCCGGCAAGTGGGCCGACCCGTTCTGGGTCGTGTGGGACACCCTGCTGCTCTGGCTCGCCCTGATCCACGGCGCCAACGGCATGCGCACGATCGTCAACGACTACGCAAGCAACGAACTCCTCCGCCGCATATTCAAGGGTGCGCTCGTCGTATCCACTGTCGTCCTCCTCATCTTGGGAACCCTCGTGATCTACACCTTTGACCCCTGCCCCGACGTCTCAGCCGACCAGCTCGAGCTCCTCCCCTCGTTCTGTGGAGTTGGAGCGTAGTGGCGACGCTGGGCCAGACGCCAGGCGTCGACGGCACCACGGTCGATGGGATCCACTACCACCAGCACGACATCGTGATCGTCGGTGCCGGCGGGGCCGGTATGCGGGCGGCCATCGAAGCCGGACCGCACGCCAACACCGCGGTCATCTCGAAGCTCTACCCGACCCGGTCGCACACCGGGGCCGCGCAGGGCGGCATGGCCGCAGCGCTCGCCAACGTCGAGGAAGACAACTGGGAGTGGCACACCTTCGACACCGTCAAGGGCGGCGACTACCTGGTCGACCAGGACGCCGCTGAGATCCTGGCGCGCGAGGCCATCGACGCCGTCATCGACCTCGAGAACATGGGCCTCCCGTTCAACCGCACGGCCGACGGCAAGATCGACCAGCGCCGCTTCGGCGGCCACACCGCGGAGCACGGCAAGTCGCCCGTGCGCCGGGCCTGCTACGCCGCGGACCGCACCGGCCACATGATCCTGCAGACCCTGTACCAGAACTGCGTCAAGCACGGCATCAACTTCTTCAACGAGTTCTACGTGCTCGACCTGCTGATGACCGACGTCATCGAGAACGGAGTCGCAACCACGAAGCCCTCCGGAGTCGTCGCCTACGAGCTCGCCACCGGCGAGCTGCACGTGTTCCAGGCCAAGGCCGTGATCTTCGCAACCGGTGGGTTCGGCAAGATCTTCAAGACCACCTCGAACGCGCACACCCTCACCGGAGACGGCGTCGGCATCATCTGGCGCAAGGGACTCCCCCTCGAGGACATGGAGTTCTTCCAGTTCCACCCGACCGGCCTCGCCGGCCTCGGTATCCTCTTGTCGGAGGCCGCCCGCGGTGAGGGCGCGATCCTGCGCAACAGCGAGGGCGAGCGGTTCATGGAGCGCTACGCGCCCACCATCAAGGACCTCGCGCCCCGTGACATCGTCGCGAGGTGCATGGCCACCGAGATTCGCGAGGGACGCGGCGGTGGACCCAACAAGGACTGGGTCTACCTCGACATCACCCACCTCGAGCCCGCGGTGATCGACGCGAAGCTGCCCGACATCACCGAGTTCGCCCGCACCTACCTGGGTGTCGAGCCGTACTACGAGCCGGTTCCGGTGCTCCCCACCGCGCACTACGCGATGGGCGGAATCCCGACCAACGTCAAGGCCGAGGTGCTCCGCGACAACGACACCGTCGTGCCTGGGCTCTACGCCGCCGGTGAATGCGCCTGCGTGAGCGTTCACGGCTCCAACCGCCTCGGCACCAACTCGCTGCTCGACATCAACGTGTTCGGCAAGCGCTCGGGAAAGAACGCGGTCGAGTACGTCAAGACCGCCGAGTTCGTTCCGCTGCCGGCCGACCCCACCGCGGGTGTCCGTGGGCTGATCGAGAAGGTCCGCAGTGGCGACGGCACAGAGCGCATGGCCGTCATCCGCAAGGAACTGCAGGACTCGATGGACCGCAACGCGCAGGTGTACCGCACCGACGAGAGCCTGGCCGAAGTCACCGAGCTCATCGAGACGCTGCGCGCGCGGTACCGCAACATCCAGCTGCAGGACAAGGGCAAGCGATACAACACCGACCTGCTCGAGGCCATCGAACTCGGCTTCCTGCTCGACCTCGCCGAAGTGCTCGTGTACTCGGCACGATCGCGCAAGGAGAGCCGCGGAGGCCACTTCCGCGAGGACTACCCCACCCGTGACGACGAGAACTACCTCGTGCACACGATGGCGTACCTCACCGGAGACCCCGAATCCGCCGATGCCGGGGAGCACATCCGGCTCGGCACCAAGCCCGTCGTCATCACCAACTACCAGCCGATGGAGAGAAAGTACTGATGAGTACACCAACTATCGAGCGGGAGCCCGTCGCGGCCGACGCCATCCAGAGCTTCACCGCGACGCTGATCATTCGCCGGTTCGACCCGGAGGTCGACGAGGAGCCGCGCTGGGAGGACTTCGACGTCGAGCTGTTCCCGACAGACCGGGTGCTCGATGCCCTGCACAAGATCAAGTGGGAGCAGGACGGCTCGCTGACGTTCCGTCGCTCGTGCGCGCACGGCGTGTGCGGCTCGGACGCGATGCGCATCAACGGTCGCAACAGGCTCGCCTGCAAGACGCTGATGAAGGACCTCGACATTACGAAGCCCATCTACGTCGAGGCCATCAAGGGACTTCCGCTGGAGAAGGACCTCATCGTCAACATGGACCCGTTCTTCGAGAGCTTCGCGGCCGTTCAGCCGTTCCTCATCGCCTCGAGCAAGCCAGACAAGGAGCGCCGCCAGAGCCCCGCCGAGCGGGAGCGCTTCGACGACACCACCAAGTGCATCCTGTGCGCGGCATGCACCTCGAGCTGCCCCATCTTCTGGACCGATGGCCAGTACTTCGGACCCGCCGCTATCGTCAACGCGCACCGCTTCATCTTCGACTCGCGCGACGACGGATCGCAGGTGCGCCTCGACATCCTCAACGACAAGGAAGGCGTGTGGCGCTGCCGCACCACCTTCAACTGCACCGAGGCATGCCCCCGCGGCATCCAGGTCACCCAGGCCATCGCCGAGGTCAAGCAGGCCATCATGCGAGGCAAGCCGTAACACGCACGAAGCGGCATCCAGGTCACCCAGGCCATCGCCGAGGTCACGCAGGCCATCATGCGAGGCAAGCCGTAACACGCACGAAGCGGCATCCAGGTCACCCAGGCCATCGCCGAGGTCACGCAGGCCATCGCCGAGGTCACGCAGGCCATCATGCGAGGCAAGCCGTAACACGCACGAAGCGGCATCCAGGTCACCCAGGCCATCGCCGAGGTCAAGCAGGCCATCATGCGAGGCAAGCCGTAGCACGCATGATGCGGCATCCAGGTCACCCAGGCCATCGCCGAGGTCACGCAGGCCATCATGCGAGGCAAGACACAACGCAGCGAGAGCTGAAAACACAGAACGGCCGCAGGCACCAAATGCCTGCGGCCGTTCTCGCGGTTCCGGTGGGGGTTACTTTCCGAGGCCCACGCGGTCGACGCGGCGGTGGAAGCGCATGCCGGCGAGTCCACCGAGCACGGCTCCGGCCAGGGTGACGGCGAGCGCGAGAAGTGCGGTGACGATAGCGCCCGTAGTGAGGTCGCCCTCTCCCATGGGCAGGCTCGGCACCGCGCCCAGGTCGTAGAGGGTGCTGAACTGGTCTCCGGCGATGGCGCCGATGATGGCGACCACGATGGCAATGACGACGGCCCAGATCCAGACGGCGATGCCCTGCTTGGCGCCGCTGAAGCGCGACATACGACCAGCGACGTAGCCACCGGCGAAGTAGCCGATGAAGAGCACGACGAGTACCACGATGGCGCTGACGAGCGCGATGGTGTCGGCGTTCTGCGCTGCCGTGTCGGCGGCGTCGGATGCACCCGAGGTGGCGTTCAGCCCGAAGACTGCCGCGATACCCGCGGCCAGCGCGGTGAGCAGCACGACGGTTCCGGTCGCGGCGAGCCAGCCGAAGAAGGCCGAGCCGAACTTCATTCCGCCGAACTCCTCCTTCTCGCGGGCGTGCACGTCCTGGCGTACCGTGCGGTTCGACCCGGTGGTGGTCGCGGTGCCGGTGGTGGCCCCGGCCGCAGTCGCTGCGGTCCGGTCGTCACGCGCATCGGCGTCGCGGCGGTACTGGGCGTCGTCGCGGAACTGGGCGTCGTCGCGTGCGTCGTTGTCGCGGGCGGAGCCGGTCCTGCGGGCGGTGCCGTTGGGGTCGTACGCGTTGGCATCATAGCCGTCGCGCCGACCGCTGTTGTCGTTACCCGACGGCGGTAGGGGGTTGTTGGTGTTGCTCATGGCTGCCTCGCTGCTCTCTGGTGGGGGGATGGTGTCTTACAGGTCGAGTGCGTTGACGTCGCGTGCGTGGTCGCGATCGTCGTCGGACTGCGGCTGGGGAACGCCGAGTGCGACCGAGGCCGACTTCATATTGGCGACGAGCTCGTCGTCGAGGAGGTCGTCGGTCGCGCTGTCCTCGGGGATGGCCACGAGCTGGCTCGCCGGTCCGAGGAGCACCGTGACGGTGCGGATGTCGTTCTCGGCGAACAGGGCGGGGATCTCGACGGCGGCAGAGGTGTCCCTGCGGGCGAGCGCCTCGGCGTAGAAGACGAGCGCGTCAGCAATGGCGTCGCCGGTGACAAGGTTCTCGCCAGCGTAGTGAATGCGCTTCATGGGTATTCCTAACGGTTGCTTCGAGAGTATGGCTATGCATGGACCGCTGACAGGGCCTTGACAGCCCGCCCCCGGGTTGGGGCACGGTGCCGCAGCATCCACTCGCAAAGCCTTCGGAGTGGAGGCCGGTCGCGACTGCATAGGGTTGGCACATGGCCGAAAACGCGAAGTCCGCGGGCGACCCGCCCCCCGCCGGCGGCGCTCCCCTCATCGACCGGATCTTCGCGCTCAAGATCGTGCGCCTGTGGTTTCGCTACCTCGAACGCGGCGGACTGCTGATGGCCTTCGGGCTGTCGTACCAGGCGCTGTTCGCGGTGTTCGCCGGGCTGTGGGTGGGGTTCTCCATCGCCGGGTTCGTCATCCAGGGCAACGTCGGCCTGCAGGAATCCCTGATCGACACGATCGCCGAATCGGCACCGGGGCTCATCGAGACCTCGACCAGCGAGGGCGCCATCGATCCGCAGACGCTGCTCGAGACGCAGGGCCTCACCTGGACCGGGTCGATCGCCATCGTGGGCCTGCTGCTGACCGCCCTGGGCTGGCTGGCGTCGGCGAGGACTGCGGTGCGCACCATCTTCGACCTCGCCCCCGGTCCCGTCGAGTTCCTCGGGTTCCTCCTGCTCAAGCTCAAGGACCTCGGCCTCGGCCTGCTGTTCGGTGTGGCACTGGTGGTCTCCACCGTGCTCTCGACGGTGAGCACCACCCTGCTGCGGTTCTCCCTCGATCTCATCGGGGTCGGGTCGGATTCGCTGGCCGCGGTCGTGCTGACCCGCATCGTCGGCCTCACGGTCGTGCTGCTCATCGACACCACGGTGCTCGCGGCGCTGTACCGGGTGCTGGCGCAGGTCCCCATCCCGTTCCGCAGGCTGGTCAGCGGGGCGCTGATCGGCGGGGTCGCGCTCGGCGCGCTCAAGTTCCTCGGCGGGGCGTTGCTCGGCGGGGCCTCCCGCAACCCGCTGCTGGCGTCGTTCGCCGTGATCATCGGCCTGCTCATCTTCTTCAACCTCGCGTGCCAGGTCATCCTGCTGAGCGCGACGTGGATCGCGGTCGGCATGGAGGATGCCGGCATCGCCGCCGACCCGAAGGCCGAAGCCGAACGCATCGAGCGGGAACGCCTCATCGAACGCGGACGGGAGGCGGAAGAAGCAGACGCGCGGCCGGGCGGGTTCGCGCGGCTGTGGCAGCGCGTGCGCGGTGGCGGCTCGCCGGCCCCGGGGGATGCGGCAGGCGTAGACGGGGGCGACGCCGACCGCACGGGTCGCGCGCGGGACCGCGTCGGTGGCGACACCTAGACTCGCCCCATGCCCACACCCCTGCGCGTCGCATCCGTCAACACCAACGGCGTGCGCGCCGCATTCCGCAAGGGAATGGGGCCGTGGCTCGATGCCAGGGGCGTCGACATCCTCGCCCTGCAGGAGGTTCGGGCGACCACCGAAGACCTCGAGGGGCTGCTCGGCGACGAGTGGAGCATCGTGCACGACGCCGCGACGGCGAAGGGGCGGGCGGGCGTCGCGCTGGCCTCGCGCAATCGCGCGTCGATCCACCGGGTGACCCTCGGCGACGACGACTTCGACAGCGCGGGGCGCTGGCTCGAAGCCGACTACGAGGTCGGCGGGTCGATCGTCACCGTCGTGAGCACCTACGTGCACTCCGGCGAGGCCGGCACCGCGAAGCAGGACGAGAAATGGAAGTTCCTGGCCGCGATGGAGCAGCGCCTCCCGGAGCTCGCGGCCCACTCGGAGTATGCGCTCGTCGTCGGCGACCTCAACGTCGGGCACCGCACCCTCGACATCCGCAACTGGAAGGGCAACGTGAAGCGCGCCGGATTCCTGCCACAGGAGCGGGCGTACTTCGACCGGTTCATCGGGCCGGCGGGCGAGACCGTGACCGCGGTCGACGGCACGACCGGCGCGGGGCTCGGCTGGGTCGACGTCGGCCGGATGGCGGCAGGCGAGGTCGACGGCCCGTACACCTGGTGGTCGTGGCGCGGCCAGGCGTTCGACAACGACACCGGCTGGCGCATCGATTACCAGCTCGCGACACCGGCACTCGCGCAGAAGGTCACCGCGTATTCCGTCGACCGCGCCGACGCGTGGGACCAGCGCTGGTCAGACCACGCCCCGGTCGTCGTCGACTACGCGATCTGACCCAGAGCGAACGGTCGGGCGCCTCAGCCGGGTGCGGCAGCGGCAGCGGGGCACGGCAGCCGCAGCGGCAGCGGCAGCGGCAGCGGGGCACTTCAGCCGGCGCGTCAGCCGGGCGCGTCGGACCACGCCCGCGCACCTGAAAGACTGGGGGGATGACCACCCAGCCCCGCCTCTTCTCCGGCATGCAGCCGTCCGCATCGTCGCTCCACATCGGCAACTACATCGGTGCGCTGGTGCAGTGGCGCGACATGCAGAAGACGCACGACGCGATCTTCTGCGTGGTCGACCTGCACGCCCTCACGGTTCCGCAGGAGCCGGAACGGCTGCGCGAGCAGATCCGGCGCACGGCGGCGCAGTACATCACCGCGGGCATCGACCCGACCGAGTCGACGCTGTTCGTGCAGTCGCACGTGCCGGCGCATGCCGAGCTCGCCTGGGTGCTGAATACGATCACCGGGTTCGGCGAGGCCAGCCGCATGACGCAGTTCAAGGACAAGGCGTCGAGGCAGGGGGCGGATGCCGCGTCCCTCGGGCTGTTCGCGTACCCGACGCTGATGGCGGCCGACATCCTCCTCTACGGCACGAACCACGTGCCGGTCGGCGACGACCAGAAGCAGCACGTCGAGCTCACCCGCGACCTCGCGAACCGCTTCAACAGCCGGTTCGGCGACACCCTCGTCGTGCCGGAGCCGGTCATCCTGAAGGAGGGCGCCCGCATCTACGACCTGCAGAACCCCGAGGTCAAGATGAGCAAGTCGGCCGCGAACCAGAACGGCGTGGTCTTCCTGCTCGACGAGCCGTCGAGGACGGCGAAGAAGATCAAGTCGGCGGTCACCGACACCGGCCGCGAGGTGCGCTTCGACCGAGGCGAGAAGCCCGGCGTCTCGAACCTGCTCACCATCCTGTCGTCGTTCGGCGGCCAGAGCGTCGCCGAGCTCGAGACCGCCTACGAGGGCCGCGGGTACGGCGACCTGAAGAAAGACGTCGCCGACGCGGTGGTATCGGTGTTCGAGCCGATCCGCTCCCGGGCGCTTGCGCTGCTCGAAGACCCGACGGAGCTCGACCGCATCCTCGCCGACAGCGCCGACCGCGCGGGCGTGATCGCCGAGACCACCCTGGCTGCGGTCTACGACCGGATCGGCCTCCTGCCGCGCACCCGCCGATGACCGACCCCGCTGTGCCCGACCCCGCTGTACCCGCCGGGGTCACCACACCAGTGCTGCGCACACCGCGACTGGTGCTCGACCTGGTCGGCCTGCAGGACGCCGATGCGATCGTGCAGTACTGCCAGGACCGCGAGCTGCAACGCGCGATACCCGTTCCCGTGCCCTACCGTCACGCCGACGCCGTGGATTTCGTGACGGGGTTCGCGCGCACCGCCGCGACGTCGGCGCACGGGCATCCAGGCACCGTCGCACTGTGGGCCATACGCCAGCACGGCGCGTTCGCCGGGGTGATCGAGCTGCGGTTCGAGGAGCTCGCGTCGGCGACGCTGGGATTCTGGCTCGGAAGACCGTGGCGCGGCGCCGGAATCATGTCGGAGGCGCTGGCCGCGGTGTGCGACCACGGCTTCGGGGAGCTCGGACTGCGACGCATCCACTGGGCGGCCGTCGCGGGCAACACTGCGTCAGCAGCGGTCGCCGCCCGAGCCGGGTTCCAGTTCGAGGGCGTCATGCGCCAGTCGATGGTGCACCGCGACGAGCGGGTCGACAGCTGGGAGGCCAGCCTGCTCGCGCACGACCCGCGCACCCCGGCGCGCGGCTGGCCGCTGTAGCCGCACGCGGGAATAGTCCGCCGCGGGGAGCGTTGACTACACTCAGCAATGAAGTACGTGCTCCGGGGTCGGTGAAAGTCCGAACCGGCGGTGACAGTCCGCGACCCGCGGCCTCCAGAAACGGAGGCATCGGTTGAGCCGGTGGAATTCCGGGACCGACAGTAATGAGGCCGAAAGGCCTCTCAGTCTGGATGATAGGACGCACGCGCGGGCGATGTTCGATGCCCGCGACCGCCGGTATTCGGCGGTGCACGAACCCGGAGTCCGTCTCGATCGACCGAGATGTCAGGAACCGGATGACCAGAGAGAGTGTGACGACCGCGATGCGGCGTGCGCTGGCGATCGCCGACCGGGGGCCAGTCACCGGGGTAAACCCGCGCGTCGGCTGCGTGATCCTCTCCCCCGCCGGTGACCTGCTGGCCGAGGGATGGCATCGCGGCGCCGGCACCCCGCACGCCGAGGTCGCCGCGCTGTCGGCGCTCGCGAACCCCGCCGACGCGGTCGGCGCGACCGCGGTCGTGAGCCTCGAACCGTGCAACCACCACGGCCGCACCGGTCCGTGCAGCGAGGCCCTCATCGCCGCCGGGATCGCCGAGGTCGTCTATTCCGTCGACGACCCGGGCGAGCACTCCGGGGGCGGAGCCGAGCGGCTGCGCTCCGCCGGCGTCGAGGTGACCGGTGGCGTGCTCGCCGCCGAGGGCGGGGCGTTCCTCAGGGTGTGGCTCACCGCGGAGCGCGCGGAACGCCCGTTCGTGACCCTCAAGTGGGCATCGAGCCTGGATGGGCGCGCGGCCGCCGCCGATGGCACCAGCCAGTGGATAACCGGCACCGCGGCCCGGCACCACGTGCACGAGCGGCGGGCGGCATCCGACGCCATCATCGTGGGAACCGGAACAGTGCTCGCCGACGACCCCAGCCTGACCGCCCGCGGCGAAGCGGGTGAGCTGACGGCACACCAGCCCGTTCCCGTCGTGATCGGCGAGCGCGCGGTGCCGGCGAACGCGCGCATCCGGCAGCACCCGCAGCCGCTGGTCGCCGTAGGCCACCACGATCTCGCCGCGGCCATGCGGCAACTCTTCGACAGCGGCATCCGACACGCCTTCGTCGAGGGTGGGCCGACGCTCGCCAGCGCGTTCGTGGCCGCCGGCCTGGTCGACGAGTACCTCGTCTACCTCGCCCCCACGCTGCTCGGCGGGCCGCGCCTGTCGATCGGCGAGATCGGCGTCGGCACCCTCGCCGATGCCCGCCGACTGCGCATCGACTCGGTCGAGCAGCTCGGCGACGACCTGGTCGTCATCGCGCGGCCAATACCGCCGCACACCCACGACACCACTCCCCAGACTCACCCCGCGGACGCCCGCCACGAAAGGACCACCTGATGTTCACCGGAATCATCGAAGAACTCGGCACCGTCGTCGCCTGGGAACCCGGCCCCGACGCCGGCCGCCTCACCGTGCGCGGCCCTCTCGCGGTCAGCGACGCCGCCCACGGCGACTCGATCTCGGTCAGCGGCGTGTGCCTCACGGTCGTCGACCAGGGCGACGACTGGTTCACCGCCGACGTCATGGCGCAGACCATGGCCATGAGCACCCTCACCGCACCGGTCGCCGGCGACGTCGTCAACCTCGAGCGCGCGGCACAGGTCGGCGACCGCCTCGGCGGCCACATCGTGCAGGGCCACATCGACGGCACGAGCGAACTGCTCTCGATCACCGAGGGGTCGGCATGGCGAGTACTGCGCTTCACCCTCGCTCAGGATGTCGCGGCGCTCGTCACCGGCAAGGGGTCCATCGCGGTCGACGGGGTCTCGCTCACGGTCAGCGCGGTCGGCCCCGACTGGTTCGAGGTGTCGCTGATTCCGGAGACCCTCGCGGTCACCACCCTCGGGCGCAAGGCCGTCGGCGACACGGTCAACATCGAGACCGACATCCTCGCCCGCCACGTGGAGCGCATGCTCCAGCTGCGCGGCTCGGGATCCGGTGGCACGGCCCCACACGCTACAGAACAGGACGCATCATGAGTCTCGCCGACATCCCCACCGCCCTCGACGCACTGCGCGCGGGCAGGCCAGTGATCGTGGCAGACGACGAGGGGCGCGAGAACGAGGGCGACGTCATCCTGGCCGCCGAGCTCGCCAGCCAGGAGTGGATCGCCTGGCTCGTACGCAATTCCTCCGGCTTCATCTGCGCCCCGATGACCAACGCGATCGCCGACCGCCTCGAGCTGCCGGTGATGGTCGTGCGCAACGAGGATCCGCGCGGCACCAATTACACGGTGACGGTGGATGCCGCGAACCGCCTCAGCACGGGAATCAGCGCGAGCGACCGCGCCCACACGCTGCGCGTGCTCGCCGATGTCGCGTCGACGCCGTCGAGCCTCAACCGACCAGGGCACATCCTGCCGCTGCGCGCGGCCGAGGGCGGCGTTCGCGAACGCAACGGGCACACCGAGGCCGCCGTCGACCTGCTCAAGCTCGCGGGCCTCACGCCGGTCGGCGCCATCTCCGAGATCGTCGCCGACGACGGCGAGATGATGCGCCTGCCCGGCCTCATCGAGCTCGGCGCCCGCGAGGGCATCCCGGTCATCACCATCGAATCGCTGGTCGACTACCTGCACGAGGTGCACTCCGACGCCGAGGTGCCGGTCGTAGTGCCGATCCCCGAGACGTCGCGCGTGATCTTCGAGGTCGAGACCGTCGTGCCGACCACGCACGGCCCGTTCCGCATGCGCGCGTACCGCGACCGCATGACCGGGGCCGACCACCTCGCCGTCATCGCGGGCAACCCCGGCGACGGCGCCCTGGTGCGGGTGCACTCGGAGTGCCTCACCGGCGAGGTGTTCGGCTCGCTCAAGTGCGAGTGCGGGCCGCAGCTCGACGCCGCCCTCGAGATGATCCAGGAGCACGGCGGCGTGGTCGTCTACATGCGCGGGCACGAGGGTCGCGGCATCGGCCTGGTCAACAAGCTGCGCGCGTACCGCCTTCAGGACGACGGCCTCGACACCCTCGACGCCAATGTCGCGCTGGGGTTCCCGATCGACGGCCGCGACTACGGGGCCGCCGTGTCGATCCTCGAAGACCTGGGCATCTCCCGCGTCCGGGTATTGACGAATAATCCCGATAAGCTGCAGCAGCTATCGGACCGCGGCATCACCGTGCTCGAGCAGGTACCCCTCGTGGTGGGCATCGACGGGTTCAACGAGGCGTACCTCGGTGCGAAGCGCGACCGGATGGGGCACATCCTCCCCGACGACCGAATTCTCGACACCGTCGTGGCAGCTGCTGCGGCCCAGACCATCAAGGAGCAGGAACTATGAGCACCGACGGCGCACCCGAGATCGACACCATCGACGCGGCCGGACTGCGGGTGACCATCGTCGCCGGCCTCTGGCACGAGGTGATCGCCGAGGGACTCCTCGCCGGCGCCCAGCGCTACCTCGCCGCGGCCGGCGCCGACGTCACCGTGGTGCGCGTCTCCGGCAGCTTCGAGCTGCCCGTCGTCTCGCGCGCCGCCCTCGACTCCGGCGCCGACGCGGTGGTCGCCCTCGGCGTCATCATCCGCGGAGGCACCCCGCACTTCGAATACGTCGCGGATGCCGCGACCTCCGGCCTCACCCAGGTGACCGTCGTCACGGGCAAGCCGATCGGCTTCGGCGTGCTCACCGTCGACAACGAGCAGCAGGGCCTCGACCGCGCGGGCCTCGATGGATCGAAGGAAGACAAGGGAGCGGAGGCCGCCGAGGCCGCGGTGTCCACCGCCATCGCGATCCGGTCGATCATGATCACCGAGGCGACGCGTGCCGCTGCGGCCATGGCCGGCAGCCACTAGGCCATGCGTAACCCGCTGCTATACATCCGCATCATCGTGACCGTGGCGGCCATCGTGCTCGCGGTGCTGTTCGTGCAGAAGGTGTTTCTCGGCGGCTGAGGCACGGGCACACGTGGCCACGGGCCCGACAGAACGGTGCCCGGCCCGCCGCCCCGCTTGCATCGACTGGTGAGCGTAAGCTGTGAGGCGGCCGTCACGAGCGGCCCGTGTTCCTCGCCGCCCGGACCCCGCCTCCGCCTGCCACCCCGCAGGCCGGTCGCGCGCGTCCTCCGGCGTTCACTTTCTTCCGCGGAGTTCCAGCGCATGTCTTCCACCTCTTCCCCGGCGTCGTCGACGTCCCCAGCCAAGACCAACCCCCGTTCGCGGGTGATCTTCGCCAGCCTCATCGGCACGTCGATCGAGTTCTACGACTTCTACGTCTACGCCACGGCGGCCGTACTGGTCTTTCCCGCGCTGTTCTTTCCCAGCGACGACCCCACGACGTCGCTCCTGGCCTCGTTCGCGGCCTTCGGCGCCGCCTTCGTCGCGCGCCCCATCGGGTCCATCGTCTTCGGCCACTTCGGTGACCGCATTGGCCGCAAGGGCACGCTCGTCGCCTCCCTGCTCACCATGGGTATCGCGACCGTGCTGATCGGCTGCCTGCCCACCGCTCTGACGCCCGGCTGGGAGATCCTCGCCCCCGCGCTCCTCGTGCTTATGCGCTTCGCCCAGGGCCTCGGCCTCGGCGGCGAATGGAGCGGCGCCGCACTGCTCGCCACGGAGAACGCCCCGGAGGGCAAGCGCGCCATCTACGGCACGTTCCCCCAGCTCGGCGCCCCGATCGGCTTCATCGTCGCGAACGGCGTCTTCCTGATCCTCGCGACGACGCTGAGCGACGAGCAGTTCCTGTCGTGGGGATGGCGCGTGCCGTTCCTCGCCAGCGCCGTGCTCGTGATCATCGGCCTCTACGTGCGGTTCAAGCTCATCGAGACCCCCGCGTTCCAGAAGGTCAAGGAATCGGGCGAGGTCGCGAGCCTGCCGCTCGCCGCGGTGTTCAAGTCCAGCTGGTACAACGTGATCCTCGGCACGTTCATCATGCTCGCGACCTACACGCTGTTCTACCTGATGACCACGTACACGCTCACCTACGGCACGACGCCCACCGACGCCGCGCTGCCCGGTCTCGGCTACGCGCGCAACGATTTCCTCGTCATGCTGATCTTCGGGGTGGTGTTCTTCGGCATCTTCACGCTGGTGTCCGGCCCCCTCGCCGAACGCTTCGGCCGTCGCGCCCACCTCATCGTCGTGACCTGCGCGATCATCGTGTTCGGCTTCCTGTTCGTCCCGCTGCTCGGCGGCGGCGACATCGGCGTCAATGCGCTCCTCGTCATCGGCTTCACGCTCATGGGCCTGACCTTCGGCCCGATGGGTGCGCTGCTGCCGGAGCTGTTCCCGACCAACGTGCGGTACACCGGCTCGGCAATCAGCTACAACGTGGCCAGCATCCTCGGCGCCGCGGTCGCCCCGTTCATCGCGGTCTGGCTGTGGACCGTGGCCGACGGCAGCCCGGTGCTGGTCGGCATCTACCTCAGCACCATGGGCGTCATCACGCTCGTCGCGCTGCTGCTGAGCAAGGAGACGCGCGACCTGGAGTACACCGCGAACACCAGCGGAAAGGTCTCCCGCTAGAGCTCGCCGCATCACCGGATCGTCAACCGTAGTTGACCGACACCCGTCGGTCAACTACGGTTGACTTTTGTGACGGACCACTTGAGAACACTGGCCTCCGAGTCGGGCGACGAGAACCCGCTCACGGCACTGCGTGCCGTGAGCGAACTGCGCAGGGAACTGCAACGGCACGAAGCTACGCTGGTGCGGGCGGCCCGAAACCGGGGGTATGGCTGGCAGATGATCGCCTCCGCCATGTCGGTGTCGAAGCAGGCCGTGCACAAGAAGTACGGCCGCAGCTGACGCGGGCACCCAGCGCCCGGAGATCACCGCCCGCCCCACCGGTGGGCCGATCCCCGGCAGGCCGCGCCTCCGACCGATCGACCCTCCACCACGCACCGCCCGCCGACAGAGAGTGACAATGAGCGAAACGACGCGACCTGGCCGAACGAGACGCGGTCGGTCCGACGATGACGGGGGCCCCCGCGCCACGTTCTCGCAGCTCCTGCCGTACCTGTTCGAGCACAAGAAGGTGCTGTCGTTCGTCGTCGTGCTGAGTGTGCTCGGTGCCGCGGCATCCCTCGCCCAACCGCTCATCGTCAGCCAGGTCATCACGGTCGTCGAGGCCGGGGACTCGCTGCAGTTCCTCGTCTGGGCGCTGGTCGCCCTCGTCGTCGCCTCCGGCCTCATCACCGGCTTCCAGCACTACCTGCTGCAGCGCACCGGTGAGGGCGTCGTACTGTCGAGCAGGCGCCGCCTGGTCTCCCGCATGCTCAACCTCCCCATCAGCGAGTTCGACACCCGCCGCACCGGCGACCTGGTCTCCCGCGTCGGCTCCGACACCACGCTGCTCAGGGCAGTGCTGACCCAGGGACTGGTCGAGGCCATCGGCGGCAGCGTCACGTTCGTCGGGGCCCTGATCGCGATGGCGATCATCGACCCCGTGCTGCTCGGGCTCACCGTTCTCGTGATCGCCGTATCGGTGGTGAGCGTGGTCACGCTCAGCGCACGCATCCGTGTCGCCAGCCGCAAGGCGCAGGAGAAGGTGGGCGACCTGGCCGCCGCGGTCGAGCGGTCGATCACTGCCGTGCGCACGATTCGCGCCGCGAACGCCGCCGACCGTGAGATCGCCGCCGTGCAGAAGGATGCCGAGGGCGCCTGGGCCATGGGCATCAGCGTCGCAAAGATCTCTGCGCTGGTCGTGCCCATCGCCGGTATCGCGCTGCAGGTGTCGTTCCTCGTCGTTCTCGGTGTCGGTGGATTCCGGGTCGCCAGCGGCTCGATCACCATCGCCGACCTGGTGGCGTTCATCCTGTTCCTCTTCCTCATGATCACGCCGCTCGGCCAGGCGTTCGGTGCCGTCACCGCGGTGAACCAGGCGCTGGGCGCGCTCGGCCGCATCCAGGAGATCATCGGCCTGCCGATCGAGACCGATGGCGACGCCGCGATCGCGAAAACGGCGGCTGCGCCGATGCAGTCGGATGCCGCCATCAGCTTCGAGAACGTGCACTTTCGCTATGCCGGGCAGCCGGTTGCGGAGGGCCCCGCCACGGAGAAAGCCGGCGCCACCGCCATCAGCGCCTCCACCTCCACCGCGACCGGCAGCTCCACCTCCGCCACCAAGGCCGACGCCGACGCTCCGGAGGCCCGCGACACGACCGTGCTACGCGGCATCTCGTTCGCCGCGCCCCGCGGCAGGCGCACCGCCCTCGTCGGGCCATCCGGGGCGGGCAAGAGCACCATCCTGGCCCTCATCGAGCGGTTCTACGACCCGACCGATGGCGTGATCCGGCTCGGCGGCGTCGACCTCCGCGCCATCGACCGCGATGCGCTGCGCGCGCAGATCGGCTACGTCGAACAGGATGCCCCCGTGCTCGCCGGCACCCTGCGCGAGAACCTCGCGCTCGGTGCGCCCGGCGCGACCGACGCCGAGTGCATCCAGGTACTACACGACGTCAACCTCACCGAGGTGCTCGACCGCAACGAGCTCGGCCTGCACGCGCCGGTCGGAGAGGGCGGCGTCATGCTCTCCGGTGGCGAACGCCAGCGGCTGGCCATCGCGCGCGCGCTGCTCGCTGCGGCCCCCATCCTGCTCCTGGACGAGTCGACGTCGTCCCTCGACGGCATGAACGAGCAGCTGCTGCGCAAGGCGATCGACGCGGTCGCGGTCGACCGCACCCTCATCGTCATCGCGCACCGGCTCTCCACCGTGGTGGATTCCGACCAGATCGTCGTGCTCGACCACGGCGGAGTGGTGGGCGTCGGAACGCATTCCGAGCTCGTCGCGAGCACTCCCCTGTACCGCGACCTGGCCAAGCACCAGCTGCTGGTGTAGCCACCAGCTGCTGGTCTAGCCACCAGCTGCTGGTCTGGCGGCTGCTGGTCTGGCGGCGGGTCAGGCCAGCGACCACATCGCGACGGCGCTGGCCGCCGCCACGTTGAGCGAGTCGATGCCGTGCCGCATCGGAATGCGCACGACCGTGTCGGCCGCGGCCACCGCCTCCGCACTCAGCCCGTCGCCCTCGGCCCCGAGCACCATGGCGACCCTCTCGGGGGCGGATGCCGCGAACTCCCGCAACCCGACGGCGCCGTCGGTCAGCGCGAGCGCCGCGATGTGGAACCCCGCGTCGTGCAGAAGGTGGCGCGTTGCATCCCACTCCCCCACCCGCGTCCACGGAACCTGCAGCACCGTGCCCATGCTCACGCGGATCGCCCGCCGGTAGAACGGGTCGGAGCACCGCGGTGTCACGAGCACGGCATCCGCCCCGATCGAGCCGACCGACCGGAACACCGCGCCGACGTTCGTCGGATCGGCGACGTTCTCGAGCACGACAACCCGTCGCGCGCCCGCGAGCAGCGACGCGGCCGATGGCAGGGCGGGCCGGTGCATCGCCGCGATGAGCCCGCGGTGCAGCAGGTACCCGGTCAGCTCCGCGAGCAGGTCGGACGGCCCGGAGAAGACCGGCACGTCGCCGTACCCGTGGGAGTCGAGGAGCGCGACCGCATCGTCGACCGAGGTTCCCAGTGCCAGCACCGAGCGCGGCGCGTGACCGGCCGCGAGCGCGCGCTGCAGCACGAGCAGCGACTCCGCGATGTAGAGGCCGTGCTCGGATCCGCGCGACTTCTTGAGCGCGACGTCAGTCTGGTGGGCGAAGTCGGCGAGTCGCGGGTCGTCGAGCGACGCGATCTCAATCACCGGCATGATCTGCACCGGTCGACGGTGAACCCCGTCACGACGCGGCGTCCCCCACCAGCGTGTACTTCGTCTCGAGGAACTCGAGGATCCCCTCGGCCCCACCCTCGCGCCCGAGGCCCGACTGCTTGACCCCGCCGAACGGCGCCGCGGCGTTCGAGATCACGCCGACATTGAGCCCCATCATGCCGGTCTCGAGCGCGTCGATCATCCGGTGCCCGCGCGCGAGGTCGCGCGTGTACACGTAGCTGACCAGGCCGTACTGGGTGTCGTTGGCCTGTCGAACGGCGTTCGCCTCGTCGGTGAAGGTCGAGATGGCGAGCACCGGGCCGAAGATCTCCTGGCTCAGGATGCCGCTTCCCGGCGCCACCCCGGTGAGCACCGTCGGTTCGAAGAACGTGCCGGGTCCGTCGATTCGGCGCCCGCCCGTGCGCAGCTCCGCGCCTCGCGCGACGGCGTCGTCGACGAGCCCTGCCACCTTCGTCACGGCCGCGGCGGTGATCAGCGGCCCGATCTGCGTGCCGTCCTCGGCGCCGCGTCCGACCCGCAGCGCGCCCACGCGCTCGGTCACGCGCCGGGCGAACTCGTCGGCGACACCCTCCTGCACGATGAAGCGGTTCGCCGCCGTGCACGCCTCCCCGATGTTGCGGAACTTCGCGAGCATCGCGCCGTCGACCGCCGCATCGAGGTCGGCATCGTCGAACACCACGAACGGCGCATTGCCGCCGAGTTCCATCGACGTGCGCAGCACCCCGTTCGCCGCCTGCGTGAGCAGGCTCACCCCGACCGCGGTCGACCCGGTGAAGCTGAGCTTGCGCAGTCGCGCGTCGGCGATGATCGGTGCCGAGACCTCCTGCGACTCGGTGGTGGTGATCACGTTGACGACGCCAGCCGGCAGCCCGGCGTCCTGCAGCAGCTGCGCGAGGAACAGCGTGGTGAGCGGCGTGAGCTCCGACGGCTTGATCACCGAGGTGCAGCCCGCGGCGAGCGCGGGCGCGAGCTTGCGGGTGGCCATGGCCAGCGGAAAGTTCCACGGCGTGATGAAGTAACTCGGCCCGACCGGGCGCCGCGTCACGATCATGGTGCCGGTGCCCTCCGGGGTGCGCCCGTAGTGCCCGGGGATGCGTACCGCCTCCTCGCCGAACCAGCGCAGGAATTCCCCGCCGTAGGCGACCTCGCCGCGTGACTCGGCGAGCGGCTTGCCCATCTCCAGGGTCATCAGCAGCGCGAAGTCCTCGGCTCGCTGCTGCAGCAGGTCGAACGCCGCGCGTAAGAGCTCACCGCGCTCGCGGGCCGGGGTGGCCGCCCAGCCGGGTTGGGCGACGGCAGCGGCATCCATCGCCCTGAGGCCGTCGGCGATGGATGCGTCGGCGACCGTCAGCAGTTCGCCCCCGGTCGACGGGTCGGAGACCGCGAGCCCCCGCCCCGACGTCGACTCGACCCACTCGCCCCCGATGAACAACCGGGTGGGAACCCGCGCGAGCAGGGCGACCTCGTCGGCGGGCCGTGGGGCGCTGGGCCCGCTCATCGGGATTCGGCGATGGTCACCCCGGCGTCGGCGAGGGTGGCCAGTGCCGCCTCGCTCGATGCGGGGGCGACGCCGGCGACGAGGTCGCGCAGCACGCGCACCGACCGGCCGCCCTTGACCGCGTCGAGCGCCGACGCGAGCACGCAGTAGTCGGTGGCGATGCCGACGACGTCGATGTCGGTGACGCCCAGCTCGTCGAGGGTCTCGGTGAGCGACGACCCGTCGTCGACGGTGCCCTCGAAGATCGAGTAGGCGGGCACGCCCTGCCCCTTCTGCACGTGGGCGGTGACGGCCGACGTGTCGAGGGCGGGGTGGTAGTCGGCGCCGGGGGTTCCCGCCACGCAGTGCGGCGGCCAGGTGGTGGAGAAGTTCGGCGCGGCGCCCGCGGCCGCGAAGTGCCCGCCGTTGTCGCCCACTGGGTCGTGCCAGTCGCGCGACGCGATGACGTGGTCGTACACCCCGGGGTTCGCCTCGAGATAGGCGGTGACGCCGGCTGCGACCGCCGCCCCTCCGTCGACCCCGAGGGCGCCTCCCTCGGTGAAGTCGTTCTGCACGTCGATGATGAAGAGTGCGCGGTTCATGCGGTGGCCTTCCTGCTCAGACTGCGGAGGTTCAGACTGCGAAGATTCAGACCGCGAGGATCTCGGCCGGGTACTGCAGGCCGATCTGGCGGCGGATCTCGTCGAGAGTGCCCATGATGCGCACGCTCTCCTCCGGCGGGAGGATGACGCCGGCCGTGAAGCGGGCGTCGACCAGGCGTTCGACCTCGGCGGCCTGGTACTGCATGCCGCGGTTCTTCACATCGGATTCGTAGGTGTCGACGACGTCGCCATCGGAGTTGTAGACGGTGAACGAGGTGGCGTTGTACCAGACCCGGTCGATGGCGATCCAGCCCTCGGTGCCCTGCACGGTCGCGGTGTTGGGGCCCGACGCGTCGAGGGCGGTGGTCAGGATCGCCTGCCTGCCCTCCTCGTAGTCGAGGATCACCGAGGTCGACCGGTCGACGCCGGTGGCCGTGAACGACGCGGAGGCGTGGATCGCGGTCGGCTCACCGAGGATGTCCCACGCGAACGAGACGGGGTAGATGCCGAGGTCGAGCAGCGCACCTCCGGCGAGCGCGGGATCCTGCAGGCGACTGGTCGGGTCGGCCGACAGCTTCTGGGTGTGGTCGACGACGATCGAGCGCACGTCGCCGATGGTGCCGGCGGCGACGATCTCGCGCAGGCGAACCATGTGCGGCAGGTAGCGGGTCCACATGGCCTCGAGCACGACGAGGCTCTTGCTCTCGGCGAGTTCGGCGAGGATCGCCGCCTGCTCCTGTGTCACGGTGAACGCCTTCTCGACGAGCACGTGCTTTCCGGCCTCGAGGGCGAGGCGGGCGTGCGCGTAGTGGTGCGAGTGCGGGGTCGCGACGTAGATGATGTCGACGTCGGGGTCGCCGACGAGCTCGTCGTAGCTGCCGTAGGCCTTCTCGATGCCGAACCGGTCGGCGAACTCGCGGGCCGATGACAGCGAGCGCGAGCCGACGGCGGTGACGACAAACCCGTCGCCGAGCAGGTCGGTCGTCTGGGAGGCTGCGATGCCCCCGGGGCCGAGAATTCCCCAGCGGAGTGTGCCTGGCATTGGTTCCTTCCTCGCGGACCGCACGGTCCGCCACCACAGCAAAATCTAACAGTCGCGCCCGGCCTGCTCCCGCCCGGCGGCCGCCCGGCGGGATAGATTGGCCATTGCTCAACAGGTTCTCCCCGCAGGAAGGCCACCGATGACCGACGACCTGGCAGCCCCGGCAGCCCCGGCAGCAGCCGACACGCACGGCGCCCCCGGCATTCCCGACCCCGTCGAGCCCACGACACTGCCGATCGCCGGCTCCGACCGCAGCTGGCCCGTGCGCCGGGTGTTCTGCGTCGGCCGCAACTACGCCGACCACGCGCGCGAGATGGGCAACGATCCAGACCGCGAGCCGCCGTTCTTCTTCACCAAGCCCGCCGACGCCGTCGTTCACGCGAGCGGCAGCATCCCCTATCCGCCCCTCACCACCGACTTCCACTACGCGGTCGAGTTGGTGATCGCCATCGGCCGCGGCGGGGCAGACATCGAGGTGGATGCCGCGGCTGGCCACATCTTCGGATACGGCGCCGGCATCGACCTGCCCCGTCGCGACCTGCAGCGAGAGGCGAAGGACAGGGGCGGCCCGTGGGACTGGGCCAAGGCGTTCGATCTGTCGGCCCCGGTCAGCGCGATCCACCCGCTGCCGACGATCCTCGACTCCGGGCGCATCTGGTTGAGCGTCAACGGCGAGCTTCGCCAGGACGGCGACCTGGCTGCGATGATCTGGCCGGTCGCCGACATCGTCGCTGCGGCGTCGCGCGCGGTCAGCCTGCAGCCAGGTGACCTCATCTTCACCGGCACGCCCGCGGGCGTCGGTCCGCTGCAGCCGGGCGACGTGGTCACCGGCGGCGTCGAGGGCGTCGACGAGTTCACGGTGACCATCACCGGTCGCGCGTAGCGCAGCATCCACCCCCTTTCAGAGACCCGAGGAGACCCCATGACCGTGCTCACCGACCTCACCGCCGCGCTCGTCGACGGCAGCATCGAGGTCATCGACCTCACGACGCCGCTCAGCAGTTCGACCCCTGCGCTGCGCCTGCCGCCGCCGTTCTCGAACCTCATCGACTTCAGCCTCGAGCAGGTCAGCGCCTACGACGAGCCAGGCCCGTACTGGAAGCACCACAACATCCACACCGGCGAGCACATCGGCACCCACGTGGATGCCCCGGTGCACTGGATCAGCGGACGCGACGGGCACGACGTGGCGAGCATTCCCGTGGCGCGGCTCGTCGGGCCGGCGTCGGTCATCGATGTCAGCGCCGAGAGTGCGGCCGACCCCGACTTTCTCCTCGAGGTCGAGCACGTCGAGGCGTGGAAGCGTGAGCATGGCCCGCTCGCCGCGGGAACCTGGCTGCTGATGCGCACCGGCTGGGAGACGCGTGCGGGGTCCGAGGAGACGTTCCTCAATGCCGACGCGACCGGCCCGCACACTCCGGGCGTCTCGGCGGCGTGCGCCCAGTGGCTCGCCGAGCAGACACCGATCGCGGGACTCGGCGTCGAGACCGTGGGCATCGACGCGGGTTCGGCGGGCGGCATGGACCCGGCGTTTCCCGCGCACTACTTTCTGCTCGGCAACGACAAGTACGGACTCACCTCGCTCCGCAACCTCGGCGCCCTGCCGCCGGTCGGCGCGACGATCGTGGTGAGCCCGCTGCCGATCGTCGGCGGCACCGGCAGCCCGGCGCGGGTGCTGGCGCTGGTCGAGAAGTAGGCGGCGGGGCAGCGGAGCCTCAGTGCCCCCTGAACGCCTCCGCCAGCCACCACGCGCCGCCGTCGGACGCGATCTTCGCGTCGATGACGAGCGGTGCGGTGGGGCCGGACGCGAGCCATGCCCGCACGGGCTCGAGGTCGTCGATCGTGCGCACGGTGATGCCCGTGGCACCGTAGCCGGTGGCGATGGCGGCGGCATCCGTCTCGGGAAAACGCACGAGTGACAGGTCCTCTCCCTCGCCGAAGTGGTGCACCTCGGCGCCGTACGCGCTGTCGTTGTAGACGATCACGACGAGCGGGATGCGCAGCCGCACGGCCGTCTCGAGCTCGGCGATCGCCATGAAGAAGCCGCCGTCGCCGGTGCCGAGCA
Source organism: Marisediminicola senii (assembly GCF_011057645.1). Classification (GTDB taxonomy): domain Bacteria; phylum Actinomycetota; class Actinomycetes; order Actinomycetales; family Microbacteriaceae; genus Marisediminicola; species Marisediminicola senii. Next base: position 19,351 of record NZ_JAALGE010000013.1, on the reverse strand, counting down.
CGGGGAGTCGGTCGGGCTGCGCGATGGCCGCACCGATGCTCGTCGCAAGCCCGAGCCCCACCGACTGGAACGCCTGCGTGAAGCAGAAACCGAATTCGTCCGGCACGCGCAGGTAGGCGCTGGGGTAGCCCATGAAGTTGCCGGAGTCGATCGAGACAATGCGTTCGGCTGGCAGCATGGCGTCGAGCGCGGCGGTCAGCTCGCGCGGGTCGATGCGGTCGGCGGTCGACAGCGAGCCGGCGGGCAGGTCGCCGTTGGGGAGCGTCTCGATGGCGACGTCGGTCCAGTGGATGCCGCGGCCGATGCGATCCCGCACCTGTGAGGTGCGATAGCCGCTGCCGATGCGCGGCTCGGCGTCCAGCGCGGCGAGCACGTCGACCGCGGTGACCGCGCTGTCGCCGACGATGCCGAGGTGCACCGGACGGTTGGCGCCGATGCCGGCGGCTTCGACGTCGACCTGGGCGACCGTGGCATCCACCCCGATCAGGTTGCCGTGGCGCATGGTCCACATGTTCAGCGCGCAGCCCCAGCCGACGATGAGGTCGGCGCTCCGGATGAGCTCCGCGGCGAGCGGCGAGGAGAACCCGCCCGAGATGCCCAGCGCGAACTCGTCGCCGACGAACAGGCCGTTGGCGACGGCGGAGGTCGCGACGAGGGCGCCGGATGCCTCCGCGAGCGCCCGCAGTTCGTGGCCGGCGTGCCTGGCACCGCGGCCCGCGACGAATACCGGTCGCTCGGCGGCGCGGATCGCCGCCGCCAGCTGCGTGACCGAGGCGGCAGCGGGTCGGATCGCCGGGATCGGTGTGTGCTGGGGTGCGCCCGCGGCGGCATCCATCGCCCCAGCGGGGGCCTCCATCGCCTGCACGTCGAGCGGCAGGTTGAGCACGACGGTGCGACGATCGTCGACGGCGGTGCGGTAGGCGCGCACGGTGTCGGCCACCGCGGACTGCGCGGAGTGCACCCGCTCGGCGACCGCCCCGACGCTCACGACGAGGGCGTCCTGGTCGATGCGAAAGTTGGAGCGCACGGCCGATGCGGCGACGTCGGCGGTCAGTACGATCATCGGCGTGCGGCTCTTCGCGGCCTCGGCGATACCGGTGACGGCGTTGGTGAGCCCGCAGCCCTGGTGGGTACTGGCGATCGCGGGTAGTGCGCCCATGCGGGAGAACGCGTCGGCCATGGTCGCCGCTCCCCCCTCGTGGCGGGTCGTGACGACGGGAACCCCGGATGCCGCGAGCGCGTTCGTCACCGCGAAGTTGCCGCTGCCCACCACGGTGAACACGTGGCCGATGCCCAGGCCGGCGAGGGTGCGGCCGACCAGCTCGGCGACGGTCGTGCCGGGCGCACCAGCTGCTTCGGGTGCATCTTTCGCGCTTGGTGCACCGGCCGCGCCGGGCCCGCTCTCCGCGTCGCTCACTCCGCGCTCACTCGGGGCTGGCGGCGACCCCGGCCGCCCGAACCTCGGCGTAGTCCTCGTCGGTGAGCTCGAGGGATGCCGCGGCGAGCCAGCCGTCGATCTGGTCGGGTCGACGGGCGCCGACGATCGCGCCCGTGACGCCGCGAAAGCCGAGCGTCCACGCAACGGCGGCTGCCGCCTGCGAGACGTCGTGGCGTTCCGCGACCCGGCCGAGGGCCGCGCCGATGGCGAGGTTCTGGTCGAGCCGGATGGTGAACTCGTCATTGCTGCGGCGCCAGTCGCCATCGTCGAGGCCGGCGACGCGCTCGGCGGTGAACGCGCCGCTGAGCAGGCCTGACCCCATCGGGCTGTAGACGATCGATGCGGTCTCGTGGGCTGCGCACCATGGCAGCACGTCGGACGCGCTCTGCGGGGCGATGGCAGAGAACTTGGGCTGCAGCGAGTCGACGTGGCCGAGCCCCTCGGCGATCTCGAGCTGGATCACCGTGTGGTTCGACAGGCCGACGGCGCGCACCTTGCCCGACGCCTTGATGTCGAGCATGGCCTGCCAGTAGTCGTTGATGGGCGTTCCGTCTTCGGTCGGCCAGTGCACCTGGTACAGGTCGATCTGCTCGACGCCGAGGCGACGAAGGGAGTCGTCGACCTCACGCTTCAGGGATTCGGGGTTCGCCATCTTGCGTGACGGCGTGGAGTGGTCGTCGTCGTCCCAGACCACGCCACCCTTGGTGAACACGTAGGGACGGTCTTCCACCGCGAAATCGCGGATGGCACGGCCGACGACCTCCTCGGAGTGGCCGAGGCCGTAGATCGCGGCGGTGTCGATCCAGTTGACCCCGCGCTCGATACCGTGGCGGATGGCGGCGAGCGACTCGTCGTCGTCTTGCGCACCCCAGCCGTTCGCCCATTCGCCGCGGCGGGCGCCGCCGATGGCCCAGGCGCCGAAGCCCACGCGGGTGATCTCGAGATCCGTGCGGCCGAATGTCACTACGGGCAGGTCGGTCTTCATGGTGGGGTCCGTTCGTCTCGTCACTGAGGTGCTGGTGCTGGGCGTGTACTGGGCGGCTGCGGCTGCAGCTGCAGCTGCGGGGAGCTGGAGTCCGTGCGAGCGCTCCTGCTGGTGCGCCCCGCGGGTGTCATCTACCTGAGTTTATTCTCGAACTGGGCCCGGAACTGCCGCCGGGACCTGCCGCGGCGGGGCGACCGCGTGCTGCAGCGCCCCGCCGGAGGAACAGCCCGGTTACTGGCTGTTCTTGTTGCGCTCGGCGAGCGCGAGGTTGGCGCGCAGTTCGACGGCGTTCTGTCGCACGACGTAGGCGGGCTGGTCGCGCTCGAAGCGCCAGCTCTCGTCGAGGGTGCCGGCGTCGACCGTGTCGAACCCGAACTGGTTCTGCAGCGCCGCGACGAGTGCCTTGGCGTTGTCGTCGTCCCCGGCGATCGCGAGGGCGCGACGGTTGGTGGTGCCCTCTGGCAGCGCGTCGTCGGTGATTGCGCCGAAGTAGATGTGGTTGAACGCCTTCACGACGGTGCTCTGCGGCAGGTGCGCCTGGAGGAGGCCCGAGACGGTGGCCGACTCGGAGTCGAGCTCGGCGATCTGGCCGTCACGCTCTGGGTAGTAGTTGTTGGTGTCGATGACGATCTTGCCGGCGAGGGGCGCGACCGGAACCTCGCGGTAGTTCTTGAGCGGAACCGTCACGACGACGATGTCGCCTGCCGCGCCCGCTTGCTCGGCTGTCGCGGCGGTCGCGTGCTCGCCCAGTTCGGCGATGAGGTCGGCCAGGGTCTCCGGTCCCCGGGAGTTGCTGATCACGACATCGTGGCCGGTCTCGATCGCCGTGCGCGCGATCTGGCTGCCGATGTGTCCTGCTCCGATGATTCCGATAGTTGTCATGCGGGTGCCAACAGGCGGCGTCGGTGAATCGATACCGCATCGATGAGACTGGGGGAATCTTGGCAAAGGTGAGTATCCTGCTACCAGCTGACTATTCGATCGCCGCCGGCGAGTGACCAAGTCCCCGTTTCGAGAATGCGCAGCCGAAATTCTCCGGGAGACGACATGGGTACTTTTACCTACGACAGCAGCGTGATCGTGGATTTCGAGGACAGGCTCCTCCTCCACCTCCAGATCGTCATCACGGCGAAGCTCAGGCGAGACGAATCGTTCATGTTCAGCTGGTCGAAGCCCGACGAGGTGGGCGGCCGCACCACGGTGTGGATCGACCGGCACGTTCCGGTCTCGTTCGACTTCACGCACAGCGCCATGCCGAGCATCAACCGGCAGTGGGTCGAAGAGCTGATGGCGACCACGCATCGCACGTCGGGGCTGCAGATCCTGCCCGAGGCGACCCAGGCCGACGTCGCGCGAGAGCACGCGGTCGTCACATGACCACGCAGATCGAGAACCCCGTCCTACGAAACGCCCCGCGCCAGAAACGGGCGGGGCGAACCGTGGCCACGATCGAAGCGGCCGTGCGCGACATCCTGGCCGACCCGGAATGGGGTCGGGACCGGCTGACCACCGGGCAGGTCGCCAAACTGGCCGGCGTGTCGATCGGCACCATCTACCGGTACTTTCCCGACCGTCTGGCGCTTCTCGATCACGTCTGGCCAGACCGGGGAAGCACCTTCCTCGCCGCCGATCCGGTGGAGTGACGCCAGACGAGCGAGGCCGCGTCAGTGACGCCGCCTCGATGACGCCGTTTCAGTGATGCCGACTCAGTGACCGGCGTTGGCCGGTTCGCGGCGCTTCACGACGCGGGTGATCGCCATCACGACACCGGCGATGATCATGCCGAGCACGACACCGAATACGGCAGACACCGCTGTGTCGGCGATCCACACCACGACCGGTCCGGCCGCCTCGACGGCGTCCGTCACCACGTGCAGCAGGTCGTAGGGGGCATGCCAGAAGGTCTCGGCGAGGTTGACGGTCACCAGGTGCCCGCCGACCCACAGCATGGCGACCGTTCCGATGATGCTGATCGCCTTAAACACGAACGGCATGGAGTGGACGACGCGCGCACCGACGCGGCGCACCCCGCGCGCCTCGCTCTTCATGAGGCGAAGGCCGATGTCGTCGATCTTGACCAGGAGTGCGACGGCCCCGTAGACGAGGGCCGTCATGCCGAGGCCGATCACCACGAGGGCAGCGAGGGTCATCCAGATACCGAGATCGGCGTCGAGGCTCGCGAGCGAGATGAGCATGATCTCGCTCGACAGGATCAGGTCGGTGCGCACGGCGCCGGACACCAGCTTCTTCTCATCCCGCACGTCGGTGTCCTTCGCGGCGTGGTGCACGCCGAACCACTCCAGGACCTTCTCGGCGCCCTCGAAGCACAGGTACGAACCGCCGAGGATCAGCAGGTACGGCAGAACCCACGGCGCGAACGCCGAGAGCAGGAGCGCGAGGGGGATGATCACGACGAACTTGTTGATCAGGCTGCCCCGGGCGATGCGCCAGACCACGGGGAGCTCGCGCGCCGGGGTCAGCCCCTGCACGTACTGGGGAGTCACGGCCGCGTCGTCGATGACGACCCCGGCGGTCTTCGCGCTCGCCTTGAGGGCGGCGGTGAGGATGTCATCGACAACCGCGAGCAGGCCGACCGACATGGGTTCTCCTTAGATGCAATGGGTGTGCGCCGCGGGGAGCTGGCAGCAAGCCCAAGGGTAACCTGCGCCGGTGGCACGGCGATGGCTCGCGGTGCGCGACACCAGGACAAGCTCCGGTGATGGATGCTGCTGTCCAGCGTTACGAACGGAGCCGCCTGTCAGAATCGAACTGACGACCTTCTCATTACGAGTGAGATGCTCTACCGACTGAGCTAAGGCGGCGTGCACGCCGGATTTCTCCGGCGACACAGCTCAACAGCCTAGCCGATCATTCTGCGGGTGCCCGCGCGACGATCTCGGTCACGTGGGTGAAACTCGAGACCAGCCCGTCGGTGAGGGGGATCTCCCCGTCGGTGTCGGCCCATCGCGCCCACGCGTGGCGCATGGCACCGACCGCCATCAGGGTGACCAGTTCGGCGCGGTCCTGCAGGGCGTCGGAATCGGCGGCCCAGGTCGGGTCGTCCGCGGCGAGGCGTCGCGCGACGACGGTCGTGAGCTCCGTCTCGAAGGAGCGCATGGTGGCGAGACGCATGGCGAGCAGGTGGGGGTGCGATTTCAGCACGCGTCGTCGCAGCTGCATGAGGTCGACCTCCGCGGGAACCGATTCGACGGCATTGCCGATGAGCACCGCCAGGTCGTGGAACAGGTCGGAATGCGGGCCCGCGACCACGAAGGTCTCCAGGTGCACGCCGGCCGGGATGGTGAGCGGATCGCCGACGATGGCGGCTTCCTTCGACGCGAAGTAGTTGAAAAAGGTGCGCGGGGCAACATCCGCCCTGGCGCTGATGTCATCGATGGTGACCGAGTCGAAACCCCGCTCGAGAACGAGGCTGAGCACCGCGAGCTGGATCGCGCGGCGGGTCGCGAGGCGCTTGCGCTCGCGGAGGCCCTGGGGTTCGGCGGTCATGCCCCCGAGTGTCGCAGTTCGCACGGGGCGACACAAACTGCGGGTCACGCCCCTGGCGCGCCGGCACCGTTGCCGGTCGCCGCGCGCAGCTGGGCGGTCGCGGGGTCAGCAGACGGTCTGGTCGGCCGGGGGCGTGTCGGAGATGAAGAAGTCGTCGACCGCGTCGTTGATGCAGTCGTTGGACTTGTTGTAGGCGGTGTGCCCCTCCCCCTCGTAGGTGACGAGCAGCCCGTTTTCAAGCTGGCCGGCCAGGTTCTCGGCCCAGACGTACGGCGTCGCCGGGTCGTTCGTGGTGCCGATGACGACGATGGGTGCCGAACCCTCTGCGGCGATGGCGACGCGTTCCCGGGTGGACTCGAACGGCCACGACGCGCAGGCCGTTCCGCCGTACGACATCGACGGCCCGAACACCGGTGCGAGCCGGGCGAGTTCGGCGGCTTCTGCCTCGAGGGTCTCCGTCGTGCTCGTCACCGCGTAGTCGAGGCAGTTGATGGCGATGAACGCCTCGGTCGAGTTGTCGGCGTACGTGCCGTCTTCATCGCGCGAGTAGTAGCTGTCGGCGAGCAGGAAGGCGTAGTCGGCATCTCCCGACATGACGCTCGCGAACAGCTCGCTCAGGTACGGCCAGTTGTCGACGCTGTAGAGCGGCAGGATGATCGCGGTGAACATGTTGCTGCTGCCGAGTTGCCGACCGTCGGTCGCGCGCAGCGGGCTCCCGGCGAGGCTGTCGAGCACTGCCTTGACCTGTAGGGCCGCCTGGTCGACGCTGCCGCGGAATGGGCAGTCGGTCGTTCCGACGCAATCCTCGAGGTAGGCCCGCAGCGCACTCTCGAAGCCCTGGGCCTGCGTGGCCGTGACGTCGAAGTCAGAGGTGGAGGGGTCGATCGCGCCATCGAGCACGAGCTTGCCGGTCTTGTCGGGAAACAGGTCGGCGTAGGTGGCGCCGAGCAGGGTGCCGTACGAGTAGCCGAGGTAGTTGAGCTTCTCATCGCCGAGGATGGCCCGCAGCATGTCGAGGTCCTTCGCCGCGCTGACGGTGTCGACGAACCCGAGCAGGTCTCCGGTGTGCTCGAGGCACGCCTGGCCGAACGCGGCAGACGACTGCTCCAGTTCGCCGATGTACTCCGGGGTTCCCACCGGGTTCTCGGCGATGTCGAACAGAAACCCGTCGAGCTCGCTCGGGTCGTCGTAGCAGGAGACGGCCGATGACCGGTTGACGCCGCGGGGGTCGAAGCCGACGGTGTCGTAGCTGCCCTGCAGCCGGTCGGACACCGCGTAGTCGAGGCTGTCGCGCACGAAGTCGTAGCCGGAGCCGCCCGGCCCGCCCGGGTTGATCAGCAGAGACCCCATGGCCGTGCCGTCGGCGGAGGACCGGATGAGGGCGAGGTCGATCGAGTCGCGTTGCGGGTCGTTCCAGTCGAGGGGGGCCTCGGCCGTGGCGCACTGGAACTCGCCCTCGCACGCACGCCAGGTGAGCACCTGCGAGTAGAACGGCTCGATCTCTGCCGCGACTTCTTCGCCGGTGGGGGTCGAGGTCGCATTCGGCTGGGTGGGTAGGAACTGTGACACGCACCCGGTGAGCATCAGGGTGGCGGCAAGCACCGCCGCGACGACGGTGGCGGCGCGGGTGCGTGCGGGGCGGGTCATTGCTGGGCCGTTCGTCGGGTTGCAGTGATCAGCATCGCCTCGAGCGCGAGCGCGGGGGCGATATTGCCCTCGATGCGGCGCCGTGCCTCGGCGATCGCGTCGAGGGTGGCGAGGGTCTGCTCCGGGGTGGCAGCGGCGCTCGCCCGCCGGAGGTCGGGCATGATGCTCGCGTTGACGAGCTCGCCGCCCACGCCGAGCTGCAGCAGCAGGATGTCGCGGTAGAGAGAGAGCAGGTCGACCATGATGCGGTCGATGCCGTCGCGGAGGCTGCGGGTCGCGCGCCTCTTCTGGTCTTCTTCGAGGGCCTTCAGCTGCGACCGGAGGGCGGGCGGCACCGTGGCACCCGGCGCGACCCCGAGCGACCGCAGCGCGTTCTCGCGTTCCTCGGCGTCGCGCTCGGCGGTGATGGCCTTGGCGTCCTGCCCTGCCACCTCGAGCAGGGTCGCGGCCGCGACGACCGCGTCAGACACCGATCGTATGCGCAGCGCGGTCTGCAGGGTCTGCTCGCGGCGTTGCCGGGCGTTCTCGTTCGTGGCGAGGCGATGCGCCATGCCGATGTGGCTCTGGGCCTCGCGGGCGGCCCTGGTGGCTGCGGCGAGGTCGATGCCGTCGCGTCGCGCGATGAGGTCGGCGACGTCGGCGACCGCGGGCACCCGCAGTCGCACGGTGCGCACCCTGGACCGGATGGTGGGCAGCAGGTCGGCCTCGCTCGGGGCGCACAGGATCCAGACGGTGCGCGGCGGTGGCTCCTCGAGCGCCTTGAGGAGCACATTGGATGCCGCCTCCCGCATGCGATCGGCATCCTCGATGATCATCACGCGGTAGCGCGCGGCCGATGGCGAATAGTTCGAGTTCTTGACGAGGGTGCGCACCTCGTCAATGGTGATGATCACCCTCTCGGTGCTGAGCACGCCGAGGTCGGGGTGGGTGCGTGCATCGACCTGGCGGATGGTCGCGGTATCCCCGTCGGGATTGCCGTTGCTGAGCAGCGCCGCCGCAAACGCGTACGCGAGGTTGGAACGCCCCGACCCCGGCGGCCCGGTGATGAGCCACGAGTGCGTCATCGACCGGCTAGCGTCGCCGGCCAGGGACTCCTCGGCGGCCGCCCGAAAGGTGGCGATGGCATCGGCCTGCCCGGTCAAGTCATCCCATACGGACATGGCGCAAGCCTAACCGGGGGCACGGACATCCCCCTGGGGTGTTCAGGGGCGGTACGACGACGGTCACAGCAGCGTTGCCACCCGCACCCTGATCGCCTCTGCCAGCTCATCGATGGCACGGGCGGCATCGAGCACGAGGAACCGGTCGGGCTCCGCCGCCGCGAGTGCGAGGAACGAGGTGCGCACGCGGTCGTGGAACTCCGCCTTCTCGGATTCGAGGCGGTCGAATACCTTCTCGTCGGCGTCGAGCCTGGCGCGGCTCTCCGCCACGCCGAGGTCGAGCAGCACGGTGAGGTCGGGCAGCAGCCCCTCGGCGGCCCAGAGCGACAGGTCACGCACCTCGGAACCGTCGAGCACCCTGCCCGCTCCCTGGTAGGCGACGGATGAATCGAGGTAGCGATCCTGGATGACGATCTCACCGCGATCCATCGCCGGGCGCACCACCGTCGCCACATTGTGTGCGCGATCGGCGGCATACAGCAGCGCCTCGGCACGGGGAACGATGTGACCGCGGCTGTGCAGGATGATCTCGCGCAGCTCGAGGCCGAGGTCGGTGCCGCCCGGTTCGCGGGAATGCACGACCGTATGCCCCTCCGAGACCAGCCACTGCGCGAGGAGGGCGGACTGGGTCGACTTTCCCGACCCGTCGCCGCCCTCCAGTGTGATGAAGAGCCCGGCCACGCTACTCGGAGACCGTGGTGCTGGAGGCCGTGGTGCTGGCCGCCGTCGTCGTCGCGGGATTCTTCGCGGCGGCCCCCCGCGCAGTGGTACCGGCGGGCTTGCGTGCGGTGGTCGGCTTCGCGGCGGTCGTCTGTGCTACGGCGGGCTTCTTGGCTGCGGCGGGCTTCGCCGCTGCCGGCTTCTTCGCGGCCGGGGTCTTCGCCGCGGCAGTCTTCGCCGCTGCCGGCTTCTTGGCCGCCGGCTTCTTCGCTGCCGGCTTCTTGGCCGTCGCGGCACGCGGCTTGGCCGGCCCCTTGGCGCGCTTGTCGGCGAGCATCTGTACGGCGCGCTCGAAGTCGATCTCCTCGATGGTCTCCCCGCGCGGAATGGTCGCGTTGGTGGTGCCATCGGTCACGTAGGCGCCGAAGCGGCCGTCCTTGATCTTGATCGGCTTGCCGCTCTCCGGGTCGGCGTCGAATTCCTTCAGCGCACTGGAGGCCGCACGCCCGCCGTACTTCGGCTGTGCGAACAGCTCGAGTGCGCCGGGAAGGTCGATGTCGAAGATCTGGTCTTCCGACGTGAGCGACCGGGTGTCGGTGCCCTTCTTCAGGTAGGCGCCGAACTTGCCGTTCTGGGCGGTGATGTCGTCGCTGGTCTCCGGGTCCTGGCCGACCACCCGCGGCAACGCCAGCAGCCGAAGGGCGGTCGGAAGGTCGACGGTGGCGAGGTCCATCGACTTGAAGATCGATGCGGTGCGCGGCTTGACCGCCGCGGGCTTCTTGGCCGGGGCCTTCTTCTTCGGGGCCGGGGTGACCTCGCCGGTGGCGGGGTCGACGGTCTCGGCAGTTGCGGGCGCCTCCGGCTCGGGCTCGGGGTCGGGCTCGAGCTCCGTGACGTACGGGCCGAAGCGGCCGTCCTTGGCGACGATGCGCTTACCGTTGTCGGGGTTGATGCCGATCACCCGGTCGGAGACCACGGGGGCGTCGACGAGCTCCTGCGCCTTCGCGGCGGTCAGCTCGTCAGGCGCGAGGTCCTGGGGCAGGTTGACGCGGCGCGGGGTGACCGGGTCGGCGCCCTCGACGGGTGCCGCGGCATCCGGTTCGACCTCGAGGTACGGGCCGTACTTGCCGATGCGCAGGGTGATGTCGGCCGTGATGGCGATCGAGTTGATGCTCTTCGCGTCGATGTCGCCGAGGTTGTCGATGACGTTGCGCAGGCCACGGTGCTTGTCGCTGCCGAAGTAGAAGTCCTTGAGCCAGTCGACGCGGTCCTGCGAGCCGCCCGCGATGCGGTCGAGGTCGTTCTCCATGTCGGCGGTGAAGTCGTACTGCACGAGATCGCCGAAGAACTGCTCGAGCAGGCGCACGACCGAGAACGCGATCCAGTTGGGCACGAGCGACTGGCCACGGGGGGTGACGTACCCGCGGTCGATGATCGTGGAGATGATCGACGCGTAGGTCGACGGCCTGCCGATACCCAGCTCTTCGAGGGTCTTGACCAGGCTGGCCTCGGTGTAGCGCGGCGGAGCGCTGGTCTCGTGGCCCTTGGCCTCGACGGCGGCGATGGAGAGCAGCTGGCCCGGCGTGAGCGGGGGCAGTTTGGCCTCGCTGGGCTCGGCGGCGGCGTTGCGCTCTTCGTCGCGGCTCTCTTCGTATGCCTGCAGGAAGCCGCGGAAGGTGATGACGGTGCCGCTCGCCGTGAACTCGGCGACGGTCGGGCCCTGCCCCGGAAACTCGGCGAGCGAGGTCGCGGCGGCGGCGGAGACGACCACGGATGCGGTCGACCCCTTGGCGTCGGCCATCTGCGACGCGACGGTGCGCTTCCAGATCAAGTCGTAGAGCTTCCAGTCGTTGCCACGCAGGGTGGACTGCAGCTCGGGAGGCGTGCGGAAGGTGTCGCCGGCCGGACGGATGGCCTCGTGGGCCTCCTGGGCGCTCTTGTTCTTTCCGCTGTACATGCGGGGCTTCTCCGGCACGGTGTCGGCGCCGTAGAGCGACGCGGCCTGTGACCGGGCAGCGGAGATCGCCTGCTGCGAGAGGTTGGGCGAGTCGGTTCGCATGTACGTGATGTAGCCGTTCTCGTACAGTCCCTGGGCGACGCTCATGGTCTGGCGAGCGGTGAAGCGCAGCTTGCGGGCCGCCTCCTGCTGGAGCGTCGAGGTGGTGAACGGCGCGGCGGGGCGGCGGGTGTAGGGCTTCGAGTCGACCGAGAGCACGGTGACGGTCGCGTCGTCGCGGCGCAGCGCGGCGCTGAGCGCTTCGGCCGCGGTCTCGTCGAGCACGGTCGCGCTGCTGGTGAGCTTTCCGTGGTCGTCGAAGTCCTTGCCCTGGGCAATGCGGGCACCGTCGACCCTGGCGAGGCGGGAGTCGAACTCGGTGCCGCCGTCGGCCGGGGCGATGCGGGCGAGCAGGTCCCAGTAGCTGGCGGCGGTGAAGGCGAGTCGCTCGCGCTCGCGGTCGACGACGAGCCTGGTCGCGGCGGACTGCACCCGGCCCGCGGAAAGACCGGGGCCGACCTTGCGCCAGAGCACCGGGGAGATCTCGTAGCCGTAGAGACGGTCGAGGATGCGTCGCGTCTCCTGCGCGTCGACCAGGGCGGTGTCGATGTCGCGCGTGTTCTGCTTCGCGTGCTCGATGGCCTCCTTGGTGATCTCGTGGAACACCATGCGGCGCACCGGCACGGTGGGCTTGAGTTCGTCGAGCAGGTGCCACGCGATGGCTTCGCCCTCGCGGTCCTCATCAGTTGCGAGGTAGAGCTCGTCGGCGTTCTTGAGTGCCCGCTTGAGGTCGGCGACTGTCTTGCGCTTCTGGTCGGAGACCACGTAGTAGGGCTCGAAGCCGTTGTCGACGTCGACCGAGAACTTACCCAGCGACCCCTTCTTCAGTTCGGCGGGGAGGTTCTTGGGCTCGACCAGGTCTCGGATGTGGCCAACCGAGGCCTGCACCTCGTAGTCGTCTCCGAGATACTGGGCAATCGTCTTCGCCTTGGCTGGCGACTCGACGATTACCAGTTTTTTCGTGCCTGGCACCTTGCTCCTTGGTTCTGCTGAGGGTCGTGGGCGCGGGAATAGCTTCCCCGGCGTCACCGTCTGCTGTGCGGTCGTGACATCGCTCAACGGATGAGGGATGAACCCCTGACACGCACACCATACACACCCAACCGTCCCGGGTTCCTAATCACCCGTCGGGGACGACGGCCCCGCCGATGAGCCGTCGGCCATTCCCGGCGGACCCGCCGTGGCCGTCGCCGAGAGCCGGAATGTGGCCACCGCCACCGTCGTCGTGACGGTCGCGACGACCCCGTCCAGGCGGCATCCGTCGACCGTCGCACCGTTCTCCACTGCCACCGCGTCGGCCAGTACGCATGGTGCGCCCGGTTGGATGCCGACTGCCGCATCGGCCGCGGCGAGCGCCGACGCATCTGCGGCTGAAGATGCCTGGCGGTGCGCGACCAGAACGGCGGTGACGGGCAGCACCGCGGTCGTCGCCACGAGCACTGCGGCGATGATCGCCACCGCGAGGATCGACCCCGCCCCCGCGTCGGTGGCCAGGCGGAGAGCGGCCTCCCCCGCCATGCGGCGGACGACCCGGATCGCGGGGTGACGAGTGACCTGAACAGGCACCGGGAGCGCTCCCTTCTATATAGGCGTATGCAATGTGCAGTGGGGGTGACGTGGCGGAGCCGAGAGAATACGAGCGCCCCCTGTTTCCGCGCGCGTTAAAGGCCGCCGGCGAGGGCGCAACTGCTCGCCGCGAGGGTGACCGCCGAGAACATTCCGGTTCCCGCCGCGGTGACCCGCACGCACAGCATCTCGCCGCGGTTCTCCACCGCCAGCCGCGCCCCGGGAGCGACCGTCGCGAGCAAGCCGGACGCGGCGGCGGCGCCCTCGCCGCGCGCGGCCGTCCTGGCCGCCATCGCAGCGGCGTCCTGCAGCACGAGCTGCCGGCCCGCGAGCTGCACGGCGGCGAGGCAGAGCGCGAGCAGCAGGATGACCGTCGGAACCACCACCGCGAATTCCGCCGTCACACTGCCCCGCTGGCGCCGCAACTCGCCGCACCGCCCGCCGCACCCGTCGCCGGTTGCGCTATCCGGCGAAAGTGAGGGCACGGTGCACCAGGTCGGTGAGGATGCCCCGCACCTCATCGCTGCGCATGATCACCACCAGGAGCCCGGCGAACCCCACCGCCGCCATCGTCGCGATCGCGTATTCGGCGGTCGCCGCGCCCTCGTCGTCGTTCCGCAGTCTCGCCCGCAGTGCCAGCATTCTCTCGATCATCGTCGTCCTTCGGTTCATGGGTTGATCGGCTCGCGGCCAGTGTGCCGGGAGGCTGCGTCCGTCGTGCCTGTCGAGGGAAGACCGGTGTCCAGGCTCAGAAGTCGGCGACTGTGGACGAGATGACGGAGATGAGGAGCGGCGCGACGCCGACGACCATGAACGCGGGGAGCACGCACAGGCCGAGCGGCAGCATCAGGCTGACCGCGAGGGTGGCTGCGCGGCGGTCGCCGTCGCTGCGGGCGATCCGGCGCTCCTCGTCGGCCTGGCTCCGCAGCAGCGCGGCGGCCGGCACCCCGGCGGCGCGGGACAGGTCGAGCACCTCCGCCACGGCCGCCTCCGACCCGTCGGGCGGGAGGCCGCATGCGGTGCGGGCGCGCTCAACGGCGTCGACCGCACGCGGGATCGCCGCGCCACCCGACACGGCGATGGCCATCAGGTCGAGCGTGAGCCCCGGCGTCAGGCGGGTCGGTCGGGCAGCGTCCACCATGCGCCGGTTCCACAACCGGGCGGCGAGCATGAGCATGCACCCGAGACCGAGGCACACCGCGCCGGGGATGGTGGTGAACAGCGTTCCGAGCACGTCGAACCCGAGCACGATGCCGAACAGCAACCCGACCGCGGGCAGCGCCATCACCATGCGGGCGGTGGCGACGGGAGCGGCGAGCGCCGTCTCGAGGTCCCTCTCTATCTGCGCGAGCGCCCGCAGCGAGACCGCGAAGTCGCGCAGTGTGGGCGCGAGGGGCGCCCCGGCATCGGTCGCGACCCGCCACGCCGCGGCGAGGCCCCTCCAGGCCCCGGCGTCGGCCGGCGCGACGGTGTCGAGCGCGGCGACGATGCTCGCGTCGACCGGCGCGCCCGTTGCGGCGTCGTTCGCGACCCGCTCCAGCATCGCCGTCGCCCCGCCCGCTGGCTGCTGCGCGAGGTACCGCCAACTCGATGCGGGCGCCACCCCGGCAGCGAGCAGTACGGCGAGCTTGTGCACGACCGATGCGACCGGATCGAGCGACCCGGTCGGTTTACGCACGACCGCCCGCGCCCGGCGCGGGGCCGCCCCTGCTCACCGGCCCGCCTCTACCCAACGGCCCGCCTCTGCCCACCGGCCCGCTCCTGCTCACCGATGCGCTCGCGTTCCCGCTCACCGGCCCACCCCCGCTCACCGGCCCACCCCCGCTCACCGCAAGGTCGTCTGCACCGGGCGGGATCGACACCTCGACCATGCACAGCCGGTCGTGCGCGTCGAGGGCGAAGCGGCCCATCCGGGCGAGTCGCCGGATGCCGTGGCGTCGTTCGAGGTGCAGCACGGAGTGGATGGCGCTGACCGTCTGGCGGGCGACGGCGGTCGGCCCGAGCCCTGCGAGCGCGCCGAGCGCCTCCATCCGCGCGGGAACGTCGGCGAGCGAGTTCGCGTGCAGGGTGCCGGCGCCGCCGTCGTGCCCGGTGTTGAGCGCGGAGAGCAGCTCGCGAATCTCGGCCCCGCGGCATTCCCCGAGTACGAGGCGGTCCGGCCGCATCCGCAGCGCTTCTCGCACGAGGCGTTCGAGGCTCACCGCCCCCGCCCCCTCGACGTTCGCCTGCCGCGCTTCGAGCGAGAGAAAGTGCGGGTGGTCGACGCGCAGTTCTGCGACGTCTTCGATCGCGACGATGCGGTCGGTCGGCGGGGCGAGCGCGAGCAGGGCGCCGAGGAACGTGGTCTTGCCGCTACCCCCGGCGCCGGTCAGCAGGATGTTGCGGCGCCGGTCGAGCAGGCGCCGCACCGCACCGGATGGCACGTCGGCGAAGAAGCCACTGGCCTCGAGCCCGTCGACGGTGATCGTCGTGACCCGGGGCAGCCGGATCGACAGCAGAGTGCCGGAGGTCGATACCGGCGGCAGCACGGCGTGCACCCTGATGCCGTCGTGCAGGCGCACGTCCATGCACGGCGTCGCCTCGTCGACGTGTCGCCCCCCGGTCGCGATGAGCCGCACGGCGAGCACGCGTACCTCGTCTTCGTCGAGCAGGGGGTGTGGATGCCGCTCCGCCCCGTCACCGCGGTCGACCCAGACCTCACCAGGGCCGTTGATGAACACATCCGTCACCGCGGGATCCGCGACGAACTGCCGCAGCACGCCGAACTCGTCGAGCTCGCGCCCATCGCGCGCGAGGCGCCGGGACGGGGTCACCGGCAGCTGCGCCCCACCGGGCGACCCCGCGCCGCCCGCACCCCCGGTCACCGCATCCGCGCGTCGCGCGACGAAGCGCTCCCCCGGTCGCTGGCCCCACCCGGGCCGGAGCACTGCACTGGTCATGCCCCCACCCTCGGCGACCGGCGACCGGCCCCGCGGTAGAGCGGCGGAGCCTGTGGTCAATGCAGCTGGGGCAGCGCGGTGGAGGAGCATTCGTGGCCCAGGCGGTCGCAGCGACGCTGCTTACGACGGCCCGGGCTTAACGAGAGGGGCGGCACCGGTTGGGGGGAACTGGTGCCGCCACAGTGACGCCGGATTGGGGGGAATCCTGATGGCATCACTAACCGAATTCAATTCGGCAGCTTTGAGTGTAGTGCAGATCTGGCCTCAGGCAAAGGGTCTCACCGGCCGGATCGCCCCGAATCACCGCCCGCGGGCTGCGGTAAACCGCACGATCTCCCCGAATACGAGCGGCCCTTAGGATGGTGCGCGAGGGCCCGCGCCGATGCGGAATCCATGAGGTCAAAGGGGATCCATCCATGCCTAGCAACTCCATCGACAGCCTTCTGCACGAGGAACGCCGCTTTCCGCCCCCCGAGGAATTCACCGGGTCCGCGGTCGCGACAGGCGCGCTCTACGAGCGGGCGGCCGAGGACCGGCTGGCGTTCTGGGCCGAGCAGGCGAGGGAGTTGCACTGGGATACCCCGTTCACGGAGACCCTCGACTGGAGCAATCCACCGTTCGCGCGCTGGTTCGCCGACGGCACCCTGAACGTCGCCTACAACTGCCTCGACCGGCACGTCATCGCCGGCAACGGCGATCGGGTGGCCATCCACTGGGAGGGCGAACCGGGCGACAGCCGCACCATCACCTACGCGCAGCTGACCGACGAGGTCAAGCGTGCCGCCAACGTGCTCACCTCGCTGGGCATCGAGGCGGGCGACCGGGTCGCGATCTACATGCCGATGATCCCCGAAGCCACCGTCGCCATGCTCGCGGTCGCGCGCATCGGCGCCGTGCACTCCGTCATCTTCGGCGGCTTCAGCGCCGACAGCCTCCGCGACCGCATCGACGACGCCGGAGCCAAGCTCGTGATCACCGCTGACGGTGGGTGGCGCAAAGGTGCCGTGCTGCCCCTCAAGCCCACGGTCGACAGCGCCCTCGCCAAGTCGGCGAAGAACACCGTCACCAACGTGCTCGTCGTCAAGCGCGGCGAGAACGAGATCGAGTGGACGGACACCCGAGACGTGTGGTGGCACGACACCGTGCATGGGGCATCCGCCGAGCACGAGGCGCAGCCTTTCGAAGCCGAGCAGCCGCTGTTCATCCTCTACACCTCCGGCACCACCGGCAAGCCCAAGGGCATCCTGCACACCAGCGGCGGATACCTCACGCAGGCGTCGTTCACGCACCGCAACGTCTTCGACCTCAAGCCCGAGACCGACGTGTTCTGGTGCACTGCCGACGTCGGCTGGGTGACCGGCCACAGCTATGTCGTCTACGGCCCGCTCGCCAACGGCGCAACCCAGGTGATGTACGAGGGCGTTCCCGATTCCCCGGCGCCCGGACGCTGGTGGAAGATCATCGAGAAGTACGGCGTCACGATCCTGTATGCCGCGCCCACCGCCATCCGCACCTTCATGAAGCTCGGGCGTGAGATCCCGCAGGCCTCCGACCTGTCGAGCCTGCGGCTGCTCGGGTCGGTGGGAGAGCCGATCAACCCCGAGGCGTGGATCTGGTACCGCGACATCATCGGCGCGGGCAAGACCCCGATCGTCGACACCTGGTGGCAGACCGAGACCGGCGCCATCATGATCTCCGCCCTGCCCGGCGTCACGACCCTCAAGCCGGGTTCGGCGCAGACCCCGATTCCCGGGATCTCGATCGACGTGCTCGGCGAAGACGGCACGCGCGTCGACCCGCCGAACGGAGGTCTGCTCGTGGTCTCCGAGCCGTGGCCGTCGATGCTGCGCGGCATCTGGGGCGACCCCGAGCGCTTCAAGGAGACCTACTGGTCGAAGTTCGCCGCGCTCGAGGGGTCGAAGTACTTCGCCGGCGACGGTGCGCACGTCGACACCGACGGCGACATCTGGCTGCTCGGCCGCGTCGACGACGTGATGAACATCTCCGGCCACCGACTGTCGACCACCGAAATCGAGTCGGCCCTGGTGTCGCACCCGATCGTCGCCGAAGCGGCGGTGGTGGGTGCCGCAGACGAGACCACCGGGCAGGCCGTGGTCGCGTTCGTGATCCTGCGATCGAAGCAGGCAGGCAAGCAGACGGCGGACGAGGCATCCACCCTGCTCCGGACCCACGTCGGCCAGCAGATCGGTGCCATCGCCAAGCCGCGCCAGATCTTCGTCGTGAACGAGCTGCCGAAGACGCGCTCGGGCAAGATCATGCGGCGCCTGCTGCAGGACGTGGCCGAGGGTCGCGCCATCGGCGACACCACGACGCTCGCCGACACCTCGGTGATGCAGATCATCAGCGACAAGATGAAGGCCTGACGTCATCCTCGGCCGTTAACGCCGACGGGCCCGCAGTCACGATGAGCGTGACGGCGGGCCCGTAGTGCGTTCGGCCAGGCCGAAGCCGAAGCAGAGGTCAAAGCCGAAGCGGAACCGAGGCCGAAGCAGAGGCCGAAGCCGAAGCCGAAGACTCAGGCGAACTCGAGGATCACTTCGACCTCGACCGGCGAGTCCAGCGGCAGCACTGCGACTCCGACCGCGCTGCGGGCGTGTACCCCGGCATCGCCGAAGACCTCGCCGAGCAGCTCGGAGGCCCCGTTGATCACCCCGGGCTGGCCGGTGAAGGTCGGGTCGGATGCCACGAAGCCGACCACCTTGACGACGCGCGTCACCCGGTCGAGCGAACCCAGCACCGTCTTCGCCGCGGCGAGCGCGTTCATGGCGCACACCGCAGCCAGGTCCTTCGCCTGGTCGGCGGTCACTGCCGCGCCGACCTTGCCGGTCGCGGGCAGCGCGCCGTCGACGAAGGGCAGCTGCCCCGAGGTGAAGACCAGGTTGCCCGTGACGACCGCAGGGGTGTAGGCGGCGACGGGGGGAACCACCGACGGAACGACCAGCCCGAGCCGGGCGAGGTTGTCGTCTACCTGCGACATCAGGAGCCCGCGACCTGGCGCTTGAGGTAGGCGACGAGGCCGCCCTCCGGACCGGTGACGACCTGCACGAGCTCCCATCCCTCGGAGCCCCAGTTGTTCAGGATCGCGGCGGTGTTATGGATCATGAGGGGGGTGGTGAGGTATTCCCAGCGAGGCATGGAGGTGTCCGTTCAGTTTGGAAAAAGGCATTATCCCTTACCCTGAGTCTATGTCTGAGCAAATTCCGAGGCCTGTTGGCGTGCTGGGGGCCCTCGCCGGCCTGGTAGGCGCGAGCGTCGTGGCGGGCGTTCTCATCACCGCCATGATCACTCCCCGTCTCTTATACCCACCTTGCGCTGCTCTCGAAGAGGACAGTGTAGGTCTTCGCGGGTGGCCGTTCATCTAAAAAAAAAGAA
>NZ_JAALGE010000012.1 GCF_011057645.1 Marisediminicola senii | reverse complement strand
GGGCGCTGATCGCGGGTGCGGCGGCGGCGCCGGCCTCGGGGACTGCGGCGGGGCTGGGCGGCGTGCTCGGGATGCCCGCGGCGAGGTTGGTGATCAGCGACAGGCCGAGCACTTCCATGCCCGACTGGCGGGCGGCGATGGCTTCGAGGGCGGTCGACATGCCGACGATGTGCCCGCCGATGGTCTTCGCCATCTGCACCTCGGCCGGGGTCTCGTAGTGCGGTCCGCGGAACTGCGTGTAGACGCCCTCGTCGAGTGTCGGGTCGATCGTGCGGGCGATGTCGCGCAGCCGCCGGGAGTACAGGTCGGTGAGGTCGACGAAGGTCGCGCCCTCGAGTGGGGAGTCTGCGGTGAGGTTGATGTGGTCGCTGATGAGCACCGGGGTGCCGGGGGTCCAGGTTGGCTTGATACCGCCCGCGCCGTTGGTGAGGATCATGATGGATGCACCGGTGGCGGCTGCGGTGCGCACGCTGTGTACCACGCGCCGAACACCGTGGCCCTCGTAATAGTGGGTGCGGGCGCCGATCACGAGCGCGTGGCTGCCGTTCGGCAGGCGGATCGAGCGGATCGAGCCGCCGTGCCCCTCGAGGGCGGGTGCGCTGAAGCCGGTGACCTCGGTCGCCGGGATGGTCGCGACGGTCTCGCCGATGAGGTCGGCGGCCTTCGCCCAGCCGGAGCCGAGCGTGAGGGCGATCTCGTGCTTCTCGATGCCGGTCTTCTCGGCGATATCGGCGGCGGCGGCCGCGGCGATCTCGAACGGGTCGGCCTGGGGATCGGAGAGGGGGTGCGCGTGGGTGCTCGACATGCTTCCCACCCTATGCATTCGGCCCGCGCAGTATCGGCAGGGGAGTGTCGGCGCGGGCGCGGGCGGGGGCTGGCGCGCGGGTTTGGGTGGCCGTCGCGGGTGAGCGAGAATGAACGCATGTCCTATGAGTTCGACCGTAAGCAGCGCATTGCCATTCTCGGCGGGGGCCCTGGGGGCTACGAGGCCGCGCTGGCCGGCGCGCAGCTCGGCGCCGAGGTCACGCTGGTCGAACGCGTCGGGGTGGGTGGGTCCGCGGTCCTCACCGACGTGGTGCCGTCGAAGACGCTGATTGCGACGGCCGAGGCATCCAACTCGATCAAGGAGGCCGCCGACCTCGGCGTGCAGTTCTTCGGCCGCAACGAATCGGGCCGGCCGGTGCGCCCCGAGGTCGCGGTCAACCTCTCCGCGGTGAACGCGCGCCTGCTGCGCCTCGCCCGCCAGCAGTCCGACGACATGAAGTCGCAGCTCATCAAGGCCGGCGTGCGCATCGTGGAGGGCGACGGCCGCCTCGACGGCCCACAGCGGCTCATCGTGTCGACCGGCCGGGGATCCGGTGCGACGGACTTCGACGAGATCGACGCCGACACCCTCATCGTCTCGGTCGGCGCGAGCCCCCGCATCCTGCCCACGGCGCAGCCCGACGGGGAACGCATCTTCACCTGGACTCAGCTGTACACGCTGCAGTCGGTGCCGGAGCACCTCATCGTCGTCGGATCGGGCGTGACCGGGGCCGAGTTCGCCTCGGCCTACCGGGCGCTCGGCTCTGAAGTGACCCTCATCTCGAGCCGCGACCAGGTGCTGCCCGGCGAGGACGCCGATGCCGCCCGCGTGATCGAGGACGTCTTCAAGCGCAACGGCATGACGGTGCTGTCGAAGTCGCGCGCGTCGTCGGTGACCCGCACCGACACCGGCGTCGTGGCTACCCTGGCCGACGGGCGCACCGTCGAGGGCAGCCACTGCCTGCTCGCGGTCGGGTCGATCCCGAATACGGCGGGCATCGGGCTCGAGGAGGCCGGCGTGCAGCTGACCGAGTCGGGCCACATCAGGGTCAACCGCGTCGCGCGCACGTCGATGCCGAGCATCTACGCCGCCGGGGACTGCTCCGACTTCCTGCCGCTCGCGTCTGTCGCGTCGATGCAGGGTCGCGCGGCGGTGTTCCACGCGATGGGCGACGCGGTGAATCCGACCGAGTTGCGGAACGTGACATCCAACATCTTCACCCAGCCGGAGATCGCGACCGTCGGCTGGACCCAGAAGCAGATCGAAGACGGTGTCGCGCAGGGCACGATCTACAAGTTGCCGCTCGCGTCGAACCCGCGCGCGAAGATGCAGGGCCTCAAGGAGGGCTTCGTCAAGCTGTTCGCTCGCACCGGCTCCGGCACCGTGATCGGCGGGGTCATCGTGGCGCCGCACGCGTCGGAGCTGATCCTGCCGATCGCGATCGCGATCGAGCACCGCCTCACGGTCGACCAGGTGGCGCGGGCATTCGCGGTGTACCCGTCGCTGTCTGGCAGCATCACGGATGCCGCGCGGGCGATGCACATCGTCGCGTAGGGGTGCTGGGCGGGCGGCCGAGCTGCTGCCGTCCGGTCCTTCGGCCGCTGTCCTGCTGTCACTATTCAGGAACGGGCGGCCCGATTTCGTCATCATTCAGGAACGGGCGGCCCGATTTCGTCATTATTCAGGAATTGCCGGGCCGACGCCTTCATCATTCAGGAAGGCCGGGCTTTTCATGACCCATCCGTACGATAACTGAACGATCCCGCTGCGGTTTGGCAGCCCTGACCGCGGCCTGCCGGCGCCGGTTCCTGAATGATGAAACGACTGCTGGCCCGTGACGAGAATGGATGCTGCCACCGGCGCCTCCGCGCCAGCCCGCCGCCCCGCTGCCGCGCCACCTGTCCTCCCGGGCCACGCCGTCTCGCTGCGGTCCACGGATGTCGCGGCGGGCCGCCATTCCGCCCGCGCGGCGACACATCATTCCCCATGACCTCCGTGAGCGTGCCCGATAATGCCAGGGACCGAGCGGGCGCGCGCCGTCCTCAGCGGCGGACGTCACGCCGGGCAAGTTCCGCGGCGGTAATCGTCGACTCGTTCGGCGGGATCGCGACGCGACAGCAACTCATCGGCGCCGGGCTCAGCGGCTACGACCTGACGGCGGCGGTGAAGCTCGGGGATATCCGCCGCGTTCGGCAGGCGAGGTACGTGACCGCGGCGGCTGGTGACGACGCCATCGCGGCGGCTCGGATCGGTGGCCTGCTCGCGGGGCCGTCAGCGGCAGCATCCTATGGACTGTGGTCGGGTTTCGACCCTCGCCTGCATGTTTCGGTCGGCCGGACGTCGTCCCGGCTCCGTACCAACCGGCCCCCGAGCTTTGTCGACGGGTCGCCGCTGTGTCCGGACACTGCGCCCCGGCCGACGGTGCTGCACTGGCTCGCGGGCGGAGCCGTCCCAGAACTCGGGCCGGAGTCATGGCGAGTGCCGCTCCCGGTCTGCCTCCGACAGATGGTCGCCTGGTCTGACCGGGAGACGGCTATCGCGTGCCTCGACACGGCGCTCGCGTTCGTTGACCGTCCCACGCTGTTGACGTATTTCGAGAACGCGTCCGACGAGGACCGAAAGGTTGCGCACCTGTGTCGGGAGGGGAGCGAATCTGGACCGGAGTCATTGGTGCGCCAGCGACTCGGGGCGGTGGGTATCGATCTCATCCAGCAGGTGCACGTCGCCGATGTCGGACGGGTCGACGCCATCGTTGACGGCACGAGAGTCGTCATCGAGGTCGACGGCCGCCAGTACCATGTCGATCCCGAGTCGTTCGAACTCGACCGCTGGCGTTCCGCAGAACTCACCGCGCGCGGATTCATCGTCGTGCGGCTGAGCTTTCGCCGCATCGTCACCGACTGGTCGTGGTGCGATCGCATGGTGCGGGCCGCGATCGAGCAGTCCAAGGACTGAACTGCCGCGTTGCGGTGTCGGCGAGTAGCGCGTCAGCTGCGGAGCAGGCCGTCACATTGCGGTGCCGCCGCGCCGCCCGTCAGCCACTTTGCAGTGCCGCGGCTCATTTTCAGAATTCAGGAATTGTGGCGACGGAAAAGGCCAAGTGGGACGGATGCCGCGGCATCCAGTTCCCCTAAAGGGCTGATCTGAGCCCGAACTCCTGAATACTGCGCAGAGGTGTCGGCGGGTTCCTGAATACGGAGGAACTTCGCGCGCGGGTTCCTGAATGATGAGGCATTCCGCCGGCGAGTTCCTGAATGATGAAAGAGACGAGTGTCGGCAGTCGGCAGCCCGAGCCCTGGGCTACCAGCCCGCGCCCCCGACCTACCCGACGATGTCGAGCAGTAGGTGCCCGGACGGCACCGTCGCGCCGACGACGGCATCGAGGTTCGCGACCGTGCCGTCCTTGTGGGCGGTGATGGGCTGCTCCATCTTCATCGCCTCGAGCACCAGGATCAGGTCGCCCTTCACGACGACCGCGCCGTTGGCGACCGACAGGGTCACGACGGTGGCCTGCATGGGTGCCTTCACCGAGGCGCCCGTCGCCGTCGGCACCGCCCGAGAGGCGGCGTGACGGCGCGGGGCGGGAGGCGCTGCGGGCGCGGCACCGGCCGACGCGATGCGCTCGGGCAGGCTGACCTCGACGCGCTTGCCGCCGACCTCGATCACCATCGTGGTGCGCGCCGCTGCCGGCTGCACCCCGGCCGGCGATCCGGCGAGCGATCCGCTCCACGGCTCGATGGTGTTGTCGAACTCGGTCTCGATCCAGCGGGTGAAGACCCCGAACGGCTCGGACGTGAACGCGGGCTCGCGCACGACGGCGCGGTGGAACGGCAGCACGGTGGGGAGACCGGCGATCTCGAACTCGTCGAGGGCGCGGCGGGCGCGCTCGAGTGCGTCGGCGCGCGATGATCCGGTCACGATGAGCTTCGCCAGCAGCGAGTCGAACGCGCCGCTGATCACGTCGCCGGTGGTCACACCGCTGTCGACGCGCACGCCGGGACCACCGGGAAAGCGCAGCACGGAGACGGGGCCGGGCGACGGCATGAACCCGATCCCCGGGTCCTCGCCGTTGATGCGGAACTCGATGGAGTGCCCGCGCGCGACGGGGTCGCCGTAGCCGATCGCCTCGCCCTCGGCGATGCGGAACTGCTCGCGCACCAGGTCGATGCCGGTGACCTCCTCCGAGACCGGGTGCTCGACCTGCAGCCGCGTGTTGACCTCGAGGAACGAGATGGTGCCGTCACGGGCGACGAGGAACTCGCAGGTTCCAGCGCCGACGTAGCCGACCTCGGCGAGGATGGCCTTCGACGCCGAGTACAGCATCGCGTTCTGCTCGTCGGTGAGGAACGGCGCGGGCGCCTCCTCCACGAGCTTCTGGTGGCGGCGCTGCAGCGAGCAGTCCCGGGTGGAGATGACGACGACGGTACCGAACGCGTCGGCGAGGCACTGGGTCTCGACGTGGCGCGGCTTGTCGAGATACTTCTCGACGAAGCACTCGCCCCGGCCGAAGGCGGCCACGGCCTCGCGGGTCGCCGAGTCGAACAGCTCGGGCACCTCTTCGCGGGTGCGGGCGACCTTGAGCCCGCGCCCGCCGCCCCCGAACGCCGCCTTGATGGCGACCGGCAGGCCGTGCAGGTCGACGAAGTCGAGGACCTCGGATGCGTCGGCGACGGGGTTCAGGGTGCCGGGGGCCAGCGGTGCCCCGACGCGCTCGGCGATGTGCCGCGCGGAGACCTTGTCCCCGAGCTGCTCGATCGCTTCGGCGCTCGGACCGATCCACACCAGCCCGGCGTCGATGACGGCCCTGGCGAACTCTGCGTTCTCGGCGAGGAACCCGTAGCCGGGGTGCACTGCGTCTGCGCCGCTGCGGCGGGCGACCGAGAGGATCTTGTCGATGCGCAGGTAGGTCTCGGCCGATGTCGCGCCGTCGAGCGCGTAAGCCTCGTCGGCCAGCTTGGCGTGGCGGGCATCGCGATCCTGGTCGGCGTAGACGGCGACGGAGAGGATGCCGCTGTCTTTCGCGGCCCGGATCACTCGTACGGCGATCTCTCCGCGATTGGCGATGAGGACCTTGGTTATCCGGGGCATAGTGACTCAGCCTATTGCCGCTGATGCCCCTCGAATTGGACACCACCCACAAAAAACCGGCATAGAGCCGAAATGATGTCTACAAGCGGGGGCGGTTCCACAGTGCGGGCCAGTGCACCCCGAACTCGAGCAGCAGCTGCCGGAGCGCCGCCAGCGACAGGCCGACGACCGCGTGCGGGTCGCCGTCGACCCCGGTGATGAACGGCGCACCGAGGCTGTCTATGGTGAATGCGCCCGCGACGTGCAGCGGTTCGCCGGTCGCGATGTAGGCGTCGATCTCCTCGTCGGTGATGTCGGAGGCGAAGGTCACGCTCGTGGTGGTGACGATCCCGGTGGATGCCGCCGCTCTTCCACCCCGGTGGTCGATCAGCCAGTGCCCCGAGTGCAGGTGCCCCGTGCGCCCGCGCTGCAGCATCCACCGTTCCCTGGCGACCTCCGGGGTGTGGGGCTTGCCGTAGATGACTCCGTCGAGCTCGAACGCCGAGTCGCCGCCCAGCACGAAGCCGTCGATGGAGGGCGACACCACGGCCTCGGCCTTGGCGCGCGCGAGCAGCTCGACCATGGTCACCGCGTCGATCGGCCCGTTCTCGGCCTGCCACGCCGCGACCGCGGCATCCTCGTCGACCAACGACGGCACGACGACCGGTTCGATCCCCGCGGCGCGCAGGGTGGCTAGGCGGGCGGGCGAGGTCGAGGCCAGGTGGAGGCGCACGGTGCTCCTAAGCTTGGGACATGGGTGACATGCAGGGACGGCACGTCGAGCTCGAGATTACCGGGGTCGCGCACGGCGGGGTCTTCGTAGCCAGGCACGAGGGGCGCGTGGTGTTCGTCAGTGACGCCATTCCCGGCGAGACCGTGGTGGCAGAGATCACCGACGACGCCAAGAAGTCGTTCTGGCGGGCCGAGACCATCGAGGTCATCACGCCGTCGGAGCACCGCCGGCCGCACCCGTGGGCCGCGGCATCCCTCGACCGCTCCACCGCCGACCGTGCCGGCGGCGCGGAGTTCGGCCACATCGAGGTGGCCCACCAGCGCGAGCTCAAGGAGCGGGTGCTCGCCGATTCGTTCAGTCGCATGGCACGCATCGACCGGGAGACGACCGTCGAGGCACTGCCGTCGGGGGAGACCCAGGATGACGCCGCCGAGGTCACCGGAATGGGCTGGCGCACCCGGCTGCGCCTCCACGTCGACGAGAACGGCACCCCCGGCCAGTACGCTGCGCGGTCGCACCGGGTGATCCCGGTCGACGACCTGCCGCTCGCCGTTCCCGAGGCCAGGGCCATCGCCCCACTCGGCGAGACCTTCGCCGGCGCGGAATACGTCGACGTGATCGTTCCGTCGACCGGCAACCCCTACGTCGTCGTGGGCGGCCGTACCCGCGAACGCGCCCCCCGCACCGGTTCGATCGTCGAACGGGTCGGCGAGCGCGACTTCAGGCTCGACACCCGCGGTTTCTGGCAGGTGCACCGGCACGCCGCAGCCACCCTCACCGCGGCCGTGCAACAGGCCATCGACCCCGACGCGTTCGACCCGTCCGCGGCCAACCTCGACCTGTACGGCGGGGTCGGGCTGCTCGCTGCGGCCGTCGGCGACCGCTTCGGCCCCGGGGTACGAATCACCACGGTCGAGAGCGACCACGTGGCGACCGGGCACGCCGGGTACAACCTCTCCGACTGGGTGGGGGCGAGTGCGGTAACCGCCCGCGTCGACGCGTACCTGCGGGGTGTGACGAAGACGGCCGGCTCCGCCGAGAGGGAACGGATGACGCGCGCCACCGTCATCCTCGACCCCCCGCGGTCCGGCGCAGGCAAGGTCGTCGTGGATGGCCTGGCCGCGGTGAAGGTCGCCCAGGTGGTCTACGTCGCGTGCGACCCGGTCGCGCTCGCGCGGGACACCGCGATCTTCGCCGAGAAGGGGTACGAACTCACCGGCATGCGCGGATTCGACCTGTTCCCCAATACCCACCACGTCGAAGCGGTCGCGACCTTCCGGCGAGCCTGACGCTTCCGGCGACGGATCGCCCGGTGCCCGCTAGCATGGGAGCCAGCGCCTGGCCCGAGAGGTGACCCGGGCTACACAGCGGGATGGGGGCGGTACACGTATGGTCACGGTGACCAAGAGCAGTGAAGAGACGGAGCGTCCCGCCTCTGCCGTGCGCGTGTCGATCGTCGACGACCACGAGTCCGTGCGATTGGGGCTCAAGGCCGCCTGCATCGAGGCCGGCTTCGCGGTCATCGCCACCGCGGCATCCGTTCCCGCGCTCGTCGCCGAGATGGCAGGCAAGGAATGCGACGTCGTCGTGCTCGACCTGTCGCTGGGAGACGGCGAATCGGTCACCGAGAACGTCAAGGGCGTGCAGGCCATCGGCGCCGCCGTACTCATCCACAGCATTGCCGACCGTGTCGCCCTGGTGCGCGAGGCCCTCGCCGCGGGCGCTGCCGGCGTCATCCCCAAGTCGTCGTCGACGAAGACCGTGATGGCCGCCGTCGAGACCGTTGCGCACGGCGAAGTGCTCAACAACCTGGAGTGGGCTACCGCGATCGACGCCGACAGCGACTTCGCCAAGGCGCAGCTCGGGCGCCGCGAGCGCGAGATCCTGCACCTCTACGCCTCCGGCTTTCCGCTGAAGCTCGCCGCCCAGCAGCTCGGCATCGGCTACTCGACCGCGCGGGAATACCTCGACCGCATCCGCACCAAGTACGTCGAGGTGGGCAGGCCGGCGCCGACCAAGGTCGACCTGCTGCGCCGCGCGGTAGAAGACGGCATCCTCCCCGGGCTCGACCCCGACGGCATCGACGGTCGCTGAGACCGATGCAGCGCGCACAGGCAGACCTCGCGAGCCCCGTCACGAGCAGGCTGCCGCGCAACCCGATCAGTCGCCGCCAGATCGAGACCGTGGTCTTTCGCGCATCGGCCGCCTTCGGCCTGCTGTTCGGGGCGCAGGCGTTCCCGATCATGCTCGAGCAGAACGGCGTCCTCACCCCGCCGTGGACGATCGCCGTCAACATCGCCGTCTTCGGTGGCCTCATCTTCGCCGCGGTGTCATCGATCTCGAAGCGATGGGTTCGCACGGCGAGCAGCTATGTCGTCGTCAGCTGGTTCGCGGCCATGGGCACCTGGCCCATCGGCGCGGTCGAACCGTTCGCGCCCCTTGCGGACCGGCCGTGGCCATGGATGCTGTGCACCGTCGCCACCACGGCGGCCGCCGTCGCCTTCCCGGTCTGGGCGTCCACGCTCGTGCTGTTCGCCGCGCCGATCACGTTCGGCGTGGTGCGGCTGATGCCCGCCGGGGGAAGCGGGAGCGTGCAGCAGGTATCTCTCGACGTGCTGTACGCGGTGATCCTCGGCGGCGCAGTGCTGGTGATCATCACCATGCTGCGGCAGGCCGCGGCCGCCGTCGACCTCGCCCAGTCGATGGCACTGGAGCGCTATTCCACCGCGGTGGGGCAGCACGCCACCGAGGTGGAGCGGGTGCAGGTCGACTCGATCGTGCACGACAGCGTGCTCACCACCTTGCTGTCGGCCGCGCGCTCGCCCACGCCGGACGCCGAACGGATGGCCGCGCGTATGGCGGAGAACGCCATGGGCCACCTGCGCGATGCGGCGACGTCGTCGCCCGACGGCGCGGTGATGACCCCCCTCACCGAGCTCGTCGCACGGATCCGCCGCGAGTCGCGCGGCGTCGCGGCACAGTTCGACGTGACCGCCGCGAGTGTCGGCGACGGGCAGATTCCCGCGCAGAGCGCGGAGGCGATCGCCGCAGCCGTCACGCAGTCCATGGTGAACAGCGCCCAGCACGCGGGCACGGGCGCGCACATCGCCCGGTGGGTCTCGGTGGGCCCGGCGCCCGCCGGAGGCATCGTCGTCGAGATCGGCGACACCGGCATCGGCTTCGACGTCGGCGCGGTGCCTGTCGGGCGGATCGGACTGCGCGTCTCGATCATCGAGCGGGTGGCCAATGCCGGTGGACGGGTCGAGATCGACTCCCACCCGGGGGAGGGCACCGTCATCAGGATCGCGTGGCCCGTCACGGTCACCGTTACGGAGGAGCCAGCCGACGTCACGCCGTCGGGCGCCGACCACCGCCGTCGCCGCGCGGCGATCGTCGACGGCGCTGCCGATCCCGTGGTCGGATCGGCCCTCTGATGATCTCGGTACCCCGGTCGCTGGTCATCTCGCTGGTCTCCATCTTCTCGGCGTACCACCTCGTGCTCGCCCTGGTGTCGATATCGGTACCGGTGTCGCGCGGGCCGTACATCGCCGCCATGGTCATCTACGCCGTCGCTACCGTCGCCAGCCTGGTCGGTACGCGCGAGCCCCGCATGCCCGTCTGGCTCGCCTCGTTCAATGTCGCGGCATCCGTCGCCATGTCGCTGCTCGTCAACAGCCAGTTGCCTGGCGGAGCGGCGGGAACGTATGCGGGGTGGCACACCGCCGCCATCGGAACCCTCATGGTGATCACGTCCACGAGGCGTCGGCAGACCTTCGCCTGGATCGGAGTCGCTGCGCTCGCCGTGCAGACCGTGGCGTGGGAGGGCCTGGATGGCCTCATCGTCTACGGGGTGATCGGCAGCATCGGTTGGGTCGCGATCTCGCACGCGTTGGCCTATTCGCTCGCGTCGGCCAGCCGGGATGCCCGCCAGTACGCCCTCGCCGAACGGGAGGCGGCAGCGTGGCGCGCCGCGCAGGAGGCGCATATCTTCGAGCGTCAGTTCCGCCTCGGCCAGACCAGCCGCATCGCGTTGCCGATCCTCAGCCGCATCGTCGCCACCGGCGGCCGCCTCACCGAGGCCGAGCGCCAGGAATGCCTCTACCTGGAAGGCGCCATCCGCGACGAGATCCGCGGCAGGGGCCTGCTCAACAACCGGGTGCGCGACGAGGTGATGGCTGCTCGCCGGAGGGGCACCACGGTGACGCTCCTCGACGAGGGCGGGATCGACGACATGTCGGAGGTCGACGTCGAGCGGGTGCTGAACCTGCTCGCATCGGCGATTTCGTCTTCGGGTGCGCAGAAGCTCGTCGTGCGCACCGTTCCGCACGACTCCGAGACCGCGGTCACGGTCGTCGGGCTCAACTCCGCGCGCGGCGACGTCGATGCACAGCTCGGGCCAGACCACGACGATGACGACAACGGCGATGAGATCGACCTGTGGCTCGAGATCCCGCGCAGGGCACGGGCCGACAGCCCTGTCTGAGCCTGCAGCGGATCTGCAGCCTGCCCCGGACATGGAAATGGGACCGGCCCCCAGGCCGATCCCATTCCAATCCCCGAGTCAGGGCGGCAACCCGAATGTCGCCCTGACTCGCCCCCAATTCGCTGGCCCGCTTACCCTAGTCGACCAGCGATTGGTCGTGTAACCCAAAGAGGTACACCTAGCAATGACAATAATGACGCGTGTCACACTCCGATGCCAGTCGGCACTTCGGGGGACTTTCGGGGTACATTTCGGATAAATGTCGGAGATGCCCGGCGGCAGAATGTGCACGTCTTGTGCACTTACCGGTGACACTAGCAACTAAACGCGGGGTACGGAAGCGCGAAACGACACGAAATCCGTCGGGACTTCACGCATTGTCGACCGAATCCGCACCACATCAACGCGTGTTGAGTGCGGATCGCTTTGTCTTGCGGCTACCCGACAACGGATCCCGTTGTGCATGCGAACGCATAGACCGGGATCAGTGGAAACCGCGCCACGCCCCGGGGCCTCGGCTGACTGCGCCGCGGATCGGCCGCCGGTCGCGCTGCCAGGCGCTCTCCGGCGCGGTCTCGACCACCGGGTGATCGTCGACACTACTGGCCAGGTCGTGCAGTACCGCCGTGATGGCCGCGATCTCGTCGTCGCTGGGTGAACCGCCCACGATGCGGATGTCATCGGCCGCCGCCGCGCTCGCGGCTGCAGGTTCGGTCACAGTGGGATGTTCCCGTGCTTCTTCGGGGGCAGGGTGGCCCTCTTGGTGCGCAGCGCGCGCATGGCCTTGACGACGGCGACACGTGTGGCGGCCGGTTCGATGACACCGTCGAGTTCGCCGCGCTCCGCCGCGAGGAACGGCGACGCGACGTTGTAGGTGTATTCGTTGGCCAGGCGGGTGCGCACGGCCGCGACATCCTCCCCTGCCTCCTCTGCCTTGCGGATCTCTCCGCGATACAGGATGTTGACCGCGCCCTGGCCGCCCATGACGGCGATCTCGGCGGTGGGCCAGGCGTAGTTGATGTCGGCGCCGAGCTGCTTGGAGCCCATCACGATGTAGGCGCCGCCGTAGGCCTTGCGGGTGATGACGGTAACCAGCGGCACGGTGGCCTCGGCGTACGCGTACAGCAGCTTGGCGCCGCGGCGGATCACGCCCGTCCACTCCTGGTCGGTGCCGGGGAGGTACCCGGGCACGTCGACGAGGGTGAGGATCGGAATGGAGAACGCATCGCAGAAGCGCACGAACCGCGCTGCCTTCTCGCCGGCCTCGATGTTGAGTGTTCCGGCCATCGAGTTCGGCTGGTTCGCGACGATGCCGACGCTGCGGCCCTCGACGCGACCGAATCCGACCACGATGTTCGGGGCGAACAGGGGCTGGGTCTCGAGGAAGTCGCCGTCGTCGACGATGTGCTCGATGACCGTCTTGACGTCGTATGGCTGGTTCGGGCTGTCGGGGATGATGCCGTTCAGCTGCCGGTCGGCGTCGGTGATCTCGAGCTCGACGTCGCTCGCGTAGACCGGGGCGTCGGTGAGGTTGTTGTCGGGAAGGAAGCTGATCAGCGTTCTCGCGTAGTCGAGCGCGTCGTCTTCGTCGCTCGCGAGATAGTGCGCGACGCCTGACACCGTGTTGTGGGTGAGCGCCCCGCCGAGTTCCTCCATGCCGACGTCTTCGCCCGTGACGGTCTTGATCACGTCGGGGCCGGTGACGAACATCTGGCTCGTCTTGTCGACCATGATCACGAAGTCGGTCAGCGCGGGGGAGTACACGGCACCGCCTGCGGCCGGCCCCATGATGATCGAGATCTGCGGGATGACGCCCGAAGCCTGGGTGTTGCGGCGAAAGATCTCGCCGTACTTGCCGAGCGCGACGACACCCTCCTGGATGCGGGCTCCGCCGGAATCCAGCATCCCGATGATGGGCACCCCGGTCTTCATCGCGAGGTCCATCACCTTGAGGATCTTCTCGCCGGCGACCTCGCCGAGCGAGCCGCCGAAGATCGTGAAGTCCTGTGCGTAGACGGCGACCTGGCGCCCGTGGATGGTGCCGGTTCCGGTGACGACCGCATCGCCGTACGGACGCTTCTTCTCCATGCCGAAGGCGTGGGTGCGGTGGCGCACGAATTCGTCGAGCTCGACGAACGAGCCGTGGTCGAGCAACCCGGTGATGCGTTCGCGCGCGGTCATCTTGCCGCGGGCGTGCTGCTTGCTGATGGCCGCTTCGCCGCTCGCCGTGACCGCCTCGTGGTAGCGGTTCTTGAGATCGGCGAGCTTGCCCGCGGTGGTGTAGAGGTCTGGCTCGCCGGTGTCGTCAGTCACTCCAACACTGTAGCCCGGGTGCCGAATCGTCGATGAGTGGTCACCGGCCGTTCACCGCCGCGTGGTGTGCGAGATGGGCTCGGTTCCTATCGTTCGGGGATGAGCGACATCGGAGTGCCCGCGAACCCCGGCGGCGACGATGCGTCGGATGGTGCGACGAGCCGTGTGACGAATGGCGCGACGATCGGTTCGTCCGGCACGGCGCGGGGCCGGGTCGTCGTGGTGGTTCCGGCGCGCGGCGGGTCGAAGGGCATTCCGGGCAAGAACCTGACGAGGGTGGGCGGCGTGCCGCTCGTGGTGCGGGCGGTGACGGCGGCTGTGGCATCCACCCTGGTCGACCTGGTCGTGGTGAGCACCGACGATGACCGCATCGCGCAGGCTGCCGAAGCCGCGGGTGCCGTAGTCGTGGCGCGCCCCGCCGAACTCTCGGGAGACGAAGCGGGGTCGGAGGCCGCAGTTCTGCACGCGCTCGACGCGCTGCGCGGCGGTCGCGCGACCGAAGACCCGGAGGTCGTCGTGATGGTGCAGGCGACGTCGCCATTCATCGACGCGAGCGATATGGATGCCGCGATCCGACGTGTGCTCGACGACGAGACCGACAGCGTCTTCGCGGCCATCGAGACCCACGATTTCGTCTGGACGCTGGTCGACGGGGCCGTCTCGGCGGTCGGGCACGACGCCGCCCATCGCCCGCGCCGCCAGGACAGGGCGCCGCACTACCGCGAGACCGGTGCCTTCTACGTCATGCGCACCGAGGGGTTCCGCACTGGCGGCCACCGGTTCTTCGGGCGGCTGGGCATCGCCGTCGTCGACCCGATGCGCGCGATCGAGATCGACACCCCGGATGACCTCGAGGCAGCCCGGGCCCTCGCTCCGCTGCTGGACCGCATCGACGGTGCGGGGGCGGCCCGCGGCGCCGTGCCTCCTGGCGGCACAGGGTTCGCGTGCATCGATGCGCTGGTCACCGACTTCGACGGCGTGCACACCGACGACCTGGTCGCCGTGTCGACCGACGGCCAGGAGTCGGTCACGGTCAGCCGGGCCGACGGGCTGGGCGTGGAGCAGCTGCGCACCGCCGGCCTGCCGATGCTGATCCTGTCGCGGGAGCGCAATGCCGTGGTCACCGCGCGCGGCCGCAAGCTCGGCGTCGAGGTGGTGCAGGGCATCGACGACAAGGCGCCGGAACTGCGCGACTGGGCGGCCGGCCGGGGGATCGACCTCGACCGGGTCGCCTACCTCGGCAACGACGTGAACGACCTCGGATGCCTCGCCATCGTGGGCTGGCCGATGGCCGTGCGCGATGCCCACCCCGCCGTGATCCACGCCGCCAGGGTGGTGCTCGACGCCCGCGGCGGGCACGGAGCGGTCCGCGAATTCGCCGAGCGGCGCCTCGCTGCCGGACCGGTGGCAGCGGCGCACCCGGTGGCGACGGCACCAGCGGTGGCAGCGGCGCACCCGGTGGCGACCACGCCCACCCAACCCTCCGCAGACGCACCACCACCCCCGGCGAACGAGAAGGAGTAGGCCACCATGCCCATCGACATCGGCGGTACCGCCATCGGAACCGACCTCTCGGTCTACGTGATCGCGGAGATCGGACTCAACCACAACGGCTCGGTCGAGCTCGCCAAGCAGCTCATCGACGTCGCGGCCGGCGCGGGCGCCCAGGCTGTCAAGTTCCAGAAGCGCACCCCGGCCATCGCCACGCCGGAGCACATGAAGTCGACCCTGCGCGAGACGCCGTGGGGCACCATGACCTACCTCGACTACCGGTACCGCGTCGAATTCGACCGTGAGCAGTACATCGAGATCGGCGACCACGCGACGCTGCGCGGTCTCGCCTGGTTCGCATCGCCGTGGGACGAACCATCCGTCGAGTTCCTCGAAGACCTCAACGTCGTCGCGCACAAGGTCGCATCGGCGTCGGTCACCGACATCGGCCTGCTGCACGCGCTCGCCGCGACAGGCAAGCCGGTGATCCTCTCGACCGGAATGTCGACCATCGAGCAGATCGACGCCGCTGTCGCGGTGCTCGGCACCGACCGCCTGGTCATGATGCACGCGACCTCGACCTACCCGCTACCGCACGACGAGGTGAACCTGCGCACCATCGAGACCCTGCGCCGCCGCTACGCCGGCGTGCCGATCGGGTACTCCGGCCACGAGCGAGGGTTGCAGGTCTCGATCGCCGCCGTCGCACTCGGGGCCGTCGCCGTCGAGCGGCACATCACGATGGATCGCACGATGTGGGGCTCCGACCACGCGGCATCCCTCGAGCCCGCCGGATTCGAACACCTCGTACGCGACATCCGCATCGTCGGCGAGGCCATGGGTGACGGCGTCAAGCGGGTCTTCCCCGGCGAGCATGCCCCGATGGCGAAGCTGCGCCGTGTCGATGCGTGACGGCGGGTCCGGCGTGGGCGAGCCCGGCGCTGGAAGGTTCGGCGTGGGCTGGCCCGGCGTGGGCTGGCCCGGCGCTGGCTGGCACGGCGTGAGGGCGGGCACCGCGTGAGGGTGCTGGCGCTCACCGACTCCGATTCGTACCTCAAGTGGGGTGCGGCGGTGCTCGAGCGCGCGCCGGAGAGCTGGAACGCGCAGCTCGTCGTGCTCGCCAACCCGGCCGCGCCGAGCGCGGCACAGACCGCGACCGCGCTCGCCGGAACCCGGTTCGCGGCAGCGCTGCCTCCCGTCGTCGACCTCGCCGGGGTCGCCGACCTGATCGCGGATGGTGACACCCCGTTCGACGTCGTACTGCTGTCGGTGCGCGGACCCGTCGTGCGCGTGCTGGTGCGCTCCATCGTCGAGGCCGCGACGCTGGCGGGCCGTCGACGACCGGTGCTCGTCGGCGGGCTGCCCGGAATCTCGATCCCGGCCACCCGCAAGGCCCTCTACTACCGTGCGCAGGTCGACCTGATGCTGCTGCACAGCGTGCGGGAGATTCGCGAGTTCACCTGGCTCGCCGCGCAGATGGGAATGGAGCAGCAGTTCGCACTCGGTACGCTGCCCTTCCTGCCGCGGGAACGCACGGTGACTGCACCCGGCCGCGACATCGTGTTCGCGGCGCAGGCCAAGGTTCCCCGCTCGAAGGAGGACCGGCAGCTCGTGCTGTCGTGGCTCGCACAGGCCGCCCGCGGCCACCCGCGCCGCCGCGTGGTGATCAAGATCCGAGCGGTGGTCGGCGAACAGCAGACCCACGCGGAGAAGTACCCGTACACCGACCTGCTCGCCGAGATGCCGAACGTGCCGCCCAACCTGGTGGTGGCCAGCGGACCCATGCTGCGGCACCTCGACCAGGCTGCCGCGCTGGTGACGGTCAGCTCGACCGCCGCCATCGAGGCGGCGGCAATGGGCCTGCCGGTGCTCGTTCTCGACGACTTCGGCGTGAGCGACGACCTGATCAACCCGGTCTTCGAGGGCAGCGGCCTGTTCGGCAGCTCCCGCGCCCTCATCACGGGCGACTTCGCCCGCGTGCGCGAATCGTGGCTGGCCGACAACTACCTGCACGACGAGTGCACCGACGACTGGGTCGAGCGCATCGACGCGCTGGTCACGGCGCACGCCGCGAGCCCCATCCCGCTCCGGGCGCAGCACCGCGGGTCGCTCGGCGGCAACCTGCGCCGCATCTGGGACCGCAAGCGGGCCCTCGGCTCCTACGACACGTCACTGTCGGGGCACCTCGCCATCGCGGTCGGCACGCCCGCACGCTGGGTGGTGCTCGCGCTGCGGTACCCGCGGCGCCTCGCGAACCGTCGGCGGGCGGAGCGGGTGCACCGGCCGGCGACCGCGCCGTCGATGTCGCGACGATAGCGGCGGTCACCCCGGTGGTACCCGCGTCGATAGCCTGAGGGCATGCCGCTGCCCCGAGAATCCGCTGCCCCGACCGTCGTGGTGCTCGACGCCGCGGCATCCACCAATGACGAACTGCGGGCGCGGGTGCCCGGCGCCGCAGAGTTCACCGTCGTCGCGACCACGAACCAGACCGGAGGGCGCGGTCGGCTGGGCCGCACCTGGATCGCCCCGCCGGGGCAGTGCCTCGCGGCCTCGGTGCTGCTGCGCCCCGCATCGGCGAACGGTACGCCGGTCGACATCGAGAGGTGGGGGTGGATGCCGCTGCTCGCCGGCGTCGCCATGACGCGGGCCGTGCAGTCCGTCGTGCCCGGCAGTGCGCCGAGCCTCAAGTGGCCGAACGACGTGCTCGTGCGCGGGCGAAAGGTGTGCGGCATCCTCGCCGAGCTGCTGCCGGGCGGCGACGGCGTCATCGTCGGTGCCGGCGTGAACCTGACCATTCCCGACGACGCGCTGCCGGTGCCCACCGCGACGTCGCTGCTCATCGAGGCCGCGGCGACCGGCGACCCGCTGCCCGGCGACCTCGCGCGCACGGTGCTCGACGCGTGGCTCGCCGAGCTGCGGCCGCTCTATGCCGGGTTCATCACCGGGGACAGCGACGCGCGCGACAGCGTGGTCGCCACCTGCAGCACCCCCGGCCAGACCGTGAGGGTCGAGCTGCCAGACGGCAGCACCCTGCTCGGCGACGCCGTCGACATCGACGACTCCGGTCGCCTCGTCGTCACTGGTCGCGACGGCGCGCGGCAGGCCGTCGCCGCGGGCGACGTGACCCATCTGAGGTATGAATGATCCATGTCATCTGAGGGCGAGCAGCCCGCGCCGGAGGGGGAGCGCATCGTCGCCCGCCTGCGCCCCCACGGCCGCAAGCTGTTCTGGCCGGCCGTTCTGCTCATCGCCCTCGCCGGGGCCACCGGCTACGGGTACGGGCAGTTCGCCGAGGAGTGGCAGAACCTCGCGGTACTCGTCGGCGGGGCGATCCTGTTCACTCTTCTCTGCCTGCTGCCGACGCTGTTCTGGCTGGGAAAGCGCTATACGATCACCACCCGCCGGGTCGTGCTGCGCCACGGGCTGTTCGTGCGCACCCGCCAGGAACTGCTGCACAGCCGCGGGTACGACATCACCGTGCGCAAGAACGCATTCCAGAGCCTCGCGGGCAGCGGCGACGTGCTGATCAGCACCGGATCGGGCCGCCCGGTTCGGCTGCGCGACGTGCCGTCTGCCGACCTCGTGCAGGCCGCGCTGACCGACCTGATGGAGAAAAGCGCCAACCCGATCGCCGCCCGCCGGCAGGCCGAAGAGACCGGCGGCACCTTCGACACCGGGCCGTGGGGCCTGCGCTGAGCGTTCTCCGTTCTCGGATAGTGTGCTGTCGCTGGGCCGATTGAAGGCCGGTGCGATTGGAGAATGGGATGAGAGTTTCCGTTGTGGGGTGCGGTTACCTCGGGGCCGTGCACGCCGCCTGTATGGCCGAGCTCGGGCACGAGGTGGTCGGCATCGACGTCGACGCCGCGAAGATCGAGATGCTCGCCTCTGGCAAGCCCCCGTTCTTCGAACCCGGCCTCCCCGAACTGCTCACCTCGGCCATGGCATCCGGCCGCCTCACCTTCACCACCGACATCTCGGAGGCCGCCGGCGCGACCGTGCACTTCGTCGCCGTCGGCACCCCGCAGCTCGGCGACAGTAACGCAGCCGACCTGCGCTACGTGGATGCCGCGGTCGACGCGCTGCTCCCGCACCTCGCCGCGGGCGACCTCGTAGTCGGCAAGTCGACCGTGCCGGTCGGCACCGCGGCCCGCCTGGCCGACGTCGTCGCGGCGTCCGGCTCCGGGGCGACGCTCGCCTGGAATCCGGAGTTCCTGCGCGAGGGATTCGCGGTGAAGGACACCCTGACGCCCGATCGCCTCGTCTACGGGATCGGCCAGGACGATGCATCCGCCGAAGCCGCCCTTGACGGCGTCTACGCTTCCGCCCTCGCCGGCGGAACGCCCAAGGTCGTCACCGACTACGCGACCGCCGAGCTCGTCAAGGTCGCCGCCAACGCCTTCCTCGCCACCAAGATCTCGTTCATCAACGCGATGGCCGAAGTCGCCGAGGCCACCGGGGCCGACGTCACCCAGCTCGCCGACGCCATCGGCTACGACGCCCGCATCGGCCGCCGGTTCCTCAACGCCGGCCTCGGCTTCGGCGGCGGCTGCCTGCCGAAGGACATCCGCGCGTTCATGGCCAGGGCCGAGGAACTCGGCGTCGACCAGGCGCTCAGCTTCCTGCGCGAGGTCGACAGTATCAACCTCCGCCGCCGCGAGCGCATGGTCGACCTCGCCACCGAGGTGGTGGGCGGCGACCTGCGCGGCAAGAACATCGCCGTGCTCGGCCTCGCGTTCAAGCCCGACTCCGACGACGTGCGCGACTCGCCGGCACTCGACGTGGCCATCCGGCTGGCCGAACTCGGCGCGCACGTGATCGCCACCGACCCGGAGGCCGTCGAGACCTCGCGCCGCCGCTACCCGGACGCCGACTACGTCACCACCGCAGAAGAAGCGGTGAAGGGCGCAGACGCCGTGCTGCTGCTCACCGAGTGGAAGCAGTACCGCGAACTCGACCCCGAGGCGGTCGGCGCCCTCGTCGAACGCCGCGCGATCGTCGACGGGCGCAACTGCCTCGACCCCGCCGCCTGGCGCGGCGCCGGGTGGACCTACCGGGCGCTCGGACGGCCATGACCGACGCGCCGATCGTCGGGGTCATCGGCGGGGGCCAGCTCGCCCGCATGATGATCCCCGCCGCCCTCAGCCTCGGCATCGAGCTGCGCGTGCTCGCCGAAAACGACGGAACTCCTGCCGGGATCGCCGCGACGGCGGTCGGTGACTACCGCGACGCCGACGACGTCCTTCGTTTCGCCGACACCGTCGACGTCATCACGTTCGACCACGAGCACGTTCCGCAGGCCGTGCTGCGCGAACTCGTGGAGCGCGGCATCGCGGTGCGTCCAGGGCCACACGCGCTGCAGTTCGCCCAGAACAAGCTGAGCATGCGCGAGCGGCTCGGCGAGCTCGGCATCCCGATGCCGGACTGGGCCCGCGTGCAGACGGCGGCCGACCTCACCGCGTTCCTGGCCGACCACGGCGGCCGCGCCGTGCTCAAGACCGCGACCGGCGGCTACGACGGCAAGGGCGTGCGCGTCGTGTCGTCGGCCGACGACGCCCGCGACTGGCTCGACAGCGGCGACGACCTGCTCGTCGAGGAACTCGTCGAGTTTCGTCGTGAGCTCGCCAAGATGGTCGCGCGGCGCCCCTCCGGCGACATGATGGAGTGGCCGGTGGTCGAGAGCGTGCAGCGGAATGGCGTGTGCGCCGAGGTCATCGCGCCCGCCCCCCGCTCTGCCGGCAGGGTCGCCGACGTGGCATCCGACATCGCCAGGAGCATCGCCGAGAACCTCGACGTCACCGGCGTGTTCGCGGTCGAGCTGTTCGAGACCACCGACGACCGGGTGCTCGTCAACGAACTCGCGATGCGCCCGCACAACACCGGGCACTGGACCATCGACGGCTCGACCACCAGCCAGTTCGAGCAGCACCTGCGCGCGGTGCTCGACCTGCCGCTGGGAGCGACGGGATGCCGCGACACGTGGTCGGTGATGATCAACGTCCTCGGGGGGCCGCAGGCCGGATCCCTCGCCGACGCACTCCCCGCCGCGCTCGCCGACCAGCCCATGGCGAAGGTCACCCTGTACGGAAAGGAGCCGCGCCCCGGCCGCAAGGTCGGCCACGTCACGGTGGGCGGCGACGACCTCGACGACGTCGTGTGGCAGGCCCGCTCGGCCGCCGTGCTGCTCGGAACCGACACGCCGCTCGAGTCTGCCGTCGAATTCCCGGCGGATGGCGGGACGGACGGCACGGCGTGATCGGAGCCACGACGTGACAACTACAGTGGCAACCATGCCTGAGCCGATCGTCGCCGTCGTCATGGGATCGGACTCCGACTGGCCGGTCATGAAGGCGGCCTACGAGGTGCTGCGCGAGTTCGGCATCGAGGTCGAGGTCGAGGTGCTCTCGGCGCACCGCACCCCCGAGCGCATGATCGCGTTCGGCAAGGACGCGGCGGCACGCGGCATCCACTCGATCATCGCCGGAGCCGGGGGAGCCGCACACCTGCCAGGCATGCTGGCCTCGGTGACGACGCTGCCGGTGATTGGCGTGCCTGTTCCGCTGTCCCGCCTCGACGGCCTCGACTCGCTGCTGTCGATCGTGCAGATGCCCGCGGGCGTTCCGGTGGCGACGGTGTCGATCGGCGGCGCGCAGAACGCGGGTCTGCTCGCGATCCGCATGCTCGCGGCATCCAACCAGGCCCTTACTGCCAGACTCTCTGAACACCAGGCGCAGCTGGGGGAGCTCGTCGATACGAAGAATGCGACGCTCAAATCCTCCCTGTGACAACCCCCAGCCCCGTGAGGCACCCCGACCTCCGGTCACCTGGCACGATGACGAAGCGTGCGTGGTGGCTGGTCGGCCTCAATTTTCTCATTCCCGGCTCCGCGCAGCTGCTCGCCGGCAGCCGCACGCTCGGTCGCTTCGGCGTGCGCGCGACGTTCTC
This sequence comes from Marisediminicola senii, assembly GCF_011057645.1. GTDB lineage: Bacteria > Actinomycetota > Actinomycetes > Actinomycetales > Microbacteriaceae > Marisediminicola > Marisediminicola senii. The sequence goes on along the minus strand of NZ_JAALGE010000012.1, from coordinate 38,632 downwards.
GCTGTGGACCGCGGTCGCCGTAGGCGTCGTCGTGTTCTTGCTCTGGCCGACCCCGATCTACTGGGTCGCGACCAACGTGATCGCGCTCACCCTGCTGCAGGTCGTGCTCGCCGCGTATGCCGTGCTGTGGGTGGTGCTGACCATCGACACGCTGCGGCTGGTGCGCATCGTCCGCGCCTGGCCGAAGGCGCGGCCGGCGATCGCCGCGCTGTCGGTCGGGCTGCTCGTGCTGAGTGCGGGGGTGGTGGGCTACGGCTCGATGGTGGCCGGGGTCACCCGCGACACCGTGTCGTCGATGTTCGCCGACGGCAACTACCAGGACCCGGTCGACGGGCGCTACAACATCCTGCTGCTGGGCGGTGACGCCGGGCCCGACCGCACCGGCATGCGACCGGACAGCCTCTCGGTCGTGAGCATCGACGCCGACACCGGGGCGACCACGATGATCGGCGTTCCCCGCAACTTCGAGCGCGCCCAGTTCTCCGAGGGATCTCCCCTGTGGGGCGAGTTCCCCGACGGGTACGACTGCGGCGACCTGTGCCTCGTGAGCTACCTCTATACCTACGGCATCGAGCACCCGGAGCTGTACCCAGAGGCAGAGGCGAACGGCAGCAACCCCGGCATCGAGGCGACGCGCGACGCCGTCTCCGGCATCACCGGGCTCACCCTGCAGTACTACGTGCTCGTCGACATGCAGGGCTTCGCCGACCTCATCGACTCGCTCGGCGGCATCGACATCGACGTGGCAGAGCGCTTTCCCTACGGCCCCATCACCTCGACCGAGCCATACGGCTACTTCGAGGCCGGGGTGCAGCGAATGGATGGCGCCGCCGCCCTCTGGTACGCGAGGTCGCGTTTCGAGGCATCCGACTACGACCGCATGGAACGCCAGCGGCAGGTGCAGGAGGCGATGCTCGCGCAGTTCGAACCCCGCAACGTGCTGAGCAAGTTCCAGGGCATCGCCGCCGCGGGATCGCAGGTGGTGAGCACCGACGTGCCATCGGGCATCCTGCCCCGCTTCGTCGACATGGGAACGAAGGCCAGGACGCAGCCGATCACGACGCTCGAGCTGGTGCCCGACCTCGTGAATACCAACGAACCCGACTACGAGTACATCCATGCGCTCGTGCAGCAGACGCTCGCCGCCGCCGTCGCCGCGGGGTAGGGGCGGGGGCGGGCCGACCCGCGCGGGGTCGGGACTGGACGCTACAGCCGGGCGGGCCCAGCCGCTACAGGTCGGCGTGCAGCTGCCAGACGCGCTGGGCGGAGTCGCGCCAGCTGAACGCGCGGGAACGGTCGCGACCGGCGACGCCGAGCCGCGCGGCCCACGCCGCGTCGCCGACGACCGATGAGATGGCCGCCGCGAGCCGGTCGGGGTATTCCGCCGCGTCGTCGGACGGCACCGTGATGCCGGCGCCCGCCGCGACCTCGACCACCGCGGGGTCCTGCGAGTGCACGACGGGCGTGCCGAAGCGGAATGCCTCGAGTACGGGCAGCCCGAATCCCTCGCCGAGGCTCGGGAACGCGAACACGGCCGCGCGGTCGAGTGCGACCGAGAGGTCGTCGTCGCTGACCGTGCCGAGGTGGATGACGCGTTCCGGCGCCACCCCGGCCTCCGCAGCCACCGCGCTGACCGTCTGGTCGCGCCAGTCGCCCGCCCCGATGATGACCAGCGGGAGTCCCGCGTCCTGCTCGGTCGCGAGGGACTGCAGGAGCGCGCGCAGCTGCTTGCGGGGTTCGAGGGTCGCGGTCGTGAGCACGTAGCGCTCGGGGAGTCCGAGCGCGTCGGCTCTGGCATCCACATCGTCGCCCACGGTGAGGCGCTCGCTCGCCGCCCCGCCGATGACGCGGATGCGGTCACCGAAGTCGACGAGCTCGCCGAGCTGTGCGGCGACCGTGTAGGTGGGAACGACGACCGCGTCGGCGTAGCGGGCCGCGCGCTTGACGGTCGACTTGTGCCAGGCGACCTGGCGTGGAGTCATGCTGTCCGGGTGCGTCCAGGCGACGACGTCGTGCACGGTGACCGCGGTCTGGTCGCCGATCGAATTGACGCTGTCGTGCCGGGCGAGCGGGGCGAGCAGGCTCGGCGCGTGCACCATGCCGCTGCCGGGCAGCCGGGTGAAGCCGCGCTGCCAGGCGAGGTACAGCTCCCGGCGGGCAAGCGCGCTCTTGAACAGGTGCGACATGCCGGGGAGCAGTTCCCGCAGCCGGTCGTAGTCGGCCTCGGGTGACGCGGAGACGACCCCGCTCACCTCGCAGTCGAACGGTGCGGTGGCGATCAGTTCCCGGGCCAGCTCTTCGGCATACCTGCCGACACCTGTGGATGACGGAGCGATGACCTCGTCGACGATGACGCGCAGCGTGGTCGTCACGCGGTCGGCGCGCTCTCGGTGCGGGTAGCGCCATCGCGCACGGCACCATCACCCACTGCGCCGACGCGCACGGCCTCGGCCAGTGCCTCGCGCCAGTCGCGCAGTGGCGCGATGCCCGCGGCCAGCCACGCGTCGTGGCCGAGCACGGAGTATGCGGGGCGGGGAGCGGGGCGCACGAATGCCGCGCTGTCGGTCGGAGTGACCCGCTCCGGGTCGAGGCCGGCCTCGCTGAACACCGCGCGGGCGAAGTCGAACCAGCTGCCCTGGCCCGAGTTGGTGCCGTGGTAGACGCCGAAAGGGGCGTTCGCGTCGAGCATCGCCACGATCTGCCTGGCGAGGTCGAGGGTCCAGGTGGGCTGGCCGACCTGGTCGGTGACGACCGACACTTCGTCGCGCTGGGCCGCGACCCGCAGCATGGTCGCCGCGAAGTTGCCGCCGTGCTGGCCGTAGAGCCAGGCGGTGCGCACGATGTAGCTGCGGCCGGGGTTGCCCTCGGCGACGAGGCGCTCCCCGGAGGCCTTGGTGCGGCCGTATGCCGACACCGGGTCGAGCGGGGTGGATTCGGGGTACGGCGTCGTCGCCGTGCCGTCGAAGACGTAGTCGGTGGAGACCTGCACCATGATCGCGCCCGCGGCGGCGGCGGCACGCGCGAGGTTGCCGGCGCCGGTGCCGTTGATGGACTCGGCGGTTGCCTCGTCGTATTCCGCGGCGTCGACATTCGTGTAGGCGGCGGCGTTGATCACCACGTCGTGGCCCGCGACCGCGGCGGCGACCGCGTCGGCATCGGTGATGTCGAGGTCAGCGCGCGTGAGGGCGGTGACGTCCCGTGCATCGAGGGCGGAAATGAGGTCGTGGCCGAGCATTCCGCCGGCTCCGGTGATCAGGTATCGCACGCCCTCGACCATACCCGCACTCGTGTGGCCACCCCGGAGGGCACCGCCGTGCGGCCGCGAATGCGCGGCCAGGCGCGGTGCCCCCGGGTGGACCGTGGATGCTACAGCGCGGCGCGCTCCTTGAGGGGCTCCCACCACTGGCGGTTGTCGCGGTACCACTGCACGACGTCGGCGAGGCCCTGCTCGAACGGGACGCGCGGCTCGTATCCCAGCTCGGAGCGGATCTTCGAGATGTCGACGGAGTAGCGCAGGTCGTGCCCGAGGCGGTCCTGCACCCGGTCGACGTACGACCAGTCCTTGCCGGTCGCGTCGAGCAGCAGCTGGGTGAGCTCCTTGTTGGTCAGCTCGGTGCCGCCGCCGATGTTGTAGATCTCGCCGGCGCGGCCGCCGGTGAGCACCATGGCGATTCCGCGGCAGTGGTCGTCGACATGCAGCCAGTCGCGGATGTTGTTGCCCTCGCCGTAGAGGGGTACGTGCTTGTCGTCGATGAGGTTCGTGACGAACAGCGGGATGACCTTCTCGGGAAAGTGGAACGGCCCGTAGTTGTTCGAGCAGCGCGTGATCGAGATGTTGAGGCCGTGGGTGCGGAAGTAGCTGCGGGCGAGCAGGTCGCTGCCGGCCTTCGACGCCGAATAGGGGGAGTTCGGCTCGAGTGGGCGCTGCTCGTCCCACGAGCCCTCGGCGATCGAGCCGTAGACCTCGTCGGTGGAGACGTGCACGAATCGCTTGAGGTCGGATCGCAACGCGGCATCCAGCAGCTGCTGCGTGCCGAGCACGTTGGTCTCGACGAAGATCGACGCGTCGCGCACCGAGCGGTCGACGTGCGATTCGGCCGCGAAGTGCACCACGGCGTCGACGGTGGGCAGCAGTTCGTCGAGCAGCGTCGCGTCGCGGATGTCGCCCCGCACGAAGGTGTAGCGGGGGGAGTCGGCGACGGATGCGAGGTTCTCGAGGTTTCCCGAATAGGTGAGCGCGTCGAGCACGACGACGTCTGCGCCCTCGAGCCCTTCATAGGCGTCTTCGATGACGCGCCTGACGAAGTTGGAGCCGATGAAGCCGGCTCCGCCGGTGACGAGGAGTTTCATGGTCAGATCCTTTGCCTGGTCGGCCGGGGCCGACGACTGTTCGGTGGATGGGCGGATGGGTTCGTGGTGGTGCAGGGCGTGGAGTTCGTGGTGGCGCGAATGGTGGTGGGGCTCAGTGGTGGTGCAGGTCAGTGGTGGTGCGACTGCTTGACGGTGCGGCGCACGATGGCCGAGCGGATGCTGAGGCTGATACCGAGCGCGACGCGCACCGGCCAGAGCAGCGGGCCGGCGTACTTCTTGCCGAGAAAACGGCGGGCGCTGTCGTGGTGTGCCCGCACCATGGCCGCGGAATCCTCGGTGGTCGAGTGCGCCCCGCTGTGGGTCGCGCCCGACAGCGGCTCGTACACGCTGCGGTACCCGGCCTTGCCGAGCCGGTAGCCCAGGTCGACGTCTTCGAAGTACATGAAGAAGCCGGGGTCGAAGCCGCCGATCTCATCGAACGCCGACCGCCTAACCAACAGGCACGCGCCAGACAGCCAGCCGGCGTCGCGACCGTTCGCCGAGCCCGCGTTGTCGTTGCGGTAGGCGCGGGTCCACGGATTGTCGAGCCAGATGTTCGCGAACAGGGCGTGCCCAACTCCGGTGCGCAGCGACGGCACGGTGCGCGCCGACGGGTACAGCTCGCCGGTCGGGGTGTAGATCGCCGGTCCCACCGCTCCGATGCGCGGGTCGCTGTCACCGCGGGCGAGCAGCGCGTCGATCATGCCGTCGTGCAGCACCACGTCGGGGTTGCTGATGAGTACCCAGTCGATGGACGGTGCGAGCCCGGCCACCGCCGCATTGATACCGCCGCCGTATCCACGATTTGACTCCTGCGGAAGGTAGGTGGCGCCGGCCAGCGCGGTCAGCTCGGCCACGTCGTTCGGCGGCGTCGGCTTGTTGTCGGCGACCACGACGAGGGGTGGGGCGATGGATGCCGCGGCGACCGATTCGAGGAATCCGCCGAGCACGGCCGACGACCCGAAACTGACGGTCACCACGGCCACGCGGGCGTGGGCAGCGTCGGGCGTCGAAGAGGTCATGGAGCCGCAATACTATCGGGAGGCGCGCCGTCGGCCCCCCGCGACCGGCCCGGGAACGGTGTCCCCCGTAAGCTTCATGCGTGCAGATTCGCGAACTCTCCATCCCCGGCTCTTTCGAGATCACCCCGATCCAGCGCGCGGACGACCGTGGTGTCTTCCTCGAGTGGTACCGGTTCGACCTCCTCGAACAGGCCCTCGGCCACTCCCTCGACCTCAGGCAGGCGAACACGTCGGTGTCGAAGAAGGGCGTCGTTCGCGGCATCCACTTCGCCGATGTTCCGCGCGGGCAGGCCAAGTACGTCACGGCGACGCACGGTGCGGTGCTCGACTACGTGATCGACATCAGGGTCGGCTCGCCCACGTTCGGCCAGTGGGATTCGGTACTGCTCGACGACGTCGACCGTCGCGCCATCTACCTCGCCGAGGGCCTCGGCCACGCATTCGTCGCCCTGACCGACGACGCCACCGTGAGCTACCTCGTCTCCGACACCTACAACGCGCCGGCCGAGCACGGCATCAACCCGCTCGACGCCGACGTCGCCCTGGTGTTCCCGCCCGAGGCGGGCGAACTGCTGCTGTCTCCCAAGGACACGGATGCGCCGTCGCTCGCAGAGGCCGCGGCGAGCGGGCTCCTCCCGCAGTGGGACGACATCCAGAAGTTCTACGCGTCCCTCGACGGAAAGGGCAACTGAGCATGCGCGGCATCATCCTCGCCGGCGGTTCCGGCACCCGGCTGTGGCCCATCACCAAGGGCATCTCGAAGCAGCTCATGCCCATCTACGACAAGCCGATGATCTACTACCCCCTGTCGACGCTGATGATGGCCGGCATCAACGAGATCCTCATCATCACCACCCCCGAGTACAGCGACCAGTTCCAGGCGCTGCTCGGCGACGGGTCAGCGCTCGGCATCCGCCTCGAGTACGCGGTGCAGCCGTCGCCAGACGGCCTCGCGCAGGCGTTCATCATCGGTGAGGAGTTCATCGGCGACGACAGCGTCGCGCTGGTGCTCGGCGACAACATCTTCCACGGGGCCGGCCTCGGATCGTCGCTGCGCGAGCACGGCGAGATCGAGGGTGCGCTGATCTTCGCGTACCACGTCTCCAACCCGCGCTCCTATGGAGTGGTCGAGTTCGACGACGATTTCACCGCCGTGTCGATCGAGGAGAAGCCGACCGAGCCGAAGAGCAACTACGCCGTTCCCGGGCTCTACTTCTACGACAACTCGGTCATCGAGATCGCGAAGACGATCGAGCCGAGCGCCCGCGGCGAGCTCGAGATCTCGACCATCAACGAGCGCTACCTCGACGCCGGCACCCTCAAGGTGCAGGTGCTCGATCGCGGAACCGCGTGGCTCGACACCGGAACGTTCGAGTCGATGCTGCAGGCCACCGAGTTCGTGCGCGTGATCGAGGCCCGCCAGGGCTACAAGATCGGTTGCATCGAGGAGATCGCCTGGCGCGCGAAGTGGATCGACGACGCCCAGCTGCGCGAGATCGCCCAGCCGCTGCTCAAGAGCGGCTACGGCGAGTACCTCACGGGGCTGATCGGCCCCGGAAGCAGCTGAGCCGGGCGCAATCGAACCGGGGCCGGCTGAGCCGGACGTCGGCGTCCGCTCGACCCACGTTCCCCTGACGGGGGGAGTAGCAGAACAACCCCAGACCTGAGCCGTGACATACCGCTGTGCTATGGTCGCGCTAACCGCATTCGGGGGAATGCGTATCAGGTCTTGGGGGAGATTCTGTGGCTGCTTCATCGCGTTTTTGGCGTGCATCCGTAGCGTTCGTCGGGGCCGTAGCGCTCGTCTCGGTCGGGGCCGTTTCGGCCAGCGCGCAGTCGACCGGCAGCCCGGAATCGGTGGCGTCGTCCACGGTCACGGCGGCTTCGGCATCCACTGCAGGCGGTGACATCCAGGTCAGCCGCATGGCCGGCACCGACCGCTTCGCCGTCGCGAACGCCGTCTCTCGCCAGGCGCACCCGCAGGGTGCCGGCACCGTCTTCATCGCGAGCGGCAGCAACTTTCCCGACGCCCTCAGTGCGGGGCCGGCCGCCGCCCACCGCGGCGCACCCCTGCTGCTCACCACGACCGGGTCGCTGCCCGCATCGGTGCGCGACGAGATCGAGCGCCTGGCACCGTCGACCATCGTGATCGTCGGCGGCCCTGCCTCCGTCTCCTCCGCCGTCGAGGGCACCCTGCGCACCCTCACCCGCACCGTCACCCGCATCGGCGGCGCCGACCGCTACGCCGTCTCACGCAACGTCGCCTCCTACGCGTTCGGCTCCGGCTCGCCCGTCGCCTACCTCGCCACCGGGCGCAACTACCCGGACGCCCTCTCCGCGGGCTCCGCCGCCGGCTCCACCCCAGGTCCCGTCATCCTCGTCGACGGGGCCGCAGCGACGCCCGGCGCCGAGACCACCGCCCTCATCGACCAGCTCGGCGTCACCACGGTCAAGGTCGCCGGCGGTCCAGCCTCGGTGTCCGCCGCGCTCGTCTCCTCGGTCGACAGGTCGGTCGACCGGGTCGTTCGCCTGTCGGGCGACGACCGGTTCTCGGCCTCCGTCGCCATCAACGCCGACGGCTACCGCGCCAGCTCGACCGCCTACATCGCCACCGGACACAACTACCCCGACGCCCTCGTCGGCTCGGTGCTCGCCAGCAAGAACAAGGCCGCCCTCTACCTCGTACAGTCGCGGTGCATCCCCGAGCAGGTGCTCGAGGAGTTCGCCGCGATGAAGACCACCCGGGTCGTGCTGTTCGGCGGCGAGGCATCCCTCGCCACCTCGGTCGCGCAGCTGGTCTCCTGCGACAACGTGGCCGCGGCACCGCCCGCAGCCCCGCAGCCGGCGGCGCCGGTGGTGACGCAGCCCGTGGTGACCCCGCCCGTGGTGACGCAGCCCGTGGTGACGCCGCCGGTCACCGCCCCGCCGGTGGTCACTCCGCCCGTGGTGACGCAGCCCGTCGTCACCCCGCCGGTGGTCACGCCGCCTGTCGTCACGCCGCCCGTCTCGACCCCGCCCGTCTCGACCCCGCCCCGCACCGGCACGCCATCCGCGTCGAACACCGGGCTGCTCCCCGGCACGAAGCTCACCGTGCACAACGGCAACCTCAAGATCACCACCCCCGGAACCGTCATCGACGGCATGGACATCCGCGGCAAGGTCTCGGTCGACGCCCCCAACGTGACGATCAAGAACTCCATCGTCCGCGGGCCCGCCGGCGGCTTCACCGGCTCATCCGGACTGATCACCGCGACCTCCGGCCAGCCGGGACTCGTCATCACCGACGTCGAGCTCGCGCCGACCGTGCAGAACGGCTACGCGAACGGCATCATCGGCCATAACTTCACCGCGACGAGGCTCAACATCCACCACGTCATCGATGGCGTTCACATCACCGGCTCGAACACGACGGTCGAGGCATCCTGGATCCACGACCTGCTGCACTACGACAGGGACCCCAACCAGGGTGGAACGCCGAGCCACGACGACGCCATCCAGGTGCAGGTCGGCGACCGCATCCGCATCGTCGGCAACCACCTCTCGAGCGCGAAGAACGCGGCGCTGATGGTCACCCAGGATCGCGGCACCGTCTCGAACCTCGAGTTCTCGCGCAACTTCGCCGACGGGGGAGCGTGCACGGTCAACATCTCGGAGAAGGGCAAGGGGGCGATCAGGGGAACGGTCATGCGTGACAACGTGTTCGGCACGAACACCCGCAACCCGAACTGCCCGATCATCTCGCCCGTCACCACCGTCATTCAGGTCTCGAACAACGTCTTCACCACCGGCGCGGTCGCGTCGGTGCGCCGGGGATGAGCGACATGGCGGCCGTGACGACGGGCGCGGCAGGCGCCGGGGGCGGCAGTGGGGTTGAGCCCGTCGCCGCGGTCGGTGTCGGCCGTCGTCGTCGCGGATGGAGCGCGCGGGTCGCGATCGTCGCGGCACTCGCCATGGCGTTCACCTCCCTCGGCGCCACTGGGGCGAACGCCGCCTCGCAGCACGACGAGGTCGCCGCCAGCACCAACGCCGAGCGGGCGGCGGTCGGGCTCGCCCCGCTGCAACGCGATGTCACGATGGATGCCGCGGCTCAGGAATGGGCCAACGTGATGTCTTCGCAGCAGCGGATGTTCCACAGCACGAACCAGTGGCGGCAGGACCGCATCCCCGCCGGATGGGACACCCACGGGGAGAACGTCGCCTACGGCTTCTCCAGCGCGTCGGGCGTGATGAACGGCTGGATGAACTCGCAGGGCCACAAGGACAACATCCTGCAGTCCCGCTACACCCGCATCGGCGTCGGGTACGTCGCATCGGGCAACTACTGGGTGCAGATCTTCGCCGGGTACCCGAACGATCGCAAGCCGCAGCTCACGGCGGCGCCGACGCCCTCTGTCGCGGGCACCGCCACGGAGGGGCAGCGCCTCACGGTGAACGCGGGAAGTTGGGCACCGTCACCGGTGACACTCGCTTACCAGTGGAGGGCCAACGGCGTACCGATCTCGGGCGCCACCGGCGGCAGTTACACGCTCACCGCCCTCGACGTCGGCGCGGCGATCACCGTGACCGTGACCGGATCGCGCAGCGGTTACAACTCCGCCGTGCGCACGAGCGCTGCCACCGCGGCTGTGAAGACCAGGCTCTCTGTCTCGCGCATCTCGGGCAGCGACCGATATGCCGTCGCCAACGCCATCTCGCAGCGCGCGTTCCCCGGCGGCGCCGACACCGTCTACCTCGTCACCGGCGCCAAGTACCCCGACGCGCTGAGTGCCGCACCCGCCGCCATCAGCCAGGATGCGCCGCTGCTGCTCACCGCGCCGGGCGAACTCGTTCCCTCGGTGCGCGACGAGATCCGCAGGCTCGGACCCGACACCGTCGTGGTGGTCGGCGGGCCGGCGTCGGTATCGGACGCCGTGATGGCATCGCTGCGCGAGATAGCCCCGACGGTGCGACGCATCGACGGCCCCGACCGGTTCTCGGCGTCGCGGGCCATCGCCGACTACGCGTTCGGCGACGGCGCGGCATCCGCCTATGTCTCCACCGGCACCAACTTTCCCGACGCGCTCTCCGCCGGATCTCCCGCGGGCGCCACGAACTCCCCGGTGATCCTGGTCAATGGGGGAGCCGGCTCGGCCGACGGCGACACCCGCGGCGCGCTCGACGAGCTCGGCGTCTCGTCGGTCCGCATCGCGGGCGGCCCCGCGTCGGTGTCATCGGGCATCGAACGCAGCCTCCAGGCCTCGGGGCGCACGGTCACGCGCCTGCAGGGCGCCGACCGGTTCGCGGCATCCATCGCCATCAATGCCGACGCCAGGGCGACCGGCACCTACCCGCGGGGCTCGACGGTGTACCTCGCCACCGGCATGAACTTTCCCGACGCGCTCGCCGGATCGGCGCTCGCCGGTCGCAACTCCGCACCGCTCTTCGTGATCCCGCCGTCGTGCGTGCCGCGCGGGGTGCTCGCCGAGATCGCCGCACTCGGGTCGACCAATGTCGTACTCCTCGGCGGGCCGGTGTCGCTCAGTGAACAGGTCGCCGCGATGGTGCCGTGCGGGCCATAGCCCGCGTACACCGCGCTGCCCGCTCTCCCTCTTCCTACAACTTCTCTTCTTCACACCCGTGAACCACAAATGAATGCAAGGCCCACCATGCGCAGTCGTTCCCTCGCCACCCTGACCGTGATCGCGCTGTGCGCGGTCGGCGGGCTCGTTCCCGTCGCCGCGTCGGCAACGGAGCGCCCCGCCCTCAATCCGGCATCGGCGCCGGAATCGCCCGTGCGGGTCGACCTGACCCCCGCCGAGGTTCCGCAGCTGGAGTCGTATGCCGTGGAGTCCTACGTCGCCGAGGCCGCCGAGCTGCCGACCGAGCTGGCTGCCGCACTGGAGCGCGACCTCGGGATCTCGAGCGCGGAATACCTCGCCCAGGCGGATGCCGCGGCCGACGCATCCACCATCGCCGACTACCTCACCGATGAGGGCATCGACGTGCTCGGTTCGCGGCTCGACGGCACCACCCTCGTCGTGAACGTCGCAGACGAGGAGGAGGCGACGCTCGTCGAGGCCACCGGAGCCGTCGCCGAGATCGGCGCCCCCGTCGCCGAGCGCGACTTCAGTGCGCTGGAGCTCGAGGCGCTCGCCGAAGACCTGGTCGGCGGCACCGCGTACACGTACCTCAACGGCGGCTACGGTTTTCGATGCTCCGTTGGCTTCACCGGCCGCAGCGTGACCACCGGCGCCTCCCAGTTCGCCACCGCCGGGCACTGCGAGGGAGATGCAAACAGCTTCAAGGCATTCCGCCAGACCGCTCCTGGGTCGATTGGCGCAACCGGCCCCGTGCTGGGCGGCCCGGTAGCGAATACCTTCGCGTTCGGCCTCGGTTACGACGTCGGGGTCGTCACCGCAAACGCCACGTCGTTCACGTCGGTGCCGCAGGTCGCGACCTGGGGCGGCGGCACCGGGGCCCCGATGAGTTCCGCGCCCGTCATCGTCCGCGACCAGATCGCTGCAGTCGTCAATGCAAAAGTCTGCAAGTCAGGTAGTACCACCGGCTGGACCTGCGGCACGATCCTGGCCGTCGACCAGGATGTCGACGTCGACGGCAAGAAGGTCAACCTCGTCGTCTCCGACGCCTGCATGCTGCAGGGCGACAGCGGCGGCAGCGCGCTGGTGGGCTCCGCGGCGATCGGCATTAACTCGGCGGGTGGATTCAGCGGCTCCTGCGACCGCACGAACCAGCCCAACGCCGTCTCGGCCTTCTTCCCCATGATCTCGTTGGCGGGCAAGCCCAGCGTCACCAAGCAGCTGGCCGGCAAGTGGGAACTGGGTGTCTTCTCCGAAGCGCCGTCCATCGTCGTGCCCGCCGTCGGCGCGTCGGCGGCCGTGGGGTCGGCGATGAGCGGACAGCTGCTCAACTTCAACGCCGGGCACTCGGTGGCGATCAAGTTTGCGTCGGAATACACGCCCCGCACCGCAAAGGTGCAGACGAACGGAACCTGGTCGGTGAGCCTCGTCGGCCTGCCGGAGGGCCGCCACCCCTACACGATCTCGTCGACCTGGGGCACCGCGAACGTGTCGACCCCGGTGGATGGCACCCTCACGATCGGCAACCCGCCGACGCCGACCCCCACGCCGACGCCCACTCCCACTCCCACTCCGACGCCGACGCCGACCCCCACGCCGACGCCCACTCCGACGCCGACGCCGACGCCGACCCCCACGCCGACGCCTACCCCCACGCCTACCCCGACGCCGACCGCGCCCACGGTCACGCGCATCAGCGGCGCCGACCGGTTCGAGGTCGCCGTCAACGTCGCGAAGAAGGCGTACCCCGACGGCGAGGTGCCCGTGGTGTACATCGCGACCGGCACCAACTACCCCGATGCCCTCAGTGCGGGGCCGGCAGCAGTGGAAGACGGCGGACCCCTCCTCCTGACCTACCCGGGTGAGCTTCCCAAGTCCGTGGTCACCGAACTGCAGGGGAGTCTCAAGCCCAAGAAGATCGTCATCGTCGGTGGGCCGAATTCCGTCTCCGACGTGGTGCTGAACCAGCTCAAGGCGATGGAGTTCAGACCGCAATCAGGAGCCGTGTTCTCCCCTGAGGTGCTTCGGCTCACCGGCAAGGACAGGTTCGAGGCCTCCCGCGCGGTCGTCGAGTACGCGTTCGGCGACCAGAACCCGTACACCGTCGACGCCGACACCGCCTACGCGGTCACCGGCTGGAACTTCCCCGACGCGCTCTCCGCGGGTGCTGCCGGCGGATCGATCGGCGCCCCGATCGTCCTGGTCAACGGCGTCGCCTCCAGCGCCGGAAGCGAGACCACCAGCCTCATGAGAGCGCTCGGCGTGACCACCGTCAAGATCGGCGGCGGGGTGAACTCGGTCTCGACCGGGGTCGAGCAGTCCCTGCGCACCTCCGGCACCACCGTGGAGCGATTCGCGGGCTCCGACCGGTTCGCCGCATCGAGGAACATCAACAACGACGTGTTCACGACGAGCGACACCGTCTACCTCGCCACCGGCTACAACTACCCAGACGCCCTCGCGGGCTCCGCCCTGGCCGGCAAGGTCGACGCGCCCCTCTACGTGGTGCCATCCAACTGCGTGCCGAAGGGCGTGCTCGCCGACATCGACGCGCTCGACGCGACGAAGGTCGTGCTGCTGGGCGGGCCGAACACGCTCACCTCGGCGGTGATGAACCTCACCCCGTGCGGCTTCTGACCGACGCCGCGCAGGCTAGGGGCGGTCGAGCGTGCAATTGACGACGCCCGGCTGCTCCTGACGGGGGTGGCGGAGGACCGCCCGTTGCGGCTGCGGCTATGGTGCTGACAGTGAAGAAGAGAATCCTGATCGTCGGTCGCGGAACCGCCGGAACCGCGCTCGCCCGTGACATCGAACGACGCAGCGACTCGATCGTGGCCGGATTCCTCGACGACCGCGCGGTCGGTCCCGACGTTCTCGGCGGCCTCGACGACGTCAACGAGGTGGTCGCGACTCACGCGATCGACCTCGTGTACTTCGCGATCCCCTCCATCGACGCCCGCACCATCCGCGACTTCCTGGGCACCATCGTGCTCGGCGACGTCGAGATCGCCGTCATCCCCCGCACGTACGAGATCCTCACCAAGGACACCGTCGATATCGACGACCTGACGGATGTCGACGTGCTCGACCTCGTCGGGCGGGAACCGGTCAAGCACGACCTGCTGTCGTCGCGCGAATTCATCGAGGGCAAGCGGATCCTCGTCACCGGGGCGGCGGGTTCCATCGGCTCGCGGCTCGTGCACCAGATCGCCACGATGAACCCGGAGTCGGTCGCCTGCGTCGACTGGTGGGAGAACGGCATGTTCGCCCTGTCGGAGGAGCTCGGCTCGGATCCGCGGATGAGCTTCCACATCGCCGACATCAAGAACGAGCCGCTGCTCGACAGGCTGTTTTCCGAGCACACCCCCGACGTGGTCTTCCACGCCGCGGCCTACAAGCACGTTCCGCTCATGCAGGCCAATCCGCTCGAGGCCGTCAACAACAACGTCTGGGGCTCGCTCAACCTGATGCGCCTCGCGATCCGGCACCGCACCGCGCACTTCGTGATGGTGTCCACCGACAAGGCGGTCAACCCCGTCAACGTGATGGGCGCGACCAAGCGCATCGGCGAGATGATGATGGCGTCCCTCGCCGCAGAGTCGCCGACGACGGCATTCAACGCGGTGCGGTTCGGCAACGTCATCCAGAGCAACGGCAGCGTCATGCAGACCTTCCGTGCCCAGATCGCCGCGCGCCAGCCGCTCACCGTGACCCACGAAGACATCACCCGCTACTTCATGACCATCGATGAGGCGAGCCAGCTCATCATCCAGTCCGCATTCGCCGGGGAGCCGAGCGACATCTTCGTGCTCGACATGGGCGAGCCGGTGAAGATCCTCGACCTCGCGCGCAGCCTGGTGAGCGCGGTGGACCCGACCCTCGAGATCCGCATCGTCGGCCTCCGGCCCGGAGAGAAGATGTACGAAGAGCTGAGCTACGAGCCCGACAGGGTGGGTCGCACCGCCAACCCCAAGATCTTCGTCACCAGGGACTCCACCGGGTTCGACACCGTCGCGCTGATGGGTGCGGTCGACGCCCTCCTCGCCGATACCCTCGCGTACCGCATCGGCTCGGACGACGCGATCCGGCGGCTGCAGCAGATGGGCTTCGCGGTGCAGGCGTGGTCGAGTGAGGTCCTGGCCTAGGTGAGGGTCCTCGTCACTGGTGCCACCGGGAGGATCGGGCGGGAGCTGGTGGCCGCGCTGGAGCACGACCCCGGTATCGAGATCGTGCAGTCCAGCCGCACCGCGACCACCGGCGTCCGGCTCGACATCGCCGACCATGCAGACGTGCAGCGCGTCGTTGCCGAGGTGCGCCCCGACGCCATCGTGCACCTGGCCGCGGTGCTGGCCGGTGAGTGCGACCGCGACGAGGCGCGGGCGGTCGCCGTCAACGTCGACGCCGTGCGCGCACTCGCCGCTGCGGCCGCCACGGCCGGAGTGCGGAGGATCGTCCTGGCGTCGACCGCTGCCGTCTACGGCGACCGGGCTCTCGTGCCCCTCAGCGAATCAGCGCCCCTCGCCCCGTCGTCGCTGTACGGGCGCACCAAGGAGCAGGCAGAAGTCATCCTCGGCGATGCTGCGCGCGCCGGTGGACCCCAGGCGGTCATCCTCCGCATCTTCAACGTGTGGGGTGCGGGGTTCCCCGACTCCCTCGCGACACGCTCCACCGGCGGTGCGCCGGGGGAGGAGCTGCGTTTCCGGGGGCGATCGACCTTCGTGCGCGACTACGTGCACGTCGACGACGTCGTCCGCGCCCTCGCCGCCAGCGTTCTCGCGCCGCTCGTCGACGCCGTCACCACCGTGAATATCGGCAGTGGGATAGCGACCTCGAACGAGGCGCTCATCGCCCGCGCGGAGCTCGTCGGCGTTCCGTACACGGTCACCGACGGCAGTCCGAGCTACAGCGTCGCCGACATCGGCCGCGCCCGTGCCCTCATCGGCTTCGACCCGACCCGCGCTCCGTGACACCGTAGGCTCGTCGCGTGCGAATCATCAGCGGCCCCAGGAGACTGGTCACCAAGCTCATCCGCGGTCCCAAGCGGTTCGTCAAGAAGACCATCAAGGACCGACTGCTGGCCGGGCGGTTCGCGTCCCGCGTCTTCGGCCGCGATACCCCCCTCGCCGGCGAGGCAGTGGTGCTCATGTGCCTGTGGAACCGTCCGGCGCGATTGCGGGAGACGCTCGCACTGCTCGACGCCCAGGACTACGCGGGCGGCGTGCGGCTCTACCTGTGGAACAACAAGCGCCGCGACCACCCCCTCTACCTGCGCGCACTCCGGGAGTACGTGGCCGACGGCGGCACCACCAGGGTCGAGCTGGTCAAGTCGCCGTTCAACCTCGGGTCGATCGCCCGATTCTACTGGGCACGCAAGCTCGCACTCGCTGGATATACCGGCCCCGTCATCGTCATCGACGACGACGAGAACTTCGACGAGACCTTCGTCTCCACCGCCATCGCGCACTACCGGCCGGAGGCCGTCACCGCCTGGTGGGCTTTTTTCATCGGCGTGAGCTACTGGGAGCGCGGCTATTCCGTCGTCGGCGGCCAGGTCGACCACATCGGCCCGGGCGGAATGGTCTGCGCCGCCTCAATCTTCCTCGACGACGAGTTCTTCACCCAGCTTCCCGACCGGTTCTGGCTGATGGACGACATATGGCTGAGCCACTACGCCAAGACCCGCGGGCTCACCCTGGCCAAGCTCCCCGTCGAGATCACCATGGTGCTCGAGGAGACGAACCAGTACCACTCCATGGTCGCGGTCAAGGAGGAGTTCTACCGCTACCTCAACCCCGGCACGATCTGACCGGGGCTCCGCTGTTCCGTGAGGGCCGCTCCATGAGGTGCCCCCGAACGGGGGCGTAGGGCGCCCTGCCCGGGGCTCTGCCACAATAGGGCGGGAGGCGAACCAGGTTCGCCGCGAATCCAGAAAGCCGATATCCCCATGACTCTTGTGATGACCATGATGGTCCGCGACGAAGCGGACGTCATCTCGGCCTGGCTCGATCATCACCTCGCCCAGGGCGTCGATATGTTCGTGATCACCGACAACGCGTCGGTCGACGGCACCACCGAGATCCTCGAAGAATACGCCTCGCGCGGCCGCATCGACCTGCGTCACGACCCGGAACACCGCAAGCAGCAGGGCACCGTCGTCACCCGGATGGCCCGTGATGCGCACACCATGCACGGTGCCGACTGGGTAATCAACGCCGATGCAGATGAATTCTGGATGCCGCGTGCCGCCGGCCGCACCCTCAGTGACGTGTTCGCCGAGATGCCGACCGCGTACCGCAGCTTCACCGTCGCGGTCACCGACATGATCGGGGCCCCCGCTCTCGAGGGCTCCGGCCTGCAGCGCCTCACCTACCGTGACCTACGCCCGGCGAATGCCATGAAGAAACTGGGCCTGCTCGACCATGCCACCCCCGTGGCCGTGCACGTCGGAGACCCCGACGTCATCGTCTCTCAGGGCAACCACCTGGTGAGCATCGAAAGCAAAGGGGAGCCGGGCGACGACCTCGCGATCGACGTGCTGCACTTTCCGTGGCGCTCCTGGTCGCAATTCAGCCGCAAGGTCGAGGTCTCGGGGCGCGCCTACGAGAGCAACCCGCACCTCACGCCGAGCGCCAACCACCACGGCATGCGCGACTACGGCCGGCTCAAGCGCGGAACGCTGCTTCCCTACTACGTGATGCGCCACCCGGCCGGCGACGAGCTCGCCCAGGGCATCCTCGACGGGTATTTCGTGCCCGATTCCCGCATTGCCGACAGTCGGCCATCCCCGGTGGCCGACGTCGCGATCGACCCGGCGCTGGAGAAGGTCGCGCGCGCACTGGGTCGTGAACTCCATTCCGTCGCGGCGAAGGTCGACCGGCTGGAGCCGGAACTCGCCGCCGCGACCGCGAGGGCGGCTGCCGACGAGGAGGCAAGGCGGGGCCAGAGCGCCACCATCCTCGAGCTCGCCATCGAGCGCGACAACCTGGTCGCGGAACGCGATGCGCTGCGTGCCGACCGCGACGCCGTAGCCAGCCGGCTCTCCGAGGCGGAACGGCTGCTGCGCGAGAGGTTCACCGACCGCGCCCTCCGCGTCATGCGCGGCCGGGCCATCCGTGCCAGGTCGGCGCTGCGCCAGCGCGGCCGGTCGGGCGTATAACCGCGGGGTCGTAGTATGGACGACGCGCCGCGGGGGTACCATCCCCGGCGCGATCGTTGCGTGACCACTTGTGGTCCTGCCGATCCGGCTCCAACGGAAATGATGTGATTCGTGTCGACTGCCCAAGATCGCCTGACCAGACTGTCAGAGCAGCCCATGGTCAGGGTGGGCGGACCCGCCCCCGGCTTCAGCGGCACCATCTCATCGTTCGTCGAGATCTTCCGGCAGCGCGAGATGCTCGGCCTGCTCGTCAGGCGCGACCTCAAGGCCCGGTATAAGGACAGCGCGCTCGGCTTCGTCTGGACCCTGGTTCGCCCCATCACGCAGCTGGTCATCTACTACGTGGTGCTCGGCAACTTCCTCGGCGCCGCCCGTGGCATCCCCGACTTCGCGGTCTACATCTTCACCGGCCTCGTCGCCTACGGGCTGTTCAGCGAGATCGTGGTGGGGGCGACCGCGTCGATCGTCGGCAACGGCGGCCTGATCAAGAAGATCTACCTGCCGAGGGAGATCTTCCCCCTCGCGAGCGTCGGGTCGTCGCTGTTCAACTTCATGATCCAGCTGGTGATCCTCATCGCCGCGACCATCGCCGTCGGCCACTTCCCGTGGACCATCGAGCTGCTGTTCGCGATCCCCTCGCTGTTGATCCTCGTGCTGTACGGCACCGCGTTCGGCTTCCTGCTCTCGGCCGCGAACGTGTACCTGCGCGACATCGGCTACCTCGTCGAGGTCATCATCCTCATCATGTTCTGGGCTTCGCCCGTCGTGTACTCGTGGCAGATCGTGCGCGACCAGATACCGACCGCGTGGATGCTCGAGGTCTACACCAACAACCCGGTCACCCTCGCGGTGCTCGGATTCCAGCGCGCGTTCTGGACCAGCGGGCACGACATCGTCGAGTACCCGTCCGAATTGCTGCTGCGCCAGGGTGTCGCGATCTTCGTCGGACTCATCCTCCTGGTCGCATTCCAGCGTGTCTTCGCGCGCCTGCAGGGCAACTTCGCCCAGGAGCTGTAGACGGATGCCGCTGAGCACCCGCACTCCCCGGGGACACGCGCCCCACGACCGAATAACAGCAAGGTGAGTACCGTGTCGACGAATATGGCCCCAGCGAGAGTCCCCGCCCCCGTGATCGTGTCGGTGGACGGCGTGTCGAAGCGCTTCGTCATCCGCAAGGACAATTCGCTCAAGGAACGCATCGTCACGCTCGGCCGCGTCGGCAAGAAGCACCGCGAAGAGTTCTGGGCGCTGCGCGACGTGAGCATCGAGATCGAAGCGGGCAAGACCATTGGACTGATCGGGCACAACGGCTCGGGCAAGAGCACCCTGCTTAAGGTCATCGGCGGCATCCTCGATCCCACCAGCGGCACCGTGGCACGCCGCGGCCGCATCGCCGCGCTGCTCGAGCTCGGCGCCGGCTTCCACCCCGACCTCACCGGTCGTGAGAACGTGTTCCTCAACGCCTCGGTGCTCGGGCTCAGCAGGACCGAGACCGAGGACCGCTTCGACGACATCGTCGACTTCTCCGGCATCGGCGACTTCATCGACACGCAGGTGAAGTTCTACTCCTCCGGCATGTACGTGCGACTCGCGTTCGCGGTCGCCGTGCACACCGACCCCGACCTGTTGCTGGTCGACGAGGTGCTCGCGGTCGGCGACGAGGCGTTCCAGCGCAAGTGCATGGACAAGATCAAGGAGTTCCAGAGCGAGGGGCGCACCATCGTGCTCGTGTCGCACTCGCTCGGGTCGGTCGCCGAGCTCTGCGACCGCGCCGTGCTGCTCAACCGGGGCGAGGTCGTCTTCGATGGCAATGCACCCGACGCCGTCGCGGCATTCCGCGACATCCTCGAGGATCGCCGGGTCGATGACGCCGAGCGCACCCATGACGACGCCGCCCTCGCGGGGCACGTGCTCGCGGCATCCGCATACCCCACCGGGGGAGTCGACGGCGACCCGGTCAACCCGGGTGACGACGTGACGATCTCGGTCACGGTCAGCCATGACACCGGCCTCGCCGAGTGGATCTGCGCGATCCAGATCGACACCCCCACCGGGCAGGCCGTCTACGGCACCACCACCAAGCGACTCGGCGTCTCGATGCCGCCGCTGCACGGCTCGCGCACGGTGGAGTTCACCCTCCGCGAAGCGATGTTCGGAGCGGGCAAGTACTTCGTCAACGTCTCGCTGATGGACTTCGCCGGGCGCCACCTGCACGACGCACCGCAGGCCTGCTCGTTCAACGTTCCCTACTACCAGCTCGCGGTCGGCACCGTGCACGCGGTGCCCGAGTTCCAGGATCTGGGCGCCACCACGTAGGCACCGCAGGACCGGGCTACCGGGTACGCGAAAAGGCTGGGCGCGAGAGATGCGCCCAGCCTTTCGTCATTCCCGGCCGGAGCCGACCCAGGCTAGCTCGGGGTGCGGCGGATGCCGAGGCGGCTGAGCGCCTTTGAGCCGAGCGACACCACGCCGCCCTGCTGCACGTAGTGCCGCGCCAGGGCGATGTCGCGCGCAATGCCCTTCGGCATGGTGCCGATCTCGTGGTAGAGCGCGGCGGCATCCTGATCGGTCGACGCGCGACCCCGGCCGCGCTTGGCGGTGCTGGTGGTGTTGGTGATGACTCGGTCAGGGGCGGGCTGGGGGTCGTGGCAGAACGCGACCAGCGGGGCGAGCGCCTTCTCCCAGGTGAACTCCTGGCGCACGACGCCGACCGCCTCGCGCGCGGCGGCGATGGCCTCCTCGTCGTAGAGCATGCTCTCAATCGCCGCGGCGAGGCCGTCGACGTCGCGCTCCACCACGGCCACGCCGAGGCCGTCCGAGGCGACGAGGTCACCGAAGCTGTCGCCACGCGTGGTGACGATCGGCAGCTTGGCCCACATGTAGTCGAGGATGCGGGTGCGGAACGACAGCGTCGTCTCGATGTGGTCGAAGTGCGTGCTCACGCCGAGGTCGGCTTCGAGCAGGTAGTTCTGCCGGTCGTCGAGCTGCACCCACTGCTCGTTGAAGAACACGTTCTTGCCGGCGACGCCGAGGCGGTCGGCGAGTTCGCGGGTCTTCGACACGATGGCCATCTCTGGCACGTCGGGGTTGGGGTGCGCGACGCCGAGGAAGAACAGGCGAACGTCCGGCCGGGTCTCGGCGAGCTTGGCGATCGCCCGCACCAGGGTGAGGGTGTCGAACCAGTTGTACATGCCCCCGCCCCAGATCACGACCTTGTCGTCATGGCCGATGCCGGGCACGACGCCGCGAATGGCATCACGGGTGTGCTCCGGGTCCTTGGAGTCCATGCCGAACGGGGCGATCGCGATCAGCTCGCGCAGGTTCTCGTCCGACGAGTAGGTGTCGGGGTTGATGCGGCCGAGGCCGGCGAGCTGCCCGAGCCAGAACAGGCGCTGGCGCTCGGATGCGCAGAGGAAGAAGTCTCCGCGCAGCAGCTGCTGGTTGAGCACGTCGGTGGCCGACGACACCTGCGCACGCCACTGGTCGGTTCCCCATTCGCGGCCCTGCTCGAGCTGCTCGAGGTGCATCGGGTCGTACAGGTCGACGACCATGATCTTCTTCGTCTCGCGGATCACGGCGAAGTGGTGCATTGCGTGGCCCTGGAAGATGATGACGTCGGCCCACTCCTCGTGCACGCCCATCGCGCGCTCGTTGCCGAGCGGCACCCGGTCGACCTCGAAGGTGGTGGATGCCCGGTTGGCGCGGTTCCACGAGACCAGGCGCACGTTGTTGTGTGCCGCGAGGGCCTCGCTGACCTTCCAGGCCCGAAGCGCGGGCCCGGCCATCTTGTGCCCGATCGCATCGCCGGTGATAACCAGCACGTTGCGGCGCTCGGTCGCCCCGCCGATATCGAAGGCGCCGGTGACGTCGCTGAGCCCACCGAGGAACGACGGGTGGTCGAACAGCGGCCGGAACATGTCGCCGAACAGGCGGAACAGCTCACGGTCGGTCTTGGTGCGGCGGGCCTGCAGGTCGGCGCGCACCGGAGCGAGTTCGGCGACGTCGGAGACGAAGCGGTCGAGCGCGAACAGGCCGGCGACGGTTTCCTTGGCGACCGGGATGTCGGGGTCGAACTCGTCATCGGCGCCAGTGAAGCGGCGGATGTCGAACATCTCGGAGTCGAGCCCGCTCTTGGCGACGGCGCGGCGCGCGAGCATCGACATGGCCGCGGGGAGGAACGATCCGAGGTTCTCCTCCGACAGGTTCTTGTACATGAGGTACAGCGCGTTGCGCTCGAGCAGGTACATCTCGCGGTACTGGCCGAAGCTGCGCATCGATCCGTGATGCTTGTGCTGCACGACGGATTCCGGTGCGAACCGCACGCGGTAGCCGAGCAGGTTGAGTCGCCAGCCGAGGTCGACATCGTCGTAGAACATGAATAGCTTCTCGTCGAAGCCGCCCACCTGCGCGAAGACGTCGGCACGGACGAACAGCGCGGATCCAGTGCCGAAGAGCAGGTCCTTCGGCTCGTCGAAGCGGCCGTCGTCCTTCTCGGTCACGTGCTCCTTGTACCCCATTCCGAACCAGGTGAGGCTGCCGGTGACGAAGTCGATCGACGTGCCGTCCCAGTCGAGCACCTTGCTGCCGACCGCGGCGACGGTGGGGCTGACCGCGAACTGTCCGATGGCGGCGCGAATCCAGTTGACGTCAGGCTTCGCGTCGCTGTTGAGAAAGGCAACGATCGATCCGGTGGCCTCGCGTGCACCCAGGTTGCTGCCCCCGGTGAAGCCCAGGTTCTCCGTCGATTCGACGACGCGCACGGTGTCGTCGCCCGCTGTCGCGGCCTGGAGGCGGGCCAGGTTGTCCCCCCCTGAGCCGTTTTCGACCACGATGACCTCGAGCTGCTCGCGCGGCCAGTCGACGCGGCTGAGGTGGTCGAGGCATTCGAGGGTGTCGTCGACGCCCCGGAAATTGACGATGACGACCGAAACACGGTCGGAAGTTGTGCGCTGCACCAGATGTACTCCAGGAAGGGTCGAACCCGTCTCGCCGAAGGCGGGGGGCTGATCGGTCGGTTCAGCGTATCCGACCCCGCGGGGGTGGTCAGGGGTATGCGCGGGCTCGGCGCATTTCGCCCCCGAGGGCGGCCGCAACCTGGGCCGCCCTTGACACGCCCCGTATGCTTCTAGGGATAACACTCGGGGGAGTTTAAAAATATGGGTAATTCGGGGGACAATTCGGCGTGGGCATCCGGGGGGATGGTCACGAGACATACCGTCATGCGTTCGGCGAGGCGCTGGGTGGCATTCGCCGCCGCGCTCGTCGTCGCCGTGTCGATGCTCACCGTGGCGGGGGGAACGGACCGCGCTGAAGCGGCGGACGCGAGCGACTTCGACGCCGGCATGATCATCAGCGACGCCAAGTTCTACGACGGAACGGCCATGGGCGTCAACGAGGTGCAGTCGTTCCTCAACAACCGGGTTGCGACCTGCCGGGCGACCACAGGCCCGACCTGCATGAAGTCGTACCGCACCGACATCCCGGAGCGCGCGGCACGCGCCGACCGCTGCCAGGCCATCCCGGCCTCGAAGAACCAGACCGCGGCGCAGGTCGTCTACACCGTCGGCCGGGCCTGCGGCATCAGCCAGAAGGTGCTGCTCGTGCTGCTCGAGAAGGAGCAGGGGCTCGTCACCGCCACGGCGCCGACCGAGAGCAAGTACCGCATCGCGACCGGCTTCGGCTGCCCGGACACGGCCGCCTGCGACACCAACTTCTACGGCTTCTTCAACCAGGTCTACTCTGCCGCCGCGCAATTCAAGACCTATGCGGCGACGCCGTCCAGCTGGCGATACCGCGCGGGAACCACGGTCGCCGTCGGCTACCACCCGAGCGCCTCGTGCGGCTCAACCAACGTGACCATCCGCAACCAGGCCACCGCCGGGCTGTACATCTACACCCCGTACGTGCCCAACGGCGCATCGCTCGGCAACCTGTACGGCTCCGGCGACGGGTGCTCGAGCTACGGAAACCGCAACTTCTGGCGCCTGTTCACCGACTGGTTCGGGTCGTCCACCGACGGCGTCAAGCCCATCGGGGGCATGGATGCCACGCAGAATGACAACGGACAGATCCAGGTCAACGGCTGGGCGATCGACCCCGACGTCACCACCCCGATCGGCGTGCACGTCTACGTCGACGGCAAGGCCGCGGCGGTGACCACGGCGAACGCCAGCCGTCCCGACGTCGGCGCCGCCTACCCGCGCTACGGCAACAACCACGGCATCAACACCGCCATCACCGTCGCCACCGGGCGCTACAACGTCTGCGCCTATGGAATCGACGCCACCGGCGAGGACAACACCCTGCTCGGGTGCCAGGTCATCTCGGTCGTGAGCAAGTCGCCGTACGGGGGGATGAACGCGTTCTCCACCCAGTATTCCGGCGCCATCACCGTGAACGGCTGGACCATCGACCCGGAGACCAACGCGGCGATCGACGTCGACGTCACGGTCGACGGCGTCGCCGTCGGGCGCACCAAGGCCAACGCCAACCGGCCAGACGTCGGCCGGGCTCACCCGCAAGCCGGGCCGCTGCACGGCATCAACTACACGGTGCAGGCGAACCCCGGGGCACGGCGCGTCTGCGCGACGGCGCTCAACACCGGCAAGGGCTTCAACGTGAACCTCGGCTGCCAGACGGTGAACGTCGACAACCTCGCCCCGTTCGGTGGCATGGACGTCACCACCGCGCACCGCTCGATCACGGTCAACGGGTGGACCATCGACCCCGAAACCACCGCACCCATCGCCGTGCACGTCTACGCCAACGGCAAGGCCGTCGGCGTGACCACCGCCTCGGCCAACCGGCCGGACGTCGGCCGCGCGCACCCCAAGTTCGGGGCGGCGCACGGCATCAACGCCACGTTCGCGCTGGCGCCCGGCGTGCAGA
Source organism: Marisediminicola senii (assembly GCF_011057645.1). Taxonomy (GTDB): domain Bacteria; phylum Actinomycetota; class Actinomycetes; order Actinomycetales; family Microbacteriaceae; genus Marisediminicola; species Marisediminicola senii. The sequence goes on along the minus strand of NZ_JAALGE010000012.1, from coordinate 13,640 downwards.
ACGTCTGCGCCTACGGCATCAACATCAGCCGCGGCGAGAACACGCTGCTCGGCTGCCAGACGGTGACCGTCGTCGACCTGTCGCCGTTCGGCGGAATGGATGCCGCGGTCGAGGGCAACGACATCCGGGTACGTGGCTGGACCATCGACCCCGACACCACGGGCGCCATCGACGTGCACGTGTACTCGAACGGGCGCCCGGTCGCGGTCACCACCGCGAACACGTTCCGTCCCGACGTCGGCGGGGTCTACCCGAAGTTCGGCAACCAGCACGGAATCGACACCAGGTTCGCCGGCACGCGGGGATCGCAGAACGTGTGCGCGTATGGCATCAATGTCGCCCAGGGAACGAATAGCCTTCTCGGGTGCCAGACAGTGACCGTGCCATAGCAACACCACCCATAACCGCCCGCGGAGGCAGCGTGCCACGGCACGCTCGCCTCCGCGACGCGGTTAACCGGTGGGTCGAGCCGAGGGCGTCCGGGCTGCCGAACCTCGCCGTCGTCACGGTGATCCCGTCGCTTCTGATCGTCGCGGCCGTAGTGCTCATCGCCCTCGGTATCTCGGGAACCTCCGGCGGGGTCTACTGGGAGACCTTCGGCCTCGGCGTCGACCCCGCGCTCATCGCGGGGGAGGCGCGCGGCATCCGCAGCGACGAATGGCTCGTGCAGTCCAGCTGGATCGTGTCGCAGGTGCAGCAGGGCTTCCCGGTCGTGAACCAGACCCTCCCCGGGGGGATGGACGCGACCATCCAGAACGACCTCCCCACCTCCGACTGGTCGACGGCATTCCGGCCGCACGTCATCGGGTTCCTGTTCCTCTCCCTCGACAGCGGAATGGCCGTGCGCTGGTGGTTGCCCGTGCTGGCGGTCGTGGTGGCGGGCTACCTGTTCGTGGTGAGCCTGCTGCCGCGGCATCCATTCTCGGCGCTCGCCATCGCCGTTGGCATGCTGCTGTCGCCGATCGTGCAGTGGTGGCTGCTGCCCACCACGCTGTGGCCGCTCGCCTTCGCGTTCCTCACCATGACCACCATCGTGTGCGCGTACCGAACGCGGCGACGCTGGGTGAACTGGACGCTGGCCGCGGCAAGCGGATACGTGGCGGTAGCCATGGCGATGAGCATCTACGTGCCGTTCATGGTGCCCGCGGTGATCGCCGTGCTGTTCTTCGCGGTCGGTGCGATGGCGCAGCAGTGGCCAGGAGGCCGCGGCAGCCTGTGGCGGGTGCTGCGCCCGCTTGTGCCGCTGGCCATCGCGGCCGTGGCCGCGGCGGGAGTGCTCGCTCTCTGGGTCGTCACGCGGCTCGACACCGTCGACGCCGTCACCTCGACCGTGTACCCGGGGGAGCGGCTCGAGGTTCCCGGGCAGCTCGACACCGTCGACGAGGCGGTCGCGCTGTTCAGTGCGCCGTTCCAGCGGGTGCTGCTCTACGACCTGTCGGCGCCACTGGCCCCCAACCAGTCGGAGGCGGCCGCTCCGCTCATGCTCGCGGTGTTCCTCATTCCCGCGTTGCTCTGGGCGGCGTCGCGGCGCGCATCGGCAGACCGTCGTAGCCGCGACCTGCGCATCGTCGCGGTCGTCGCATCCATTCTCTTCGTCGGAGCATTCCTGCTGCTGCCCGCCTGGGATGCCGTGGCCCACCTGGTGCTCATCGACCGCACGAGCCCCGCGCGCATCAGGATGTTCTTCGTCATCGCCGGCGTCGTCGGCCTCGTGCTGCTGCTGCGCCGGCTGCAGGCGGAGCGCCGCCGGGTGCCGTGGGTCATCGCCGTGCTGTCGGCGCTGCTCGCCGTGGCCGCCAGTCTGATCGTGTCGGCATCGCTCACGGGCGACGGATCGCAGATACCCGCCGCCGGCCGCGCCTGGGTGGTCAGCACCGTGCTGCTCGCGCTCGCCGTGCTGGCCGCGAGCCGGGCCCGCCCGCTGCTGGCGAGCCTGAGCCTGCTGGGTGCCACCGCGATCGTGGCGTGGGGCGTCAACCCGCTGTACGACGGGGTCTTCGACCTGCGGGAGACCGACGTCGGTGAAGACGTCGCGGCCATCTCGGCGGCGGACCCGGACGGGCGCTGGGTCGGCATCGGCGGATACGTGCCGACGGCCGTGCTCGTGCAGAGCGGCGTGCCGGCATATAACGGCGTACAGACCTACCCGCCGGAGGAGATGTGGGACGCCATCGACCCGACCGGTGAGTACGAGGAGCAGTGGAACCGGCTCGCCAACGTCAACTGGGCGATAGCCGACGGTGAGCCCACCGTGCTCAACCCGGTGCGCGACCAGATCGTCGTGACGTTCGACTCGTGCAGCGACTTCGCCGGGGAGAACGTGGAGTTCGTGTTGTCCGACCTCGACCTCGGTTCGCAGGAATGCCTCGGCGAGGTCGCCGTCGCCACCGAGGGGCCGTCGACAATGCGCATCTACGAGGTCATCGACGAATCTGGGCCGCGCCGATGAGGGCCGCCCAGCTCAGTCAGGTGCCGCGCACCGACGGTGGGCTCTCGGCGGCCCGGCACTCGGCAGGTCGCACGGTGGCGCGGCCGTGGGCGGCCCTCACGATTGCCTTCATCGCATTCTTCCTCGCGTGCTCCGCCTGGTCACTCGCCACCCCGATCTCCGGCGGCCCAGACGAATCAGGACACATCATGAAGGCCGCCGCCTCGGCCCGCGGCATGTGGACCGGAACCGCGACGGTGAATCCGGGAATCGAGCAGTTCGTACTCCCCGCGAATGTCTCCGACGTCGGAGGAGAGCGCACGTGCTTTGCATTCAATGCCGAGCGATCCGCAGCCTGTGCGCCGTCCCTGTCAGACGCACCGGCGGCTGACGTCGTGGTCGAAACCGGCGTCGGATCGTACAACCCGCTGTACTACGTGCTCGTGGGATGGCCATCACTCTTCCTCTCCGGCGAGATCGCGGTCTATGGCATGAGGATTGCCAGCTCGGTCCTGACGGCACTGTTCCTCACCGGTACCCTCTGGGCCGTTCGACGGATTTCGGCCGCCCCATACGCTGCGGGAGGGCTGCTCGTCGCATTCACCCCGATGGTCTACTTCCTCGGCGGGGTGATCAACCCGAATGGGGTGGAGGCGGCAGGAACAGCCGCATTCGTCGCGTGCCTCTGGCTGGCCCTCTCCTCGCGGCGTGCGCCGCTCGCCGCGATAGCGGGGGTCGCCGCGTCGGCCGCGCTGGTCGCCAACCTCCGCGCCACGTCACCGCTGTACCTGGCGCTCGCAGCCATCGCCGTCATCACCGCCGTCGGCTGGCCCCACGCCGTCGCTTTCATCCGTCGTCGGGCTGTCATCGTCATGGCGGTTCCCGCACTCGCCGTGGCTGGTCTCGGTGCATTCTGGACTCTGGGCATCGGCCTAAACGCCGGGTTCATTCCATCGTCCGGTGCAGAACGCGATGATCCGGCGACGGCATTTCTCACGACACTCGGCAACTCGCTGGATTATGCCCGACAGTTCATCGCGACCTTCGGCTGGCTCGACACCCAGGTTCCGGGATGGATCCATGCCGTCTGGCTCCTCCTCATCGGCGTCACCATCGCTGGCGCCCTTCTCGTTGTCCGCGGTCGGCGCATGGCTGCGGTTCTCATCAGCCTCGCAACGCTGGTTCTGCTGCCCGCGATCATCCAGGCCCCGACCGCTGCGGACTACGGCTACATCTGGCAGGGCAGGTACTCCCTGCCACTGTTCGCCACCCTCATCATCGTCGCGACCCTGGCAACGGCGACCACCGTGCGTCGAACCCCACACCGTCTAGGCCTGTGGGCGCTGGTCGCCGGGACGGTGGCCCTCACTGTCGCCCACATCGCGGCATTCCTCTACGTTCTGCGACGCTACGTGGTGGGAGTCGACGGCAGCTTCCTGAACGCGCTCGTCACGCCAGAGTGGTATCCGCCGCTCGGGTGGCTCCCGTCAGTGGTGCTCTGCCTCCTGGGTGCCCTCGGAGTTGCGCTGGCGGTAATGGCCCCGACAGTGACCCAGCTCTTCGAGGGGCAATCCGTGCCGCGGCATGCATCCCGGCGCCAGGGCGCACGCTCTACCGAGGCACCCACCGCGACCCCGGAACGGACACCATGATGACGGCGGCCATTACACAGCGGCAGCAGACCGGCAACGGAACACGGGAGATGACGCGCGCTCGTGTCACCCAGGCAGTGGTCGTGGCCGCGGCAGCGATTGCCCTTCTCGTGATCAGCGTCGTCGCGGGCCGCGGCTACCCGCAGATCACCATCTTCGACGAGGCCGTTCACTTCGACTACATCGTCAAACTGGTCGACGAGCGCACCCTCCCGACGGTCGCCGACACGCTCTCGCCGGAAACCCTCCGGGAGATCGCGTGTCGCGGCACCGAGACGACGTGCGCCACCCAGCTGCAGAACTCCGACATCCCGGTGGCCGGTGTCAACTACGTGCTGATGTACGGGCCCATCTATTACGGGCTGGTCGCACTGTTCAGCGCCCCGTTCTCGGCCCTCACCGGCGTCAGCCTGTTCGACAGCGCAAGGACGGCCACCTCGCTACTGACCGCCATCGGCGGCGTGCTGTTCCTCCTCGCCGCCCTGCGACTCGGGGCGCGTAAGGGCGCGGCGGTCGGGCTGCTCCTCGCCACGGCCACCGCGCCGCTCGCGCTCCTGCAGGGCGCCACCATCTCGCCCGATTCCATGGGGTTGCTGTTCGCGGGAGCAATCTGCCTCGCCGCGACCGCGCGTGGCTCGTGGCGCCGCCGGATGGTCATCGTCGTGGTGATCTGCTGCCTGGCAGCACTGAACAAGGCCAACTTCATCCCATTGGCCACCGCAGGAATCTGGCTGGCGACGATCGCGCCCACCGATGACGGGGATTGGCGTCTCGACTGGGCCGACCGCTGGAAGAGCTATGTCATCGGAGTCGCCGCATCGGTGCTGCCGCTCGTAGCGCAGTACGCCTACAACTCCTGGCGGGTGTCCTACCTTCCGGACGGGGTCCCCGCCGACGGCGGGCTGAACGACATCCTGTACACCGACAGGACCCTCTTCTCGGTGGTCGCCGATGGCACCATCCAGCTCATGCAGCCCATCCATGACAGCGGTTTTCCTGCGGTGCCCGAGCTGTGGGCAGTGGGCGCGCTGCTCCAGGCCCTGATCTTCGGTGGGGCATTCGCGCTCGTGCTGATGTCGGGGGCGGCACCCACGTCACGCATCAAGGCCGTGGCCATCGCGGGCACGGCGGGCCTCGCGCTGTCGTTCGTGTTCCTGCCGGTCACCTTCTACGTGCTCTACCACTCGATCGGCACCCAGTCGCGGTACGGCCTGCCGATCCTGATGCTGCTCGCCATCGCCGTGGTGGCGAGTATCCGGGGGCGCGCGGCGTCGTGGTTCCTACTCGCGGCGGGCATTGCCGTGTACGGCTGCACGGTGTACTTCGCGTTTCAGTGAGCGGCGATCGAACCCTGCGGACTACGCCTCGCGGAACACCCAGCGTCCGTACGTCACGTAGCGGAATACAGTCGCGACTCCCTGCCCGATGAACGTGCCCCACAGGTTGTCGGAGACGGGGTCGGCGAGGCCGAGCACGTAGCGGGAGAAGCCGAGGCATCCCAGCTGCAGGAGAATCGCGATGACGTTGATCGCCGCGAAGATCGCGAACTGCCGAACGCTCGACCCGCCCGTGCGGTCGCGATAGGTGAGGAACCGGTTGCCGACGTAGGTGCCGACCGTGGCGAGGCCGATCGCGATGATCTTCGCGAGGAGCGGCAGGTCGAAGAGCGGACCGCTGCCATTCCAGTACACCAGCACGTTGAACGTGACGGCGTCGATCACGAATCCGAGGCCACCGACGATGAGAAAGAGAGTCGCCCGGCGCGCATGCGCCTTTCCGCCGTCTCGACTGATGTGATGCTCCGGTCTCTCGTGCGTCGCCGCGCCCAGAGTGTGGGCGTCAAGTAGTCTGTGGTGGCCGTCAGCGGCGCATCCGACCATACATGGCCATGTGCCACAACCGAACCACCCGTCGAGGAGACACGTGCACGACTCTGAGCAGCCATCGATCGTCGCGATCGTGCCGTGCCACAACGAAGCCCTCGCGATCGCCCAGGTCATCGCCGACCTCAAGGCCGCGGTGCCCGAGATGGTCATCTACGTCTACGACAACCGCAGCACCGACGGTACCGATGAGGTCGCCCGACGCGCGGGCGCCGAGGTGCGCTACGAGAACATCAAGGGCAAGGGCAACGTCATCCGCCGCGCCTTCGCCGACATCGACGCCGACATCTACGTGATGATCGACGGCGACGACACCTACGACGCCACCGCTCTGCCCGGCATGATCCGCGAACTCCGAGAGGGTCCGCTCGACCACGTGGTCGGCGTGCGCAAGCAGGTCACCACCACGGCGTACCGCCCGGGGCACTCGTCGGGCAACAAGGCGTTCAACGCCCTGGTGAGCTGGGTGTTCGGCTACCGCGTCAACGACATGCTCAGCGGCTACCGGGTCTTCTCCCGCCGGTTCGTCAAGTCATTTCCCGCAGTCTCCCGCGAGTTCGAGGTCGAGACCGAGCTGACGGTGCACTCGATGAACCTCCGGGTACCGCAGTCCGAGGTCGAGGTCGGGTTCAAGGACCGCCCGGAGGGCAGCGAGAGCAAGCTCAACACCTACCGCGACGGGTTCAAGATCCTGCGCCTGATCGCGAGCCTCGTACGCAACGAACGTCCGTGGATGTTCCACGGCCTGGCCGGCGGCGTGGTCTTTCTCGTCTCGCTCATCCTCGGCATCCCGATCATCGCGGAATTCGTGCAGACCGGGCTGGTTCCCCGCTTCCCGACCGCCGTGCTCGCATCGTCGCTGGCCATCATCGCCGTGCTCATCTGGCTGCTCGGCCTCATGCTCGACGGCATCGCCAAGTCCCGGCGCGAGAGCTCACGCCTCACCTACCTCGCGCTGCAGGCGCCGCCGTTCCAGGCTCCGCGGGGGCAGGCCGCCCCGACAGACGGTCGTGTCGCCGACGCGCACGAGTCAGACCCCCGCGCCTACGACCGCGTACCGGTGCGCCGCGCCGAGCCGAATGCGGGTCGCTGACCCATGGCAGACCTGAGAACGGGCGTCGTCTCCGTCGTCCTCGTCAACTTCCGCGGAACCGACGACACCATCGAGGCGGTCTCCTCGCTGCGGGCCCTCGACTGGCCGACCGACCGGCTCGAGATCGTCATCGTCGAGAACGGGTCTGGCGACGACAGCGCCGAACGCCTGCGCGTGCTCGGACCCGACGTCACGCTCGTGGAGTCTGCGGACAACCTCGGGTTCGCCGGGGGCTGCAACCTCGGCGTGCGCCACAGCTCTGGCGAGGTCGTGGCGTTCCTCAATAACGACGCCAAGCCCGACGCCCAGTGGGTGCGCGCCGCCATGGCCCGGTTCTCGCAGTCACCGTCGGTGGGCGGCGTCGCGAGCCGGGTGCTCGACTGGGACGGCGAACTGGTCGACTACATCGGCTCCGCGATGACCTGGTACGGCATGGGCTACAAGCCGTTTACCGCGGACCCCGTGCCGAAGAACTACGCCGAGCCCGGCCGCGTGCTGTTCGGCACCGGATCGGCGATGTTCGTGCGCCGGTCGGTGTTCGATCAGCTGGGCGGCTTCGACGAGAGCTACTTCATGTTCTTCGAGGACGTCGACCTCGGCTGGCGGCTCAACCTGCTCGGCTACGTCTTCGCGTACGAGCCGGCGTCACTGGCGTACCACAAGCACCACGCGTCGATGAAGACGTTCGGCCAGTTCAAGGAGCAGTACCTCCTCGAGCGCAACGCGCTGTTCACCCTGTACAAGAACCTGTCGGCCGAGAACCTCGCCGAGGCGCTGCCCGCCGCGATGGCCCTGTCGGTGCGCCGCGGAATGTCGAAGACCACCCTCACCTCCGACTCGCTCGACCTCCGCAAGGCAGGCGGCGACACCGAAGAGGAGCTCCTCACCCCCAAGGTGCTGCTCTCCAGCGTGTTCGGGCTTGACCAGTTCGTCGAGCACCTGCCGACCCTGTCGGCGTCCCGCCAGGTCGTGCAGTCCACCCGCCGGGTCAGCGACGCGCAGGTCTGGAAGCTGTTCGGCTACGCCGACGCCCCGGTCATCCAGAACGAGTACTTCCTCGAGGGCTACGAGAAGATCGTCACCGCGTTCGACGTGACCGAGCGCCCGCCGTCGACCAATGTGCTCATCATCACCGGTGACCCGATCGGCGCGAAGCTCGCCGGTCCCGCGATCCGTGCCTGGAACATGGCCGTCGCGCTGTCTGCCGACAACGACGTCACGCTGGTCAGCCTCGCCGGCGTCGAGGCGCTCGCCGCGCCGTTCGAGCTCGCCCACGTGCGTGCCGGGGACGACCGGGCATTCTCGAAGTTCGAGAAGGACGCCGACATCATCATCTTCCAGGGCCACGCCATGGCGGTGTTCCAGGTGCTGCGCACGACCGACAAGATCCTCGTGATCGACATCTACGACCCCATGCACCTCGAGCAGCTCGAGCAGGCACGCGAACTCGCGCCCGCCGTGTGGACCCGCCAGGTCTCCGACGCGACCGAAGTGCTCAACGAGCAGCTCGCCCGCGGTGATTTCTTCCTCGCGGCATCCGAACGCCAGCGGCACTTCTACCTGGGGCAGCTCGCCGCCCTCGGTCGAATCTCGCCCGCCACCTACACCGACGACCCGCACCTCACCGGACTGGTCAACGTCGTGCCGTTTGGGCTCGACCGCATCCCGCCCGTGCACAAGCGCGCCGCGATGAAGGGCGTCATCCCCGGCATCGGGGCCGACGACAAGGTGCTGCTGTGGTCGGGCGGACTGTACAACTGGTTCGACCCCGCCACCCTCATCGAAGCGGTCGCGCTGGTGTCGGTGGAGCACCCCGAGGTCAAGCTGTACTTCCAGGGCACCAAGCATCCACACCCCGGCGTTCCCGAGATGCGCGTCGTCGCCGACAGTCGCGCCCTCGCCCGCCGGCTCGGCGTCTACGACAGCAACGTGTTCTTCAACGACTCGTGGGTCGACTACTCCGAGCGCCAGAACTTCCTCACCGAAGCCGACGCGGGTGTCAGCACCCACCACTCGCACATCGAGACCACGTTCTCGTTCCGCACCCGCATCCTCGACTACCTGTGGGCGGGCCTGCCGATGGTGGTCACCGAGGGCGACGTCTTCGCCGACCTCATCGAGAAGGAGAACCTCGGCTACGTCGTGCCCGACAGCGATCCGGAGGCCCTGGCCGACGCCATCCGCTCGGTGCTCTTCGACACCGACCGGCGCGCGGCCATCCTCGAGAACGTGCAGCGCGTGCGCGAGCGGTTCTACTGGGACGTCGTGATGGAGCCGCTGGTGGCATTCGTCGCCGACCCGCACCCCGCGCGCGACCGCGCCAACGGTGCCCCCGCCCTCGGCGCCGGCGCGCGACCGCGGCAGCGCCAGCGCAAGTCGGGCCTGCGCCACAACGCGGGACTCGTGGTCTTCTACATGCGCAACGGCGGTCCGGTGCTCGTCGCCAAGAAGGTGCGCTCGCGCCTCAGCAAGCGCTGATGGCCGCGGCGCGCTCGAGGGGCGCAGCACCGGGGCGTGTACCAGGGGCCCGCGTCTCGGTTGCGCTGTGCACCTATAACGGTGCGCGGCACATCGCCGAGCAGCTCGAGAGCATCCTCGCGCAGACCCGGTTGCCCGACGAGGTGGTGGTCTCCGACGACGGCTCGAGCGACAACACGCTCGCCCTGGTGCGCGCGGCGACGGCCGGCGCCGCAGCTCGGGGCATCACCGTGCGGGTGCTCGCCGCAGGGGATTCTGCGGTGGGCGAGCCTCACGAGCGCGGCGTCACCGCCAATTTCGCCCGCGCCATCTCCGCGTGCAGCGGCGACATCGTCATCCTCTGCGACCAGGACGACCGCTGGCACCCCACCCGCGTCGCGGAGGCGGTCGCGGCATTCGATCGCGACCCCGCGCTGCTGTTCCGGCACGAGAACGCCCGCCTCGTCGACGAGAGCGGGCAGCCGCTCGGCACCACCCTCTACGAGGCGCTCGGCATCACCGACGCCGACCGGCGAGCCATCGCGGCGGGCGGGGCATTCGACGTGTACCTCCGGCGCAACCTCGCGACCGGGGCCACCGTCTCGTTCCGCCGGTCGCTCTACGACATCGCCGCGCCCCTGCCCCTGGAGTGGGTGCACGACGAGTGGCTCGCGATCGTGGCGGCGGCGGTCGGGGTGACCGGGGGAGCGGACCGCCCGGCCGCCGATGCGAGCACTGCGGGTGTGAGCGCGGTCGAAGCATCCACCGCCACCAACGTCGACTACCGGCAGCATTCCACCAACGTCATCGGGGTGGCCGCGCCGACCCTGCGATATCGGATCGAACGGATGCTGGCCACGCCGAGTGACCGCACCGCCATACTGGCCGCGCGTTCGAGGGTGCTGGCGAACCGCCTCGCGTCGCTCGATGGCGTCGGGCCTGGGCCGCGCGCCGCGGCCCGCGCGAAGGCGGAATTCGAGTCACGCCGTGCCGTGCTGCCCCCGTCACCCGTCGCCCGCGCGCTCGGCATCCTGCGGCTCGCTCGTACCGGCGGGTACTCGCGGTTCGCGAGCCAGGGCCGGCTCGACATGGTGCGCGACGCGCTGCAGCGCCCGGGGCGCCGCTCGCGCTAGCGGTACGGCCTGCCAGTACCGCGCGCTGCCGCTACGGCCTGGTGCTGCCGCCGCGACGGTGTGGCGTCAGCCGGTGGTCTCGGGCAGCCGGGCGCGCCAGCTGAGGTCCTGCGAGGCCTTGATGGCGCAGATCACCAGGGTCAGCCAGCCGAACTCGACCAGCACCGAGCTTTCGGCGAACGAGATGCTCACGAGCACCGTGAGCATGAGCGCGAGCCACAGGTAGACGATGCTGCGCTTGTTCGCCGCGAGCAGCCAGGAGCGCACGAATGCGAGTCCCATCAGCGCGATGAACGCGCACAGCCCGACGAGGCCGAGCTGCAGGAGCACGTCGATGTAGGCATTGAGCGCGGTCTCGCGCGGCACGAACGGCGAGTCCAGCGCGATGTATGGAGGAAGCTCCCGTCGCCACCAGCCGATCCACCCGAAGCCCTCGAGCGTGTTCTGGGGGGTCAGCGACAGGATGCGCTGCCAGAGCCCGTACCGCACCTCGAACTCGCTTCCGGCGTTGAGCAGTGCGACAACGCGACCGCGACCGGCGAGCAGCCCCAGCAGCGCGATCACCGTGGCGACGAGCAGCACCACCTGTCCGGCGCGGCGAGCCGTGGCATCCACCCGCCGCAGCAGCACGAGGGCGCCGGCGGCGACCGAGGTGACCAGAAGCACGCCATAGGTCACCGGCGACTGCGTGAACAGGATCGCGAGGCTGGCCAGCGCGATCGACCCGACGGCGACGGGCGTCGGAACCGACCGGCTCAGCAGCTCGACGACGAACGTGACGAGGGCCATCACCGCGACGAGTCCGAGCTGGTTGCGGGTGCCGAGGAGCCCCTGGATGGGGCCGCCGACGTCGAGCGCGCCGGCGATGTTGAGGAACCGCACCGGGGTGTCGAGCAGGATGCCCGCGATGACCTCGATCACAAGCGACGCCGCGAGCACCACCCGCAGCACGTCGCCGAACGCCCGCACGATCTGGATCAGGTCCCGGGTCAGCGCGATGTACACCGCGAGGAACGCGACGCAGAACTGGTACAGCACCGACCCGAGCGCCGCCCACTGGTACTCGGTGAACAGGATCGAGACGCCGCTCCAGCCCAGGAACACCAGCAGCGAGATCGGCAGTAGGCCCCGCCACTCGGTATCGCCGCGACGGAGGGTGATGGATGCCGCGGCCAGCAGCACCAGCACGACCAGGCCCGCGATCAGCGCGGGCCAGCCCATGACGCCGCGCACGGTGTGCGAGAGGAACAGCATGCCGATCGCCGTGAGGGTCAGCGCCTGCGCGAACGCCGGTGACCGGAGCACGCTGACGGCGGAGACCACGAGCTGGGGTCGGGACGGCAGGTTCATCGCTCACTTACGGTACGGCATCGGGTGATGGCGGCCGGGGAGGGTGGGTGCTGCGGGGGTGCTGCGGGGGTGCGAAGTGCGGGGCTCGCGCGGTTCGCTACTTGCGGCGGTCCTCGACGACGACCTCGGTGCCGAGCGGCACGTGGCGGCCGAGCATTGCTGACTTGGTCGTGACGGCGAGCATGACGAGAAGCATCCACCCGCCCTCGCTGAGGATGCGGCTCTCGGCCAGCGACTGCACGAGCAGCGCGGTGAGCAGCAGCGGGGCGAGCAGCGAGATCGTCGAGAAGCCCCCGGCGTCGGTTGCGCTGCTCGGCAGGCGGTCGGTGGCGAGGAAGAACGCGCGGATGCCGGTGCTCACGATGAGCACGCCGAACACGACGAGTCCGATCACGCCGAGCTGCAGCCAGACGTCGAGCCACGCGTTGTGCGCATGCAGCTGGGCGACCCCGTTGCGGGTCACCAGGCCGTCGAACGGGGCCACCCACGGCGCCCAGAAGCTGATCCAGCCCCAGCCGGCAGCGGGGCGCTGTTCGGCGAGACCGATGACGGCGTCCCAGATGCCGAGGCGTCCGGTGAGGTCGGCGCTCTTGCCGAGCGCCTCGAGGATGAGCGGGCGGGCGATGAGCGCCGCGCCGATGCCGGCTGCCGCGATGGCCGCGCCGACGCCGTAGACCGCGAGCCGCGCGCGGCGGGTCGACGCGCGGCGCATCACGAGCAGGAACACGCAGACCGCGATGACGGCCGCGAGTCCGAGGGTGATGGTGGCGGAGCGGGTGAGGGCGATGGTGACGATGGCGAGCAGCATCCACAGCACCCCGGCTGCCCTGCGCACGGTTCCGGCCGCGAGCTGCACCCCGAACACGATGAGGCCGAGCAGCCCCGCCATGGCGAGCAGGCTGGACGAGCCGACGATGCCCTGCACCGGGCCGCCCTCGAGCAGCAGGTTGCGTGACCAGAACAGCAGCAGCGGCGGGTCGACGCGGTCGGCTCCGGTGACCCAGACCGGAAGCACCGGTGCCCGCACGATGAGCGCCACGACGAGCTCGAAGAGCAGTGAGAGGGCGAGGATGCTGCGCAGCGCGAGCCCCAGCGTGCGCAGGCGTTCCCGCGGCGTGAGGAGCAGTGCCGCCGGCAGCACGACGGCGGTCGTCGCGAGCTGCAGCACCACGGCGATCGCGGTCTCGCGCGGGTAGAACGACCACGCCGTACTCGCGGCGGCGAGGGCGAGGAACCCGAGCAGCGGCCACGGAAGCACCCCCATCGTGATGCGGTCGCGGGTGCGCCGCTGGTCTCGAACGATGAGCACGATGGATGCCACGACCATCGCCAGCACGACGGCGCCGAAGCCGTACCAGCTGATGGAGTTGCGCACCGCGTCTGGCGCGAGGCCGATGAAGAACACCGCTGCCGCGAACGCCACGAGGGGCCGTCGGCTGGGCGTCGTGGTCATCCGGCTACGTTACCGCCGCGGTGCTGTGCGGCCGTGCGGGGGTGCGGTGGGTGCGGTGTGCGGGGTGCGGGGGTGAGGTAATGCGGTGGGTGCGGTAATGCGGTGGGTGCGGTAATGCGGTGGTGCGGGTGCGGGTGCGGGTGCAGGTGCGGGGTGGGGTGGCGCGGGGCCGCGGGGTGCGATGGCCGACT
>NZ_JAALGE010000011.1 GCF_011057645.1 Marisediminicola senii | reverse complement strand
GGCCAGTCCGGGACGCCCGGGCCGGCCGACCACCCGGCCGCCGGCACGACCGCCCCGCCGTTATGCCTCGAAGCGGTACCCGAGTCCGCGCACGGTCACGAGCATGACCGGGTCGCTCGGCGACTTCTCGATCTTCGAGCGAATGCGCTTGACGTGCACGTCGAGGGTCTTGGTGTCGCCGAAGTAGTCGGCGCCCCACACCCGGTCGATCAGCTGGCCACGCGTGAGCACCCGGCCGGAGTTGCGCAGCAGCAGCTCGAGCAGTTCGAACTCCTTGAGCGGCATGGGCACCTCCTTGCCGTCGACCCAGACGGTGTGGCGTTCGATGTCCATGCGCACCGACCCGGCGTCGAGGATCGCGTCGTCTGCGCCGTCGTCGACGTCGGTGCGGCGGCGCAGCACGGCGCGGATGCGCGCCAGCAGCTCACGGGTCGAATACGGCTTGGTGACGTAGTCGTCCGCGCCGAGCTCGAGCCCCACGACGATGTCGACCTCGCTGTCCTTGGCGGTCAGCATGACGATCGGCACCTGTGATCGGGTGCGGATCTCGCGGCACACCTCGGTACCGGAGAGACCGGGCAGCATGAGGTCGAGCAGCACGAGGTCGACCGACGCACGGTCGAACTCCACGAGCGCCTGGGGGCCGTCTTCGGCGACGATCGTCTCGTAGCCCTCCCGCTCGAGCAGGAACGCCAGCGGTTCGCTCAGCGACGCCTCGTCTTCGACGATCAGGATCGTGGTCATTGTCTGTCTCCATTCACGGGTACCGCAGTGGTCGCGGCCTCGGGTAGGCGGATGGTGAACGTCGAGCCGCTGCCGACCTGCGACCACACCCGAACGTCGCCACCGTGATTCTGTACGGCGTGCTTGACGATGCTGAGGCCGAGGCCGGATCCCCCGGTGTTGCGGGAGCGGGCGGGGTCGGTGCGAAAGAACCTTTCGAACACGCGGTCGATCTCGTCTTCGGGAATGCCCACGCCCTGGTCGGTCACGCGGATCTCGACGATCCCCGCGACGGCGCTCACCCCGATGCCGATGCGCGCACCGCGCGGCGAGTACTGGATGGCGTTGGCGATCAGGTTGTGGAGCGCGGTCACCAGCAGTGCCTCGTCGCCGTTGACGACCGCGTCGAGGTCACCCCCGGTGACCAGGGTGACGCCCTGTCCATCGGCTACGACGCGGTTCTGGTCGACCGCATGGGCGACGACCTGGCGCATCGTCACGGGTTCCGAGTCGATGACGACGTCGGTCGCCTGCAGTCGGGAGAGCTCGATGATCTCCTGGGTGATGCGCGCCAGGCGGTCCGCCTCCTTCGTGAGGCTGAGGGCGAACCGGCGTACCTGGTCGGGATTGTCGGATGCCGCCTCGAGCGCTTCGGCAAGGAGGCCGACCGCCCCGATGGGCGTCTTGAGCTCGTGGCTGATGTTGGCGATGAAGTCGCGGCGCACGGCGTCGAGCCGGAGCGACTCCGTGCGGTCCTGGGCCAGCACCAGCACGTAGCGGGCGCCGAGACGAGCGGCGCGCACCGAGAGTACGAGGTTGGCGTCGCTGATCGGGCCGCGCGACAGCTCGAGCTCCTCGGTCACGGGCTCCCCGCTGCGGCGCACCCTGGCCGCCATCTCGGCGATCTCGTTGTGCACCAGCGCGCCGTTCCACACCAGCCCGAACGCGATCGACTTCGGGGAGGCCTTGATGACCTGGTTCGACGGGTCGAGCACGAGGCCGGCCGATTCGAGAACGTCGATGACCGCATCGACCCCGTCGGGTACGCCGGCGGTCGCGACCTGGTGCGCACGCTCGCCCCGGCGGGCAGCGATGTGCAGCAGGCCGACCAGGCTGCCGCCGACGATGACTCCGAAGACGATCGAGACTGGAACCAACCACGTGGAGTCCATGTGAACAGAGTAATAACACCCGGGCTCGCCCATTTCGCCATCTCGTGCCCAGCATCGGCCGCTTTGCGCGCTGTTCAGTGCTTGTCCCCCGGGTGTTAACCTCGGATGAAGAAGATAGCGAGAGCTATGCGGCACTTCGGAGGCCGCAACGAAGGGACGACGTCATGCGCGAGGTATTCCAGCAGGAACTGCGAGAGGTTCAGGAACGACTCGTCGAGATCGCCGGCCTGGTGGAGATCGCCATCGATCACGCGACCAGGGCGTTCAACGAGTCGAACGTCGCGCTGGCCGAGCAGGTCATCGCCGAGGACGACAAGATCGACCGGGCGTCGCGTGACCTCGACGAGCTCGCCATCAACATTCTGGCCCGCCAGCAGCCGGTCGCCCGCGACCTGCGCATCGTGGTCAGCGCCCTGCGCATCAGCGCGTCGCTCGAGCGCATGGGCGACCTGTCCGAGCACATCGCGCAGCTCGCGCGCTACCGCTTTCCCGAGAAGGTCGTTCCGCAGAGCCTGCGCGAGACCTTCCACGAGCTCGGCATGCTCGACGTGGCGATCGCCCGCAAGCTGACCAAGCTGCTGCGCTCCGAAGACCTCGAGCTCGCCGAAGAGATCCGTAACGACGACGACCGCATCGACGAGCTGCACGTCGGCGTGTTCGACGCCGTGCTGGGCGAGGCATGGAAGGGCGGGGCGACCGACACCGTCGACTCGACGCTGGCGAGCCGGTACCACGAGCGTTTCGCCGACCACGCGGTCACGATCGCCAAGAACATCCAGTACCTCGCGACCGGCGACTTCGCGATGACCATCCAGGAGCCGTAAGCCGCGCTCCGACCAACGAGAAACGCCCGTCCCGCGCATTCCGCGGGACGGGCGTTTTCGTCGTGTGGGGTGGCGCTACTTTTTGCCCTGGGCCGCGACCGCGGCGGCTCCGGCGGCGGCGGCCTCCGGGTCGAGGTAGTAGCCCGGCTTCTCTGGCAGGAAGTCGTCGCCCAGTTCGTAGACCAGCGGGATTCCGGTCGGCACGTTGAGCTCTGCGATATCGGCGTCCGAGATCTTGTCGAGGTGCTTGATGAGGGCGCGCAGCGAATTACCGTGCGCGGTGACGAGCACGTTGCGACCGGTGGCGAGGTCGGGGATGATGTCGGACTCCCAGTACGGCAGCATGCGCTCGATCACGAGCTCGAGCGACTCGGTGCGTGGCAGGTCGTCGCCGAGCTGCGCGTAGCGCGGGTCGTGCGCCTGCGAGAACTCGTCGTCGTCGTCGATGGGCGGCGGCGGAACGTCGAACGACCGGCGCCAGGTCTGGAACTGCTCGGGGCCGTACTCGGCGAGGGTCTGTGCCTTGTCCTTGCCCTGCAGTGCACCGTAGTGGCGCTCGTTCAGTCGCCACGAGCGGCGCACGTCGATCCAGTCGCGATCGGCGACGTCGAGGGCGATGTTCGCGGTCTGGATCGCGCGCTTGAGCACGGAGGTGTGCTGCACGTCGGGCAGCACGCCAGACGACACGAACAGCTCGCCGGCGTGCTTCGCCTCGGCGACACCCTGGTCGCTGAGCGGCACGTCGACCCACCCCGTGAAGAGGTTCTTCTGGTTCCAGAGGGAGTTTCCGTGACGCAGCAGGATGAGGGTGTAAGTCATGCCGCCAGTGTAACGAGAGGCATCGTTCGGGAGGAAAACCGACGGCGAACGGGCGCCGGCCAGCGGGGGCGTCGCGGCGCAGCATCCACGGGAATGGTTGACTGGTCGGCATGCCGATCGGTTCCGTCACCCGCGGCACGACGGGCACCAACCGGTTGCGCCGCGTCGACCGGTGGATCGCCCAGCACCCTGCCTTTCTCGCCCAGTCCGAGCCGCTCGTGGTCGACCTCGGGTTCGGGGCGTCGGCGACGACCCCGCTCGAGCTGCATTCCCGGCTGGCGAGGCACCGCCCGGCGACGTCGGTGGTCGGCATCGAGATCGACCCGGCGCGCGTGGCGGTCGCCCGGCTGTCGGAGCGGGCGGGGGTGAGCTTTCGGCTCGGGGGCTTCGAGGTGCCGCTCGACGGTGGGCGGGGAGCGACAGTGATTCGCGCCTTCAACGTGCTGCGGCAGTACGACGAGGCAGTGGTCGTCGAACAGTGGCGACGGATGACCCGGCGCCTCGCCCCCGGCGGCATACTCGTCGAGGGAACCTGCGACGAGATCGGCCGGGTGTCGAGCTGGGTCGAGGTGACCCCCGCGGGGCCCGTCTCGCTGACGATCAGCCTGCGGCTCACCGACCTGGTGGCGCCATCGATCGTGGCGGAGCGGCTGCCGAAGGTACTGATCCACCGCAATGTGACGGGCGAAGGCGTGCACCGGCTGATGGGCGACCTCGACCGGCACTGGCAGCGCAATGCTCCGCTGTCGACCTACGGCCCCCGCCAGCGCTGGATCGCTACCGTGCGCGGCCTCGTCGCCGACGGCTGGCCGGTGCTCGGAACGGCCGCGCGCTGGCGCCTCGGCGAGCTCACGGTCGCGTGGACCGCCGTCGCGCCCCTCGGCTTCGGCTGGGGCGACTGACCGGGCCCGGGGCCCCGTGGCTCCCGCAGCTCCCGCCGCCCCTGCAACTTTCGTTATTCAGGAACCGCGGTGGGCAGGCTTTCAGAATTCAGGAGCCGCAGCGAGCAAGCTTGCAGAATTCAGGACCAGGCGCGGGCGGGGCGTCATCATGCAGGAACACGAGGGGTGGATGACGCGGGAGCGCGACCCAGGGAGTCGACATGACGCCCGTGCCGCAGCATCCACACCCCCGCCGCCACAGCGTTCCTGAATGATGAAAGCTGCACTGGGCTTAATGATGCAGCAGCGCGGGCACGGTTAGACGTCGGGTAGCGTCTGGCGCGCGCGCTCCTCGGACATGCCGGCCGCGGTCATCAGGTCGACCAGCAGCGGGCGGAACATCAGGATGACCGCGGAGTCGATGACGGCGTCGTCGTGTTCGACCGACTCCGGGGTGAGTCGCTCGGCGATGCTCACCAGCCCCACGCGCACGGTGTCGCCCAGCAGCGGGTCGTCGAGACTGTCGCCGAGCAGGCGCACCGACGTGGCGAGCCGGCCGACCAGGGAGCCGAGCTCGGGGCGGTGCCGGCCATCGCGCACCAGGAAGTCGATGCGACGGCTGATGACCCGCAGGTTGCGCGTCGCGAGGTCCATTCCGCGAAGCACGCGGGCATGGCCTTCGAGCTCGGGAACGCGGCGGCGGTGGAACGGCGAGATGCGCGCGATCGCGGTCGCGGAGTCGAGCGCCGATTCCCACGCGTCGATCGTGGGCTGCGTCGCCCGCAGCTTCTCGAGCGCGCGGTCGGCCGCGGGTTCGTCTGCCGTGTCGAGGGCGACCTGCACCGAGTCGAGCGCGTTGATGAACGCCTCGAACAGGCGCTTCGCGTCGCGGCGCACGAGCCGGCGCGGGTCGCGCGGGATCACCGCGGTCACGATGAGCGCGAGGGTGCCGCCGATGAGGCCGTCGACGCTGCGCAGGAACGGGCCGCCATCGGGTGCGGGCAGCACCATCACGAGCATCGACTGAACGCCGGCGGCCACGGCGAACGCGTTGCTCGCCGAGAGGAACCGGGCGACGACCAGGGTGATGAACAGCACCACGCCGATCTGCCAGAGGCCCTGGCCGACGATCACCAGCAGCAGCTCGCTGAGGACGATGCCGATGACGATGCCGATCGCCGACTCGAGCACCCTGACCGGGCGCGCGTCGCGCACGAAGCCGAGGCTCGAGATGGTGACGGTCACCGCGATGAGGGGGATCTCGTGCCCGAGCAGGTATCGCGCGATGGCGTACGCCGCGGTGGCCGCGACCACAATCTGCAGGGCGGGGATGATCGACGTTCCCGCCCGGTCGACCGATCCGCGCACGTCGAAGTGGCGGAGCAGACCCCGCGGCGGCATGCCCGCTACCGCTGTACGGCGCCGAGCCGCGGCAGGCGCGGAACGGACGCGGACGCGCCGGCGTCGGTCGGCACGATGACTTCCTGTGCCGCCGCGATCAGCGACTCGCCCGCGGCGACGATGAGCGGGGCCGACGGGTCGACGCTGCGCTTGACCACGGCGAGCGCGATCGGGCCGAGTTCGTGGTGCCGGGCGACCGAGGTGATGCGACCGACGACCGTGTCGCCGAGCAGCACCTCGCTGCCGTGGTCGGGAAGCACGTCGTCGGATCCGTCGAGGTGCAGCATGACGAGGCGACGCGGCGGGTGGCCGAGGTTGTGCACCTTGGCCACGGTCTCCTGGCCGCGGTAGCAGCCCTTGTTGAGGTGCACGGCGGAGCGCAGCCAGTCGAGTTCGTGCGGGATGGTGCGTTCGTCGGCATCGAGGGCGAGGCGCGGACGCCATGCCTCGACCCGCAGCGCCTCGGCGGCGAGGATGCCCGCGACGGGGTGCGCGGCGGCGACCTCCGCGAGTGCGGTGCGCGGCACCAGCGACTCGCTCCAGGTCCACCCCGCGGCGGGGTGCCCGGCCTGCGCGGCGTACTGGTGCCCACCCGCGGTGACGGCCACCCACGGGTCGCGCCAGGCCAGGGGAACCCCGGCCGGTGCGACCACCGGCAGATCGGGTGCGCCGAGCGACCCGATGGTCGCGAATTCGGCGGTGCGGTCGGCGATCTCGACGCGGAGCATGAACCGCATGCGGGTGAGCCAGGCGAGCAGGGGTTCGGCCTCTGCCGCTTCGAGCAGCAGCCAGACCGTCTCGCCGTCGTCGATGAGCTTGACCGCGTACTCGAGGCGGCCCTGCGGGTCGAGCAGCAGCGTCTCGCTGGACTCACCCGGCGCGAGGTTCTTGACCGACTGGCTGGTGAGCGAGTCGAGCCAGCTGAGGCGGTCGGGCCCGCTGATGCTGAGTACGGCGTGGTGCGACAGGTCGACCACGGCCTCCCCCGCCGCGAGCGAGCGCTGTTCGACGAACGGGTTGCCGTAGTGGGCGGCGACGCCGGCATCGATGTCGGTGCCTTCGACGGCGCCGGGCAGCGCGAGGAACTCACTCGACACGGGCGAGCCTTCCGGATGCGTGGGTGCGGAGTTCGTTGCCGAGCGCGGCGATGTCCCACGCCCACAGGAGGTGCTTCTCGACGAGCCCGTATAGCCGGGTCGATGCCGCGTGCTGCTTGGAGTTGACGGAGCGCAGCACGGCGTCGGTGGCGAGGTCGATGCGCGGCCCCTTCACCTGTCCGACGTAGAGCTCGCTGACCCCGCCGGGGTGCACGATCGAGGCCTCGATGTCGAAGCCGCCTGCAGCATTGCGCAGCGCCTCCACCGAATCGGTCGTCGTGAACGGCTGGGCGCCGATGCCCGGGAGCAGACCCGGCCCCGGGTCGCCATCGGTCGCCGGGCGGCTGAGTCGCCAGTACCCGGTCTCGGTGGCGAGGGGCGTGAGCGCGTCGTCGAGCAGCCACGTATAAGAGGTGTAGTTGAGGTGCGGGAGGCCGTCGTGGCTGAAGCTCATGCGATGGCCGAACTCGTGGTTGCGCACGTCATCGTCGCCGACGTCGTAGTTGACGACGCCCGTGCCCTCCCAGACACCGAGCAACCACGACAGTGGAACGAGTTCGGACGGCAGATCGGCCGAGTCGAGCTCAATCATCCACACACCCCCATCACCGAAAGGGAAACAGCATCACGCGAACCAGCGCCGATGCGACCAACGATGGTCGAGATCAGCTCTGGCCCCGGAAGAGGTTGTAGACGACAACGACGGAGATGTACCCGATGGCGAGAGTGGCCAGAACGAGGAGTCCGACGAAGAAGAGTTCGAGGGCGAGCAGCATTGTGTAATTCTAGCCTCACGCCAGCGCGGCCAGCCCCAACACCACGGTGGCGATCATGAGAATTGCTACCGCACCGCTGAGCGACAGCATGACGCGCACGACAAAGCCGTCTTTCTGCACGAAGGCCAGCTGCGCGCAGAACGTGACGATGACGATCGCGGCCATCGAGATGGCGAGCCAGCCGAAGTGGTCGGGGGCCTCGGCGAAGACTCCCACCAGCACTGCGGCGACGGCGGCGCAGATCCATACCGGAACGACGGTGGTGAGTTGCGACGACATGGTGTCAATTGTGCCCCACGCACCGCGGCCCGCGATGTCGTCGCTGCGGGGCTTATAGACTGCACACTTCGGCGTCTCTGTCGGCGCACCAGGAGGACTAGTGGCCCAGCTGTTGATACTGACCCCGACGGTCAACAGTGACGTGCTTCCTGCGCTCGGACTGCTCAACCATCAGATGCGGCAGATCCCGGCGGAACCCGCCCAGCTGATCAACGCCCCGAGCTGCGACCTCCTCATCGTCGACGCCCGCCAGGACCTCGCCAATGCGCGGTCACTGTGCAAGATCCTCAAGACCACCGGCATCAACGTCCCCCTCCTGCTCGTGCTCGCCGAGGGTGGGCTCGCCGCGGTCAACGCCGACTGGGGAATCGACGACGTCATCCTCGAGAATGCAGGACCGGGAGAGGTGGATGCCCGCATCCGCCTCGTGATCGGGCGCCAGTCGCAGGATCACCTCAGCAACAAGATCCACGCCTCGGGTGTCGTCATCGACGAGGCCAGCTACTCGGCCAAGGTGCACGGTCGCCCGCTCGACCTCACCTTCAAGGAATTCGAGCTGCTGAGGTTCCTCGCCACGCACCCGTCACGGGTGTTCACCCGCGAGCAGCTGCTGAGCGAGGTGTGGGGCTACGACTACTTCGGCGGCACCCGCACCGTCGACGTGCACGTGCGGCGCCTGCGCGCGAAGCTCGGCGACCTCGAGTCGCTCATCGGCACGGTGCGCAACGTCGGCTACCGGTTCAACCTGCACGACGACGAAAACGAGAACCGTGCCCAGTCCGTCCGGTCCTGATGGCGAGTCGGGCGGGCACCCCGCTCCCCTCGATGTCCACCCGCTCGACCTGACCATCGGAGACGACGAGCGCGAGCTCACCCGGGTGCGGCGCGAGGCGACGGCAGCCGACGGCGCTCCCCCGTTCTCCGACCAGACCATCGTCGACCTGCGCAGCGGCGCGCGAACGGCGATCGCCACCCGCGATGGCGACGGGGCCGTCACCGGCATCGCGGCCCTGACCGCGACCGGCACGCCGCGCGAAGCGGAGTTCGTCGTCGCGCCCGGAGCCCGCCACCGCGGCATCGGTTCCGCGATCCTCTCTCAGTTGCTCGAGCTGGGCGACGGCGACCTGCTCGTCTGGGCGCACGGCGACCACCCCGACGCGCGCGCACTCGCCGCGCGCTTCGGGCTCGATCCGATCCGCGAGCTGCTGCAGCTGCACCTGACGCTCGACGACGGCGACCTGCCCTATGCCTCCTCTTCGACAGTCGACGTTCGCCCCTTCCGACCCGGGGTCGACGACGCCGCCTGGCTCGCCGTCAACGCGGTCGCGTTCGCCGACCACCCCGAGCAGGGCGCGATGACGCAGGCCGACCTCGACGCGCGCATGGCGGAGGAGTGGTTCGACGCCGACGACTTTCTGCTCAGCCACGACGCCGGTGGGGCGCTGACCGGGTTCTGCTGGCTGAAGATCGAGGGTGACGTCGGCGAGTTCTACGCGGTCGGGGTCGCCCCCGGCGCGCAGGGGTCGGGACTGGGCCGGATGCTGGTGAACGCGGGTCTCGCGAGGTTCGCGAGCCGCGGCATCCATGACCTCGCCCTGTATGTCGAAGGCGACAATACGGCGGCGCTGCGGTTGTACCGGTCGGTGGGCTTCACCGACTTCGCGGTGGATATCCAGTACCGCTCGACGCGGCGCTGACGCCATTCACGCGGGGTTCACCCACGACGTGGACGGGCGGGGGCGGCGTGGTGCGATGATGGTCGGATGGACAGCGACACCTATCTCGGAGATGCCGCCGTCGGCGCCGATTTTCTCGATGACGACTACGACGACGACTCGAGCTGGGTCGATGACGAGACCCTCCCCGCGGACCGGTACCTCGACCGGGAACTGAGCTGGCTCGCGTTCAACACCCGGGTGCTCGAGCTCGCCGAAGACCCCGACGTGCCCCTGCTGGAGCGCGCGAACTTCCTCGCGATCTTCGCCAGCAACCTCGACGAATTCTTCATGGTGCGCATCGCGGGACTCAAGCGCCGCATCATGACCGGCCTCGCCGTGCCGACCAACGTCGGCCGGTCGGCCACCTCGGTGCTCGCCGACATCGAGGGTCGCGCGCACGAGCTGCAGTCGCGCCACGCCGCCGCGTTCACCGAGTTGGTCAAGCCCGCGCTCGACGACGCGGGCATCCACATCGAGACCTGGTCGGACCTCGGGCCGCAGGACCGCATCGGCCTCGAGGAGATCTTCTCGAAGCAGATCTTTCCGGTGCTCATGCCGCTCGCCGTCGATCCCGCGCACCCGTTCCCCTATATCTCCGGGCTGTCGCTGAACCTCGCGGTGCGCATCCGCCACCCCAAGTCGGGCAAGGAGGAGTTCGCGCGCCTCAAGGTGCCGTCGGTGCTCCCCCGGTTCGTGCAGCTTCCCGACGACAGCAGCGGCCGGCTGCGGTTCATCCCGCTCGAGGACCTCATCTCGAACCACCTCGGCCACCTGTTCCCCGGCATGGAGGTGCTCGACCACCACGAGTTCCGGGTGACCCGCAACGAAGACGTCGTGCTCGACGAGGACGAGTCGGAGAACCTCATCCAGACCCTCGAGCGCGAACTGCTGCGCCGCCGGTTCGGCCCGCCGATCCGGCTCGAGATCACCGACGACATGGATCCGGTCACGCTTGACCTGCTGGTGCGCGAACTCGGCATCACCGACCAGGAGGTGTACCGCCTCCCCGCACCGCTCGACCTCGGCGGTCTGTTCGACGTCACCCGCATCGACCGGCCCCTGCTCAAGTACCGCAAGCACGTGCCGACCACCGCACCGCAGCTGGTGCCGACCGAGCCCAACGGCACGCCGGACATCTTCCGGTCGATCCGCAAGCAGGACATCCTGCTGCACCACCCGTACCAGTCGTTCGCGACCAGCGTGCAGGCGTTCGTCGAGCAGGCCGCGGTCGACCCGAACGTGCTCGCGATCAAGCAGACGCTGTACCGCACCTCCGGTGACAGCCCGATCGTCGAGGCGCTCATCCGGGCCGCCGAAGCGGGCAAGGCCGTGCTGGCGCTCGTCGAGATCAAGGCCAGGTTCGACGAGTCGGCGAACATCAACTGGGCACGCAAGCTGGAGAAGGCCGGCGTGCACGTGGTCTACGGCATGGTCGGGCTCAAGACGCACTGCAAGCTCGCGCTCGTCGTGCGGCAGGAAGACGACGGTTCGCTCCGGTCGTACAGCCACATCGGAACCGGCAACTACAACCCCAAGACATCGCGCATCTACGAAGACCTCGGGCTGCTGACCGCGGACGACGTAGTCGGCAAAGACCTGACGCGCCTCTTCAACGAGCTCTCCGGCTACGCGATCGAGAAGAAGTTCAAGCGGCTGCTGGTCGCACCGCTGCACCTGCGCAAGGGACTGATCAAGCGCATCGCCACGGAGACCGCGAATGCCCGCGCTGGCAAGCCGTCCGGCATCCGTATCAAGCTCAATTCGATCGTCGACGAAGCGATCATCGACGCGCTCTACCGGGCGAGCCAGGCCGGCGTGCCGATCGAGCTCGTGATCCGCGGAATCTGCGCCATCAAGCCGGGCGTCGAGGGACTGAGCGAGACCATCACGGTGCGCTCGATCCTCGGCCGGTACCTCGAGCACTCGCGCATCTTCTCGTTCGTCAACGACGGCGACCCCCAGGTGTTCATCGGCAGCGCCGACATGATGCACCGCAACCTCGACCGTCGCATCGAGGCCCTCGTGCGCCTCACCAGCCTCGAGCACATCCGCGAGATCGACAGCCTGTTCACGCTCGCGATGTCGGACGACACGGCAGCGTGGATCCTCGACGGCGAGGGCACGTGGACACGGCACTACCGCAGCGCCGATGACACCCCGCTTCGCGACATGCAGAACGTCATGATGCGGCGCATCTCGCAGCGCCGACGCGGCGGCGTACTTCGGTGACCGTACCCACCCAGGCCCAGCCCACGGTCACCGCGGCGGGGGTCGTCTGCTGGCGGGAGCAGCACGGCAAGATCCGCGTGCTGCTCGTGCGCCGGGATTCGCGCTCCGACATCTCGCTGCCCAAGGGCAAGACCGAGCCAGATGAGAGCCTGCAGCAGGCCGCGGTGCGGGAGACGCTCGAAGAGACCGGGTTCAGGGTCGTGCTCGGCGCGCCCCTCGGAGTCTCGTCGTATCCCCTCCCCGGGGGTCGCGACAAGGTGGTGCACTACTGGACCGCCGAAGTGGACGAACGGATGCTGGCTGCCCGCTCGTTCACCCCCACGGCCGAGATCAGCGGCACAGAATGGGTGTCCATCGACACCGCGCGGTCGAAACTGACCTACGAACGCGACCGCGAGGTTCTCGACCGGTTCGCCGAGCGCGCCAGGGCCAAGCATCTCCGCACGTTCGCGATCATCGCGCTTCGGCACGCTCGGGCCGTGCCCGCGGGCAACTGGAGCGGGTCGGATTCGAGCAGGCCGCTGCAGCCGATCGGGCTCGACCAGGCGCGCACCGCCGCGCGTGCCATCGCCACCTATCGGCCCCGCAAGCTGATCAGCAGCTCGGCCGCGCGGTGCGTGTCGACGATCGAGGCGGTGGCGACCGTCACCGGCCTCGACATCAAGGCGACGTCGGGCATCAGCCAGGACGCCCACGAGGAGGGCACCGCCCGCGTGGGGAAGATCGTGAAGAAGCGCATGGAGAAAGGCCTCACCACCGTTCTGTGCAGCCATGGGCCGGTGCTGCCAGACATCCTCGACGAGGTCGCCCGGCTCAGCGGGTCGACCGGGGAGTACACCGTGCACCGCGCGGGCATGCTGGCCATCGGCGCCTTCTCGGTCGTGCACATCGCCAGCGATGACCGGTCGTTCGTCGCCGTCGAAACACACGCGTCACCCGTGGGCTAGTCCTCCATTTGGGGGACTGTTGGTTGCTCGTTAACCTCCCGTTCACCGGAGCGGTCGAACGTGGTCTCTCGGCATGACTAACGTCTGCTGAGGGTCAGCACCGGCCCGCATTGCATTCGTCATTCCGAAGACTGCACACATCATTCCGAAGGGAAAAACGTGAATTCCACACGTCTCAGCCGAGCGGCCGTCATCGCCGTTGCCGGCGCACTGTTCTTGTCGTCCTGCGCCGCAAACGAGGCAGACACCGCCGGTGGCGGTTCAGAGAGCGACTCGACCCTGTCCGGCACCCTGGTCGGCGCTGGCGCGTCGTCGCAGGCGGCCGGCCAGCAGGCATGGACTGCCGGCTTCCAGGAACTGAACCCCGACACCACGGTGGAGTACGACCCCTCCGGTTCCGGTGCGGGCCGCGACACCTTTATTGCGGGCGGCAGCTCGTTCGCGGGCTCCGATGCTGCGTTCGACCTCGAAGAGATCGAGGCAGGCGAGTTCGGCTCCTGCGTGCCCGACACCGGCATCATCGAGATCCCCGCCTACATCTCCCCTATCGCGGTCATCTTCAACCTCGAGGGCGTCGACTCGCTCAACATGGACCCGGCCACCATCGCCGGCATCTTCACGGGCGACATCACCACCTGGAACGACCCGGCCATCGCCGCGACCAACGAGGGCGTCGAGCTTCCCGACACCCCGATCACCGCCGTGCACCGTGCAGACGAGTCGGGCACCACCGAGAACTTCGCCGAGTACCTCAGCGCCACCGCACCCGACGTGTGGGACGCCGAAGTCAGCGGAGACTGGCCGTACGGCGGAGAAGCCGCCAACCAGACCACGGGCGTCGTCGACACCGTGACCAACGGAACCGGAACCATCGGCTACGCCGACGCTTCGCAGGCCGGAGACCTCGGCACCGTCGCAGTCGGAGTGGGCGACGAGTTCGTCGAGTACTCGGCCGAAGCAGCTGCCGCCATCGTGGACGCATCGCCGTTCTCCGAGGGCCGCGGAGAGAACGACCTCGCGATCGAACTCGACCGCACGTCGACCGAGTCGGGCGTCTACCCGATCGTGCTCATCAGCTACCTCATCGCCTGCGAGGAGTACAACGAGGCCGAGGCCGCTGAGCTGACCAAGGCATACCTGGGCTACATCATCAGTGACGAGGGCCAGGCAGTGGCAGAAGAAGCCGCTGGTATCGCGCCGATCTCTGAGACCCTCTTCGAGCGGGCATCCGCTGCAGTAGAGAGCATCCAGTAACACCCCCGGGCCTGCCCGGCGGATCGTGGACATCCCTCCACCTCCGCCGGGTAGGCCCAGCCCCATAGGGGCACCACGCTCGACCTCCGTGACACCATTACCCGAGGGACCCCAGCCGACATGAGCACTTCCGGGAGCACGAAAGCTCCGGCCAGAATCAAAGCCAAGCAGCGGCCGGGCGACCGCATCTTCGCCGGAAGTGCCGTCACCGCAGGGTCGCTCATCCTCGCGATCCTCGCCGCAGTCGCCGCCTTCCTCATCATCCAGAGCGCCGGAGTCTTCACGACACCCAACGAGGACATCCAGATCCTCCAGGGCCAGTCATTCTGGTCATACGTCGGCCCCCTGGTCTTCGGCACCCTCTGGGCATCGTTCCTCGCGCTCCTGTTCGCCGTGCCCCTCGCTATCGGCATCGCGCTCTTCATCTCGCACTACGCGCCGCGTCGACTCGCCCAGGGACTGGGCTACATCATCGACCTGCTCGCCGCCGTGCCGTCGATCGTCTTCGGCCTCTGGGGCGCCACAGTGCTCGCTCCTGCTGTTCAGCCGTTCTACGCATGGCTCGTCGATAACTTCGGCTGGTTCCCCCTGTTCTCGGGCCCGGTTTCCGGAACTGGCCGCACCATCCTCACCGCCGCCGTCGTGCTGGCCGTCATGGTGCTGCCCATCATCACCGCCCTCTCCCGCGAGGTGTTCCTCCAGACGCCCGTGCTGCACGAAGAAGCCGCTTTGGCCCTCGGCGCCACCCGCTGGGAGATGATCCGCATCGCGGTGCTGCCCTTCGGTCGCCCCGGCATCATCTCCGCGGCCATGCTCGGCCTCGGTCGCGCGCTCGGTGAGACGATCGCCGTCGCGGTCGTACTCTCCGCGGCGGGCACCGTCACCTTCGACCTGCTCACCTCGCAGAACCCGGGCACCATCGCCGCGAACATCGCCCTGAGCTTCGCCGAAGCCTACGGGGTCAACGTCGACGTACTCATCGCGACCGGCCTGATCCTCTTCGCCATCACCCTCATCGTCAACTCCCTGGCTCGCTACATCGTGAGCCGTCGGAGCGCTTTCTCAGGAGCAAACTAATGACACAGATCCCGACGGTGACCAAGGCCGGCTCCCTCGACCGTCCCATTGCGAACTCCTACTCGTCAGGGCGACTCGGCGATGGGATGCCGTGGCTCATCCTCGGCGGTTCCGCCGTGGTGTCAGCAGTCGTATTCGTCCTCCTCCAGGTTGGGGGCGTGACGGAGGAATTCAACATCTCCGGTGCAGTCCTGCTCACCCTGGTGATCTACGGCGTGTCCCTCTACATCGCATCGAGGCTCGTAGAGGGGTCGCGCCGCGCGGTGGACCGCCTGGTGACCACGCTCGTGGTCACGGCGTTCGTCATTGCACTGCTCCCGCTCATCTCGGTCGCGTTCACCGTCGTCACCAACGGGTCGGCGCGCTTCGACATCCAATTCCTCACCTACTCGATGCGCAACGTCGTCGGCGAAGGTGGAGGCGCCCTGCACGCCGTCATCGGCACGGTGCTGATGACCGGCGCGGCCACCCTGATCTCGGTGCCCATCGGGCTGCTCGCCTCGATCTACCTCGTCGAGTACGGCCGAGGCAGGCTCGCCCAGGCCATCACCTTCTTCGTCGACGTCATGACCGGAATCCCCTCGATCGTCGCTGGCCTGTTCGCCTACGCGGTCTTCGCGTTGATCTTCGGACCTGGTGTCAAGCTCGGCATCGCCGGTGCCGTCGCACTCTCCGTGCTCATGATCCCCGTCGTCGTCCGTTCCTCCGAAGAGATGCTGCGCCTCGTGCCCAACGAGCTGCGGGAGGCCGCATTCGCCCTGGGCGTGCCGCGCTGGCTGACCATCCTCAAGGTGGTCATCCCTACCTCGATCGCCGGCATCACGACCGGGGTCATGCTCGCCATCGCCCGCGTTATCGGCGAGACCGCCCCGCTTCTGGTGGCGGCGGGCTTCACCAACAACATGAACTACGACCTGTTCGACGGCCGCATGCAGAGCCTGCCGGTCTTCGTCTATTCGTCGTACGTGAGCCAAGGAATCGAAGCCCAGGCCTCGCTCGACCGGGCGTGGGCCGGTGCCCTCACCCTGATCATCATCGTGATGCTCCTCAACCTCATCGCCCGACTCATTGCCCGAATCTTCGCGCCCAAGCTGGGCCGGTAAGGAATCAGATGTCAAAACGCATTGAAATCAACAACCTCGACGTCTACTACGGCAAGTTCAAGGCTGTCGAGGGTGTCACCCTCAACATCGAACCCCGAACCGTCACCGCCTTGATCGGGCCCAGCGGCTGCGGCAAGTCGACCTTCATCCGCACGCTGAACCGCATGCACGAGGTCATCCCCGGCGCCTACGTCGATGGTGAAGTACTCATCGACGGCAACAACCTCTACGGCGCCGGTGTGGACCCCGTGCTCGTGCGCCGCCAGGTCGGCATGGTCTTCCAGCGCCCCAACCCGTTCCCCACGATGTCGATCCGCGACAACGTGCTCGCCGGTGTCAAGCTCAACAACCGCCGCATCAGCAAGTCCGACGCAGACGACCTGGTCGAGAGCTCGCTCCGCGGCGCCAATCTGTGGAACGAGGTCAAGGACCGCCTCGAGCTCCCCGGTTCCGGCATCTCCGGTGGGCAGCAGCAGCGCCTCTGCATCGCCCGCGCGATCGCCGTCTCGCCCGAGGTCATCCTGATGGACGAGCCGTGTTCTGCGCTCGACCCGATCTCGACCCTCGCCATCGAGGACCTGATCGAGGAACTGAAGAAGGACTACACGATCGTGATCGTGACCCACAACATGCAGCAGGCCAGCCGCGTCTCCGACCGCACCGCGTTCTTCAACATCGCGGGCACCGGCAAGCCGGGCAAGCTCATCGAGTACGACGACACCAACACGATCTTCTCGCGTCCCAGCATCCAGGCGACTGAAGACTACGTCTCCGGCAAGTTTGGTTGATCCGGCTTACCGCCGACCGGCAGTAACAATGAACGCCGGGTGCCTTCGGGCACCCGGCGTTCTTTGCGTATCCGGAATCGCGCTGTACCCGGGGTCGCGCAGGCGGAGGGTCAGGCGTCGCCGAGCACGACGATGGGGTCGGTGGTCGGGGCTTCAGAGCCGCCTGCCGGTTCGACGGTGATGCCGATGACGTCGTCCTCGGCCATGTCGCCGTCGAGTACCCGCCAGGTCTGGCCGGATTCCGCGGCGTTGAACGTGCCGGCGGGGCGGGCCCCGTCGTCGTCGATGTACCAGAGTTCGTAGATCTGATCGGAGCCGAGGGCCGGCAGGCCGTCGATGAGCACGGCGGAGCGATCGAGCTCGGGAGAGAAGACCAGGGTGGCGGTTCCGCCCCCCGCGACCTCGGCGACCTGCCGCTGCACGTCGTCGGCCGCGGTGATCTCGGCGAGGCTGGCTGCCTGGTTCTCCACCTCAGACGTATCCGAAATCGAGATGCCGAGCAGGCTGCCACCGAAGAACAGTCCGGCAGCGGCGGCGGCCCCGGCGAGCACCATGACGGGCTTGCTGAACCAGCGGGAGCGCGCGGTCGCGGCCGCGGTTCCTGTGCCGTTGGTGGTATTGCCGTTGGCGACGTCGTCTATGGCGCGGCGCTGGGTAGCGGTGGGCTCCGCATCGTGCGGGACCGCGCGCAGCACAGGTGGTGTGCTGGGGGTGGATGCTGCGCCAACGGCGACATCGGGCGACGCGGGGGCGGCGAGCTGCGGGGTCGTCGCGATCGCGGCCATGAGGCGGGCGCGCATGTCGGCGGGCGGTTCGACAGGGGTGGCGGAGAAGGCCAGCAGTGCTGCAGTTTCTGTCATCTCGTCCACCTCCCTTGCGGCGTCATCGGATTGCTCGAGGTATTCCTCGAATGCTGCCCTCTCGGACGGCGTCAGAGCATTGAGCGCGTATGCGCCGGTGAGTTGGTGGAGCTCGTCGCGATCGGTCATGAGCTGACGCCCAGTTCGTCGCGGAGGCGGATCATTCCGTCACGGAGGCGCGTCTTGACCGTGCCGATGGGCACGCTGAGCAATGCGGCAACCTCGCTGTGACTGTACCCCCCGTAGTACGCGAGGGAGACGGCCTGACGTTGCAGCTCTGTGAGTTGCGTCATGGCCTTTTTCACCCTCTCATGTTCGATCGTTACTTCTGCGGATTCTGCGACGTGGTCGTACTCGGGAGCGAAGTCCCGGATTCCCACCTTCGTGTCGCGATCCCTGGAGGACTGCGATGCGCGGATCCGGTCGACGGCACGTCGGTGCGCCATCGTGAGGATCCAGGTGGTGGCAGCGCCCTTGGCCGGGTCGAACCGGGAGGCGGTCTGCCAGATTTCCAGGAATACTTCCTGGGCCACTTCTTCGGATTGGGCATGATCCACCAGTAGGCGGCGGATCAGGCCGAGGACGCGCGGGGCGATGTCGTCGTAGAGGAGGCCGAATGCTGCCTGGTCCGCCTGGGCGATCCTGGCCAGCAGGTCTTCCTTCGAGACAGCGCCGCCCTCGGATTGATCATCCTTGGTCGGTCTCGTCACGCTGGGCACGAGCATAAGCATGTCAAACAATTCCGACAACGCCGCACAGGCTGCCCCGACGGCTCCCGTGTCCCCCGATTGGTGGGGTCGCTATTCAGTTGTGGTTGCCCGGTCGAACCAGTGTGGGTTCGGTAGGTCCGACCTGGAGGGAAGGCACTACCGGGTATAGATAGTCTTCGGGACCGATGCTCGATCGGATTGGTCGATAGGGCCATGCAGTCGCACTTTGCGGGTAACCGCAACACCCCCGATACCGGCGCACGGGCGAGCGTGCCCTCCCGCGGTGGCAACGCGTGCGTCACGGAGCGACGAGCCACGGAGCGACAGGAAGAAGAGTGGGGCCGAACCGCAGAACGCCTCTCGGCGTGCGGCCGCTCTTGGCGGCGAATATTGGAGCCCGGGGTTACTGCGGTCCGACCATGGCCCGAGGGCCGATCATGAGTCTAACCGCGGGTGCTCAGTCGAGGGAGCCGTTACGCCACAAGCGAGCACACGCCGTCAGCTCTTCTGCCGTGGTTGACAGGCGCAGCCCCTTGCGTGTCAGATCGGTGGCCCGCTGGTCGTCGGTGAACTCCACGTCGTCGGCGATGTACGCCGCTCCCGCCGCCGTGATCCTGCAGAACGCGGATGCCCTCTCGAGCGCGATGGCGAAGTCCCCCGTGAACAGGCCCCGGAGGATCTGGTCGGCGAGCTGGGTGATCTCCTCCGGGCCGGTGGGGCTCGTCGCCCCCGCGACCACCGGGTCGATGGTCGGGGCGATCTCGGTGCCCCGCACGTAGAGGAAGCTCGTGCCCGTGGCATCCTGTCGCACCAGGGCGCGCAACAGGTAGATGCGCCACAGGGCGCCCGGGAGGCTGTGCGGGCTGGCCGGCGACCACAGTTCGGCGATCGCATCGATGCCGTGCTCGTCGGTGAAGGCGACCAGGCGGTCGACGACGCCCGGGTCGGCGCTCGTCTTGACCCTCGCCATCAGGGCCTGGGCTGTCTCGTGGGCGATGCGGCTGATCTGTGCCGGGTCTTCGCCGCCCATCATTCCCTCGAACTTGGCGCCCGAGAACTTGGTGGGTTTGTGGAACTCGTCTGTCACGGCGTCCACACTATGTCAGGCGTCCTGGGCGGCGAAAAGCCCTGTAGATTTGTCTGCGCGGGCCTCTAGCTCAGTTGGTAGAGCATCGGACTTTTAATCCGCGGGTCGCGGGTTCGAGCCCCGCGGGGCCCACCGCATTACAGTCACTGCACCTCCCAAACGCGCGACCGTCGAACCTTGCCCGCGTCGTCCCGCAGCGGCTCGGTCGTCGTCCTGATCTCGTCGACGATCACCCCGGGCGCCCGCTCCCGCAGCCAGTCGCCGATCTCGGGGGCCGTGACGGTCGCGTCGTCGACATCCGCGATCGCGACGATGCGCTGTCCGAGGTCACCGTCTACCTCCCCGAACGCGACAGCCGACCGCACCACGGGGTGTGCCTCGAGCGCCTGCTCGACGGTGGTCGGCGCGACCTTCTCTCCGCC
Organism: Marisediminicola senii; assembly: GCF_011057645.1. Lineage (GTDB taxonomy): Bacteria > Actinomycetota > Actinomycetes > Actinomycetales > Microbacteriaceae > Marisediminicola > Marisediminicola senii. The sequence goes on along the minus strand of NZ_JAALGE010000011.1, from coordinate 40,701 downwards.
GCGCACGATGAGGTCGTCTGCGCGCTCGATGATGTACAGGTAGCCGTCGGGGTCGATGCGCCCGAGGTCGCCGAGCGAGTGCCAGCCGTCCCTCGCATTCGTCTCGGCACCGAGGTAGCGGTAGGTCTGCGCACCGCCGCGACGCATCTGCACGAGTCCCACCTCGGAGGCCTCCACTTCTTCGCCCGATCCGGGCTCGACGACGCGCATGCGGGAGCCGCCGATCGGGCGGCCGACCGACCCGGGGTGCTCGAGCCACTCGTCGCCGCGGATCATCGTGAGTCCGGCCGACTCGCTTCCCGCGTAGACCTCCACCACTCTCTCCGGCCCGATCCAGTCGATCCAGCCGCGCTTGGTGGGCTCTGCGCACGGCGCTCCGATGTGCAGCATCGACTCGAGCGACGAGAGGTCGACGGCGGCGCGCTCGGCCGCGGGCAGCCTCAGCATGCGGTGCATCATGGTCGGCACGAGCATCGCCCAGGTGATGCGTTCGCGCTCGATGACCCGGAGCGTCTCCGACGGGTCGAACCGCGGCTCGATCACGAGCGCGTGGCCGGTCATCAGGCCCCGCATGGCGTAGGTGAATGGCGCGGAGTGCGTCAGGGGCGCGACGACGAGCTGCACCGCGTGCCGGGGGATGAACTCGGCGACCCGGGAGGTGGGGTCGAACCTCGCGGGGGCGGTGGCTACAACGATCTTCGGCGTCCCGGTGCTGCCGCTCGACGTGGGCGCCTTCCAGCTCGCGGCGACCAGGGCCGGGCCGGTGTAGCGCGTGTGACCCGTGCGCCCCGATGCGATGACCCGCCTGCCGGGGAACTCGTGGGGCGCCCCACCGACCACCACCCGGGAGTCGGCGCGCTCGACCACGGCGCGCTGCTCCTCGATCGGCAGTCGCGGGTTGAGCGGCTGCGGTGTCGCACCGACCAGCCAGATGGCCGAGCAGGCGACGACGAACTCGACGGTGTTGGCGAGCCGGACGGTGACCAGGTCGTCGGGCACGACCCCTTCGTCGAGCAGCAGTGTCGCGTAGTGCTCGGTGGCAGAGACGAGCTCTTGCCTGGTGAGCGCCGCCGTCCGGTCGCGCACCGACGGGGCGTCAGGCGCCTCGGCAGCGAGCCAACGCAACGCCTCGCCGATGGGCAGCGCAGTCATGACGACAGCGTCCGGTACAGCGCGAGGTGCGCGGCCGCCGCCGCCGCCCAGGTGTACGAGCGCGCGAGCTGCCGACCGCGCTCCGGTGCCCTGCCCGCGAGGCCAGACTCGATGCGGTCGGCGATCGACGCCGGATCGGTCGCATAGCCGACGGCGTCACCGAACACCTCCCGCAGCACCGGCAGGTCACGCGCGACCACGGGAGTGCCCGCAGCCAGCGCCTCCATGGCCGCGAGCCCGAATCCCTCCTTCGTCGAGACGAAGGCCATGATGGATGCCGCGGCGACGAGCGACGGCATGCGCTCCTGGTCGACGGTACCGAGAACCCGTACCGCGATGCCGAGCTCGGCCGCCCGGGTATCGAACGCGTTCCGGTAGTCGCTGTAGTCGAACAGCGTTTCGCCGCCCGCGATCACGAGCGACAGCGCGGGATGCCGTGAACGCACCCGACCGAACGCCTCGAGCAGCTCGATCGTGCCCTTGCGCGGTTCGATGCCGCCGACGGCGAGCACGTACTCCCCCAGTTCATCGCGCCAGCGCGCGCGGTCTCCGCTGCCGGCGGGCCCCGCTGCCCGCTCGAAGGCCGCGCTGTCCACACCGTTCGGAATGACGGTCGCGTCGCGCCCCCATCCGCTGGCCACCTCTGCGGCAACCGACGCTGAGACCGTCACCAGCGCGCGGGGTTCGACGATGGCCCTCTCATGGCATTCCACCAGCTCGGGCGTCGTGAACTGGTCGAGGTGGTGCACGGTGCGGATCGCGCCGTCGACGGCGTTCGCCGAGATGCAGTCCTCGGCGTGCACGATGTCGTAGCCAGCCGGATCGAATCCGGCACGCAGCGTGCGGATCGACCGGCGGATCCGCTCCCCCACGCCCTCCCCGTCGCGGTGCGCGAACGGCACGACCAGAACCCGCACCGACGGGTCGACGGGGCGGAAGAACGCGGTGTCACCGCCGCGTCCGAGCGTGACGACGGTGACGTCGGCACCGGCGGCCGCGAGGGCCTCGGCGAGCGCGAGCGTGTGCACGACGCCGCCGCGGGGTTTCGTCGAGTAGGTGAGAAGGGCAATGCGCATCAGGCTGGTGCGGGCTGGCGGTAGGTCTCGGGCACGCGTTCGTCGAGGTGGTGCAGGACCCGGCGGGCGCGCCCCACCTCGTGCTCGGTATCGAGTGTCGCGAGCGCCAGTGCACCCTTAGCGCCGGTGCGGGCGAGCACGTCACCGCCGGGCCCGACGACCTTCGCCTGCCCGAGGAAGCGGAGCCCGCCGAAGACGCCGGTCTGGTTCGACGATACGAGAACCACCTGGTTCTCTGCCGCCCTGGCGCCGTCGTAGAGGTCGAACAGGCGCGACTGCCGGTCGAGCGAGAGGTTCTCGACACGATCGGTGGTGCTCGCGGGCCACGCCGACAGGCACACGAGCACGTGGGCGCCGTCGTCAGCGAGGGCCCGCGCCGCCTCGGGAAAGGTCTTGTCGTAGTCGATGAGCATGCCGATCCGGCCGACCGGCGTATCGAAGGCGGCGAAGGAGTCGCCGCGCGCGTACACCCGGGATTCGTTCAGGGGCCGGTGCACCTTGCGGTGCACTCCCCATACTGCGGAGCCCGACAGGCAGGCGGCCGTGTTGTACAGCACGCCACCCCGCGCCTCGGTGAACCCGATGCAGACGACCATCTCGCCGGCCAGCTCCCGTACCGCGGCCAGCTCCGGCCCGTCGAGGGCGATCGCGGGAGGGAGCTCCGCGAGGTCGGGCTCGCGCAGGTCGGTGAGGTACCCCCCGAGCGTCGCATCGGGAAACACCAGCAGTGACGCCCCCGCCGCCCGCGCGTCGCCGATGATCCCCTCGACCTTCGACAGCGCACGTGCGATGTCGCGACCGAAGTGCGCCGCGACCGCCGCCACCGTGATCTCACCCATGCGGTTCAGTGTAAAAGCGCGCGCCACTCATGCGGGGGCGCTCGCGCGGGCCGCCGCGATCAGGGCGGTCTGCTCGATCGCGTCGGCGAGGTACTCGGCGTCGCGCGCGATGCCGGCGAAGCGACCGGAACCCCAGGTGTGCAGCCACGGCAGGCCGAGGAAGTAGAGCCCCACTGCGGCGGTGACACCGCGGCGATGGGTCGCGTGCCCCTGTCCGTCGAACACCCCCACCTTGACCCAGCGGTAGTCGGCGCGGTAGCCGATCGACCAGATGATCGACGTGATGCCGGCGGCCTCGAGGTCGAGCGAATCCGGCTCGACGGTCGGACGCCAGACCGGCTTGGTGCGAGATTCGACCGGGGCATCGATTCCGGAGCGATCGATGAACGCGTCGATGTCGTTCTTGATCGACTCGCTCACCGCATCGGCCGCGTCGAGCGACGCCTCGAGCGTCGGCGCGAACGCCAGGCGGGAGCCGTGGAGGGAGGTCAGCCTGCCGTAGAGGTGCATGCCGTCGAGCGCGAAGCGGCGGAGGTCGATGTCGCGACCGCCATCCCGGCCCGTGACGTAGTGGTTCGTGGATTCCCGCTTGGCCAGCCCTCCGGCGTGGGTGTCGACGGGAACGTCGTAGACGCCCATGTCGTGCAGCCAGGCCACGCAATCCCTGCCGCGGTAGAACCGGGCGACGCGAGGTGCGCCGCCCAGCGCGAGGTGCACGTCGCGGCCGTCGAGAAAGAGGTCTTCGGCGACCTGGGCACCCGACTGGCCTGAACCGACGACGAGCACGCCGCCCGCGGGCAACGACGCGGCGTCCCGGTACTCCGAAGAGTGCAGTTGGCGGATCCCCTCGGGCACGCGTGCGGCGAGCGCGGGAACGATCGGGTGATGGTATCCGCCGGTGGCGATCACCACGCTGCCCGCGATGTACTCGCCTCCCGTGGTCTGCACGAGGTAACCGCCCCCGTCGCGCTGGGTGAGGGAGGTGACCTCGACGCCTTCCCGCACGGGTGGGCCGAAGGAGTCGGCATAGCGCTGGAGGAACGCCACCACGTCGTCGCGCTTCATGAACCCGTCCGGGTCGTCTCCGTCGTAGTCGAACCCGGGCAGCCGGCACTGCCAGTTCGGCGTGACGAGGGTGAAGTGGTTCCAGCGACCGTCGCGCCATTCGTGGGCGACCGAATGCCGTTCGATGAGCACGTGGTCGATGCCGCGCCTCGTCAGGTGCCAGCTGAGCGACAGGCCGGCCTGGCCTGCACCGACGATCAGCACGGGCACCGCCTCCCCGGTCACGGGGTGACTTCGGGCAGTGACGGGTGCATGCCGAGGACCGTCACGGTGCCCGCATTCCGGTACCGCAGGCTCGTGGCCTCGATCTCGGTCTTCTGCGCCACCGCCGAGGTGCACTCGAAGCCGTATTTCGCGCGCACGCGGGCGCTCGCCTCGTCGAGGGCCGCACCGGTGCGGGTGACGAACTCCTCGATCGCGTACTGCGCTCCCACGGCGAGGTGGTCGTGCATGACCAGCGATGGCGAATACAGGTTGGCCTCGGTTCCGTCCGGCCATCTCACGGTCACCGTCATCTCAGGCATGGAGCACCTCCCCGGTGCGATAGAGCTCGGGGCGGCGGTCGCCCAGGTAGAACATGGCGCGCCGGGCCGTCTCGAGGGCGCCGGGTATGTCGACGGTCGCGACCGCGAGGCCCGCTCCGACCCCCGTGGTGTCGAGGATCTCCCCGCCGGGCGAGACGATCTTGGCCATGCCGACGTAGCGCAGCGACCCGAAGGTTCCCGACTGGTTCGAGGCCACCCACACGAGCTGGTTCTCGAGGGCGCGTGCCGTGTCGAAGATGGTGAACCTCTTCGTCCAGCGATCCTCGGCGAGGTCGTCGGTCGAGCCGGTGCGTGATCCCGGCCATGCCGAGATGCAGACGATGACCTCTGCCCCGTCGAGCGCGAGCGACCTGGCCGCCTCGGGAAACGCCTTGTCCTGGCAGATGAGCAGGCCCATGCGCCCGATCGGCGTCTCGAACGCGGCGAACTCGGTGCCGGGGTCGTAGGACATGTTCTCGCCAAGGGGCTGGTGCACCTTGCGATGCACGCCGAGGATGCCTGTCCCGTCGAGCGCGACCGCGGTGTTGTAGCGCACCGGATGGTCGTCGGGGCCGGATGCCTCGCAGATTCCCAGCACGATGATGGTGTCACCCGCCATCGCGATCACGCGCGCGAGTTCCGGTCCGTCGAGGCGGAGCGCCGGCGGCAGGGACTTCGGCGTGCGCGGGTCGCCCGCACCACCGAGGCTCGAGAGGTAGCCGCCCAGGGTCGCTTCCGGGAGGGCCAGCAGGTCGGCACCCCGGGCGCGGCTGTCGGCGAGCAATCGCTCGATCGTGGCGTAGTTCTCGTCGAGGTTCCGCCCGAAGTTGGCGGAGGCCGCGGCCAGCGTGGCAGTCATGGTCAGGCCCTTCCCAGTCCGGTGACGGTGTCGGGGACGGCGTCGGTGACGACGCCGTCCGGCCAGCGCAGGCTCACGCCGCGCTGCATGGTGAGCTCCCCGACCTCGGCGGTCGTGGTGAGTGGAGAGTGCATCCGCCCGCGGCCCGCGACGTCGGCCGTGACCATGGCGAACCCGGGAAAGCAGGTGAGCCAGTCGCCCATGGTGGCGCCGTGCGGGGTGGGGATGTGGTCGACGTCGAGCGTTGCGCCGTACCCGCTGGCCTCGGCCATCATGCCGACCGTGCCGACCGCACCGGCCATGCTGATGTCCTTGGCGGCTGCGGGCTGCGCGTCGCGCACCATGCGGGTCAGCGCCTGCAGTTCCGCTCCCGAGCGGCCCGACGACGAGTCCCACTGTGCGCCCTCGAAACCGCGGCGCCACTGGCCCGCGAGGTCGGCGGTGATGCTGATCGCGTGGCCGAGGCGGCCACCGCCGCCGGGTACCGGCCGGTCGGTTCGCCCCAGCGCGGTCACCGACAGCGCCGACGACACCCCCACCTGGGTGTGCCCGCCGAGGATGGGGACGCCCCATGCCCTGGCGCCGCTGTGCAGGCCGTTGAAGATGCGGCGGGCGAAGGAGACATCGCGCGCGCCGATCGCGTTCATGATGCCGACCGGCGCCGCGCCCATCGCCGCGAGGTCGTTGACGTTCACCAGCACCGCGCACCAGCCTGCCCACTCGGGGTCGCGGTCGATGAGCAGCGGGAGGATCGCGTCGGTGGCGGCGATGACGTCGGTACCGGGTACCGGGGCGCCGTCGTCGCCGACGAAGCCGTTGCCCCCCAGCGACTCCGCGCTGCTGTCTCCCCAGGCCCCATACGGTTCGAGCAGGGTGGCGAGGAACGATTTGGTGGATGCGACGAGCGACGCGATGCGGCTGATCGGCCAGCGCATGCGTTCGTGGTCGACGCCGTTGATGTCGACGGCGCCCCAACCGGTCCAGCCGAGTTTCTCGAACATCAGGGTGTTGTCGCGCTGAACGGTGGCCTCGAAGCGCAGTACGCCCTCGGCGAGCGCCCTGGCGCAGGCCGAACGCACGAGTGCCGGGCCGACGCCACCATTTCGGCGGGCGGTCCGCGCGACGACGAGGCGTCCGCCGGTCCACCATCCGAGGTCCCGCCCGGGGGTGGCAGGGGCGAGACGTACCCCGCCGACGACCGTGCCGTCACCCGCGACTGCCACCAGCACGATGGTGCGGGGGTCGTCGTCCGTGTCATCGCGGTCGGAGCCGGCAAAGAGTCCTTGCTCGGCGACGAAGACGTCCCGCCGCAGCGTGAAGTAGGCCTCCCGCTGTGCGCGGTCGGCGTCGACGATTACCCACGAAGTGACATCGGGCGCCGCGGGGGGCGCGCCCATCAGCATGGGCACGTCCATCAGGCACCCGCCGTCTTCAGCATGCTGCAGGCGCCGCAGGCCGCGCAGCCAGCCTTCTGGTCGGCTCCGTGCATGCCCGCCGCGCGCAGCGACCTCGCGACCCGGGAGGTGATGTCGTGCAGTACGTCACGGTGCGGGGCCGGCACGCGGTCCACGTCGGTGGCGAGGGTGCCCTTCAGCGGGCGGAACGGCACGATGAACGGGTAGACGCCCATTTCGATCAGCTCGTCTGCGCCCGCCACCATCTCGTCCGGGTCTTCCCCCATTCCGACCAGCAGGTAGGTCGACACCTGGTTGTGGCCGAACACCCGCACCGCCTCGCGCCAGGCGGCGCGGTACTCGTCGAGGGAGACCCTCGACTTTCCCGGCATCCATTTTCTGCGCACGTCGTCGTCCATCGATTCCACGTGGATGCCGATCGAGCGGGCGCCCGCCTCGTACAGGTCGGTGATGGTCGACAGTTCGGCAGGAGGTTCGCACTGCACCTGGATCTCCAGGCCGGGAACCGCGGCCCTGACCGCCCTGACGCACCTCGCGAGGTGGGTGGCGCCACGGTCGCGGCCGTTCGATGTTCCCGTGGTCATGATCATCTGGGTCACGCCATCGAGGCGGTACGCCGCCTCGGCGACCTCCGCGAGCATCGCGGGAGTCTTGACCGCGATGGTCAGGCCGGCGTCGAGCGACGCTTCGATGGAGCAGAACCGGCAGCGCTCGCTCTCGTCGTAGCGCACGCAGGTCTGCACGACGGTCGTGGCGAGCACGTTGGCCCCGTGCAGCTTGGCGATCTTCTCGTAGTTCACCCCGTCTGCGGTCTCGAGATCGTAGAACCGCGGCCGCCTGACGGGCTGCACGTCGAGCCCGAGGTCGGCGCCGTCGAGCAGGAGTCGCCCGTTCGTCACGACATACGGGCTGTCGGGGTTCAGCGGGATCGCGGCTCCCTCGCCTTCGAAGAGCACGTGGCCGTCGTCGCTGGGGCCAGCGCCCCCGACGCGCCTGACCTCGGCATCGACCCGGATTCCGAGGAGGGCGATGTCGACGCGGGTGGACAGCACGTTGCTCATGGGCGCCGCCTAGAGGTTGTAGGTCGAGTTGATGATGGCGCCCTTGCGGGCGTAGTGGATGATGGCGTCCTGCACGTCGAGGGGGTGGCAGGGAATGACGCCCTCGATGAGGTCCTCCTCGCGCAGGCCGTGCAGCGCGAGCCCGAACCGGCACGCGAACACGGTGCCTCCCTCGGCGATGAAGGTCTCGATGGAGCCGTTCATGTTCAGCTCACCGGGGAACCCGGCGTCGCCGGTGGTCGGGAATCCGCGGGTGGCCATCGCCGCGAGGGTGCCTGGCCCGTAGAAGTAGATGGCGGAATCGAATCCCTTGCGCAATGCGCGGGTGGCCTGCAGCACGGCGACGAAGCTCACCGACGACTCGTGCGGGATGCCGTGGATCAGGGTGAAGTAGGTCTCGCCGTCTTCTGCCTGGTAGTCGGGGAACACCTTCGTCGAGCCGTAGATGCTGCTGCCCTTGGGCAGCGACGGGTGCGGGATCTCTGCGAGGGTCTTCTCGATGTTGGCGAGGATCTCGTCGTCGAACATTGCCATGGGGTTCTCCTTGTATCGGTGGTGGGGCGAAACGATCGGAAGGGATGTTCAGGATCGGTAGAGGGCGTCGAAGTTGTCGCGCAGAAAGAGCCGGCCGAGTTCGGTGTCCTTGACGGCCGCGCACATGCGGGCGAGTTCGCCCTCGTGGTCGCCCCACGGGGCGTCGCTGGCAAACAGGATGCGGTCCTCACCGAAGCCGCGCCGCTCGATCTCCTGCACGAGCCAGCGCGGGGCGAAGCCGATGGTCCAGCTGGTGTCGGTGTAGACCTTCTTGCCGGCGGCGATCCAGTCGAAGAGCCGACCGCCGATGAGCTTCATGTGACCGCTCATGCCGCCGCCGAGGTGAACCAGGTGGATCTTCACGTCGTCGCCGTACCTCTCGACGAGGTGCCCGACGTTGTCGATGTCGGATGAGCCCCCGGGGCTGGTGTGCACGTGCACGACGAGGTCGTGGGCCTGCGCCGCCGCGAAGATGGCATCGAGCTGCGGCGCGCAGTCGTCGTCGGTGGGGCTGCCGCCGAGGAGGAAGCTCGTCTTGAGGGCGCGCACGCCCGCCTCACCGGCGAGGGTCAGAGCCTCGGCGGTGAGCGCGGCGTCGGAGGCCTTCGGCGACACCCAGAGCCCGGCGGAGATGCGCTCGTGGGCCTGGCCGGCTTCGACGGCCAGCTTGTTCAGCTCGAATGCCGCGGTCGCGATCGGCACGCCGTAGTTCGGGAGGACGAGCGCGCGCTCCGTGCCCTCGCTATCGAGGTCGGCGATCAGCTCCGCTATGGTTGCCCGTGCCGTCGTGTCCGCCCGGATCGGTGGCCCACCGTAGAACGGCCATTCGGGCAGCACGCCGATGTGGCGATGCGCGTCCGACGTGACCATGGCCTCCATGTACCCAGTACAGGGGCCCGCCATTGCCGAATGGTTTCGACAGGACTACGACCGTGTTTCCCCCGGTAACGTTCTCGGGTCGCGCAGCTATGAGCGGCGTTACGCGGCGTCCTCGGCCATGCTGATGAACCCCACGGCGGCGAAGTAGCTCTTCGAGAAGACGACTTCCGCGTCACGCATCTGGGTGTTGTCGATGATGTAGGCGATATTCACCGGCAGGTTCTGCATCGACAGGTGGATCGTCTCTCCCGCGATGCGCGCGCACAGCACGAGCCCGAACACGATCAGGTCGGCGCTTCCGTCGTCGTTCACCCGGATCATCTGCGGGTCGGCCGTCGACAGGTCGACGCCGCTCTGCTCGAGGTGGGCCACCGTGGTGTGGAACCGGATGGGCTCCTTCGCCACGGCGAGGCTGTAGTCGGGGCGATCGGATCCGGGGAGGATGCGCACGAGTTCCGCGCGCAGGGGCAGCTGGGCCGCGAGGTCCGGCGGTGCCGTGTCGACTCCGGTGATGACGATCTGGGGACGCTCGTTCGCCTGGGTCATGCCGCCAGTGTAGGCAGCAGACGGTAGCTTTCCTCAGGAAGCCGCGCCGCGTGCCTCCGGGTACCGCTCGTCGAGCAGGCGCCCGAGCAGTCGGGCGATCTGGCGGGGACCGGATGCCGGCGCGACCGCTTCGACGTCGGCGTTGTAGTTCGTGTTGGTGTTCACGTCGTAGGTCACCACGCGGCCGTCGACGGTCTCGATGAATTCGATGCCGGCGACCTCGATGCCCAGTGCTCGGGTGAACGCGCGGTACTGGTCGACGATCGGGTGGTCGAACCCGGCACGGAGCGAGAACAGCTTCTGCCCGTCGACGGGGGCGATGGTCGCGCCGGGGGGCATGATGAGCTTGCCCGTCGTGAGGTCGACCTCGCACGCGTCGGCCGGGCACAGCTGATAGCCGCCGCGGGCGGTGTCAGCGGCGATGGCGTAGACCAGCTCCCCGTCGACGATCTCGACGCGCGTGATGCGGGGCTCCGCGGGCTGGAGGTATTCCTGCACGAGGGTGACGCCGTCCTGCGGCTCTTCGTAGTCGCCGGATTCGACCCAGGCGGCGAGCTCGGCGACGGAGTCGAACCGGCGCACGCTGAGGCCCTTGCCTCCCTGGTTGTGCTTGACCATGAAGGGCGTGGCGAATCCGCTGGCCGCGTCGACGATGTTGCCCCGGCCGATGGCGGCCCTGGTGCGGGGAACGTCGATGCCGAATGCCTTGAGGGCGGTGAGCTGGTCGACCTTGCTGACCTCGAGCTCGAGCACCCGGCGCCCGTTCACCGTGCGGCGGCCATGAGCCTCGAGCCAGTTCAGCACCGACCGGGTGTACTCCTTGGTGAGGTCGTGGCCGCGCGTGTGCGATGACGCGCTGATGCGTGACCAGAAGATGCCCTCGGGCGGCACCTCGTCGAGGTCGAGCACACCGTCGACGAGCAGCCACTCGGTGAACGGCACGCCCTCGGCTTCGAAGGCGGCGCGGAACGGTCCGAACCATTCGGGGTTCTCGTGGATGGCGTAGACCATGGGCGTGCTGGGGGCCATTGCGGTGCACCTTTCGGGGGCGGTCGAGTCGGGGCGGTCGAGTCGGGAGCTGCGAAGTCTGGGCGGCGGAGTCGGGGCTGCGGAGTCGGGGCTGCGCACCCTGGCTGGCGACGGCGGCGTGGCCGTCACGCGCAGAAGGAGACCCGGCCAGCGTGCACCGGGTCTCCTTCTGATCTTGCCTGATGCCGGTTAGGGCTTCAGGACCACCTTGATGCAGCCGTCTTCCTTCTTCTGGAAGATGTCGTACATGTGCGGCGCATCGTCGAGCGGCACGCTGTGCGTGACGAGGTCGTTGATGCCGAGCGGGTCGGCCGGGTCCTCGACGATGGGCATGAGCTCGTCGATCCAGCTCTTGACGTTGCACTGTCCCATGCGCAGGGCGATCTGCTTGTCGAACATCGACATGAGGGGCATGGGGGATGCCTCGCCGCCATACACACCGCTGAGCGAGACCGTGCCACCTCGGCGTACGAGGTCGAGTGCCGGGTGCAGCGCGGTCAGGCGGTCGATCCCGCTGGTCTCCATCGCCTTCTGGGCGAGCTTGTCCGGCAGCATGCCGACGGCAGCCTGCATGAAGGCGGGGAAGCCCGAACCGTGCGCCTCCATGCCGACGGCGTCGACGATGCCCTCGGGCCCGCGGCCGTCGGTGAGGTCGCGCAGCTGCTCGATGGTGTCGTCGCCCATGTCGAACGCCTTGACGCCGTGGCGCTCGGCCATGGCGCGGCGCTCGGCAACGGGGTCGATGGCGGTGACGTCGTAGCCGAGGTGCACGCCGATGCGGGCGGCGAACTGGCCGACCGGGCCGAGTCCGAACACGGTCAGCGATCCACCGTCGGAGACATTGGCGTATTTCACGCCCTGCCACGCGGTGGGGATGATGTCGCTGAGGAAGAGGTAACGCTCGTCGGGCAGGTCGCTGCCGACGGGGATGGTGTTGTAGTCGGCGAGCGGGACCCTGAGGAGCTCGGCCTGGCCGCCCGGCACCTGGCCGTACAGCTTCGAGAAGCCGAACAGCGAAGCCCCGGAGCCCTGCGAGTGCACCTGGGTGGTCTCGCACTGCGACTGCAGTCCGCGCACGCACATGAAGCAGTGGCCGCAGGCGATGTTGAAGGGGATGACGACGCGGTCGCCGGGACGCAGCGACGTGATGGCCGATCCGACCTCTTCGACGATGCCCATGGGCTCGTGGCCGAGGATGTCGCCCTTGTCGAGGTAGGCGCCGAGGGTCTCGTAGAGGTGGAGGTCGGAACCGCAGATCGCCGTCGAGGTGATGCGGATGATGGCGTCGGTCGGTTCCTGGATCGTGGGATCGGGAACTTCGTCGACGGAGACGGAGCGCTTGGCTTGCCAGGTGAGGGCCTTCATGGGGAATCCTTTCGCCGCCCCGTGGGCGTACGCGCATCGGGATGCGACGCGACGACCCGGGGGTGTTCTCCAGTGTGGCGACTCCCGTCGGGGTGGGGCAGGGGCTTGCGCCCGGCTGCCCCTGCCCCTATGACCGGCTTACTTGCGGCCGCGGAACCAGCGTCGGCCGGATGGCGCGTTGCGCTTCGCTTGCTTCTTGGCCGCGCGCGCTTCGGCCGCCTCCTGGCGGGCCTGTTGCTCCTGCTCGAATGCCGCCTCCTGGCGGATGCGGCGGCCCTCGGCGACGTCCTTCGCCTCTGCGGCCGCGGCCTTGTCGCTCTTCTTGGTGCCGCGGGGAGGGAGCTGGATGTCTTCTTCGGCGGCGATGCCCGCCTGCAGCTGGCGTCCGCGCTCGAGCTCGGCGTCGAATTCCGCTCCGAACAGCAACGCGAGGTTGGCAATCCAGAGCCACAGCAGGAAGACGATGACGCCGGCGAGCGGACCGTAGTTGCTGTCGTAGCTCGTCGAAATCGAGACGTAGAACCCGAAGGCCACCGAAGCGACGGCGAGCACGACGATGGCGAGCAGGGCGCCGATGCTCATCCAGCGGAATTTCGGCTGCTTCGCGTTCGGAGTCGCGTAGTACAGGATTGCGACCATCACCACGAGGATCGCGGCGAGCACCGGCCATTTGGCGATGCTCCACACGATCTGCACGGTCTCGCCGAGGCCGAGCACGCCCGCGATGGCGTCGGTGACCGGGCCGGAGATGACCAGGATGATGATCATGGCGAGGATCAGCAGGATGCCGGTGAGGGTGACCAGCAGCTGGAGCGGCTTGAGCTTGAGGAAGGTGCGGCCTTCGTCGATCTCGTAGACACGGTTCATGGCGCGGGTGAATGCGCCGACGTAGCCGGAGGCCGACCAGATGGCGAGCACGATTCCGGAGACCAGGGCGAAGCCGGCGGCGGGTGAGCCGGCGAACGACTCGATCGGTCCCCGCAGAACATCGGCGGCGCCACCGGGGGCGATGTCGGAGATGACCTGCAGGAGTGTGTTCGTGGTGGTCTGGGGGTCACCCACGACGCCGAGCAGGGAGATGATCGCGATCAGGGCCGGGAAGATCGCGAGCACCGCGTAGTAGGTGAGCGCTGCGGCCAGGTCGGTGCACTGGTCGGCGCTGAACTCGCGCATGGTCTTGCGCAGGATGTACTTCCACGATCGCCCCTCCATCTCGGTGGGCGAGTCCGGCTTGCGTGAGTCGTCGGGGCTGGGTGCGTCGGCGAGCTTCTGGCTCGCGCCGGTGTCAGACATCGGTTTTCCTTCGTGGTCATGTGCTGCGGAGTCGTCTAACTGGTGAAGCGTTGGAGCGGTGATTCGTCGGTGCACCGGGGCGGTGAGGCAGAGCCGCACAACGCACGAGTCGGGGGGCCGCCTCAGCGACCCCCCGACAGTGTGGCATCAGATCAGGACTGCTGGCCCTGAACGGCACCCTTCGCCTGTGCGGCGTCGTCCTTCACGGTGTCCGCGGCCGAGGTGGCCTCCGACGAGACGGTGTCGGCAGCGGAGGTCGCGGTGTCCTTGACGGCGGCGGCGGCTTCCTGCGCGGGCTCGCGCAGGTGGTCGGCGGCTTCCTGCGCGGCGTCGGTGACCTCCTGCACGAGGGGCTGTGCCTTCTCCTTCAGCTGCGATGCGGCCTCGGTCTCCCGCGAGCTCGCCGGGATGAGCGACGAGACGAGGTAGCCGATACCGAAGGCGATGATGCCCACGGCGATCGGGTTGCCCTTGGCCTTGTCGACTGCGGCGCCCGGGGCGTCGGAGACCGACCCCGAGGCCGACGAGGCTGCTCCGGATGCTGCATCCTTCGCATCGCTCGCAGCACCCATCACGCGGTCGCGAACACCGCCGAGGGCGCCCTTGACCTTGTCGGTCTGGCGGCCGACGACCTTCGACGGCGTGACCTTGTCGGCCAGTGCGTCGACGTCGAGGCCGAGTTCTGCCCTGGTGCGCTCGATGTCGGCGCGGATCTTGTCTGGGTCGTTCGTCATCGGTTTTCCTCGTTCTTCTTGAGCGTCTCGGGAATCTTCTTGAGTGAATCGACGGTCTGGGGTGCTCCCTTGACCGTCTTCATTTCCTTGCGGCCGAGGATGAAGAGCACGCCGGCGGCGATGCCCCAGATCATGGCAACGATGACCGCTGCCCAGCCGATGCTGTCGATGAGCTCGGCGAGACCCCACCACAGCGCGAGGGAGAGGAACAGCACGGCCATCAGGCCGGCGTATCCCGCTCCGCCGTAGAGGCCGGCCCCGGTTCCGGCCTTCTTGGCGGAATCGGAGACCTCGGCCTTGGCGAGGGCGATCTCCTGGCGCATCAGCGTGGAGACATCCTTCGTAACCTCACCGAACAGCTGGCCGAGCGACTCGGTGCGCGCCTTCTGCTCAGCGGGCGTCTCGTACGCGTCACTCACCTGCGGTAGTCCTCGGTGTCGGTCGTTCCGGTGCGGATGACCTCGGTGTCGAGGTCGCGGGCGAGCGGGTCGCCGGAGCCATAGGTGTCCTCGACCACGATGTCCTCGACGACCACGGCATCGGTGTACAGCGGAGCGACGGGCTCGACCAGCGCGGGCGCCGGTGCCGCCTGCGAGGAGGCGCCGGTGCCGGTGACGGCGGGGGTGTCGTTCTTCTTGTCGTCGGCGTTCGATGCGACGACCGAGCGCGTGAGGCGCCCGGCGACGATGCCCGCGACGGCGGCGATGGCGATGAAGGTTCCGGGGCGGCGGCGGGCGAAGTCCTTGACATCGCTGAGCAGGTCGGCGGGCTCGCGGCCGTCGAGCCAGCTGGCGACTCCGCTGGCCCTCGAGGCCGCTTCGCTGACCAGGTTCGCGCCCAGTCCACCCTGCTCGGAGCTTTCGGCCATGGTCTTCAGCTCGTCACCGATGGAACGGAGGCCGGTTGCGGCTCGCTGCGTCTGCACGCCGGCCTGGTCGCCGAACTCGCTCTTGGCCTGACCGAACAGCTGCTTGGCCTGTGCGGTCGCTTCGGACGCGACCTTGCCGGCCTCGCCCTTCGCGGTGCCGGCGACCGACTTGGCCTGGTCGACGGCGGAGGATCCGACCTGGGCCGCCTGCTCCTTGGCGACGCCAGCGGTGGCGGCGGTGCCAGACGACGAGCCGGTCGACGACGAGTCGTAGGAGGGCGTGGGTGGCGTAGGGGACGTGAGCGGTGTTTCCGGGGGGAAGCTCGAAGACATTGTTTTACCTTTCCGTGCATGACAGTCGGACCAGGGGGACTGGTGCGAGACCGGTGCTTGTGATGGCAACGGTAGGTTTCACCGGGAGTTCGAACCAGCCCCTATCCGCACCGGAGGGGGGTGGGATATAGTCCCGCGCTGCCGCGCGGCGAGCGCGCGTAAAACCACAGGAACGCAGCCGATACCGGTAATGACACGCCGCTCAGGAGCACTTTCCCCGAAGTGGGGGGCAAAGCGCGTCGCGCCACTCACCTAGGCTCGGGGGATATCGACATGGTCCGGGGGGACACCAATGCGTTTTAAGTTGATCTATGTGGCAATTTCGTCACTCGTTGTTTCAACTATGGCGCTGGGGGCGCCGGCTGTTGCAGCGCCGACTTCTGGTGACGGTTCCACCGTGGGTCTTCAGAGCAGCGTCGCCGAGGCGACGCCAGGGGTGACACCCGAACCGACCGCGATTCCCGAGCCTTCCGCGGCACCCGATGCGCGAGTGGATGCCACGGCGCCCGCACCGGCACCCGAAGCGGTCACCGCACCCGAAGGCCCCGCCCCGGTCGAACCCGCGGCACCCGCGCCCGCCACCGCGCCCGACCCCGCGGCACCGGATGCCGTCGACCCCGAGCCCACCGCGACCGCACCGGCTGCTGACGACTCGTCGGCGAGCACGGGCCTCGCGCTGTCGTCGGCCGCGGCATCCACCCAACGATTCGGCGGAGCGGATCGCTTTGCCGTCGCGGTGGGCGTCTCCGCCACCTACTCCCCCGGCGTTCCGGTGCTCTACATCGTCAAGGGAACCGACTATCCCGATGCGCTGAGCGCGGCCCCGGCGGCGATCGCCGGCGGCGGACCCCTGCTGCTGACCCTGCCGACCTCGATCCCGGACGGCATCCGCAACGAGATCCGCCGCCTCAGGCCCGCGAAGATCGTCGTCGTCGGCGGATCGTCGTCGGTGTCGGACTCGGTCTACAACGAACTCGCCGGCATGACTCCGAGCATCGTGCGCCTGGGCGGCGCCGACCGCTACGAGGCATCGCGTGCCGTCGTCGACTACGCGTTCGGTCGCACCGGCGCGAACCGCATCTACCTGGCGACCGGGGCGAACTTTCCCGACGCGCTGTCGGCGAGTTCGGCGGCGGGCAACATGTCGGGCGGCGTGCTGCTGGTGCCCGGCGCCAACGGGTCGCTCGACCAGCCCACCCTCGGCCTGATCGACAAGGTCTCGCCGTCGGACGTCGTCATCGCCGGCGGACCGGCGTCGGTCTCGACCGGCATCGAGTCGCAGCTCAAGGGAATGAGCTTTCCCCGAGGGTCGATGCGCCTGGGTGGCGCCGACCGGTTCGAGGCCTCGCGCAACATCAACAAGGAGGCCTTCCGCAGCGCATCCTCGGTGTTCATCGCCACCGGCCACAACTTTCCCGACGCGCTGACCGGCGCGGTACTCGCCGGCAAGACCCGCGCGCCGCTCTACGTCTCGCGCGACAGCTGCGTTCCGCGGGACATCGCCTCCGATATCTCGGCATTCGCCCCGGCGAGGGTGAACATCCTCGGCGGCCTGTCGTCGATGTCGTCGGCGATCGACTCGCTGACCCCGTGCGCCGTGGTCTCGTCGTGGTACCAGCCGTTCGACAAGTACTTTCCCATCACGTCGAACTACGGCTGGCGCATCCACCCGATCACCGGGGTGCGCACCATGCACAACGGCACCGACTGGTCGGGCAGCGGCATCACGGGCTACCCGATCCGGAGCATCTCCGACGGAACCGTGACCCGCGTCAACAACTCGTACTCCACGAGCGGCGAGGGCAACTCGATCACGATCATGCACTCCGGCAACACCGACAGCCGGTCGATGCACATGCGCGCTCCGACCACCCTCCGGGTGGGCGACCGGGTGAGCGCCGGCCAGGTCATCGGGTACGTGGGCACGACCGGCGGTTCGACGGGCGCGCACCTCCACCTCGAGGTCAGGGTGAACGGTGGCTACGTCGACCCGCTGGCGTTCCTCAAGGGCTATCCGTATGCACCCTAGGGATCCAGCGCAACCCCGTGCGGCATCCAGCACGCACCCGTACGCTGTGACCGTGGTGTTCCATGCCACCAGAGAGAAAGTAGGTTGCCATGGGTAACGACGACAAGCTCCAGAACACCGGACAGGACCTCGCAGGCAAGGCCAAGGAAGCATTCGGCAAGGTCACCGGAAACGAGTCGACCGAGGCCGAAGGCAAGAACGACCAGGCCGGCGCGAAGCTCAAGCAGGCTGGCGAGAACGTCAAGGACGCGTTCAAGTAAGCCGCACCAACGACAACGCCCCGTCCGCACACTGCATTGTGTGCGGGCGGGGCGTTGTGGTTAGCGGATCGGGTCAGTGCTCGCCGTGGTCGGCGGCGACGTAGCCGTCGCCGTGACCTTCCCTGCCTTGCTCCCCCGCCGGCCCCAGGCCGTCATGGGATGGGGTGGATGCCGGCACGGCATCCTCCCCGTCGGTGTCGGTTCCATGGTCGACGGGATGCACGATCCCGTCGTCGCCCGGCTGCGCTGCGGCGGTCGCCGCGTCGCTGTCGTCGTGGTGGTGGACTTCGTTGTCTGGTGTGTTGTCGTGATGGGTCATGAACGCACGCTACGCCTTCGGCGCCGCTACCGACAGGTCGATCAGGTGCAAAAGCGCCCGCCCGTAGGCGTCGGCCGCATCGGCACCGGCGAAGGTCAGCGTCTCGCCGTCGATCACGGCGACGACGCGGTGCACGCGGGGGTCCTCGTCGTCGTCCACGCGGGCGAGCGACCGGAAGGTTCCGCGCAGCAGTTCCCGCAGCTGGTCCTCCCTCGGGAGCCACAGCGACTCATCCAGTTCGATGGAGTCCAGCGCCCATTCGGTGGTGCCGTTGAAGCCGAGCACGGTGCCCGTCGGGTACTCGTGCGCCTCGACGGTCATGTCGCTCACGTGGAAGACGTCGCCGTCGGCCTCCGGACGGTCGATGCGGAAGGCGTCGCCGGCACGCGGCTTCCAGTCGAGGCCGGAATCCCGCAGGGCACGCGCTAATTCGGTGGAAATCATGCGCCATTATCCCCACACCCGGCTGGGCGGCGGCGGCCCGGCCTCCCGCGCGGTCATCGGCCGGCCCGTCGCCGCGTCAGGCGACGGTGCCGAACAGCAACCCGAGGAGGTAGGTCGCGCCGGCCGCGCCGAAGCCGATCGCGAGCTGGCGGAGGGCACGCAGCAGGGGCGGCCCGCCCGACAGCAGGCCGACGACCGCGCCGGTGCACAGCAGCGCGATGCCCACCAGCACCGCGGAGACGGCGAGCGCCGTGAGCCCCCCGGCGCCGAACAGGTACGGAAGGATCGGGATGGCGGCACCGGTGGCGAAGAAGCAGAAGCTCGACGCGGCGGCCCCGATGCCGGTGCCGACGGCTTCGTGGGTGAGGCCGCCCGGGGCGGTGTCGCGCAGGCTGTGGTCGGCCAGCATCTCGGCGGCACGGGCGGCCGCGACATCCGGAGCCATGCCCCTCGCCCGGTAGACGAGGGTGAGCTCGTTCGCGTCGACGTCGAGGTCGGGCACCGCGTTGCCGCTGTGCGGGTTGGGATCTGCCGCCTCGAGCAGCTCGCGCTGCGACCGCACCGACACGTATTCGCCCGCGCCCATCGACAGCGCACCGGCGAGCAGGCCTGCCACCCCGGTCACCAGCACGGCGGCGGCGGGCATTCCGGTTGCACTGACCCCGGCCACCAGGGCGAGGTTGCTGACGAGCCCGTCGTTGGCGCCGAACACGGCGGCGCGGAAGGTACCGGAGAGCCGCTGCCTACCCCGGGCGGCAAGGCCGCGCACGACCTCCTCGTGGATGCGCTCGTCGGCGGCCATCGCGGCGGTGGCGTCGCGGTCGTTCTCGTATGGCGACCTGGCCTCGGCCCGCTGGGCGAGGGCGAGCACGAACACCGAACCGAAGCGCCGGGCGAAGAAGCCGAGTGCGCGGGTGCGGAAGTCCCCGGCGAGCGGCTTGCCGACGTTGTCGCCGAGCAGGTCGATCCAGTGCTGTTCGTGCCGGCCCTCCGCCTCGGCGAGCGCGAGCAGGATGTCGCGCTCCTCGCCCGTGCGGCGGGAGGCGAGGTCGCGATAGGTCGCGGCCTCGGCCCGCTCGTCGGCGAGGTAGCGCCGCCAGCGTCGCAGGTCGGCGGGCGACGCCGGGTTGCGCGAGTCGTGCGTCGGCACGGTGTCACCCACCATCAGTCGCCGTTCGGCTCGCCCGAGTACCGGATGCCCCACTGCAGGCTCCACGATTCCCCTGGGGTGAGCCAGCGCAGGCCCTTGCCCGAGTTGAAGGCGTCGGCGGGAGCGGTCATCGGCTCGACGGCGATCGCGAGTCCGACTCCGTCGCCCCGGGGGAATTCGCGGTTGGTGTAAGCCTGCACATACGCGAACTCTGCGTCGCGCCACACCTCGACCCAGCGCCCGTCGGGTGCGGTGAGGCGGTGCGAGGCATCCGGATCGACGTCGCCGAACGCGGCATTGACGTCGAGGTCGCCCACCACCGCTCCCCCGCGCAGGTCGAAGCGGGTGCCGGTGACGTCGGTCTCGGCGACGGGGTTGAACCGGTCGTCGACCTCGAAGCGCGTGCCGGCGGCCAGCTGCAGGGTGAGCTGCTCCACCGGCACGTCGCCGAGGCGCGGGTAGGGGTGCGCGCCGACGGCCACCGGTGCCGCGGTGTCGCCGATGTTGTGGATCACGTGGGTGACGGTGATGCCGTCGTCGACGAGCTCGTACCGCACCGACGTGTCGAGCTGGAAGGGGTAACCGTGCTGGGGAAACACCGTCGCGGTGAGCGTGATGGCGTCGTCCGAGCGTTCGGCCACCCGATAGGCGGTGTTGCGCAGCAAGCCGTGGGTGGCGTTGCCGTGCTTCGGCTCGGTGAGGTCGAGGCGCTGCTGTTCGCCGTCGAGCACCCAGATGCCATCGCGGATGCGGTTGGGCCACGGCACGAGTACCAGGCCGGATCCGCCGGGCGGCAGCGAGGTCTCCGGGTAGGTCTCGACCAGGTCGATTCCGTCGACGGTCAGGCCACGGAGCCCGGCCGCGACCTCCGTTATGATTGCCCGTGCCTGTCGGGTGCCCCGCGTGCGCGACAGCGTGAACTGTTCTCCCGTTGGTGTGCTCATGCGCCCACACTAGGCGAGAAGAAACGCCCATTTCGCGACTGGAGACACCGTGGCCGCCATCAGAAAACACGAGCACTCGCTTGCCGACGGTCGCCAGTTGATCTACTTCGACGACGCCGACACCACGCTCAGCCCCGACCGTAAGCCCGACGCCCGCGTGCTCGACGCACGGCCGGCCACCGCGGTGATGCGGCAGGACGTGCTGACCGGCGAATGGGTGTCGATCGCCGCCGCGCGGCAGAACCGGGCGTTCCTGCCCCCCGCGCATCTCGATCCCCTCGCCCCGGCGTCGGAGACGAACCCGTCGGAGATCCCCGACCTGTACGACGTGGCCGTCTTCGAGAACCGTTCGCCGTCGTTCGGACCGGACCTCGGGCACGGGTTCGACTTCTCGTCGGTGGGGCTCGAGCGCACGCATCCATCGATCGGGCGCTGCGAAGTGGTGTGCTTCAGCCCGGAGCACGAGGGATCGTTCGGCACCCTCTCGGTGTCGAGGGCCCGCACCGTGATCGAGGCGTGGGCCGACCGCACCGCCGCCCTGTCTGCCCTGCCCGGCGTGCAGCAGGTGTTCCCGTTCGAGAACCGCGGCGAGGCCATCGGGGTCACCCTGCTGCACCCGCACGGCCAGATCTACGCCTACCCCTACGTGACACCCCGCACCGCGCGCCTCGTCGACTCGATCGACCGCCTGGGCGACGACCTGTTCGAGCGCATCCTCGACAGCGAGCGCGCGTCGGAACGGGTCGTGCTGCAGGGCGAGCACTGGACCGCCTTCGTGCCATTCGCCGCGCGCTGGCCGATCGAGGTGCACATGCTGCCGCACCGGCACATCCCCGACTTCGCCGCCACCAGCGACGCCGAGCGCGACGAGCTCGCGGTGCTCTACCGGCGGCTGCTGCGCGGACTCGACGCGCTCTACGACACCCCGACGCCCTACATCGCCGCCTGGCACCAGGCCCCGGTCGAGGTGCGGCGCGACGAGATCAGGCTCATGCTGCAGGTCACCTCGCCCCGCCGGGCGGAGAACAAGCTCAAGTACCTCGCGGGATCGGAAGCGGCAATGGGGGCGTGGATCGGCGACGTGACCCCCGAGTCGGCAGCAGCATTCATTCGGGAAGGAATCGCGAGAGCGTGACAGACATCAGGAACGACGTGACGGCGAGCTTCGCCGCCACCTTCGGGCAGGAGCCCACCGGGCTCTGGTCGGCACCGGGGCGCGTGAACCTCATCGGCGAGCACACCGACTACAACGAGGGCTTCGTGCTTCCCCTCGCGATCGACCGGCGCACCATCGTCGCCCTCGCCCTGCGCGACGACCGCGTGATGCGGGTGGCGAGCGCCTTCGCCGACGAGCTGGTCGAGCTCGACCTCGCCGAACTGACCACCGACGTGCTGCACGGCTGGTCGGCGTACCCGCTCGGCGTCGTCTGGGCCCTGGGCGAGTTCGGCGCCGACCTGTCGGCCGTGCCGGGGTTCGACATCTATATCGACTCCGACGTGCCGGTCGGCGCCGGACTCTCGTCGTCTGCCGCGCTCGAGAGCGCGGTGGCGGTCGCCCTCAACGACGTCTGGCAGCTCGGCCTCGACAAGCAGGCCCTCGCCAGGGTCGGGCAGCGCGCCGAGAACGAGGCGGTCGGGGCCCCGACGGGCATCATGGACCAGTCGGCGTCGATGCTGGGCCGCGAGGATTCCGCGGTGTTCCTCGACTGCCGCTCGCTCGACGCCGAGGTCATCGACCTCGGCTTCGACCGCGCCGGCCTCGACCTCGTCATCATCGACACCGGGGTCAGCCACTCGCACTCCACCGGTGGCTACGCCGACCGGCGCGCGTCCTGCGAGCTGGGTGCCCGCACCATGGAGGTTCCGTCGCTGCGCTACCTCGGCGTCGACGACCTCGACCGCGCGCGCGAACTGCTCGACGACGTGACCTTCCGCCGGGTTCGCCACATCGTGACCGAGAACCAGCGCGTGCTCGACACCGTGCGCACGCTGCGGGAACAGGGTGCCGCCGCGATCGGGGACCTGCTGGATGCCTCGCACGTCTCCATGCGCAACGATTTCGAGATCTCCATTCCGGAACTCGACCTCGCCGTCGAGACCGCGCAGATGAACGGTGCCGTCGGCGCCCGAATGACCGGCGGCGGATTCGGCGGCGCGGCGATCGCCCTGGTGCCCCGCGACGCGGTGTCGCGCATCCAGGTCGCCATCGACGGCGCGTTCGCCGAGCACGGCTACAGCCAGCCCGACGTGTTCTCGGTGCGCGCGTCGGACGGCGCGCGCCGCGACCGCTAGCCCCAGGCACTGCCCGGCAGCACGTGAACGCCCCCATTCAGGAGCCCTGAACGGGGGCGTTTCGCGTGACTGCCTACGTGGTGCCGGCGCCTCAGAGCCGCTCGGCCGCCTGCACCACGTTGACGAGCAGCATCGCCCTGGTCATCGGGCCGATCCCGCCCGGCACCGGCGACAGATAGCCCGCGGTGTCTGCGGCTTCCGGGTCGACGTCGCCGCGCAGGCGCGCCTTGCCGGTCTGCTCGTCGATGACGCGCGTGATGCCGACGTCGAGCACCGCAGCGCCCGGCTTGATCCATTCCGGACGCACGATGCCGACGATACCGACCGCGGCCACCACGATGTCGGCTCGCCGCACCTCGGCTTCGAGGTCGACGGTGCGCGAGTGCGTCAGGGTGACCGTGGCATCCACTCCCTTGCGGGTGAGCAGCAGCCCGAGCGGACGGCCCACGGTGAGCCCGCGGCCGATCACGACGACGTGCTTGCCCGCGATGGGGATGTCGTGGCGGCGAAGCACCTCGACGATGCCGGCGGGCGTGCACGGCAGCGGGCTGTCGAGCTCACCCGAGACGCCGAGCACGAGGCGCCCGAGGTTGGTGGGGTGCAGGCCGTCGGCGTCTTTCGCCGGGTCCATCAGCTCGAGCATCGCGTTCTCGTCGATGCCCGCGGGCAGCGGCAGCTGGATGATGTAGCCGGTCACGGCGGGGTCGGCGTTGAGGGCGGCGATGGCCTCCCTGATCTCGTCCTCCGTCGCGGTCTCCGGCAGGTCGACGCGAATGGACGTGATGCCGACCTCGGCGCAGTCGCGGTGCTTGCCCGCGACATACGACAGGGAGCCCGGGTCGGAACCGACCAGCAGGGTACCGAGCCCCGGCGTGATTCCCCGCTGCTTCAGTGCGGTGATGCGCTCGGCCAGTTCGGACTTGATGGCAGTCGCGGTCGCGACACCGTCGAGCCGAACGGCTACCACTGCTCGAGGCCCGGGTAGAGCGGAAAGCGGTCGGTGAGGTCGGTCACGCGCGACTGCAGGGCCGTGACGTCGGGGTTCGCGAGCAGGCTCTCGCCGATGATGTCGGCGACCTCGGTGAACTCGGCGTCGTCGAACCCGCGGGTGGCGAGGGCGGGCGTTCCGATGCGCAGGCCGGAGGTGACCATGGGCGGGCGCGGGTCGAACGGCACGGCGTTGCGGTTCACGGTGATGCCCACCGAGTGCAGCACGTCTTCTGCCTGCTTGCCGTCGAGCTCGGAGTTGCGAAGGTCGGCGAGCACGAGGTGCACGTCGGTTCCGCCGGTGAGCACGTCGATACCGGCGGCGCGGGCGTCGTCGGCCACGAGGCGGTCGGCGAGCAGTCGGGCACCGCGCACGGTGCGCTCCTGGCGGTCGCGGAACTCGGGCTCGGCGGCGAGCTTGAACGCGGTGGCCTTGGCGGCGATCACGTGCATGAGCGGTCCGCCCTGCTGGCCGGGGAACACGTTCGAGTTCAGCTTCTTCGCCAGCGCGGTGTCGCGGCTGAGGATGAAGCCGGAGCGCGGTCCGCCGATGGTCTTGTGCACCGTCGACGACACGACGTCGGCGTATGGCACGGGAGAGGGGTGGATGCCGGCAGCGACGAGACCCGCGAAGTGGGCCATGTCGACCCACAACATCGCGCC
Source organism: Marisediminicola senii (assembly GCF_011057645.1). GTDB lineage: Bacteria > Actinomycetota > Actinomycetes > Actinomycetales > Microbacteriaceae > Marisediminicola > Marisediminicola senii. The sequence goes on along the minus strand of NZ_JAALGE010000011.1, from coordinate 16,041 downwards.
GACCTCATCGGCGATCGCGCGGAAGGCCGCGAAGTCGAGGTGCCTCGGGTAGGCGGACCAGCCGGCGATGATCACCTTCGGCTTGTGCTCGCGGGCGGTGTCGCGCACCACGTCCATGTCGATGAGGAAGGTCTCAGGGTCCACGCCGTACGACACGGCGTTGTAGAGCTTGCCGGAGAAGTTGAGCTTCATGCCGTGCGTGAGGTGGCCACCGTGGGCGAGTTCGAGGCCGAGGATGGTGTCGCCGGGGGTCGCGATGGCGCCGAGCACGGCGGCGTTGGCTGTGGCCCCGGAGTGCGGCTGCACGTTGGCGAACTCGGCGCCGAACAGGCTCTTGGCGCGCTCGATGGCGAGGGACTCCGCGATGTCGACGAACTCGCATCCGCCGTAGTAGCGACGGCCGGGGTATCCCTCGGCGTACTTGTTGGTCAGTACGGAACCCTGTGCCTCGAGGATGGCGCGGGGAACGAAGTTCTCGCTCGCGATCATCTCGAGCGTGCCGCGCTGGCGACCGAGCTCCTGGTTCAGCACCGCGGCGATCTCGGGATCGACCTCGGACAGCGGGGCGTTAAAAGTGGTGGGCAGCGCCGTGGTCACGGCAGAATCGTTCGGCATTCGGGGCTCCTCGTACAGGCTCTAGCGGTGTCTGTGGCGGCCCAGGCGTACGGCCACTCACCACGTCAGTCGCTCCCCGATGGTTGCCCATCTCAACGCCAGTTGCGACCGCACCAGCGTACCAGCACGCCGCTTCGGGGCAGACTGGGCGAGTGACATCGTCGACACGTTCCCAGACAGCAGCCCGACCCGGTTTTCGCCGCAACCTGATGCGCCCGGACGACACCGAGCACAGCGACCGCGTGACCTATATCGAGCTGTTCTTCGACCTCATCTTCGTCTTCGCGCTCACCCAGCTCTCGCGCTACCTCTACGAGAACCAGTCGCCGACCGGCGCCGTCGAGGGCGCGATCCTGGTGCTCGCGCTCTGGTGGGTGTGGATCTACACGACCTGGGTCAGCAACTGGCTGGATCCGGCACGACTGCCGGTGCGCGGCGCGATGATCGCCCTCGCGCTGGTGGGCCTCGTGATGAGCACGTCGATCTACGAGTCATTCGGCGACCGCGGCATCGTGTTCGCGATCGCCTACGTGACCCTGCAACTCGGCCGCACCGTGTTCATGCTGCTCGCCGTCGCCCGGCACGACCAGAAGCTGCACGCCAACTTCACCCGCGTGCTCATCTGGCTGGCCGCGGCCGGGGTGTTCTGGATCGCCGGCGCCCTCCTCCCCCTGCAGTTCCGCCTCCCGCTCTGGCTCGCCGCCCTTGGCATCGAGTACCTGTCGGCGAACATCGGCTTTCGGGTGCCCCGGATGGCGAGAATCGAGCTCGACGACTGGGGACTGTCGGGCACCCACCTGGCGGAACGCAGCGCGCTGTTCGTGATCATCGCGATCGGCGAGACGTTCCTCGTGACCGGCACGACCTTCGTGGGCCAGGAGTCCTCGGTCGCCGGGGTGCTCGGCGTGCTGTCCGCGTTCCTCGCGGCCGTCGCCATGTGGTGGCTGTACTTCGACCACGGGGAGCGCGCGGGGGCGAAGGCCATCGAGGCGTTGTCAGACCCCGGCCGCATCGCCCGTCTCGCCTACACGTACGTGCACGCCGTCATCGTCGCCGGGATCGTGCTCACGTCGGTGGCCGACAAGGAGGTGCTGAAGCATCCGGACGAGGCCATGTCGCTGTCGACCGCCGTCACCGTGACCGGCGGGCCACTGCTGTTCGTCGTGGGAATGCTGCTGTTCCGCTGGGTGGTGGCGAGGGAGCTGCTGCGGTCGCACGCGGCCAGCATCGGCTTGTTGGTCGTCGCCTTCGCGTGCTCTCCCATGCTCTCGCCGCTCGCGCTCGGCGGGCTGACCACCGCGATCCTGATGGGCACCGCGGCATGGGAGACCGTCGTTCGCGTGCGCGCGGGGGCGACCGACGACGAGGCCGGCTGATCGAGCTAGTGGATGCTGCGGGCCGCCGTCATCAGTGCGCGCGGGCTGCCGCGGCGAGGTGCCTGCGGTGCATCACGCGATCGGTGACGACGATGAGGATGACGCCCGCCGCGACCACCGCGGCCTCCACGAACGGCAGTACCCCGAGCCCGTAGCCGCTGAAGATCAGGCCGCCGATGAACGCGCCGCCACCGATGCCGACGTTGAACGCGACGGTGAACCACGCCGAGGCGATGTCACGGATGCGCACGGATGCGGTGTGCAGCATGCGGGTCTGCAGCAGGGCCGGCCCGCCGCCGAACGCGATACCCCACACGATGAGGGCCCCGATGACGACCCAGGTCTGCTGGGGGAAGAAGCCCATCACCGCGACGGCGATCGCGACCATCGAGAAGCTGCCGATGAGGCTCGCCTTGGGGTAGCGGGCACCGACCACACCGACCAGCACGAGGCCGATCGCGCCGGCGCCGCCGTACACGAACAGCAGGATGGCGACGCTGTCGTCACCGAACCCGCTGACGTCGGTGTAGTACGGAACGATGTAGGTATAGAACAGGTTCTGGCCGACCATGATGACGGCGACGATCGCGCACAGCACCGCGACGCCGAACACCGAGGGGTCCTTGCGGCCAGGCAGGGCGATCTCTCCGGTGCGCAGGTCGGTGACGTGGCGGACCGGCGGTAGAAAGAGGAGTACCAGCACGATGAGGATGATGATGGCCACCGCCATCACCACGAAGGCGAGCTGCCAGCCGAGCGCGTGGCCGAGGGCGGTGCCGAGCGGCACGCCGAGCACGAACGCCGTGGTCGCCCCCGCGCTGGTCACGGCGACCGCCCGGGCGAGTTGCGCCTTGGGCACCAGATAACTGGCGTACGCCCCGACGACGGCCCAGAACAGCCCGTGGGCGAGACCGCCGAGCACGCGCGCCAGCACGACGACGGCGAAGGTCGGCGCGACGGCGACGATGATGTTGCTCACCGCGAAGACGCTGAGCACCACGACGACGAGGCCCTTGCGCGGAAAACGCCGGGTGAGGGCCGTGAGCAGCGGCGCGCTGAGCACCACGGTGCCCGCATACACGGTGACCAGCAGGCCGACCTGGGCCTGGGTGACCCCGAGCCCCTCCGCGAGGTCGGGCAGCAGGCCGGTCGGCAGGAACTCGCTCGTCACGCAGACGAAGATCGCGCCGGAGAGGATCAGCAGGCCGACCCACGGAAAGGGTGGCGCCTCCCCCGGCTGTGCTCGGGACGACGAGGCAGAGGGCACGGTCATAGGAATGAGATCTTCCACATGGAGAGTGGGTCGTGACGCCGCCCGCGGGATGACACGGTTGCTGTGGCATCCATCACAGGCTACCGCAGGCCATACTCTTGACACCGTGCCAGCCGACAACGCCACCCACTGGGTGTTGACCATCGTGTGCGACGACCGGCCGGGGATCGTGCACGCGACCAGTGGCGCGATCGTCAGCGCGGGTGGCAACATCACCGAATCGCAGCAGTTCTCGAGCGACGACACCGGGCGGTTCTTCATGCGCCTGCAGGTCGAGTCGTCGGCCTCGCGCGCCGGGTTCGAGGCCGCGATCGCCCCCGTCGCCGACACCTACGACATGACCTGGCGGCTCGACGTCGTCGGGCGCCCGCTGCGCACCCTCGTGCTCGTGAGCACCGCGGCGCACTGCCTCAACGACATGCTCTTCCGGCAGCGCGCCGGGCAGCTGCCCGTGGTCATTCCGCAGGTGCTGAGCAACCACGACACCCTGGCGCCGCTCGCGGAGTTCTACTCCGTGCCGTTCGAGGCGCACGCGATCACCTCGCCAGACGAGAAGGCGGCGTTCGAGCGCCGCATCGTCGACGCCGTCAGGGAGCACGACATCGAGCTGGTGGTGCTGGCCCGCTACATGCAGATCCTCTCCCCCGAGCTGTGCGCCGAACTCGGCGGGCGCATCATCAACATCCACCACTCGTTCCTGCCCGGATTCAAGGGCGCCAATCCGTATCGCCAGGCGCACGCCCGCGGCGTCAAGCTGATCGGCGCCACCGCACACTTCGTGACCGCCGACCTCGACGAGGGGCCCATCATCGAGCAGAACGTGGTGCGGGTCGACCATTCGCGCACGCCGGCCGAGCTCGTGGCGATCGGGCAGGACGAGGAGTCGCGCACCCTCACCCAGGCCGTGAAGTGGTTCGCCGAGAACCGGGTGCTGCTCGACGGGGCACGCACGATCATCTTCCGCTGAGGTGCGCACCGGCCTCCAGTGGGGCACGCACGATCATCTTCCGCTGAGGTGCGCACCGGCCTCCAGTGGGGCACGCACGATCGTCTTCCGCTGAGGCCGCCCCAGCGCCGGTGGGGCACGCACAGGCCGTGGCAGGGGAACGCATGGGCGACGCATCGGGCCCATGCAGGCAATTCCTAATCGCACCCCGGCAGGATGGTCGAAGCGCTGCGCCACGCGCGTGCCCACCGAACCCCGGAGACATCGTGACCCACCGCAGAACTGCCGCCATCGCCCTCGGCGGGCTGTCGCTCGCCGCCACCCTGGCCGGGTGCGCCCCGACGCCCGCCGAGTCTGCGGGCGGGTCGACGGGGGCGGATGCCGCAACCGGCGGGTCGACCGCGTCCGAGCCGTACGCCGACGGCGACTACACGGCCACCGGCGAGTACCAGACGCCGGGTGGCACCGAATCCATCGAGGTCGAGGTGACCCTCGCCGGTGACGCCATCGACACGGTCACCGTGACCGGCAACGCCACCGACAGCACCGCACAGCGCTACCAGGGCGAGTTCATCGACGGCATCGCCGCCGAGGTGGAGGGCGTCGACATCGACGAACTCGCGGTCGACAAGGTCGCCGGCTCCTCCCTCACCAGCGACGGCTTCAACGCCGCGATCGAGCAGATCAAGGCAGACGCCCTCGCCTAGCCACGTCTTCGACGCGATCGGCACGCGCTGGCAGATCGACACCGTCGACCCCCTCGGCGACGGCGTCACCGGTGCCGTCGCGCGGCGGGTCGACGCGTTCGACCGCACCTGGTCGCGGTTTCGCGACGATTCGCTGGTGCACCGCATCGCTACGGGTGCGGGTGGCCGGTTCGAGTTCCCGGATGACGCGCCGGCGCTGTTCGCGCTGTACCGCGACCTCTACGACTGCACCGCCGGCGCGGTGAGCCCACTGGTCGGTCGCGCCCTCGAGCAGTGGGGCTACGACAGCGCGTACTCGCTGCGCGCGGCATCGGTGATCGACCCCGTTCCGCGCTGGGACGACGCGATCGCCTGGGACGGCAGCGCGCTCGAGACCGTCGGGCCCGTCGTGGTCGACGTCGGCGCGGCGGGCAAGGGGTACCTGGTCGACCTCGTCGGCGGGGTGCTCGCGGACGCCGGCATCCACTCGTTCACCATCGACGCGAGCGGCGACATCGTGCACCGCGGTGGGCGGGCGCTGCGGGTCGCCCTCGAGGACCCGCGAGACGCGCGCAAGGCGATCGGGGTCGCCACCCTCGGAGACGGTGCGCTGTGCGCCTCGGCGACGACCCGGCGCGCGTGGCCGGGAGCGCACCACATGATCGACGCGATCACCGGCCTGCCCACCGATGCGGTCATCGCCACCTGGGCGGCGGCCCCCACCGGCCTGGTGGCCGACGGCCTGGCGACCGCGCTGTTCTTCGCCGACCCGGCAGGGTTGGCCGACCGCTTCGACTTCGAATGGGTACGGATGCTTCGCTCCGGCGAGGTGCAATCGTCGGCGGGTTTCGACGGGGAGGTGTTCGCATGAGCACGACTACGGGGCTGGGCACGAGAACGACCGTGACGGGGTGGATCGACACCGTGATCGGGCGGGTGACCTCGTACCGGCTGGTCACCATCGTGCTCGCGGTGATCGCGGTGTGGGCGCTGGGGGCGTCGCTGCTCGGCCAGCTGCCGTACGAGCCGCTGGAGTTGCTGGGCAGCGTCGTCGTCGCGGTGGCGAGCACCGCGCTGGCGAGCGTGCTGGTGGCCAGGATCATGCGCGCGAACGCGCACCTGGAGTCATCCATCATCACCGGCCTGCTGCTGTTCTTTCTGTTCTGGCCATCGCTCGCGGTGGTCGACCTGGGCACGCTCGCCCTCGCCGGCGTCGTCGCCGGCGCGTCGAAGTACCTGCTCGCCTGGCGCGGCCGACACATCATGAACCCCGCGGCGGTCGGGGCGATGGTCGTCACCCTGCTGCCGGTGGTCGGGCTGACCCAGCTGGTCGGCGCGGTGTGGTGGGTGGCGTCGGCGGCGATGCTGCCGGTCGTGCTCGCCGGCGCGGTGCTCGTGCTGTACCGCGTGCGCAGGCTCGCGATGGGAGCGACGTTCGTGCTGGTCGCCGCGGGGTTGCTGCTCGTGCGACTCACGGTGACCGGGCAGCCGCTGGCCGACGCGGTGGGCACGGTGTTCACGTCGTACCCGGTGCTGTTCCTCGCCGGGTTCATGCTGACCGAACCCCTGACGATGGCGCCGCGCCGCTGGCAGCAGATCGCGGTGGCGGCCATCGTCGGTGCGCTGTTCGCTGCGGTGGGCCTGGTCGCGGTCGGCGCGGTGTACCTGTCGTTCGAGATGGCGCTGGTGATCGGCAATCTCGTGGCGTTCGCGATGGGGCAGCGCCGCGGCATCCGCCTCGACTTCGTCGCCAGGCGCGAGCTGACCCCGACCGCGTCGGAATTCAGCTTCCGCCCGCGATCGCCCGTGCGGTTCAGGGCCGGCCAATACGTCGAGCTGGAGGTGCCGCACCGGCGGCGCGACGCCAGGGGCAGCCGCCGGGTGTTCACGATCGCCTCTGCCCCGGCCGACGCCGACCAGCTCGCCGTCGCGCTGCGCATGCCGGAGCGGTCGAGCTCGTTCAAGGCCGCTCTGGCACAGCTCGAGCCGGGCTCCGCGCTCACGGCGACCGCGGTGGGAGGCGACTTTCTCCTGCCGCGCGACCTGTCGCGGCCCGTGCTGCTCGTGGCGGGCGGCATCGGCATCACGCCATTCGTCAGCCAGCTCGTCGACGACCGGCTCGCCGGGCGCGACCGCAACGCGGTGCTGGTCTATGCCGTGTCGTCGGTGGCCGAGCTGCCGTACCGCGACGTGCTCGCGCGGGATCGCGTGCTGGTGATCTGCCCGACCGAACCCGACGGGCTGCCTGCGGCGTGGCAGTGGGTCGGCGATGGGCCGCTGTCTGCCGAGCTCCTGCGCATGTGGGTGCCGGATGCCGCGGCTCGCGTCGCCTACACGTCGGGGTCGCCCGCCTTCGTGGCCGACAGCGTCGCGTCACTGCGCCAGGTCGGAGTTCGCCGGGTGCGGCGCGACTACTTCGCCGGGTACTGAGCCCCGCTGCCGAAGATCCCGCGACAACGGGAACGGCCCCGATACGCGATGTATCGGGGCCGTTCTCGTGCGTGGTGCGTGTCGTGCGGTCCTCAGGCGAGGCGCGCGGCGAGGTTCTTGTCGAGCGTGTCGAGGAACTCCTCGGTGGTCTGCCACTTCTGGTCGGGGCCGACCAGCAGGGCGAGGTCCTTGGTCATCGCGCCGGACTCGACGGTCGTGATGACGACGTCTTCGAGGGTCGCGGCGAAGTCGATGAGGGCCTGGTTGCCGTCCAGCTTTCCGCGGTGCGCGAGCCCGCGGGTCCAGGCGTAGATCGACGCGATCGGGTTGGTCGACGTGGGCTTTCCGGCCTGGTGCTGGCGAAAGTGCCGGGTGACCGTGCCGTGGGCTGCCTCGGCCTCGACGACCTTGCCGTCGGGCGTCGACAGCACGGAGGTCATCAGGCCGAGCGAGCCGAAGCCCTGGGCAACGGTGTCGCTCTGCACGTCGCCGTCGTAGTTCTTGCAGGCCCAGACGTAGCCGCCCTCCCACTTCATCGCCGATGCGACCATGTCGTCGATCAGGCGGTGCTCGTAGGTGAGGCCGGCGGCGTCGAAGCGCTCCTTGAACTCGGCGACGAAGATCTCCTCGAAGATGTCCTTGAAGCGGCCGTCGTATGCCTTGAGGATGGTGTTCTTCGTCGACAGGTAGACCGGGTAGTTGCGCTCGAGACCGTAGTTCAGGCTCGCGCGGGCGAAGTCACGGATCGACTCGTCGAGGTTGTACTGCACCTGCGCGACGCCGTCGCCCGGCGACTGGTACACCTCGAACTTGAGCGGCTCGGAACCGTCGTCCGGGGTGAACTCGACGGTGAGCTTGCCCTTGCCCTCGAAGCGGAAGTCGGTGGCCTTGTACTGGTCGCCGAACGCGTGGCGGCCGATGATGATCGGCTTGTTCCAGCCGGGCACGAGGCGCGGGATGTTCGAGATGATGATGGGCTCGCGAAAGATGACGCCGCCGAGGATGTTGCGGATGGTGCCGTTGGGCGACTTCCACATCTTCTTGAGGCCGAACTCTTCGACGCGGGCCTCGTCGGGGGTGATGGTCGCGCACTTGACGCCGACGCCATGCTTCTGGATGGCGTGGGCCGCGTCGATGGTCACCTGGTCGTCGGTGGCGTCGCGGTGCTCCATGCCCAGGTCGTAGTACTCGAGGTCGATGTCGAGGTACGGGTGGATGAGGGTGTCCTTGATCGCCTGCCAGATGATGCGCGTCATCTCGTCGCCATCGAGCTCGACGACGGTTCCTTCTACCTTGATTTTCGACATTGAGTCTCCTTGGTTCAGTAACTGCCGGGCCGCGGATCAGCTTACCGGTTCGCAGAAGTATCTCGACATCGAGATACATTTGTCCCCCGACCGGCGGACTATCCGGGGCACGCGATTCGCCGATAGCCTGTGTTCATGCCTGAGTTGAGACTGGAAGAGCTGTCGGCCAAGAACATCGTCGCCGCGAACACCCTCACGCTCAAACCCGGCCAGGAGCAGTTCATCGCCCCGGTGTCGTACTCGATGGCGAGCCCGTTCATCGACCCGAGCACGAACTGGTCGCGCGTCGTCGTCGATGAAGACGACGAGGTGGTCGCTTTTCTGATGGCGAACTTCGACTACGACGCGCAGGAGCCGGAGTTTCGCAGCTGCATCTGGCGCATGAACGTGGCCGCAGACGCGCAGGGGCGTGGGGTCGGTCGGTTCGCCGTCGAGTCCACCGCAGACGAGGCCCGCAAGCGCCAGTTCACGCAGCTCACCGTGATCTGGGAACCCGGAGACGACGGGCCGGAGGCGTTCTTCCTCCGGGTGGGATTCACCGTGGTCGGGCAGACCCAGTACGGCGAGCACATCGGATCGATGGACCTGTAGGGCACCGGCCACCCGGCACTCCCGTGTCAGAACCCGCAGCCGACGACTTCGCGTCACGGGTGCTCGATGTGGTCGAGAGCATCCCCGCCGGCATGGTGATGACCTACGGCGACGTGGCCGCCGCCATCGGGTCGCGCGCACCCCGGGCCGTCGGGCAGGTGATGGCCCGCTTCGGGTCGGAGGTGGCGTGGTGGCGCGTCATCCGTTCATCCGGACTTCCGGCGGCCGGCCACGAGGCCAGGGCCATCGAGCTGCTCACGGCCGATGGCACGCCGCTCACGACGGGTGCCGATGGTGCCGTGCGAGTGGACCTCGCCGCCGCCAGGGTGCGGTGACCGGCCGGGTGCGGTGACCGCCAGACGCCGTGACCCGCGTGCGTGACCCGCGTGCGGGACGCCCATCGCGGACGCATCGCGGTGCTCGATGCGTCCGCGCCAGCGCGGCTCCCGGCTAGGCGGGTTAGGGACCCGGGCTGGGGTAGGCGTCTTTCCCGACCTCTGTTTCCCGCAATACCGTAAAGGGCACCGCGATACGCCGCAATCGTTCGTTGTAGCGAATGTCGCGCGCCGCGGCGGTCAGACCAGCGACTCGCGCCACGCCGCGTGCAGCTGGGCGAAGCGTCCGGTGCCGGCGATGAGGTCGCGCGGGGTGCCGTCTTCGACGATGCGCCCGTGCTCCATCACGAGCACCCGGTCGGCGATGGCCACCGTCGACAGCCGGTGCGCGATGATCACGGCGGTGCGGCGCGCGAGCAGGGTGGTCAGGCCCTCCTGCACGAGGCGCTCGCTCGGGATGTCGAGCGACGCGGTCGCCTCGTCGAGGATGAGCACGGCGGGGTCGGCGAGGAACGCCCTGGCGAACGAGATGAGCTGCCGCTGGCCGGCCGACACCCGCCCGCCGCGCTTGTTGACGTCGGTGTCGTACCCGTCGGGCAGCGCCTGGATGAACTCGTGCGCCCCGACCGCCATGGCCGCCTGCACGATCTCGTCGTGGCTGGCATCCGGCTTGCCGAGGGCGATGTTCTCGCTGACAGTGCCGGAGAACAGGTACGCCTCCTGCGTGACCATCACGATGGCGCGGCGCAGGTCCTTCGGGTGCAGGTCGCGCAGGTCGACGCCGTCGAGCTCGACCGCCCCAGAGCTCGGGTCGTAGAACCGCGAGATCAGCTTGGCGAGGGTGGACTTGCCCGCGCCGGTCGACCCGACCAGGGCGATCACCTGCCCGGCCGCGATCTCGAGGTCGAAGCGCGGCAGGATGACGCGATCCTCGGTGTAGGCGAATTCGACGCCGTCGAACCTGACGTCGCCCTTCGCCTCCCACAGGTCGACCGGGGCGACCGGGTCGGCGACGCCGGGGCGCTCCTCGAGCACCCCGGACACCTTCTCGAGCGCCGCGGCGGCGGACTGGTAGGAGTTGTAGAACATCGCGATCTCCTGCGCGGGAAAGAAGAACTGCCGCGTGTAGAGCAGCACGCCGAGCAGTACCCCGATCTCGAGGGAACCGCCGGCCACCCGCAGGCCGCCGAGCAGCAGCATCGCGGCGAGCGCGACGTTACCGATGAGGATGAGCCCGGGGTCGAAGATGCCGAACAGGCGGATGACGCGTCCGTTCGACGCCCGGTACGACTCGACGAGCTCGGCGTACTCCTCCTCGTTGCGCGCCTCCTTGCGGAACGCCTTGACCGCGCGGATGCCGGTCATGGTCTCGACGAACTGCACGATGAGGCGGGCGGAGGCGACGCGGGTCAGGCGGAACCCGCGCTGCGAGTTGACCTGGAACCACCGGGTCAGCACTCCGAGCGGGATGAGGAACGCGAACAGGATGAGGCCGCTGCGCCAGTCGAGCGCGAACATGGCTATCGCGATGAACGCCATGTACAGCGCGCCCTGCACGAGTTGGTTGACCCCGGAGTCGAGCAGTTCGCGGATGGCGTCGAGGTCGCTGGTCTGCCTTGCGATGATGCGCCCGGAGGTGTAGCTCTCGTGGAACTCGAGGCTGAGCTTCTGGGTGTGCAGGAAGACCCGCTTGCGCAGGTCGATGAGCACGGCCTGGCTGATGCGCGCGGAGAGCACGGTATACCAGGCGATGAGCACCGCGCCGATGATGCCGGTGAAGAGGTAGGCGGCGACGACGAGCGCGATCGGCAGCGCGTCGCCGTCGATGAGGGCGGGCAGCCCGCGGTCGATGCCGATCGCGATGAGGGCGGGGCCGGCGACCTGCGCGGCAGTGCTGATCACCACGACGACGCCGGTGAGGACGACCCGCCTGACCAGCGGGCTCAGTAGCGATCCGAGCAGGCGCAGCGAACGCTGCCGGATCTGCCGGCTCTCGGCCTTCGTGTAGTCGCCGCGCTCTTCGCCCTGTACTCCGTGCACGCTCATGAGATCGCCTCCTTTCGTTCGCGCTCTTCTTCGTCTTCGAGGCTCGAGATGACGAACCGGTAGTGGTCGTTGGTCGCCAGCAGCTCGGAGTGCCGCCCGACGGCGGTCACCCTGCCCTGCTTGAGCAGTGCGACCCGGTCGGCGAGCATCACGGTCGATGGCCGGTGCGCGACGATGAGGGCGGTGGTGGATGCCAGTACCCGGCGCAGCGCGGCTTCGACCAGCGCTTCGGTGTCCACGTCGAGCGCGGAGAGCGGGTCGTCGAGCACGAGCACGTTCGGCCGCGCGGCGACGGCCCGCGCGAGGGCGAGCCGCTGGCGCTGCCCGCCGGAGAGGCTCAGCCCCTCCTCCCCCACGGTGGTGTCGACGCCGTCCGGCAGGTCGTGCACGAAGCCGGCCTGCGCGATCTCGAGGGCTTCGGCGAGCTCGGCGTCGGTCGCCGACGGCCGGCCGAGGAGTACGTTCTCGCGCACGGAGGCCGAGAACAGCGTCGCATCCTCGAATGCCATCGCGATGTGGCTGCGCAGGTCGTCGCGGCGCAGGTCGCGCACGTCGACGCCGTCGAGGGTGATCGACCCCCCGGTCACGTCGTACAGGCGGGTGGGCAGCGCGGTGAGGGTCGACTTGCCGGAGCCGGTGAGGCCGACGAGCGCCATGGTCTCGCCCGGTTCGAGCTCGAGGTCGATGCCGTCGAGCAGGTCGGCGAACTGTGCGGGCGAGTCGGGGTAGCGAAAGTGCACGTCGTGAAAGGCGAGTCGCCCCTCGGGGCGCACGATGGACTCCGGCTCCGCGGGGTCGGTGATGGTGTTGACCTCGTCCATGACCTCGAAGTGCCGGTCGACCGCGGTGCGGGCGTCGAACGTCATCGACAGCAGGAACCCGATCGATTCGACGGGCCAGCGCAGCACGGTCGCCGTGGCGAAGAACGCGACGAGCTCTCCGACCGACAGCTGTCCGTCGGCGGTCAGCCACACCCCGCCGAGCAGGCACAGCGCGAGCGTCACGTCGGGAACGAGCAGCAGCCACAGCCAGATGCTGGCGATCGCGCGGGCCTTCTCGATCTCGGTTCCGCGCAGGCTCTCGGCCTGGCTGGCGAAGTTCTTCAGGGCGTACTTGCCGCGCCCGAATGCCTTGAGCACCCGGATGCCGTGCACCGATTCTTCGACGGTGGTGGCGAGGTCGCCCGACTGGTCCTGGCTGCGGCGAGACACGAGCGAGTACTTCTGCTCGAAGACGTAGCCGTACACCCACAGGGGGATCGAGCACACCACGAACAGGAGCCCCAGCATCCAATTGATGCTGACGAGGAAGAAGAACCCGATCACGATGGTGGCGACGTTGACGAGGAGCAGCACGAGGCCGAACGACATCCACCGGCGGATCTGGTTGAGGTCGCTCATGGCGCGCGACAGCAGCTGCCCGCTCGGCCAGCGGTCGTGGAAGCTCACCGGCAGGTCCTGCAGCTGCCGGTACAGCGAATTGCGCATGGCGGCCTCGATGTGGGTGCCCGGCTGCAGCACGAACCAGCGGCGCAGCCAGACCATCACGGCCTCGAGGATGCCGAGGGCGAGCACGAGGGCGACCGGCCACCAGATCTCGCTGGCGTCGCCGTCCTGCAGCGGACCGTCGACGAGGGTGCGCAGCACCTGCGGGATGACCAGTGCGACCACCGCCGCGGTGAGGGCCGCCCCCATGCCGAGCGCGATGCGCGGCAACGCGGGCTTCACGTAGGGGTACAGCCGCGCGAGCGACGCGATGGTTCCTGGCTTCTTCTTTGCGGCGGGGCGGCGGGGCACGATGGGTCCTTGCGAGTGCGGGCTCGGCGGGGCCGGGTTATCCCGTGTGGCGGTTGGGGTTGTCGCTGCGCCTATCGGGATGAGGCACCGTGGGCAGCCTTACAGGCTATGTCGATCGAGCCCGCGTGGCAACACCGCGCCGCGCCGGGCGGTTCCGCCCGCCCGGCGGTTCCGGACCGCGCCGGGCGGTTCCGCCCGCCCGGCAGTGCCGCTCTCGCTCAGTGGTAGAAGTGGCGCTCACCAGTAAAGTACATGCTGACCCCGGCCGCGGCGGCAGCCTCGATCACTTCGGCGTCGCGCAGCGACCCGCCCGGCTGGGCGACTGCCGTGACGCCCGCGTCGAGCAGGATCCCGAGCCCGTCGGCGAAGGGGAAGAATGCGTCGGATGCCGCGACCGACCCCGCGGCGCGATCCCCCGCGCGGCTCACGGCGAGGCGGCACGAGTCCACCCGGTTGACCTGCCCCATGCCGACGCCGACCGACGCCCCGAAACTTGCGAGCAGGATGGCGTTCGACTTGACGGCGCGCACCGCACGCCAGGCGAATTCGAGGTCGGCGCGCGTGGCGGCATCCACCTCAGGGCCGGCGACCAGGCGCCAGTCGGCCGAGGAGAAGTCGTCGAAGGTGTCCGGCTGCTGCACGAGCAGCCCGCCGGAGACCTGGCGGAACTCGCGGGCATCGCGACGGTAGCCGTCGGGCAGCTGCAGCAGGCGCAGGTTCTTCTTGGTGCGCAGCAGCTCGAGGGCGGCCGGTTCGAACCCGGGGGCGACGACGACCTCGGTGAAGATGTCCTTGACCTGCTCGGCCATCGCGAGGGTGACAGTGCGGTTGGCAGCGACCACGCCACCGAAGGCGGAGATCGGGTCGCACAGGTGCGCGCGGTGGTGCGCCGAGGCGATGCTGTCGGCTGCGCCGTTCTCCGGGGCGATGGCGATGCCGCACGGCTGGGCGTGCTTGATGATGGCGACGGCCGGTTCGGTGAAGTCGTAGGCGGCGCGCACTGCGCCGTCGGCGTCGACGTAGTTGTTGTACGACATCTCCTTGCCGTGCAGCTGCACGGCCTGCGCGATGCCGTGGGCTGCGGTCGTGTAGAGGGCGGCGGCCTGGTGCGAGTTCTCCCCGTAGCGCAGTACCTGGGCGAGGTCGAAGTCGAGGGAGACCGCGGCGGGGAACGCCGGGGCCGCGTCGTCGGTACCGGTGGCGGCGGCCCGGGTGCTGTCGGGGGCTGTGGCATCCGGTCGTCCGACGCTGATGGCGAAGAAGCCGGCGACGGCCCTGTCGTAGGCGGCGGTGTGCGCGAACGCCTTACCGGCGAGGCGCTGGCGTTGCGCGAGGGTGGTGCCGCCCGCGGCGAGTGCGCCGACGAGTGCGGGGTAGTTCGACGGCGAGACGACGATCGCGACGTTGGCGTGGTTCTTGGCCGATGCGCGCACCATGGCCGGTCCGCCGATGTCGATCTGCTCGACGGCCTCGTCTGCGGTGGCACCGCTGGCCACGGTCTCGACGAACGGGTACAGGTTCACGACGACGAGTTCGAACGGGGCGATGCCGAGGTCGGCAAGCTGGGCCTCGTGGTCGGCGAGGCGCAGGTCGGCGAGGATGCCCGCGTGGATGGACGGGTGCAGGGTCTTGACCCGCCCATCGAGGGCCTCGGCGAACCCGGTGACGTCGCTCACCTGGGTGACGGGGTGCCCGGCATCCGCGATCGTCTTGGCGGTCGAGCCGGTCGACACGATCTCGACCCCCGCGCCGGCGAGGGCGGAGGCGAGCTCGAGCAGCCCGGTCTTGTCGCTGACCGACACGAGCGCGCGACGGATGGGAACGACGTCGCGCTCTCGGTAATCGGACGGGTCGTGCTGTGGGCCGCTCATGTGTGCGATAGCTCCTCGAGATTGACGGTTCCGTTGGCGATGTCGAGCACGGCCTGCACGAGCAGTTCGCGTTCGACGAGTTTGATGCGGTCGTGGAGTCGGTGCTCGGTGTCGCCCGGCAGCACCGGAACGCGCCGCTGCGAGATGATCGGGCCGCTGTCGACGCCGTTGTCGACGACGATGACGCTCGCGCCGGTCTGGGTGACCCCGGCCGCCATCGCGTCGCGCACGCCGTGTGCCCCAGGGAACTCGGGCAGGTAGGCCGGGTGCGTGTTGATGAGGCGAGGCGCCAGGGCGTCGACGACGCCGGGGGGCAGCAGGCGCATGAAGCCGCTGAGGATCACCAGGTCGGGGGTCCAGGTCGCGATCTCGCGCAGCAGCTCTGCACCCCATGCGTCGCGGTCGGCGAAGCTCGAGAACGGCACGACGAAGCTGGGGATGCCGAACGCCTCGGCGTTGGCGAGGCCCTCGGCGTCGCGGTCGGAGCCGATGGCGACGATGCGGGCCGGGTATTCGGCGTCTTCTGCGGCGTCGAGCAGGGAGCGGAGATTGGTTCCCCCGCCGGAGATCAACACCACCAGTGACAGCACCGGGCAAGCCTACCGTCGTGCCCGCGGGCCCGGTGCCGGGGGGGGGGGGGGGGGGGGGGGGGGGGCCGGGGGGCGGCCCGGGGCGGTGGCCGGGGGGGGAAGGGGCGGGGGCGCCCCGGGCCGGGGGGGGGGGACTACCTCGGGGGGGGGGGGTGGGTCGGGGTGGGGGCCGCGGGCGG
>NZ_JAALGE010000110.1 GCF_011057645.1 Marisediminicola senii | reverse complement strand
CCCCACGGCGGCATCCGCGCGCTGCTCGCGGGCTGAGCGGGGCTCGCGGGCTGAGCGGGGCTCCCGGGCCGGGTCAGACCCCCGCGAACCAGCCGCGGCGCGCCGCATGGCCGCACCCCGGTCGCGCGGCTCCCAGCGCGCCCCGCGCCCGGCACCCAGCCGCACGCGGCAGGATGACGGGATGACTCCTCCCGCCGCTCCCGGCCCCATCCTCATCGTCGGCGCCGGCATCTCCGGACTCGCCTGCGCCAGGGCACTCCTCGACGCCGGTGTCCCGGTGCGCATCGTCGACCGCGGCCGGGTGCCGGGCGGCCGCATGGCGAGCCGCCGCATCGACGACCGCGCCGTCGACCTCGGGGCCTCCTACTTCACGGCGGAGGAGGACTCCGCCTTCCACGGCGTCGTCGCCGAATGGCTGGCACGGGGCGTGGCTCGCGAATGGACGGACACCTTCCAGGCGGCGGATGCCGGCGGCATCCACGAATCGAAGACCGGTCCGATGCGTTTCGCGTCGCCGACCGGCCTGCGCGCCGTCGTCGCCGACCTCGCCCGCGCGATCGAGGCCGACCACGGCGTCGCGGTCGAGTACGAGCACGCAGTGCTGGAAGTCGCGGCGGGCGACGGCGGCACCGACCCCGTCACCGTCGATGGCGACCCGGTCGACGGTGTCGTGCTCGCGATGCCCGACCCGCAGGCACGGCGCCTGCTCGCGGGCGACGCGGCCTATTCGCCCATGCACGGCCTGCTCGACGGCCCCGACGGCTGGGAGCCGACCATCGCCGTCGCGCTGCGCTGGCCCCGACGCGAGTGGGCGGCCGACCTGCACGGCGCGTTCGTGAAGGACTCCCCCTCGATCACCTTCATCGCCGATGACGGCGACCGGCGCAGCGATGACGCCCCGGTGCTCGTCGCCCACACCACGGCGTCCCTTGCGGCCGCCCACCTCGACGATCCGGATGCGGTCATCGCCGAGGTGCAGGCCGCGGTCATGGCCGTCCTGGGAATCGTGGATACCCCGGCCAGCACGTACGCCCACCGATGGACGTTCGCCCGGCCGGCAGACCCGCATTCCGCACCGTTCGCCCTCGAGCGGGGCATCGGGGTCTGCGGCGACGGGTGGGGCGGCAAGGCCTCCGTCGGCGCGGCCTGGACCTCGGGCGACGCGCTCGGCCGGGCCATTGCGGCGCAGCGGGCGGGCACGCCGCAGACCTAGCGGCGGCGGGTGC
>NZ_JAALGE010000109.1 GCF_011057645.1 Marisediminicola senii | reverse complement strand
CTCCCTCGGCGGGCGGGGGATGAGTGGAGAAAGGGAGACGGGGGGGCGTGGGTGGGGGGGGGGGGGGGGGGGGGGGGCGCCGCCCCCCGCCCCCTCGCCTGTCTCGGGTGCGGCGGCCGGCGTCGCGGCGCATCCGGTGAGCGCCACGGCGAGAACGGCGAGGGCGCCGAGGCCGGTCGTGCGGGCGGTGTGTGCGAGGCGGGTGCGGGCGGCGCCCTGGTGGAACGGCAAACGAGGGAACACGAGAACTCCGGGGTCGACGAGGCTGGGAGCGGCACAGTGACGCCGCGATCATGACCAGTCGTCCGAGAGCCGGACCGACACACCGCGCCACATCCGGTGCGGGGGCCTCAGGTAATTCTAAGCGTGACAGCGGCGGCGTCGCGTGATAGCCATGAGCCTGAGAACGTGACAGTTTCCGGCGGTCAGCCCGCGTGGCTCGCGAACTTCGTGAGCCGGTCACTCTCGAACTCGGTGGGAGTCCACGATGCCTGGAACCGAAACAACTGCAACGAAAGACGGGTTCGAGGTGCGGCGCACAGTCCGCATAGTGGCGACGACTTTCTTGGTCACCGCGGGCGTCACCGCGGTGGTGTTCCTCGTCATCACGGCGCAGTCGAACGGGTGGGACCGTCCTCGGCGGCCGGAGTTCTTCCTGCCGTTCGCCCTGGGGTTCATCGCGGCATCGGTGGCCTGCAGCGTGCTCGAAATGCCCCTCGCCCGCGCAACGGCATCGGTCTTCCGCCGCAACTGGCAACTTCGTCAACGCATCCTCTCGAGCGTGAAGACGGGCGATGCAGGCAGCCTCACGCCGGAGGAATCCTGGCTGGCGGCTCGATACGCTGTTCTCGCGTCGGCTTACCTGCCACTCCAGGCGGCTCAGATCGCGTTCCTCTATGCCGGGTTGATCATCACCCAGTTCTGGATCTACCTGAGGTCGACGGACGGCGTGTTCTCCCAGCTGCCGCTGTGGGTCATCGCATTCCTCGTGTTGGTCGCACTCGTGACCGGCCCCGTCCAGGCGCGACTGATCCGCCGCACCCGCCGGTACGCCGCGGCCCACGTCGACGTGGTGCTCGACGGGCCGCCGGTCGACTGACCCGCTGACGCGCGTCCACGCGCGGCGCCCTACCCGAATACGCCGATGACCCCTAGATGAGTGAGTCCTAATTGGTCTCGCTGTGGCCGGTGCGATGTCCCGATCGGGATAGCCCCGCGTGGTCGCTGTTAATCGTTGGCGGAGGGTGTTAAACCCTGTGTGTGAAAACCGACCTCA
>NZ_JAALGE010000010.1 GCF_011057645.1 Marisediminicola senii | reverse complement strand
TCGTCGGGTGGCGGGGGAGGCGGCGGCGGCGGCGGCGGAGTCTGAGGCGCGTCAGCCGGCGCGGCGCAGGCCGTTCGTCGGTGGGGCAGCAGCCGAGCCCCGGGCGGGCGTGCCGCGACGCCCGGCGAGGGTCGCCACCGCTCCGATCGTCGCCACTCCACGGGCGAACGGGCTCGGAACCGACCAGCGCCGCGCGAGGTGCAGCGGCCAGTACGCGAGTGCGAGCACCAGCCGCGGGGCGCGCAGATACCAGCGGGCGATGCCGTGGGCGCGATAGGTGCGGTCGAACCGGGCGATGTAGCTCGAGAACTGCCCGGGTGAGGTGTCGAGCCGTCGCGCCGAGATGCTCGCGATGAGCTCCGGACAGTACGCGACGGTCAGCCCCGCGCGGTGCAGGTGGATCGCCACGTCGATGTCTTCGTGCATCAGGTCGCCCTCATCGGTGCAGCATTGGGACCGGATGCTGCGCCACGCCGTCGCCCGCAGTGCCATGTTGCTGCCGAACACGAACGGGTACTCGCGCCCCAGCCCGAGGAGCACCCGCCGCGCGCGGTCGTCGATGCGCTGCCCGGCGCTCACGCTGACGAACGGCATGTCGTAGTACGACACCGGTCCGGTTGCGGCGTCGACCGCGGGAGACGACATGAGCTCGACGAGCTGCGCGCACCACGTGGGTTCGAGCATGGTGTCGGCGTCGATGCGTCCGATGATGTCGCCGGTCGCGGCATCCAACCCCACATTGCGGGTGGGCACCAGGCCCTGTTCGTCGTCCTGGGCGAGGAGCCGGATGGGAGCGTCTGGGTGCTCGACCATCATGCGCAGCACCCGTGCGGCAGTGCGGTCGGTCGACAGGTTGTCGACGACGATGATCTCGTGCACCGCACGCGTCTGCGCGAGCACGGCCGCGATGCACCGGGTGATGCGCGCCTCTTCGTTCCACGCCGGGATGACGACCGAGACGCGCGGTGGCACGGTCGGCGGGCCGTCGTCGGGAGGGGGCTGGCGCGAGCGCACGGCGGTCATGTGCTCACCGTACGTCGCCGACCCGACGTGCTGCGGCTGGCTGTGCACCGTGTCGTCAAGACGTTCACCCGTTGTTCGCCCGGCGCCGGGCGAGCGCCGCTGGAGCGAGTCGGCCAGCCGACGCCGCTGGTCAGTAGATGAAGATCTGCAGCCAGTCCCGGTTGTGCGCGTGCACGAGCACCAGGAACACCACGAGGTCGAACAGCAGGTGCACGCAGACCACGTAGGTGAGCGACTTCGTCTTCTGGAAGATGTACCCCTGCAGGAGGGCGAACGGAATCGTCAGCAGCGGGCCCCACTCGCGGTAGCCGAGCTCCCACAGGAACGACACGAAGATGATCGCCTGCAGGATGTTGGCCTGCCAGAGCGGAAAGTGGCGACGGAACAGCGCGAAGATCGTGCAGATGAAGAACAGTTCGTCCCAGATGCCGACCGCGTTCACACCGACGAAGAGGCGACCGATCTCGTCGGGCTCGGAGATCGACGGCCAGTTCTGGTAGGCGCCGGATCCGATGAAATACGTGGGCAGGATCGCCCATCCGAGCAGCACGACGAGAAAAAGATACGACTTCTCGAGGCGGCTCCATTTCTGCCCGGTGCGGATCGGAAATGTGATGGTGCGCCGCTTGTGGATGCGCCGGTCGATGAGGAACGGAACCAGCACTGCGAGGGTCATCACGGTGCCCATGAGCACGATGTTCCAGTAGTCGATATTTGCTTCGACCGAGATCGAGCTGATGATCGCCAGCCCGATCGCGATGGTGAGCAAATCGCTGGCCAGGGGTCGATTGACGAGAAAGGCGACGACCAGGCTGACCACGAGGGTGGCGTACCCCGCGACCGCGTACTGCAGGGCGAAGATCAGCACGGCGGATGCCGACACTCCCGCCGCGGGAACGAGCCCCCATGACGACTGCCGAACAAGCGTGGGCTCTGCAATGACCATGCCTCAAGCATGCCATCCACCCGCCGGGCATCCCATACGGCGACGTCTGTGGCCGAGCGCGTACCCCGGGGGTGGTACATTCTGCTTGCCACGCCGCGTATGCCGGGGTGGTACTTCTGGGGGGAAGTAAAAGTGAATAAATTCATGGGGGCACGACTCTGTTCGTGGAAAGCAGTAACCGGGGCGTTCGTCGCAGGGATCGTGGTGGTAACAACGGCTCTTCCCGCGTCAGCGGCCAGCGGTAGCGCGGCCGATGGGCTGGTGACATCGCAGGCGGCATCGGTCGCCGCATCGCAGGCCCTGTCGGCCGCGGCGGCACAGACATTCACGCCGGCCGACGACCTGCAGAGCATGGCGGTCACGCACGCGGCCAAGTTCCGCAGCTGGCTCGGTGGCAACAAGGGCTTCATGGGGGAGTTCGGCATTCCGAACGACCGCCCGGCGGCCGAGCAGGCCAAGTGGAACGCGCTGCAGGACATCGTGCTGCACCGCCTCGCCAAGGACGGCATCGCGTGGACCGCCTGGGCCACCGGCCACCACTGGGGCACCGACTACAACGTCGGGTATTACGAGAAGGGCGGCTCCGGTGCCTGGGGCGCCGAGGATTCCGCCAGCACCGTCGAGTCGCACTACGGCGATGCTGTGCCGTTCACCGGCGTCAACTACGCCGGGCATGAGTTCTTCAACGGGTCGACGTCGCCGTCGGTCGCCGACTGGACGTACCACCGCTCACGCGGCATGACCATGGCGCGCTACCCGGTGGGCCCCGCGTTCGTCTACCCGACGCCCGGTGGATCGCTCGACCAGAACAACCTGAACCACATCACCTCGATGCTGAACAACGCTGCCACCGCCGACGTCGACATCATGCTCGACGTGCTGCACCCCGGCAATGGCGGCGACTACGCCAAGATGTTCGGCAAGCCGCTCACCGACCCCACCGCGCTCGGTCACTACAAGGACTACGTCAGCAAGCTGCTCAACGCCACGATGGTCGACCAGACCGGAAAGTCGATCACGCTCAAGGACCACTCGGCACTCGTCTGGTTCGACATGGTGAACGAACCGGCGAACGTGTCGCCCGGCCAGTGGGAGACCATCTCGCAGGACATCTACACCTGGCTGCGAACCAGTGTCGGCTTCACCAAGACCATCGTGGTGCCCACCGGGTCGTACTCCGGCGTGCACTCGATCACCTCGTACCACCCGGGTGGCCCGTGGATAAAGCCGGTCGGCGGAGACAGCAACTACTACTACGCCGCGCACTTCTACCCGAACCTGGTCGGACAGCACGGCTCGTACGACGGCACCTTCAACACCCCGAACGGTCAGCAGGCATCGTATGACGCCAACGTCGCGAAGGCCGGCGAATGGCGGGGCCAGGGAACGTTCAGCTACCAGCCCGGGACCGCGACCGCGCCGACGCCGACCGTGCCTGTGCCCACTCCGAAGCCCACGCCGGCGCCGGACTCCGCGGTCACCGAGCCGAAGCCGACCCCGACCCCGACCCCAGCACCCGTACCGACGCCCGCGCCCGAGGTTGCCGCGGGAGCGGCTCCCGCGTTCCATGCCGCCAGCTCCTCGTCGCCGACCACCGGCTACCAGAAGGAACTGACCCTGACCCACACCGCCGCGGGCACCAACCGCGTCGCAATCGTCACCGTCAACACCCGGGCCGCCACCACCACCGGCGTCAGCTACGCGGGGCGCCAGATGACGCTGCTGCAGAGCGCGATCCACACCGACGTCAGCGGCGTCAGCATCTACGGCCTGGTCGACCCGCCCACCGGCCCCGCGACGGTCACCGTGAGCAGCAACAACTACGTACTCACCTCGGCCACCGTCACGAGCTACGTGGGCGTCGACCAGGCATCGCCGTTCGGGTCGACCATGAAGCTCACCGACGCGTGGGGTGACCGTGCCACCGGTTCGGTCGCTGCCAGCCCCGGTCGCTCGCTCGTCGTGCACGCCATCGCCCTGCGGTCGTCGGCGGCCGTCACGCCGACCTTTGGAACCGGCAGGGCGAACTCGCCCCACAACGACGCCAACCTCGGCAGGCACGCCGTCGCCGACCAGGTCGCATCCACCACGGGCCCGACGACCATCGGCTGGAACATCGCGCCGTCGGACAACCACTCCGTCGCGGCGGTCAGCCTGCGGGCCGCCGCCGGCTCGAGCACGGTGCCCACGCCAGCGCCGACTCCCGTGCCGACGCCAGTGCCGACTCCCACACCGGCACCAACGCCAACGCCAGTGCCGACGCCGAACCCGACGCCCGCTCCGACGCCCGCGCCGACACCGACACCGACACCCGCACCGAACCCGTCGGGCTCCACGCCGAAGTTCGACGCCACGACACTCACCTCGCGTACGAGCGGGTTCCGCAACGTGGCCACCCTGAGCCACACCGCATCGGGTGACAACCGCGTAGCCCTCGTCACGGTCGGCACCCGTGCCGCCACCACCACCCGGGTCACCTACGCGGGCCGCCCGATGACGCTCCTGCGGGGCGCCGTCTTCACCGACGTCACCGGGGTCAGCATCTACGGCCTGGTCAACCCGCCCAAGGGAAAGTCGGCGGTCACCATCACGTCGAGCGCCCACGTGCTCACCTCGGCGGCCGTCAGCACCTACACCGGGGTCGACCAGGCGAACCCGTTCGGCACCTCGGTCAAGCACTCCGGGGGCTGGGGCACGTCGACCACCTCGACGGTGCCGACGAACCCCGCCGGATCCCTCGTGGTCAGCGCGATCGCCACGCAGGAGGGCGGCACCGTCTCTTCATCCGGCACCGCGCGCGGAACGTCCCGCGTCAACGTCGACCACGACAGCCGTGACCTCGGCCGCCTCGCGATCGTCGAGCGCGCCGCGGGCGCCGGCACCACCGCGGTGGGCTGGAGCCTCTCGCCGGCAGACAACTACACGACCGCCTCGGTGTCACTGCGCGCCGCGGCATCCACGACCGCCCTTCCCGCAATGGATGCCGCGGTGCAGCGCCACACCGGGGACGACCGCTACGACGTGGCGGTGAGCATCGCCCGCGGGTACGACCCGGGGGTGCCCGTCGTGTACATCGCCAAGGGCACCGACTACGCGGACGCCCTGAGCGCGGCTCCCGCGGCCGCAGCGCAGGGCGGTCCTCTGCTGCTCGTGCAGCCCACCGCGGTGCCGCGGGCCGTGGCCGCCGAACTGGCGCGGCTCAAGCCGCAGCGCATCGTCGTGGTGGGCGGCACCGCGTCGGTGTCTGCCGCGGTGTACGAGTCGCTGTCGCGCCTGACGCCGGAGATCGTCCGCCTCGGCGGGGCGGACCGCTACGCGGCATCCCGCGCCATCGTCGAGTACGCGTTCGGCGACTCGTCGTCGCTGTTCGCCGACGCGAGGGTGGGCGGCGCGGCGCGGGGCGGTACCGCGGGCACCACGATTACAACGGGTACCGCGAGCACCGGCGACACCGGCGCCGGCGACACGGGCGCCTCTCGCGTGTACCTCGCGACCGGCGCGAACTTTCCCGACGCTCTCTCGGCGGGAGCGGCCGCCGGGTCACAGGGCGGCGCCGTGCTGCTCGTGAACGGGCGCGCGGGCACCCTCGACCCTGCGACGCGCGACGCCATCCGCGCGCTCGACGTCGACGACATCGTGATCGCGGGCGGACCCAACTCGGTGTCGACAGGTATCGAGGCTGCCGCGAAGTCCCTCGCGCCGACCGTGCGCCTGGGCGGCGCCGACCGGTACGAGGTGTCACGCAACGTCAACCAGGAGGCGTTCGCGTCGGCGAGCACCGTGTTCGTCGCGACGGGGCAGAACTTTCCTGACGCCCTCGCCGGAACCGCCTACGCGGGACTCATCGCCGCACCGCTCTACATCGTGCCTGGCGGCTGCGTTCCCGCCGGAATGATCGCTGACATCGCGGGTCTCGGCGACGATGCACCGGCCACGGTGATCCTCGGCGGGCCGCACTCGGTCTCCACCGCGGTCGAGTCGATGGAGCGCTGCGCGAGCTGAGCGCTCCGCGAGCGAACAGCGAGAACAGCGAGAACAGCGAGAACGACGGGCACGATGTGCCCGGCGTTCGGCGTCGATTACCGCGCCAGTCCGGCGCTGGAGCCCGGATCAGGCCGCGTTGCTGAGTTCCTCGAACTCGGCGTCGGTCAACGTGATCGCGGCGCCGCCCATGTTGTCGTCGAGATGCGCGACAGACGACGTGCCGGGGATCGGCAGGATCACCGGTGAGCGGCGCAGCAGCCAGGCCAGTGCCAGCTGCGACGGGGTGGCGTCGTGCTGCTTGGCGAGTGCGGTCAGCGGGCCATCGGCGGCGGAGAGCTCTCCGGTCGCGAGCGGGAACCACGGGATGAAGCCGATGTTGTTCTTCTCCGCGTAGTCGAGCAGCGGCTCGGCCGAGCGGTTGGCGAGGTTGAACAGGTTCTGCACCGTCGCGATGGTGGCGACCTTGCTGGCGGCCTCGACCTCGTCGACGCTCACTTCGCTCAGGCCGATGTGGCGGATCTTGCCCTCGTCCTGCAGCGCCTTGAGCTCGCCGACCTGGTCTTCGAGCGGCACGGCGGGGTCGATGCGGTGCAGCTGAAAGAGGTCGACGCGCTCAAGGCTCAGGATGCGCAGGCTCATCTCGACCTGCTGGCGCAGGTACTCCGGGCGTCCGACGGGCGTCCAGACTCCGGGACCCTGGCGGGTCAGTCCGGCCTTGGTCGCGATGACGAGGTCATCGTTGTACGGGGCGAGCGCGGTCTGGATGAGCTTCTCGGCGACGGAGGGGCCGTAGGAGTCGGCGGTGTCGATGAAGTTCACGCCGAGCTCGACGGCGCGGCGCAGTACCCTGGCGGCCTCCTCGGGGTCGCGGGGCTCTCCCCAGACTCCGGAGCCGGTGAGCTGCATGGTGCCGTAGCCGAGACGGTTGACGGTGAGGTCTCCGCCGATGGCGAAGGTTCCCGATTCGGATGCGTGGGTGCCAGTCATATGGTTCTCCCGTTCGTTGCGCCAGTGCTGGAGCACGGGCGACTTGCGTGGTGTGCCCCGCTGACGCGGGGCGACGGTGGGGACAACGCGGCACGGGGGCCCGCGTATTTCCCCGGGAGGGGGATTGACATTGGTTACGCTGACGACGGCCGCCACGCGCGAGGGTGCGCCACGAAGGAGTGCCGTGTTTCTGCTCGACCCCGAGACCGTCGTCTACTCGGCGAGCGACCTCACCGCGGCATCGTCATGCGAGTGGGCGCTGATGCGCTCCCTCGACGCGAAACTCGGCCGCATAGACGCGCCTCCGCACATCGAAGACGACATGCTCGTGCGCACCGGGCTGCTCGGCGACGTGCACGAGCAGGCTTTTCTCGACCGGCTGCGCACCACCCACGACGTGGTCGAGATCGAGCGTCCGGCGGCGCGCGAGGTCGCTGCCGCCGCGGCCGCGACCACCGCGGCGTTCCAGTCCGGCGCGGCTGCCGTGTTCCAGGCTGCGTTCTTCGACGGCCGATTTCTCGGGTACGCCGACTTCATCATCCGCGCCGACGACGGCCGCTACGAGGTGTACGACACCAAGCTCGCCCGCAAGGCCAAGATCACCGCGCTGCTGCAGCTCGCCGCCTACGCGGAACAGCTCGTGCGCACGGGCATCCCGATCGGCGACCGGGTGCACCTCGTGCTCGGCGACGGCAGCACCAGCACCCACGCGCTGGCCGACATCCTGCCCGTGTACCGCAAGCGCCGCGCGCGCCTGCAGCAGATCGTCGACGGGCGCGTCGCCGACCCGCTGCCGACGCCGTGGGGCGACTCCCGCTACACGGCGTGCGGGCGGTGCGACGCGTGCGACGAGCAGGTGCAGCTGCACCGCGACGTGCTGCTCGTCGCCGGCCTGCGACTCAGCCAGCGCACCGCGCTGCGTGCGGCGGGCATCGAGACGATCGACCAGCTGGCCGCGGCATCCACCCCCATCGACGACATGTCGCTGGCCACCCTCGCGTCGCTCGCGCAGCAGGCGCGCATGCAGCTCGAACCCGTCACCGCCCAGAACCCGCTGCCGTACGCCGTGATCGCGCCGGCCGCCCTTGCGGCGCTGCCCGCCCCCGACGCCGGCGACATCTTCTTCGACTTCGAGGGAGACCCGCTCTACCAAGAGGGCGACGCGTGGGGGCTCGACTACCTGTTCGGGCTGGTCGAGCCCGATGAGACGTTCGTGGCGTTCTGGGCCCACGACCTGGCGGAGGAGCGGCGGGCGCTGGTCGACTTTCTCGACTACCTCACCGAGCGGCGCGCGAAGCATCCACAAATGCACGTCTACCACTACGCCGCATACGAGCGCACCCACCTGCTCAGCCTTGCCGCGCGCCACGGGGTGGGCGAGGAGGCCATCGACGACCTGCTGCGCGGCTCGGTGCTCGTCGACCTGTACCCGATCGTCAAGAAAGCGGTGCGGGTAGGCAGCCGCAGCTACTCGCTCAAGAAGCTCGAACCGCTCTACATGGGCGACGACGAGCGCGACGGGGTGGCCAACGCGGCCGACTCGATCACCGAATACGTCCGCGCCCGCGAGCTACAGGAGGCCGGAGACATGGATGCCGCGGCGCGCGTGCTCCACGAGATCGCCGACTACAACCGCTACGACTGCCGGTCGACGCTGAAACTGCGCGACTGGTTGCTCGACCGCGCCGACGACAACGGCATCGTGCCTGCCGGACGCGCGGGAGAGGCACCGCTGCTCGTCGACCGCGAACCGGACCAGGTGGTCACCGCGCTCACGGCGCTGCTCGAGCACGTCCCCCCGCTCGAGCGCACCGCCGACCAGACCGCGCTCGCGCTGGCCTCCGCCGCGATCGACTACCACCGGCGCGAGCAGAAGAGCTTCTGGTGGGAGCACTTCTCCCGCCTGAACGCCCCGGTGGAGGAGTGGGCAGACACCCGCAACGTGCTCGTGGTCGACAGCGTCGAGGTGGCCAGGGACTGGCACCGCGAGGGCAGGCAGAGGATCGACCGTCGCATCCTCGAGATTCGCGGCACCCTCGCGCCCGGCAGCTCGATCGGGCCGGGCAGCAAGCCGTTCATGCTCTACGACGAGCCGTATCCGCCCATCACCCGCAGCAGCGACCCCGGCGCCCGCACGGTGCGCGAGGTGCTCGTGCGCGAGGTGTTGGATGACGGCGCGATCGTGGTCGAGGAGACGCTCGAGAAGGAGGCCCCGCACTACTCCGAGCTGCCGATGGCGCTGGCTCCTGGCACCCCGCCGGCCGCCGGGTCGCAGGTGACCGCGATCGCCGAGTGGGGGCGCGGCGTTCTCGCGGCGCTACCCGGGATGCGAATGGATGCCTCGCTGGACCTGCTTCGACGGCAGCCCCCTCGGCTGCGCGGCGGAGCGGTCATCACCCCGGCCACCGGCGACGACCTCCGTGCCGCGATCCGCGACACCGTGCTCGCGCTGGATCACTCCTACCTCGCCGTGCAGGGCCCGCCGGGCACCGGCAAGACGTTCACCGGCTCGCACGTGATCGTCGATCTCGTGGTGAACCACGGCTGGCGGATCGGTGTCGTCGCACAATCGCACGCCGCGGTCGAGAACATGCTCGGCGCGGTCGTCGAGGCGGGGCTCGAGGTCGGACTCGACACCGCCCGCGTGGGCAAGAAGCCGCGCGACGGCGAGAAGCCGCGTGACGGCGACGAGCCAGCGAGGTGGACCGCGCTCACGCCCACCGGGTTCGCGTCGTTCCTGGCGGAGGAAGGCGGGTGCGTTATCGGCGGCACGGCGTGGGACTTCAGCAACGAGGGCAGGTTTGCGCGCGGGTCGCTCGACCTGCTCGTGGTCGACGAGGCCGGGC
Source organism: Marisediminicola senii (assembly GCF_011057645.1). Classification (GTDB taxonomy): domain Bacteria; phylum Actinomycetota; class Actinomycetes; order Actinomycetales; family Microbacteriaceae; genus Marisediminicola; species Marisediminicola senii. Next base: position 53,919 of record NZ_JAALGE010000010.1, on the reverse strand, counting down.
AGTTCTCGCTCGCGACCACGATCGCGTCGGCGGTTGCCGCCGAACGCCTGCTGCTGCTCGGTGACCCTCAGCAGCTTCCGCAGGTGAGCCAGGGCACGCACCCGGAGCCGATCGACGAATCGGCACTCGGCTGGCTGTCGGCCGGGCACGGCGTGCTGCCGCCCGAGTTCGGCTACTTTCTGCCGACGAGCTGGCGGATGCACCCCGAGGTCTGCGCGCCCGTGTCACGGCTGTCGTATGAGGGGCAGCTGCGGTCGCATCCATCGGATCGATCGCTCGGCGGGGTGGAGCCCGGACTGCACCCGATACCGGTACCGCACGCGGGCAACTCGACGTCGTCGCCCGAGGAGGCCGACGAGGTCGTCGCGCTCGCGCTCGACCTGCTGGGGCGGCCGTGGAGCGCGGGCGGGGTGACGGCACCGCTCGGGCAGCGCGGCATCATCGTGGTCGCGCCGTACAACGCGCAGGTGGAGCTTCTGCGCGACCGGCTCGCGGCGGCGGGACTCGGCGACATCGCGGTGGGCACCGTCGACAAGTTCCAGGGGCGCGAGGCGGCGGTCGCGATCGTGTCGCTGTCGGCGTCGGACGCGGCGGAGGTGCCGCGCGGAGTCGAGTTCCTGCTGATCGCGAACCGGCTGACCGTCGCGATCTCGCGGGCGCAGTGGTCGGCGTACCTGCTGTACTCGCCGGCGCTGACCGGGTACCTGCCGACGAGCGTGGCCGGGCTCGCGCAGCTCAGCGCGTTCATCACGCTGGTGGGGGAGTAGCCGCACTGGTGGGGGAGTAGCCGCACAAAACGACGAACGCCCGGGGCGTGAACCCCGGGCGTTCTGGGCGTCGGCGTGACGCGGTGGTGGGACCTACTCGGCGTCGAGGTCGGTCTCGAGGATCTTCACGAGGGAGTCGAGTGCCTGGTCGGCGCCCTCTCCCTCGGCGCGCAGCACGACGACGTCGCCGTTGCCGGCTCCGAGCGCCATCAGCGACAGGATGCTCGCCGCGTCCATGGCGTCTTCGGCCGGGTCGTCTTCCATCGCGATGGTGACGTCGACGGGCAGCTCGCCGACGGCGGCGGCGAAGATGCCTGCGGGGCGGGCGTGCAGGCCGACGCGGCTGGCGATGGTGGCTTTGCGTTCAGACATAGGGGTTCCTCCTGGTGGCGGTAGTGACAGTGGTAACGGTACTGCGGTGACGTTCGGTGGTGGTTGTGCTCGGCCCGGTTACAGCCCGAGCTCCTCGAGGATGGGCAGGCGCGCCCGCACGGCGTCGCGCGCTTCGCCCGCGCTGCGGGCAGAAAGCGCGAGCTGCGCGAGTTCGCGGGTCTCCTCGAGGGTGACGCTCGCGAGCACGGCACCGACCGCGGAAAGCGACCGGGCGGTCATCGACAGCGTCGCGACCCCGATGCCGACGAGCACGACGGCGAGGGCGGGGTCGGATGCCGCCTCCCCACACACTCCGACGGGCTTGTGCGACTCGTGCGAATCGGCGCCCTCCACCGTGATGCGGATGAGGCGCAGCACCGCGGGCTGCCACGGGCTGTTCAGTGCGGCGAGGGGTGCGAGCTGCCGGTCGGCGGCCATCGCGTACTGGGTGAGGTCGTTGGTGCCGAGGCTCACGAAGTCGACTTCGTCGAGGATCTCCCGCGCCATGAGGGCCGCGGATGGCACCTCGACCATGACGCCGGGGGTCTTGAGCCCCGCCGTGGCGCACATGCCGGCGAAGTGCTCGGCCTCTTCCGACGTGGCGATCATCGGGGCCATCACCCAGATATCCGCCTCGGATCCGTCGGCGGCCGTGGCGATCGCCGAGAGCTGTCGTTCGAGAACGCCGGGCGAGGTCCAGTCGGTGCGGTAGCCGCGCACGCCGAGCGCCGGGTTCGGCTCCGACGCGTCGGTGAGGAACGGCAGCGGCTTGTCGGCGCCGGCATCCAGGGTGCGGATGACGACCTTCTTGCCGGGGAACGCGTCGAACACGCCGCGGTACGCCTCGACCTGCTCGTCGACCGACGGCTCGGAGTCGCGGCCGAGGAACAGGAACTCGGTGCGCAGCAGGCCGACGCCCTCGGCGCCCGCCTTCGCCGCCGCGATCGCGTCCTTCGCGCCGCCGACGTTCGACAGCAGTTGCACGCGGTGGCCGTCTGACGTGACGCCGGTGCCGCCGAACACGGCGAGCGTCGCGGCGGTCTTGGCCCACGCGACGGCCGCGGCACGGTCGTCGTCGGTCGGATCGACATGGATGCTTCCTGCAGCGCCGTCGACGAACACCTCGGTGCCGTCGGCGATGCCGTCGACGCCCTCCGCCGCGACGACCGCGGGCAGCCCGAGGGCGCGCGCGATGATCGCGGTGTGCGACTGCGGCCCGCCCCCCGAGGTGACCAGCGCGGTTACCTTGGTGGGGTCGAGGGTCGCGGTGTCGGCCGGGGCCAGGTCTTCGGCGACGAGCACGAACGGCTCGTCGACGACCGGGATTCCGGGGGCGGGCTCGCCGCGCAGTTCCGCGACGATCCGCGCCCGCACGTCGAGCACGTCAGTGGCACGTTCGGCCATGTAGCCGCCCAGGTTGTGCAGCATCTCGGCGACCGAGGCCCCGGATTCCCAGATGGCCCGCTCGGGCGACGACCCGCTGTTGACGAGCTTCACCGCTGCCTTGATCAGCAGCGGATCGGCCGCCATCAGCGCGGTCGCCTCGAGTACCGCCTTGCCCGCTCCCTGCGCACTGCCCGCGCGCCGGTTGAGGTCGGCCTGCACGGACTTCGCTGCCGCGCGCAGCTTGACCACCGCGTCATCCGCCGACAGGTTGTGCGGCAGTCGCTCGCCCTTGGGGGGTTCGCTGACGGGCTTCGGCATCTGCCGGACCGCACCCGTGATGCGTCCGGGGCTGACGCCGACTCCGGTGAAGGTCAGGGCTCGGGTGGAGGTTGACACGAAGCGTCCTCGATTCTCGAATGTTCAGTGTCGTGGCGCCAGAGGGGTAATGGCGCAGACACCTAAGGTTAGGCCGCCACCAGCGCTGCGTCAGCCTCGACCGGGGTCTTCCTGTTGCCGACATAGCGCTTCAGGGCGATCACGATGAGCGCGCTGATGACGGTGCCGATGGCGATCGCCGCGATGAACCAGCCGATGTTGCCGATGGCGAACCACACGAAGAAGCCGCCGTGCGGTGCCTGCGAGGTCACACCGGTGGCCATGATGATCGCTCCGGTGGTGGCCGCGCCGACGATGCTGGCGGGGATCACGCGGAAGATGTCGGCGGCGGCGAACGGGATGGCGCCCTCGGAGATGAACGATGCGCCGAGCAGCCAGGCCGCCTTACCGTTCTCGCGTTCATTGAGCGAGAACAGCTTGCGGTCGAGCACGGTGGCGAGCGCCATGGCGAGCGGGGGCACCATTCCGGCACCCATCACCGCGGCCATGATCTGCCACGGCGCCTGGTTGTCGATCGATCCGGCGCCGAGGCCGGCGACGGCGAAGGCATAGGCGACCTTGTTGACCGGTCCGCCGAGGTCGAACGCCATCATGAATCCCAGGATGATGCCGAGCAGCACAGCGGATGCCCCGGTGAGGCCCGACAGCCAGTCGTTCAGGCCGACGGTGAGCAGGGCGATCGGTCCGCCGAGAACGACGAACATGAGTCCGGATGCCACGATCGAGGCGACCAGCGGAATGATGACCACCGGCATCAGGCTGCGCAGCCAGCGCGGAACGCTGATGCGGCCGATGGCGGCCGCGGCGACGCCCGCGATGAGTCCACCGACGATGCCGCCGAGGAATCCGGCGCCCATGAAGCCGGCGACGGCACCCGCGACGAACCCGGGTGCGATACCCGGCCGGTCGGCGATGGCGAAGGCGATGTACCCGGCGAGGGCCGGGACCAAAAAGCCCATCGACAATGCACCGATCTTGAACAGCACCGCACCGAGGTAGGTGAGGATGCCGCCGTCTGGCAGGTTGAACAGGCTGTTGTTGAGCACCACGTCGTCTGCGACATCCGTGATCTGGAATCCGCCGAAGGCGAACCCGAGGGCGATCAGCAGGCCGCCGCCGGCGACGAACGGGATCATGTAGCTGACACCGGTGAGCAGTGCTCGCTTGAGCTTCTGCCCGAAGTGCTCGTTGGCCTCGGCGGTTTCGTGCGACGACGCGGCGCCACCACCCTGTACGCGGCGGGCATTGGGGTTCTCCGAGGCGGCGACGGCCTCGGCGATCATCACGCCTGGCTCGTCGATGCCGCGCTTGACGGGGGCGTTGATCACCGGGAGTCCGGCGAAGCGCTCGCGTCCGCGCACGTCGACGTCGACTGCGAAGATCACGGCGTCTGCTGCGGCGATCACGGCGGGGTCGAGGGGCGTTGCTCCCGCGGAACCCTGCGTCTCGACCTGCATCTCGACGCCGGCCTCCTTCGCTGCGGCGATGAGGGCGTCGGCTGCCATGTAGGTGTGCGCGATGCCGGTGGGGCAGGCGGTCACGCCGACGATGCGCTTGACCTGGCCGGCGGGCTTCTGGCCTGCGGTGTCGCTGGCCGATCCGGTCGAGGTGCTGGGGGTGGATGCTGCGCCAGCGGCAACACCGGAAGCTGCGGCTCCCACGCCGACGGGTGCGGGGCTCACGACCGCGTCGACCAGCGCGACGACCTCCTCGGCGGAGGTCGCGGCCCGCAGCGCTGCGGTGAAGTCCTTCTTCATCATCGAGCGGGCGAGCTTCGAGAGCAGCTTGAGGTGCTCCTGGTCGGCGCCGTCCGGTGCCGCGATGAAGAAGACCAGGTCGGCCGGGGCGTCTTTCGAGCCGAAGTCGACCGGCGGGGTGAGCCGCGCGAACGCGAGCGTGGGCTCGAGTACCGCGGTGGAGCGGCAGTGCGGGATGGCGATGCCGCCGGGGATACCGGTCGACGTCTTGTTCTCGCGGGCGATGGCGTCGGCGTAGAGGTCGTCGACCCCGGTTGCGCGACCCGCGTCGACGACGAGGCCGGCGAGGTGGCGAATCACCTCGGGCGGGGCCGTTCCGAGGTTGCTGTCCAGAGCGACGAGCTCCGGTGTGATCAGTGCACTCACTGTTCATCCTCCTTTGGATGGGTCACCGATGACGTCACGGTGACGACGTCGGGGTCCAATGGCGTCACGGTGACGACATCGGGGTCGGTCTGATGCATGGCGGGAACTGTTGAGCCGGGGAGGGATGCCGCGGCGGCACCGTGAGCGGCCGCCTGACGGAGGCACTCGGGAGCTCCGGCACCCGACAGGTCGCGCAGCAGGTAGCCGGCGAGCGAGGAATCGCCGGCGCCGACGGTGCTGCGGGCGACGATGGGCGGGGATGTCGCGAGCCAGCTGCCGGCGGCGGTGACGAGCACGGCACCCTTCGACCCCAGGGTGGCGAGCACCGCTCCGACACCGAGGTCGATGAGGGTGCGCGCGGCATCGGCTGCGCGGCGGGGCGAGGCTTCGAGGTCGTCGGCGTTGCCGATGCCGGTGAGCTCGGCGAGCTCCTCGGCATTGGGCTTGAGCAGGTCGGGCTGCGATGCGAGCGCGGCGGCGAGCGGAATGCCTGAGGAGTCGATGGCGATCTTCGGCGCGGTGTCGCCGAGGGCTGCGCGCACCCGGGCGATGATGCGCGCGTACAGGTCTGGTGATACCCCGGGCGGAAGGGAGCCGGCGAGCACCAGCCAGTGGGCTCCGGCTGCCCGTTCGACGACGAGGTCGACGATGGCGAGCTCCTGCTCGGGCGAGATGACCGGGCCGGGCTCGTTCACCTTGGTGGTGGTGCCGTCGGGTTCGGTGATGGCGACGTTGCTGCGCAGTGTCGCGCCGATCGGCACCCCGAGGTGCGGGATGCCCTGGTCGCGCAGGGCGACCAGCACCGGGTCGGTGGCGTCGCCCGGCAGGATTGCGAGGCTCTCGATTGCGGATGCCTCGAGGGCGCGGGCGATGTTGACGCCCTTGCCACCGGGTTCCTGGTGGGCGGCGACCGCGCGCTGCACGTCGCCGCGGGCGAGCGGGGCGGCGAGCTCGATGGTGCGGTCGAGGCTGGGGTTGGGGGTCAGGGTGATGATCACGCGATGACTACTTCCACGTCGGCGGCAGCGAGTGCGTCGGCTAGGTCTCGGGGTGGCGGGGCGTCGGTGACGATGGTGTCGATGTCGGTGAGCATGGCGAATCGGGTGAGCGTCTCGACGCCGAGCTTCGACGAGTCGGCGAGCACCACGACGCGGCGGGCGTTGCGCACGATGGCGGACTTCACGGCGGCCTCGACCGCATCGGGGGTGCTGAGCCCGAAGCCGGCGTCGATGCCGTTCGCGCCGACGAAGGCGATGTCGGGGCGCAGTTCGTCGAGGGCGGCGATGGTGCTGGAGCCGACGATCGCGCGGGTCAGGCCGCGAACCCGTCCGCCGAGGACCTGCAGTTGCAGGTCGGCGTTGGCCGAGAGCCGGGTCGCGACGGGGAGGGCGTTGGTGATGACGAGCAGCTGGTCGCCGGGGGAGCGCGGGCTCCACTCCATGAGGCCGTCGGCCATGCGCTCGGTGGTGCTGCCGGCGTCGAGCACGATCGAGCCGGTGCGGCTCGCGGGGATCATCTCGAGCGCGGCGTTCGCGATGCGGGACTTCTCGTCGAGGCGGTGCTTCTGGCGATCTTCGAGGCTGGGCTCCGACATGCTGAGCCGGTCGAGGGCGACGGCGCCGCCGTGCACACGGCGCAGGCGTCGGGATGCCTCGAGGGCGGAGAGGTCGCGACGAACGGTCTCTTGAGTGATGTTGAACTGCGCGGCGAGTTCGGTGACGGTGACGCGGCCGAGATCGGTGACGAGATCGGCAATGACCAGCTGGCGTTCTTCGGCGAACACGGTGCCTCCTCGACGATGAGTGGAGCTTGATCTGAGTGGAACTTGATCTTTGATTGGTCTTATGTTACCCCCGTGTTTCTGTGAATGTCAATGAAACGCAGACAAACACAGATACGCGGGCATAGAGAACGAGCTCGTCGCTCCAGGGCACTCAGCCCTGCGTCGATCAGAGCTGCGTCGATCAGCCCTGCGTCGCCGGCAGGCCCGCCTCGATGATGCTCACGATCTCGGGTGCATCCGGCTCCGTGGTCGGACGGAAGCGGTGAACCTCACCGTCGGTGGTGATGAGGAACTTCTCGAAGTTCCACTTCACCCGACCCGCCTTGCCGTTGGCATCGGGCGTCTTGACCAGCTCGGCGTACAGCGGATGCTGCGACCGCCCGTTCACCCGTACGGTGTCGAACATCGGAAAAGTGACCCCCCACGTGGTGGAGCAGTACTCCTTGATGGCGTCGGTGTCGCTGAGTTCCTGCAGAAACTGGTTGCTGGGAAAGCCCAGCACGGTGAAACCACGATTGCCGTAGGTCTTCTGCAATGCCTCGAGCTTCTCGTACTGGGGCGCGAGGCCGCATCGCGACGCGACATTGACGACCAGGATCACCTTGTCGGAGTACTCGGCAAGCGAAGTGGTCTGGCCGTCGATGGTCGTGAGGGGGATGTTCTCGAGTGACATAGGGGGAGTGTACGACCAGGTTGCTCAGCGAACGGCGAGGGTGAACGGCAGCACAGCCGACGCCCCGGCGCGACGAATGGCGCGACCGGCGGACGTCAATGTCCAGCGACTGTCCACCAGGTCGTCGACCAGCAGCACGGGTGAACCCGACGGAACATCGCGCGCCGCGAATCTCTCCCACACCCCGCGCAACCGGTATGCACTGTTGCCGCCCGGGTCACCCTCCGGCCCACCGTCGACCATCTCGAGCGCACCGAGGTAGGGCAACCGGCCCACGCTCGCGAGAGCTTCGGCGACGGATGCCACGAGCAACGGGTGACGGCGCGACGGCACGCTCATCACGGCGACGGGACGCTCGTCCCACCCCCACCCGGTAAGCACGCGCACACACGCCGCGATCATCGCGGGCGACGCCGGGGCATCCGGTGTACCCGGCGCGAAGACCTCACGCAGCGCCCCGCCCCAGCCGAGGTCGGTCAGCCGGGCGAGCGCGCGACCGGGTTCCAGCCGCTCCCCGACGGGAATGTTGCCCTTCACCGGGATGCCGAGGCGATCCATACCGTTCGGCCACTGTGCGCGCGGCTCGATGACCACGCCCACCCTGTCGAGCGATGCGGAAGCAGAGGCGACCGCGGTGCCCTCGATGGACGTGGGGAACCAGACCCCGGCGCACCGGTCGCAGCGTCCACACGGAACGGCGGTGTCGTCATCCAATGCCCTCTGCAGGAAGTCCATACGACACCCGGGGCCGCTCTCGTAGTCGAGCATCGATTGCTGCTCGGCCACCCGCGCGGCGGCGATTCGCTCGTAGCGTTCTGCGTCGTACACCCACGGCACCCCGGTCGAGACCCAGCCACCCTGCACGCGACGCACCGCTCCGTCGACGTCGAGCACCTTGAGCAGCAGCTCCAGCGGACTGCGGCGCAAGTCGACACGAGCCTCGAGCGCGGGCGTCGACAGCGGAGTGCTGCCGAGCTGGTCGATGACGGCCAGCGCGGTCGCCTCGGTGGGCATCGACGCGGTGGCGAAGTAGTTCCAGATCGCTTCGTCTTCGGGTCCGGGCAGCAACAGCACGTCGGCGTTATCCGTCGCGCGACCGGCACGCCCGACCTGCTGGTAGTACGCGACCGGCGACGACGGGGCACCGATGTGCAGCACGAAACCGAGGTCGGGCTTGTCGAATCCCATGCCGAGGGCACTCGTCGCGACCAGGGCCTTGAGTTCGTTGCGCTTCAGGCTGTCTTCGAGCCGCTCGCGCTCGGCAATGTCGGTGCGCCCGGTGTAGGCGTGCACCTCGTGTCCGGCATCACGCAGCAGACGCGCCGTATCTTCGGCGGCCGAGACGGTCAGGGTGTAGATGATTCCACTGCCGGGCAGCTCGTCGATGTGACTGAGCAGCCAGGCGAGGCGCTCCTGCGCGTCGGGCAGCCGCAGCACCCCGAGGCGCAGCGATGCCCTGGCGAGCGGCCCGCGAATGGTGACGACGTCGGTGCTGCTGCCATTCCCCGATTCGTGGGCGCCGAGCTGCTCGGCGACGTCAGCGACCACGCGGCTGTTCGCGGTCGCGGTGGTGGCGAGCACCGGCACGGTGTCGGGCAGCTGGGCGATCAGGTCGCGCAGGCGCCGGTAGTCCGGACGAAAGTCGTGCCCCCAGTCAGAGATGCAGTGCGCCTCATCGACGACGAGCAAGCCGGCACGCGCGACGAGGGCGGGCAACTGTTCCTCCCGGAACCGCGGGTTGTTCAGCCGCTCGGGTGACACCAGCAGCACGTCGACCTCGTCGTTCTGCAGCTGCTGCATCACATCGGTCCACTCGTGCGCGTTCGCCGAGTTGATCGCGACCGCGCGCACACCGGCGCGGGCGGCCGCGGCGACCTGGTCGCGCATCAGGGCGAGCAGGGGAGAGACGAGCACCGTCGGACCCGCGCCGCGGCGGCGCAGCAGCAGTGTCGCGACGAAGTACACCGCGGACTTGCCCCACCCGGTGCGCTGCACGACGAGCGCGCGACGCCCGCGGTCGACGAGGGTGTCGATGGCCTCGTACTGTCCCTCGTGGAATGTGGCATCGTCGCGGCCGACGAGGGTGCGCAGGATCTCGAGTGCCTCCGCCTTCGTGCCGGATGCACTGACGGACTCGCCGGCAGTCTCGGTCACGGGTCCCGCCGCCGGATCGGTCACGGTCTACTTCCCGTCGAGACGAGCTGCGACGTCGGCCGGAAACCCGCCGGTCGCGATCGGACCCCAGCGGGTGGGCGTGATGCGCAGCAACGACTTGTCTTGCACGGCCATCGCCTCGCGGTACTCGTTCCAGTCGGGGTGCTCGCCCGAGATGCAGCGAAAGTAGTCGACCAGCCCGTCGGCGGCCTCTGGCATGTGCAGCACTTCGACCTCGCCGTCGACCTGCACCCACGCGTCGTTGAACTCATCGGAGAGCACGAGCACCGACACCCGGGCGTCGCGCTCGGCGTTGCGCGTCTTCGCGCGGGCCGGGTACGTCGCGATGACGATGCGGCCATCGGCGTCGACGCCCCCGGAGACGGGGGAGAGCTGCGGGCGGCCATCCGCGCGAGTCGTCGCCAGCAGCATCCTGTGCCGCGGACGGATGAAGTCGAGGAGGTCGTCACGGTCGACGGAGGTGTTCGTTGCGATAGAGCGAGCCATGCACCAAGGGTACGGTCGCCCGGTGACACGGTCAGGCCGGGGGGCACCCCACCAACCACTGCACGGCCACCGCCCCAGCCGCCCCAGCTGTGCCAACCACCCGTCCCAGCGGGTGCAAAGCCGACTGCCGATATCCTCATCGGTATCCTCGAAGAGCCGCCTGCTCCACCCACGTGCCATCCGCTGCGCCAGCCGCACTGACACCATCGCCGGCAGACGAGAAAGTGACCGATGCCCGACAGCCCCATCTCCGCCACGCCCTACGACGTGCTCGGCGTGCCGCCCACCGCGACCGACGACGAATTGCGCAAGGCATATCGACGGATGCTGCGGCAGTCGCACCCCGACACCGGGGGCGACGCCGCCCTCTTCGTCGCCGTGCAGCAGGCATGGGAACGCGTCGGCACCCCCACCGACCGCGCCATCTACGACCGGGGCGGATCGGGCAGCTCGAGCGCGCCGCACGCGTCATGGGCGACGCCCGGGTCGCGGCCGCGGCAGGACACCCGGCCGCGCGCCAAAGCGTACGGCCACCCCGGCGGGTGGCGACGCCAGCGCTTCCTCGGCATGATGCGCGAGTGGGTCGGACGCGGCACCGACATCGACGACCCCTACGACCCGACCCTGGTGCGGCGAGCCCCGCAGGAGATCCGGCACACCCTCGCCGACGCCCTCGCCGAGGAGGCGACCGCCACCATGCTGGCCGACCTCGGCATCGGCTGGACCGTCTGGCACGACGTGGCGACCGGCGCCCCCGAGGAGAAGATCGACCACGTCGTGCTCGGCCCGACCGGCCTGTACGCGATCCTCTCCGAGGACTTCGGGGAACCGGTACGCGTCAAGCGCGGCGAGCTGATCGGTGCGGCCGTCGGCGACCACCGCCCGATGCACGAACTCGGCGCGCGCGCGAAGACCCTCACCCGGTCGATGCGGGTGCGCTTCACCGCGCTGGTGATCGTGCTGCCCGACGACCACCTCGGCGAACCCATCGTCGACCTCGGTCCGCTGCGCGGCGCCGCGACGGTGGCCGTGCGCAGGTCGGTGCTCCCCGGCTTCCTGCGCAACGGGCTGCAGGGCCTCGACCTGGTCGATGGCACACAGCTCTTCGATGTCCGCACGAAGTTGCAGGCCGGCATCCACTTCGTCTGAGCTGCCTCCCGCGAGGCATGACTCGCAGACTTCGCCGCAACCCGCAAGGGATGGCGGGGGGAGCGCCGTACTGACAGGCTGGGGGATTCACCCACCCTCCAGCCCCCGGGAGAACGCATGGCCACCCTGCTCGTTTGCAGCACCCCCGCCTACGGGCACGTCGCCCCGATGCTGCGCATCGCCGAGTACCTCGTGACCCGTGGACACCGAGTCATCATGCTCACCGGCAGTGCATTCGAGAAGCGGGTCGTGGCGGGCGGCGTCGAGTTCCGTTCGCTGACCGGCATCGCCGACGTCGACACCGCCGCGGTGTTCGCGAAGACCCCCGACCGCAGCCGTCGCCGCCAGCTCGCGCGACTGCAGGGCGACATGCAGGAGCTCTTCGTACGCACCATTCCCGACCAGCTCAAGGCCGTGACCGAGGTCATTGAGAACGACGAGCCCGACGCGATCCTCGTCGACTCGACCTTCACCGGCATCATGCCGCTGATTCTCGGTGGCAAGCGCCGCCCGCCGATCATCGGGGCCGGCGTGATCCCGCTCACCCAGACCAGTCGCGACGTCGCGCCGTTCGGGCTCGGCCTGGCGCCAGGACCCGGGCCGTTCCGACGTCTCCGCAACCGGGTGCTGACCCTCGCGATGCAGCGCGTCGTGTTCCGCAAGACGCAGCAGGCCGCCGAGCGGATGGCCCTCCGCCTCGGCGCGACCACCCCCGCACCTTTCGTGCTCGACGTGTCGACGACGTTCGACAAGTTCCTGCAGCTCGCGCCGAAGGAGTTCGAGTACCCGCGCCGCGACCTGCCGGAGAACACCTGGTTCGCGGGACCGGTGCCTGTTCCGAGCCCGACCGTCACGGTGCCGCCGTGGTGGGACGACCTCGACGACGGGCGCCCCATCGTGCACGTCACCCAGGGCACCATCGACAACGCCGACCTGTCCAAGCTCGTGCTGCCGACCATCGAGGCGCTCGGCAATACCGACGTACTCGTGGTCGTGAGCACCGGTGGCGCCCACCTCGGCGAGCTGCCGGACAACGTGAGGGTCGCGGAGTTTCTGCCATACGACCTGCTGATGCCGAAGACCGCCGTGTTCGTGACGAACGGCGGGTACGGCGGCGTGCAGCAGGCGCTGCGCTACGGCGTGCCGATCGTCGTCGCGGGCGACACCGAGGACAAGCCGGAGGTCGCCGCGCGCGTCGCGTGGGCGGGCGTCGGCGTGAACCTGCGCACCGGTTCGCCGAGCCCGTCGGCGATCTCGAGTGCGGTGCAGAAGGTGCTGGCCGATCCGACGTTCCGCGGCAAGGCCGGCCACATGAAGCGCGCCATCTCGCAGTACACGCCACTCGAGACCATCGAACGCGAGCTGCACAACGCAGCCGGCCGCGGCGCCCCGAGGGCCGCGATGTCCTGAGTGCCGCTCCGGCCCGGGCGCCGCGGTCAGGGGCGCGGGTGAGCTAGGGCCTCGGCACGCAGTTGCGCGGCGAGGGCCGCCCAGCGCGGACGGTACGCATAGAGGCAGCCGAGCCGCACCATCGTCGCTCGCTCAAATATGCGCACGCGCTCCGGGTCGACCCCCAGAGCGGATGCCGTTCCGTCGATCGCCGCCCGTGCGATCGCGAGTCGCTCCTCCGTGAGATGCCCCTGCCGAACGCGCAGCGCGACGTGGGCGCGCAGGTTGCCGAGATCCAGTGCCGCCTCCGCCGTGCACACCGTGTCGAAGTCGATCATCGCGGCGCCCGCTCGCGCATCCCACAGCACCTGCTTGTCGTGCAGGTCGGCGTGGGCGAGCACCGGTTGCGTCGCGGTCGACCGTTGCTGCTGCATCCACCCCTCGAGGGAGTCGACCACCTCGGAGAGCGTCGTCCGCTCGGCCGGAAACGCCCCGGCGATGCGCGCGGTCCACTCGCGCACGCTCACCAGCTCGCTCTCGGCGTCGCGCCGGGGGAGCTCTCGCCGGGTCGACGGGTCTAGCGGTGTCGTGACCGCGGTGACCCAGGCGTGGCGCCAGTCGTTCCACGCTGCCGCGACGATGCCGGTGTCGTTCGCGCCTGTGTGGTCTGCGCCGGCGCTGACAGCGTCGGCGTCGACCGCCCCGGGACCGACCGCTCGCGCATTCACCGCTCGCGAGCCGCCCCGCCCGAGGTCGAACAGCGATTGCCCGGCGACGGATGCCACGGTCACCGTGTCACTAGTCATTCCCACCTGTCTCGGCACCGCGAACGACGTGCCGAACGTTGCCGCGGCGACCGCGCTGCCCGCGACGCGCTTCGCCTTTCCCGGTCGCAGGACCTTCGTGAACCGCTCGCCGTCGGCCGACCTCACGACCGCTCGGCGACCCGGCCGATGCACCAGCACCGTACCGTCGCCGGCGAGTGCACCCAGCGCGGGCAGGCGGTCGTCGACCCCGACCGGGTGCAGGGTGGCGCCGGATGGAGCATCCCACTGTCCACCACGCACGTGCGGCGTCGCCGACGAACGAGCCTCGAACGTCACGCCATCCACTCCTCCCGCGCCGTCCTTGTCGGGCCAGGCCCGCGTCACCTCCCACACGGATCCGTCGGCCTCGTCGATCACGACCGCAGGAACCCTCACCGCGCGACCTCCGCCTCGGCCGCCGCGACGATGCGGGTGATGCCCGCCACCCACTGCGGTTCGTACTCGCGGAACGGTTCGACCGCACGCCCGAGCAGGCCGAACGCCGTCCACGCCCGCAGCGCGGCGTCGTCGACGGAGCGACCCGCCGCGCGGTATCCGTCGACCAGCGACTCCGTGAGTTCGGGCCGGCCGAGCATCAACGCGACAGCAGCGAAGGATCCGAGGTCGCGTTCCGGGGCGTCCCAGGTGACGGCGTCGAAATCGATGAGGCGGGTCTGCCCCGCACCGACGAGCACCTGGTCGGGTGAGAAGTCGCCGTGCAGCAGCGTCGGCTGGCACCGCGATCGCGCCGCCTCGAGCCGCGGTCGCAGCACCCGCGCGAGCCTGGCCGCCCGGTCGCCGAGGTCGGGCACGATCGCCCCGATCGCGCCCGCGGCCCGGGCGGGCGACGTCCGCAGTCGGGCATGCCGGGCGGCGTCGCCGGTGCGCACACGCTGCACCAGCGGATCGTCGACACCGCCGAGCACATGCAGCGCGGCGAGCGCCTCGCCCGCGGCGAACGCGGCAGCAGAAACGGTACTCGCGGCACCCGCGGCACCCGCAGCACCCGCGAGGTCCCCGTCTCCCCACCACTCGCTCGCGACGGCCGTGCGCACCCCGCGCATGCGACGCAGCGGCAGCACGGGAACCCCCCACGCACCGAGAAACTCGAGCAGCTCGACGGCGCACAGCTCGGGTCGGTGCGAGCGCGGCGTGACCTTGACCGCGACCTGCTGTCCGGCATCCATCCCGCGAAAGACCAGGCGTCGCATGGGGTTGTGACGGATGACGCGGGCCGACGCCACCAGCTCGGGATGCGCGTCACGCAGCCGCGCGAACGGCGTGGCGATGGTCCGGTCGGCGGCGGCCGTTCCGACCACGATGCCGGGCGCGATGCGTCTGGCCTCGGCGCCCACCGCCTCTGCGTCACGCAGCACCTTGTCGACCTTCGCGTCGTCGTGGTATCCGGCCAGCCACCCGTGCTCGACCGAGCCAGATCCGGACGCCGAACCAGAGCCATCACCCCCGTCACTCACGAACCCGACGACCACGCTCGCCCCCGGCTTGTACCGGATGCGCGTGACCGAGACATCGCGCCCGACCGCCCGCGACAGCGCGCCCGCGGTGAACAGAACGGGGAGGGCACGCTGTGCGGGGTCCGCGCGCTCGAGTGCCCGCTCGGCCGCGCGGGTTCGCGCCGCCGCATCCATCGCCCCGGTATGTCGCCCAGCTCCACCGACCCGCCCCATGTCTCCTGCGGACACCGCCGGCCCCACCCACACGGTCATCGCACGACCTCCGCGACGGGTTCCTGCTGCTGTTGCAACCAGCCGCCGAGCCGGCTGCCGGGGGTGGCCAGTAGTTCGGCGGGGGAGCCATCCTCGACGATTGCACTGTTCTCGAGCCACAGCACCCGGTCGGCACCGTGCACCGCGTGGCTGCCGTGGGTGACCATGATCGTGGTGCGCCCGCGCGTCAGCTCCCGAATCGACGCCTCGACGAGCGCGCGGCCCTCGGGGTCGAGTCCCGTCGTCGCCTCGTCGAGGATCACGATCGGCGCATCGCGCAGCAGCGCCCGCGCGATCGCGATGCGCTGCCGCTGCCCGCCCGAGAGGGTGTTGCCACGCCCGCCGAGCACGGTGTCGAAGCCCTGCGGGAGGTCGGAGATGAACTCGAACGCGTTCGCGCTGCGGGCGGCCTCCTCGACCTCCTCGTCGGTGGCATCGAGCCGGCCGTAGCGGATGTTCTCGCGAACCGTGGTCGCGAACAGCACCGAGTCCTGCAGCAGCACCGACACCTGCCCGCGCAGGCTGGCGAGCGTGTGCACGCGGATGTCGACCCCGTCGATCGTCACCGAACCCGACCGCGGGTCGAGCATGCGCAGCAGCAGCCCGACCAGGGTGGACTTGCCCGCACCCGACGGTCCGAGCAGGCACACCGTCTGCCCGGCGGGGATGGTGAGTGACAGTCCGCTGAACAGCTCGCGGTCGCGCCCGTCGTCAACGACCACGTCGTTGAATGCGACGGTGCCGTGCATCACGGTCATCGACAGCGCCCCCGGCCGGTCGGTGACGTCGATGGACTGGTCGAGCAGCTCACCCACGCGCTCCCCGGATGCCGCGGCGCGCGCGATGCGTCCGGTGTACTTGGCGAGGTCCTTGAGCGGCTTCATCGCGATCTTGAGGTACATCAGGAACAGCACGAGGTCGCCCGGTGTCATCTGCCCGTTGAGCACCCGCCATCCGCCGCCCGCGAGCACGATCGCCGTCGCGACGCCGACGATCACGTCGGTGCGGCGCTCGAGCCCCGCGGCGAGCTTGCGCCCCTTGACCCCTTCGGTGAGGGCCTTCTCGTTGCCCCTCTGGAAGGCGCCGGACACGGTCGACTGCAGCCCGTACGCCTGCACGACGGTAATGGCATCGAGGGTCTCCGCCGCCGTGTTGGCAAGCGATCCCTCGCCCTTGCGGGTGGTTCGAGATGCCGCGGTGATCTTCTTCGAGCTGCGACGCGAGATCAGCAGGTAGAGGATCGCGGCACCGACGATGACCATCGCCAGCAGCGGGTCGAGCCACAGCATCACGGCCGACAGCACGACGAAGGTGATGACATTGCCGACGAGCGGGAGCCCGGCCGTCACGGCGACCTCCTGAAGCCGGCCGATGTCGCCGACCAGGCGCTGCACGGTATCGCCGGCGGGGGTCACCGAGTGGTACCGCAGCGACAGCATCTGCACGTGCCCGAACACCCGCGCACGCAGGTCGGTGGCGACCCGCGAGCCGACGAGTGCGAACGCGACGGTGGTGAGGTAGCTGCTCAGAGCGCGCATCGCGGCGAGCCCGATGAATGCTGCCCCGCACCCGAGCAGCAGCGGAAGGGTTGCCGCGGGCACCGACGCGCTCCCGGCGATGTCGGCACCGAGGCTCTTCGTCACCGCATCGATGACCCACTTCACCGGCCAGGGTTCGAGCACGGCCATCGCGACCTGGGTCATCAGCGCAATCAGACCGCCAGTGATGAGCAGCCAGTGCTTGCCGAGGTGCGGGCGCACGATGCGCAGGGTCCTGCGCAGCGCGCCGGGAGTTCTCGAGGTCATCGCCGTGCTCCTCCTTGCATGGTCAGGTCATTGCGTGCGGATAGGTGCTCCGGGGCTTCGCCGTGGAGGCCGAGGGGGTGCAGGATGCCGCGCAGCACCGTCACCCAGTCGTGGTCGCGCACCGCGAGCTCGCGGGCCGCGACCCCGAGTAGCCGCCGCAGTGACGCGTCGTCTCGCAGCCGCAGCAGCGCGTCGGCCAGTGCGCGATCGTCTCCCGCCTCGACGAGCAGCCCGGTGCGGCCGTGGTCGATCACCGAGGGGATTTGCCCAATGCGCGAGGCGACGATCGGGAGTCCGGCGGCGAGGTACTCATAGAGCTTGAGCGGCGAGAAGTACTGGTCGGCACCCGCCGCCGGGTACGGCGCGACCGCCACGTCGAACCGGGCGAGCTGGTGCGGAATGCCGGCCGGTGCGACAGCGCCGGTAAACTCGACGTCGACCCCGAGGGTCTCGGCGAGGTGCTGCACTGCGTCGCGTTCCGGCCCGTCGCCGACGATGAGCACGCGCCAGCGCCCGCCGGCCAGCGCGGTGGCCCGGATGAGCGCATCGACACCGTGCCAGGGCTTGAGGGTTCCGACGAACCCGACGGTGAGGCATCCATCGTCCTCGGCCGACGGGGTGGCCGCAGCCGCAAGATCGGCCGGGGCCGACGGGGTCGCCGGGCGGATGCGCCGGGTGTTGACCCCGTTCGCGGCGACGATCACGCGGTCGGGCTGCCGGGTGCGAAAGCGCGCGGCCCAGTCGGCGACGGGCTGCGACACGCACGCGACAACGTCGGCGGAGTCGATCGCGACCGCGGTGGCCGCGCGGGCACCCGCTTCGTCGACGAGCACCCGGTGCTGCCGCTGTTCCTCGATGAGGGGCGAGTTCACCTCGAGCACGGTGGGCACGCCAAGGGCGTCGCGAATGGATGCCGCGGCCGTACTGAAGAGCGAGTAGCGCTCGTAGACCAGGTCGCAGCCGTCCGCGATGGCGGCCTGCGCGAGGGTGGCGGCAGCGTTCGCGATCGCGACCTCGCGGTCGGCGGCGTTCTCGGCCTTCGCCCGGCTCTCGATCACGGGCAGGTCGCACAGGTCGACGGGAATCGCGTCTCCCCGGCGGGTGCAATACACCGTCACGGTGTCGCCGCGCTCGCGGAACGCCCGCACGATCTCCTGCACGTGCACGGAGGCGCCCTTGGTGCCGAACACCGCGATACCGGGGTCGGCGCACACGTACGCGACGCGCATCAGGCCACCGCCCCGGTCAGTTCGGAGGTCGAGGGGCTGGCCCCGGGGGAGTCGATACCCGCACCGGCATCGGCACCCGCACCGGCGTCGGAGCCCGAACCAGCGACTCCTGCTCCGCCCCGAACCAGCTCGCGCAGCCGCGCTGCCTGGTTGACCGAGTCGAACTGTTGCTCGACGAGGTGCCGCGCGGCCCTGGCGAGCGGAACCGTGTCCACCGACCCGTCGGCGATCCGTGCGATAGCGTCCACCAGGTCGGTCACGTCGCCCGCCCGGCACAGGATGCCGGTCTCACCGTCGCGCACGACCTCGGGAATGCCGGTGACGTCGGTGGATACCACCGGAACGCCCATCGCCATCGCCTCGAGGATCGTGGTCGGCAGGCCGTCGGCGTTGCCGTCCGACCCGACGATGCAGGGCGCGACGAAAACGTCGGCGTCGTCGAGGATGCCGACCACCTCGCTCTGCGCGCGCGGTCCGAGCAGCGTGACGACGCCGTCGAGGGCGAGTGCCGTGATGCGTTCGGCGAGCGCGTCGGCGAGTTCCCCGCCGCCCGCGATGCGCACGTCGAGGTCGATGCCGCGCAGGTGCAGCAGCGCCGCGGCGTCGATGAGCAGGTCGAAGCCCTTCTTCTCGACGAGGCGACCGACGGCGACCACTCGCAACCGGCCACCGCGCGGCCGAGCCTCGCGGTACGGGAACCTCCGCAGTTCGAGGCCGTTGTAGAGCCTGTGCAGCGCACCCGTCTCGTCGGGGTACGCCTCGCGCAGGTGAACGTCGTTGTAGTCCGAGACCGTGACGACGTGGTGGGCGTCGCGCAGCTTGTCGGCGAGGGCCGCGGCATCCACCGATTCATGGAAGAGGTCCTTGGCGTGTGCGGTGAAGGAGTACGGCACCCCGGTGAGCATCGAAGCGAGGCGCGCGACCGTGGTGGCGAGCGAGGCGAAGTGCGCGTGCAGGTGCGTGACCCCGGCGTCGAGCACGGCGCGGGCGAGGATCACGGCCTGCACGGCGTCATCGACCTCAGCCGCGAGCAGCTCGGGCAGGCACCGCGCGATCGCCGCCCCGAGGTCGGGATCGTCGAGCGCGGCGCTGCGCAGCTGCATCCACAGCACCGAGGTCTTGGTCGGGCGGTCGATGTAGACCACCGGCGCTGTGATGCGAGCGAGCTCGGGGTGAAACCGCGGGTCGACGGGCGGGCGCAGCGAGAAGATCGCGATGTCCTCGCCCGCGGCCTCCCGCGCGAGGATCTCGGAGACGACGAAGGTCTCGGAGAACCGCGGGTACATCTTGAGCACGTACCCGACGAGCGGGGTGGGCCGCCCGGCGACCTGCGTGATCCCGGTGACCTGTGTGACCTCCGCGACCTCGGCGACCTCCGCGACCTCGTCGGCGACGTCCCCGACCTCCGCGACCTCAGACCGCATGGCGCGCCTCGCCCTCGGTCATCGCCCGACGCTCCGTGAGCAAGGTGCCGGCGAGGGTGCC
Source organism: Marisediminicola senii (assembly GCF_011057645.1). GTDB lineage: Bacteria > Actinomycetota > Actinomycetes > Actinomycetales > Microbacteriaceae > Marisediminicola > Marisediminicola senii. The sequence goes on along the minus strand of NZ_JAALGE010000010.1, from coordinate 34,168 downwards.
CACCGCGCGCAGTCCGTCGCGGTCGATGCCGTCGCGGTGCACGGTGCGTCCGGCGTTGGCGGCGAACCAGGCACCCAGCGACTCGGGAGTCACGGTCGCGGGACCGGCCGCGTCGATCGCGCCAACCCTCGCGAGCGCCTGGGCCCGGATGGCCTGCTCCTGCCGGCGGGCGACCCTGGGCACGACGAGCGCGGGAACCGTGGTGCTCAGCACCTCGCTGATCGAGTTGTACCCGCCCATGCAGACCACGGCGGACGCCTGGCGCAGCAGCGCGAGACCGTCGGGAACCGTGCGCAGCACCGATGTTCCCGGCTTGGCCAGCGCCCGCACCTCACGGCGATGCGCGTCGGGCATCTGCGGGCCGAGCACGATGAGGTGGCGGTACCCCTCCGGCACCTCGGCCTGGGCGGCAGCGGTCGCGAGGAAGCCGCCGTCGGCTCCACCGCCGACCATGGTCAGCACGAACGGCTCTTCGCGCCTGGCGCGGCGAGAGGGGCGCCCGACCGGCCTGCCGTTGGAGAGGTACCCGGTGTGCTCGGCGAGCGCGGCGATCGCGCGGGGGAGTTCGCCGGTGGTCGCGGCGTCGTGCACCGCGGGGTCGCCGTACAGCCAGACGGCGTCGAACAGCCGCCGCACCGTCGCGGCCCCGCCGATCGCCTTCCATTCGGCGCGGGCGACGGAGGGCTTGTCGAGCACCTCGCGCAGCCCGAGCACGATGGCGCAGTCGGGGCGGGCGGTGCGCAGCGCCGTGAGGGCCGCCTCGAGCTCGCCGTGCGCGCCGAGCGGGTGACGGTCGACGATCACCAGGTCGGGCGAGAATTCCCGCAGCGCGACCCTGATGACGTTGGCACGGATGCTGCTCAGCGCGGTCATGCCCACGGAGAGGTGACGCGGCTCGTACCCCGCGCTGCCGGGTGTGATGCCGGGCAGTACTAGCCAGTCCCAACCGGGCGCGGTCGGGAACGACGTCGCAGACGGCTGCCCGGTCACGAGCAACCCGCTCACGCTCTCGCCGGTCAGCGCGGGCAGCGTCTCGGTAAGCGCGTGCGCGATGGCGAGGTTGCGGCGAACGTGCCCGAGGCCGACGGAGTCGTGCGAGTACAGGACAACCCTGATGACCATGTGTTTTCTCCCGGGGGTGCGAGTGTCGATCGCGTCGGCTGCGATCGACCTGACACCACATTCGGGAGTGAACATGAGGTGGCAGTGAGGCGAACAAAAGAGATCTCTCATGAACCTCTTTGGTTCGCCCCGCTGTACCCCGTGCGCTACTGCGCTACACGCGCAATCGCATCACCGCGCGGCGCTACTGCGTTACTGCACCAGGGGGTGTGCTCAGATGTTGTCCCCGCCGGTCTCGTCGGCCTCCTGTGACACGCCCGCACCGTCGCCGGACCACTGCCACTGCACGACCTCGGGGATGTCCTCCCCGTGCTCGCGGGTGTACGCGCGGGCACGCATCCGTCGGTCCTGCATGTCCTGGCGCAGGCTGGCCGCACGCGACTGCAACCCGGGAACCCGGTCGATCACGTCCATCACGAGCCGGTACCGGTCGAGGTCGTTGAGCAGCAGCATGTCGAACGGCGTCGTGGTGGTGCCCTCCTCCTTGAACCCGCGCACGTGCAGGTTATTGTGCCCCGCACGGCGGTAGGTGAGGCGATGGATCAGCCACGGATACCCGTGGTACGCGAAGATCACCGGCTTGTCGGTGGTGAAGATGGTGTCGAAGTCGCGGTGCGAGAGCCCGTGCGGGTGCTCGCTCGAATCCTGCAGTCGCATCAGGTCGATCACGTTGACGAAGCGCACGCGCAGGTCGGGCAGGTATTCGCGAAGAATGGATGCCGCCGCCAACGCCTCGATCGTCGGCACGTCTCCCGCGCAGGCCAGAACCACCTCCGGGTCCTCACCGGCGACGTCGGTGCCCGCCCAGTCCCAGATGCCGAGCCCGCGGGTGCAGTGCTCGACGGCGGCGTCCATCGACAGCCAGTTCGGACCGGGTTGCTTACCCGCGATGACCACGTTCACGTAGTCGACGGAGCGCAGGCAGTGGTCGTACGTCGACAGGAGGGTGTTGGCATCCACCGGCAGGTAGACGCGCACGACATCGGCCTTCTTGTTGATCACGTGGTCGATGAACCCGGGGTCCTGGTGGCTGAACCCGTTGTGGTCCTGCCGCCAGACATGCGACGACAGCAGGTAGTTCAGCGATGAGATGGAACGGCGCCACGGAATCTCGCTGCTGACCTTGAGCCACTTGGCGTGCTGGTTGAGCATCGAGTCGACGATGTGGATGAACGCCTCGTAGCAGTTGAACAGCCCGTGTCGGCCGGTGAGCAGGTAGCCCTCGAGCCAGCCCTGGCACTGGTGCTCCGACAGCATCTCCATGACCCTGCCCGCGCGGGCGAGGTGCTCGTCGACCGGCCAGATGGCAGCGTTCCACTGCTTGTCGGTGGCCGTATAGACCGCCTGCAGCCGGTTCGAGGCCGTCTCGTCGGGGCCGAAGATCCGAAAGTTGTCGGGGTTCTCGCGAATGACGTCGGCGAGCCACTTGCCGAGCTCCGTGGTCGCCTCGCCGATGGTCGCGCCGGGCTCCGGCACGTCGACGGCGTAGTCACGAAAGTCGGGCAGTCGCAGCTCGCGGCGGAGAAGCCCGCCGTTGGCGTGTGGGGTGGCGCTCATGCGCTTGTCGCCGACCGGGGCGAGGCCGGTGATGAACGCGGTCGGGGCCCCGTTGTCGTCGAACAGTTCCTCCGGGCGGTACTTCTTCATCCAGCCCTCGAGGATGGCGGTGTGCTCGGGGGTGTCGCGGGCGCTCGCCAGCGGCACCTGGTGCGCGTGCCAGGTGTTCTCCACGGGCTTGCCGTCGATCTCGGGCGGGCAGGTCCAGCCCTTGGGGGTGCGCAGGATGATCATGGGCCAGCGTGGGGTGCCGTCGAGCGTGCCATCTGCCGCCTGCTTCTTGATCGCCGCGATCTCGTTGAGCACGGTGTCGAGGGTCGCGGCCATCCGCTGGTGCACGAGGAACGGGTCTTCGCCGTCGAAGCCGCCCGAGACGATGTGCGGGGTGTGGCCGTAGCCGCGCATCAGGTCGAGCAGCTCTTCTTCGGGGATGCGCGCGAGCACGGTCGGGTTCGCGATCTTGTATCCGTTGAGGTGCAGGATCGGCAGCACGACGCCGTCCTGTAGCGGGTCGATGAACTTGTTGGAGTGCCAGCCGGTCGCGAGCGGACCGGTCTCGGCCTCCCCATCGCCGACGACGGTGGCGACCAGCAGGCCGGGGTTGTCGAATGCGGCACCATAGGCGTGCGAGAGCGCGTAGCCGAGCTCGCCGCCCTCGTGGATCGACCCTGGCGTCTCGGGTGCCGCGTGGCTGGGGATGCCGCCCGGAAAAGAGAACTGGCGGAACAGGTGCTGCATGCCGGCGACGGTCTGGTCGGCCTTCGAGTAGATCTCCGAGTAGGTGCCGTCGAGCCAGGCGTTGGCCACCATGCCCGGGCCGCCGTGCCCTGGACCCGCGACGTACAGGGCGTCGAGGTCGCGCTCGAGGATCGCGCGGTTGAGGTGTGCGTAGACGAAGTTCAGGCCGGGCGTGGTTCCCCAATGGCCGAGCAGGCGCGGCTTCACGTGGTCGCGGGTGAGGGGCTCCCGCAGCAGGGGGTTGTCGAGGAGGTATATCTGGCCGACGGAGAGGTAGTTCGCTGCCCGCCACCACGCGTCTACCCGCGTCAGCTCCTCTCCCTCGAGGGGAACCGGGTCGCGGTACACCCAGGTGGTGGATTCGGCTAGGGCAGTAGTCATGACGTCCTCCCGGGGCGCAACGTGAGTTGCGCGCCGTCTCCATCGTAGGACTCGGGGCCCCCGGCGCTGCGGTATTCCCGAGGTTGGGGCATTGGTCGCGCGATGTTCACCGGGCACCGCGCATCGCCCGTGGTGTGCCGATCGAACTCCTGCCGCGCATGGGTATGATTCCATTCGCTGCACATCACGAATCCATAACTCAAGCCCTATGAGGTCGTCCTGTTACGAGTCATTAGCTACAACCTCAGAAAGAACACCGCTCGTGGTGAGCTCGTCGATCTGGCCACCGAGAACGAGCTCGACGTGCTCTGCCTGCAGGAATGCGACACCACCAGCCTGCCCGCCGAGATCGGCGCGCTGCACCTCGCCGACTCGACCAAGCGCAACCGGCTCGGCCTCGCGGTGTACTACCGGCGTGACCGGTTCACCGCGATCGAGACCCGCGCCTTCGCGCTCAAGAAATCGCTGCACGACCGCGTGCTGTCGCCCGCGCACGAGCGCCTGATCGGCACCCGCCTCGTCGACGCCGAGTCGAACCGCGAGGTCGTCGTCGCGTCGTTCCACGCCGCGCCGCTCACCGCGCTCAACTCGCTACGTCGCAACCAGATCCGTGCCGCCCACGCCGAGCTGCGCACCATGGGAGAGGACCTCCCCATGCTGATGGTCGGCGACTACAACTACCCGTACTTCAAGGACCACCTCACCACCCACGTGACGAAGTCGGGGTACGACCTGTCGCTCAGCGACACCACCACCTACACGCGCTACAAGTTCTTCAAGGGCCACTTCGACTTCGTGACCTCGGTCGGCCTCGACATCGACAACGTCTCCACCCTGCCCAGCGGCGCATCGGACCACATGCCGATCCTGGTCACCGCCGAGTACCCCGAGCAGGTTCGGATGCGGTCCATCGCGTAGCAGCGCGCGACACGCTGCGCGGTCAGTGCCGGATGTCGAAGCCTGCGTCGCCGGTCGGCTCGATAGCGGTGGCATCCACTGATTCGACGACGGCATGGGGTGGGCCGGATGCCGCCCACGCGAGCATGCGGTCGACCACGTCTGGCGTGCCCTCGACCTCGAGCTCGACACTCCCGTCTGGCAGGTTGCGCACGAATCCGCGCGCGCCGATGCTGTCTGCCTGCTGTTTCGCGCTCCAGCGGTAGCCCACCGCCTGCACCTGCCCGCGCACGGTGACCCGGCGGCGCACTGACTCGTTCTGCATGGCTCAACGGTATGCGGTGCGGGAGCGACGCGCCGAGCCCATACCTCCCGGGCCACTCCATGTGTAAGCATGAGTCCGGCTGACCGGCCCCGCACATCCCGCACCCGGCCAGTAGCCCCACCTCCCTGCCCTGCCCAGCCAGTCCTTCCCGCTCTGCCCGCCCCACTTTCCCCGCTTCACCCCGCCTACCTAGCCCTACCTCCCCGCCCCGTCGCTGCGCCCAGCCCCCACGAAATGACGCCGTCCGTGATCGATCCCACCCGCAACCACTCCACCGAGCCCGCCGTGATCGCCATCGTCGGCAGCGGCTACCGCACCTCGTTCTTTCTGCGCATCGCCGCCGCACTGCCCGACCGGTTCACCGTCTGCGGAGTAGTCACCCGCAGCGCCGAAACGGGCGAGCCCATCGAGGCGGAGTGGGGCGTGCCGACGTTCCGCACGCTCGACCAGCTGCTCGACGCAGAGGCCCCGGAGTACGTCGTGGTGTCGGTGCCGGCGCAGGTCGCTCCCCAGGTGATCACCGAGGCCACGGAACGCGGGCTGCCCGTGCTGGCCGAGACACCGCCGGCACTCGACATCGCGTCGCTCGAAGCGCTCGACGCCCTGGTGCGCGCGGGAGCCCGCATCCAGGTCGCCGAGCAATACCACCTCGAACCGCTGCTCAGCGCGCAACTCGATGTGGCCCGCTCAGGGCGACTCGGTTTCGTCAACGACGTACTCGTGTCGGTCGCGCACGACTACCACGGCATGAGCCTGCTGCGACGGATGCTGGGCATCGGCTTCGACGACGCCACCGTGACCGCGCACCAATTCGCCTCGACCATCGTCGCCGGACCCACCCGGCAGGGTGACCCCGAGGGAGAGTTGCTCGCGAAGTCACGCCACGTCACCGCGCGCTTCGACTTCGGCGACCGGGTCGGCACCTACGACTTCGACGACGACCAGTATCGGTCGTGGATCCGCTCGCACACAATCGTCGCCAGGGGAGAGCGGGGCGAACTACGCGACGACCTGGTGCGGTCGCTGGCCGACTACCGGAGCCCACTCAGCACCCGCATCGAGCGGCAGTTCGCCGGGGGATCTGGTAACCACGAGGGCATGTTCCTGCGCAGCCTCACCCTGGGCGACGCGACGCTCTACACGAACCCCTACCTGCCGGCCCGGCTCGCCGACGACGACCTGGCCATCGCCGCCGTGCTCGACGGCATGACGGCCTACGTGCGCGGGGGACCGCAGGTGTACAGCCTCGCCGAGGCATCGCAGGACTTCTACCTGCAGTCGGTGATGCGCGAGTCGATCGCGACCGGGCAGAGCGTGCGGACCACCCGGCAGGTGTGGGCGCCGCCCGTCGCGGAGTAGGCGCCGGGGAGTAGGTGCCGCGGATCAGGCGCCATGCCGCGCTGATAGGCGCGCCACCGCGCCGGCTGCCCGGCGAGCCGTGTCTTCCTAAGGGTTCGTCGAGGCATCCACCTATGCTTCGGGCATGAGCACCCACGAGCCGCACGCCGGAATGCCCGCCTACGAGACGCCCGCGGAGCAGAAGTTCCGCGCAGACATGACGGCCGACGGGTACTCGCGCAACGAGGTCGACGCGGCCATCGCCGACACGCGCCCGCCGGTCAACCCGCACCAGGCGACGGCCGATGCGGCATCGACCGGTGCGCTGCCGTACGGGCTCGGCTTCCTCGCCTACATTCCCATTCCGTTCTTCAACCTGGTCATCGCCGGCATCGTGATGGCCGCCGTCTACCCCGGACAGCGACGCAAGTCCCCGCTCGCCGCCGAGAATGCCCGCAACGCCGCGAACTGGGGACTCACCATGATCGTGGTCTCGCTCGTGATGGCGGTACTGATCGCACTGTCGATCGCCCTGTTCGCCGACAGCGAGAGCGGCGCGGCCCCGGCGCTGCCGATCGCGATCTACCCCATCCTCGCGACCGCCCACCTCATCGTGTCGATCGTCGGACTCGTCAAGTGCAACCGCCGCCAGGTGTTCACCAACCCGATCGCGATCCCATTCTTCCGCCGGGCGCCGCAGCCGGCCGCGTAGGCCGGGCACGCACCCCGCGACGTAAGCCAGGCGCCGCAGCCGACAGCGCAAATCGCACGCCACAGCCCGCCCCACCCGCACCGTAGGCTCATCCGGTGCTCACCGCCTCCGACCCCCTGCCGCATCGACCGCGCAGGGTGGTCGTCGCCGGCGTGTCAGGGTCGGGCAAGACCACCCTCGCCGCGCGCATCTCGGCCGTCACCGGCGGCCCGCACACCGAGATCGACGCCCTCTTCCACGGCGCGGGCTGGGTGCCTCGCCCCGAGTTCCTCGACGACGTGCACGCCATGATCGCCACCGAATCGTGGACCACCGAGTGGCAGTACAACACCGCCCGGCCGCTCCTCGCCGATAGCGCCGACCTGATGGTCTGGGTCGACCCGCCGTTCTGGCGGGTCACGCTTCCCCGGGTCATCCGCCGGACCCTCAGGCGACGGATGCTGCGGCAACGGCTCTGGAATGGAAACATCGAGCCCGCGCTGCACACGATCTTCACCGATCCCGAACACATCGTGCGCTGGTCGTTCACGACCCGGCACAAGTACACCGAGCGCATTCCCGCCCTCGACGCGGCGAACGGCCGCCTCGTGATCGTGCAGCTGCGGTCGCAGGGCGAGATCGAGCGCTGGCTCGCCGGGCCGCTCGCGGCCGCGTGTCGCTGACCCCCGGCGTCATTCGTGAGACTTCGCCACCTACGCTGGGCCGGTGGAACAGAACACGGGCACGGTCGTCATCGCGGGAGCATCGGGATTCATCGGCAGGCGGCTGGCAGCCGATCTCGCCGCCGACGGCCACCCCGTCGTCACGATCGGCAGGAGCGGCGCTGACGTCGACTGGTCGGACGACGACGCCGTGCGCCGCGCCGTCGACGGCGCCGACCTGGTGATCAACCTCGCCGGCAAGAGCGTCAACTGCCGCTACACCACCCGCAACCGCGACGAGATCCTGCGTTCCCGCGTCGACACCACCCGGCAGCTGCGCGACGCCATCGCGGCGAGCGCCACGCCCCCGCGCCTCTGGCTCAACGCGAGCACCGCGACCATCTACCGGTACTCGCTCGACCGCCCGATGACCGAGAACGGGGGAGAGCTCGGCACCGGCTTCTCATCCGACGTCGCCCGCACCTGGGAGGCCGAGTTCTTCGACGGCGACCTGCCGGGCACCCGGCGGGCAGCGCTGCGCATGTCGATCGTGCTCGGCGATGGCCCAGCCACCACGCTGCTGCTGCGCCTCGCACGGCTCGGCCTCGGTGGGCCGCAATTCGACGGCTGGTGGTTCGCGCACCGCCGCTACCGGGGGATCGGGCCATCCCCGTCGGGCGACGGCACTCCGAAGCGCTACCGCTCGCGCGGCCGCCAGAAGTTCAGCTGGGTGCACATCGACGACGTGGTCGGGGCGGTGCGCTTCATTCGCGACACCGAATCCGTCGCCGGGCCGGTCAACGTGACCGCGCCGAATCCGACCGACAACCGCTCGCTCATGCAGACCCTGCGGCGGGTGGTGCGGGCCCCGTTCGGCCTGCCCGCATTCAGGTGGATGCTGGAGCCCGCCATGTTCGTGCTGCGAACCGAGCCCGAACTCGTGCTCAAGAGCCGATGGGTGCTGCCGGGCACCCTCACCGCGTCCGGGTACGAGTTCCGCTGGCCGACGTTCCCGCCCGCAGCGGCCGACGTGGCGGGGCGACCGCGGTCGTAGCGACCTCGGCGTACCGGTCGAGCACGACCGACACCAGTTCCGGCGGTGCCGGGTGGTCTGCGACGAGCAGCGGGTCTGTCGCCGCGTCGGCCCCCATGCCGTGCGCGAGATCGTTGAAGTACCCGGGCGCCAACAGGTAGGTGCTCACGACGACGCGGGCTCCCGGGTTGGCCTTGCGTGCCGTGGCGATCGCCTCGGGCAGCCGGGGGCGCGCGGCACTGATGAAGCCCACCTCGACCTGGCGGTGGATCATCGCACTGAGGCGCCGGGCCATCTCGAAGCAATCCTCGACGGCGCGTGCGTCGGTCGACCCCGCACACCCCAGCACGACGGCGTCGCCGCGGCGCAACCTGGCCTGCCCGAGCCGACGGGCAAGCACGCGCACGATGCGGTCATCCGGTCCGAGGGCGCGGGCGATGGTGACGTCACGATCCACCGCCGCGGCCTCGTTCACGAGGTCGACGTGCACGTGGAACCCGGCGCTGAGCAGCAGAGGAACGATGACGGCATCCTGCCCATCATCAAGCGACGACAGAACGGCGGGCACGTCGGGCATCTGCACGTCGACGCACCCGGGCTCGACGCGCACCACGGTCTCGCGCGCCACCGCGTCGACGAGGTTCGACACCGCGAGCTGGCCCGTCGGCAACGACGTCCCGTGCGAGATGGCGAGCAGGGCTGGGGGGTCGGGGATGGGGTCGGGGATGGGCATGGCTACGGCAGCTGCACTTCCACGACGCCGTCGACGATGCGGCTCGGATAGCTGTCGATGCGGAGTGCCGGGTTCGACAGCCCAGCCCCCGTGCGCAGGTCGTAGACCTCCTTGTGCAGGGGTGAGGCGATAGTCGGGATGTCGCCCCGCGATCCCACGATCCCGCGCGCCATCACGAACGCTCCGGTGTGCGGATCCTGGTTGCCGACCGCGTACAGCTCGTCGTCCGACAGCTTGATGAGGGCGATCTGCCGCCCCGCGAGAAGCACCGTCTCGCCCCACAGGGGTTCGAGTTCCGCTCCCGCGCAGGCGACGGTCCAGGTTCCGGTCGTGGCGTCGGTCACGGGCGCACTGGTGGTCATCGTCATGCTGCGACCGTACGGGCGTCGTGTTTCGGTCCCGCGGAGAGCACGTTACGCCCGTGTGAAACGGGCCTCACATCGCGACGCCCCCGTTGTGGGGTACGCGTCATGCCGCCGACACACGGCAGAAACCGACCCGTCACGGCGTGCCCGTAGCCTCGGCGAGCATGACGACCACCCGCGAAGTACTCATCATCGGCGGTGGGCCCGCCGGCCACCGCGCCGCCGATGCCCTCCGGGCACGCGACCCGGAGCTGGCCACCCGCATCACGGTCATCTCCGAGGAGATCCACGCCCCGTACGACCGGGTGGCGCTCAGCCAGCGGATGGAGTCGTCGGTCGACCTGTCACTCACCGCGCAGACCGAGTGGCACCCCGACCACGTGTCGGTGCTGTCGGGCGTCGCCGCGACATCCATCGACCCCATCGGCCACACGGTCGAGACCAGCGACGACCGCCGACTGCCGTTCGACCAGCTCGTCATGGCGACCGGGTCGTCTGCACCGGTTCCCGACATTCCCGGCGCCGAGCACATTCGCGTGTACCGCACCATCGACGACGTCGACTGGCTGCGCGACGAGGTCGCCCGCCTGAGCGTGTCGCTCGGCCGGGCACCGCGCGCGGTTGTCGCCGGAGGTGGCCTGCTCGGACTCGAGGCGGCAGGCGGGCTCGCCGCCCGCGGCGCAGAATCCTCGCTCGTGCACTCCGGGCCGTGGCTGATGTCGGCGCAGCTCGACCAGGGCGCGGGCCAGGCACTCGGCAGGGTGATCGCCGGCAAGGGCATCGCGCTGCACCTGGGAACTCGGCCCCGCGACATCCAACTCACCGACGACGGCTCGGCGGTCACGGCCGTGCGCCTCGCCAACGGGCAGGTGCTGCCGGCCGACCTGGTGGTCTTCGCCATCGGTATCACCCCGCGCGACGAACTGGCCGCGGCCGCCGGGCTCGAGCTCGGGCCGCGCGGAGGCATCGTGATCGGCACCGACTGCCGCACCTCGTCGCCCGACATCTTCGCCATCGGCGAGGTCGCCAGTTTCGAGGGCCGCTGCACCGGACTCGTCGCCCCCGCGAATGCCATGGCCGAGGTGGTCGCCGACCGGCTGCTCGGCGGCTTCGCGGAGTTCACCACCGTCGACGACGCGACCAAGCTCAAGCTCGCCGGGGTCGACGTCGCGAGCTTCGGCGACGCACTCGGCACGACCGAGGGCGCCCTCGAGGTGGTCTACGCCGATCCGGTGCGCGGCGTCTACCAGAAGCTCGTCGTGACCGACGATGCCAAGACACTCCTCGGCGGCATGTTCGTCGGCGACGCAAGCCCATACGCGATGCTGCGACCGATGCTCGGCGCGGCGCTCGGCGACGAACCCGGCGCCTACCTCAGCGCGGCCGGCGGCGACGGGCCGGCCAGCTCCGAGCTGCCCGACTCCGCCCTGGTGTGCTCGTGCAACAACATCGAGGCGCACACCATCCGCGACGCGGTCAACGGCATCGGCACCCCCGACGGCGAAGCGTGCACCGAGCTCGGCCCGCTGAAGGCGTGCACCCGCGCCGGCGCCCAGTGCGGCTCGTGCGTTCCGCTGGTCAAGAAGATCCTCGAGACCGAACTGGTCAAATCGGGCCAGACCGTGTCGAAGGCGCTGTGCGAGCACTTTCCGCTCTCCCGCCAGGAGCTCTACGAAACCGTTCGGGTCACCGGGCTCACCTCGTTCGACGAGATCATCTCGACCTACGGAACCGGCCGCGGCTGCGACATCTGCAAGCCCACCATCGCGTCGGTCATCGCCAGCCAGCACCAGGGGTACATCCTCGGCGAGGGTCGCGCCGGCCTGCAGGACACCAACGACCGCGCCCTCGCGAACCTGCAGCGTGACGGCTCCTATTCGGTGGTTCCACGGATGCCGGGCGGCGAGGTCACCCCGCAGAAGCTCGCGGTCATCGCCCAGGTGGCCATCGACTTCGGTCTCTACACGAAGATCACCGGCGGGCAGCGCATCGACATGTTCGGGGCGAGCCTCGACCAGCTGCCCGAGATCTGGAAGCGCCTCGTCGACGCCGGGTTCGAATCCGGGCAGGCCTACGGCAAGGCGCTCCGCAACGTGAAGAGCTGCGTCGGGTCGACCTGGTGCCGTTTCGGGGTGCAGGATGCCGTCGCCATGGCCGTGCGGCTCGAACTCCGCTATCGCGGCCTCCGGGCCCCGCACAAGTTCAAGTTCGGGGTCTCGGGGTGCGCCCGCGAATGCGCGGAGGCCCGCGGCAAGGATGTCGGGGTCATCGCGACCGACAAGGGCTGGAACATGTACGTCGGCGGCAACGGGGGATACCAGCCGGCCCACGGCCACCTGCTCGTCGGCGACCTCGACGACGAGACCCTGATCACGTACATCGACCGCTACATGATGTACTACATCCGCACCGGCGACCGCCTGCAGCGCACCGCACGCTGGATGGAGGAGATGGAGGGCGGCCTCGAGCACGTGTACGACGTGGTCGTGAACGACTCCCTCGGCCTCGCCGACGAACTCGAGTCGGCGATGGCGAAGCACGTCGAGAACTACGAAGACGAGTGGGCGGCCACCCTGCGCGACCCCGAGCGTCTGCGCCGGTTCCGCACCTTCGTCAACGCGCCGGAGGAGGCCGACCCGAGCCACCTGCGGGTGCCCGAACGCGACCAGGTGCGCCCACCCACCGACGAGGAACGCGCCGCGGGCAAGGGCGTGCTGCTCAGCGGGTCGCGCATCCCCGTGCGGGAGGGAGCATGACTCCCGGGCAGGTCTACCTCGTCGGGGGCGGACCCGGCTCGGAAGACCTCCTCACCCTCGGCGCGGTCAAGGCGCTCGCCGCCGCCGACGTCGTGCTCTACGACCGCCTCGCACCCCACGACCGGCTGGCCCAATTCGCCCCGACGGCACTACTCATCGACGTCGGCAAGACCCCGGGCCACCACCCGATCCCGCAGTGCGACATCGAGGGGCTCATCGTGAAGCATGCCCTCGAGGGATCCTGCGTCGTACGCCTCAAGGGCGGCGACCCGTTCGTCTTCGGCCGCGGGGGAGAAGAGGTCATGGCCTGCCGCGCCGCCGGCGTCGAGGTCACGGTGATCCCCGGGGTCTCCAGCGCGGTCGCCGTGCCCGCGGCGGCCGGTATCGCCGTCACACACCGCGACGTCAGCCGCATGTTCACGGTGGTGTCGGGGCACGCTCCGTTCAGCGAGACCGAGCTGGCCGGGCTGGCGGGGCTCGCCAGCACCATCGTGGTGCTGATGGGCGTGGGCAACCTGCCGCAGATCACCCAGGGCCTCGTGCGACACGGGCTGCCGGCATCCACCCCCATCGCCGTCATCGAACGGGGCTACACGCGCGAGCAGCGGTCGATCTTCTCGTCGCTCGACCGCATCGTCTACGACGCGACCGCCGCGTGCGTGAAGTCGCCGGCGGTGCTCGTGATCGGCGAGGTCGTGGCGTATGCGAATCGGGATGACGCGAACGCCGCGTTCGTGCTCGAGACGGCCGCGGCGCTCGCCCCCTCGGAGTGACGGCCATGACGGATGCGACGGCGGGCGCCGACGCCAGCCCGGTGGCTCCTCCTCTTTCTACCGAACCCTCCACCGACACCGGCACCGTCGGCTTCCGGTTCGACCAGCTCGACGGCTTTCGCATCGGCGTCACCAGCGACCGCCGGTCGGAAGACCTCATCGACGCGCTGAAGCGGCGCGGGGCGACGGTGCTGCACGCGCCGACGCTCAAGATGGCCGCCAGGGTCGACGACGAGCCGATCCTCGCCGACACCCGCGCGATGATCGAGAGCCGGCCCGACGTGCTGCTCGCCACCACCTCGTACGGCATCCGGCGCTGGTTCGAAGTGGCCGACGCAGGCGGGCTCGGCGACGACCTGCTCGATGCGTTCGCCGACACCAGCATCCTCGTGCGCGGACCCAAGGCGCGCGGCGGCATCCGGGCGGCAGGACTCAACGACACCGCCATGAGCGACGAGGAGACCACCGCGAGCCTGGTTACCAAGACGCTGGCCGACTTCCCCGAGCCGCGCACGGTCGCGATCCAGCTGCACGGTTACACCGACGAGCACCAGCTCGACCGCCTGCGCTCCGCCGGGCACCGGGTGCTGACCGTCGCGCCGTACCGCTGGCTCGGGCTCGACACCTCAGACGCCCGGGTCGAGCGCCTCATCGAGGCCATCGCCGGGCAGCAGCTCGACGCGGTCACGTTCACCAGCGCTCCTGCCGTGCACGCGCTGTTCAGCACCGCGGAGGCGCTCGGCAGGCTCTCCGAGGTCGCCGAGGCGTTCCGTTCGGCAGTGCTCGCGGCGGCGGTAGGTCCCGTCACGGCCGAGCCGCTCATCGCCCTCGGCATCCCGGTCATCCAGCCCGACCGCTTTCGGCTCGGCGCCCTCATCAAGCTGGTCTGCGACCGCCTCGAGAAGGACCGCGTCACGAGTATCCAGACCAGCAACGGCCTGATCGAGCTGCGCGGAGCCGTCGTGCTCATCGACGGCGCCAGGTCGGTGCTGCCGCCCACCTCGCTCGCCCTGCTGCGCGCACTCGTGGCCGCGCGGGGCGACGTGGTCTCGCGCACCGCGCTCGCCGCATCGACGCCGACCGTGCTCGACGACCATGCCCTCGAGGTCGCACTCAGCCGCCTGCGGCAGAACCTCAAGCGCCCCGGACTCGTCGAGACCGTGATCAAGCGCGGCTACCGCCTGTCGGTGTGACACGCGGCATTCGCGTGGCGCGTCCAGTGCCCAGAACCCTCAGGCGATGGATGCCACGGCAGCACGCAACGCCCAGGCATCACGCACCGCGTTGCCGCCCCCATCGTTGTTGAAGTACCCGTACACCTCACGTCCCTGCCCCTCCCACTCGCGAATGCGGTCGGCCCACCACGCGATCGCCTCCGCGGGATACGACCCGGCGTAGAGGTGCTCGTCGTCCGGGCCATGGAACCGGATGTAGACCGTGTTCGACGTCGCGCGCAGCACGCACGGCAGACCGGCGCCGCTCGTGACGCAGTAGGTCGCGCCGTGGCGCTCGAGCAGCGCGAAGACTGCCTCGTCGTTCCACGACGCGTGCCGAAACTCGATGACCGGACGCATCCAGTGGGGGAGTCGGGCGAGGAACCAGTCGAGGCGATCGTCGTCCCGCTCGAGCGCCGGCGGAAGCTGCACCAGCAGCGGCCCGCGCCGACCCGCCAGCTCGTGGAGGCTCACCGCCATGCGGTCGATCCACTCCTCCGGCGCATACAGCTTGCGGGCGTGGGTCATGCCGCGCGGGGCCTTCACCGTCAGCTCGAATCCCTCCGGCAGGCGGCGCCGCCACGATGCGAACGTCGCGGCACGCGGCCACCGGTAGAAGCTCGCGTTCAGCTCGACGGTGTCGAACGCCTCCACGTACCGCGCGAGGCGATCGCGCGGCGCCATCCCGGGCGGGTACAGCACGCCGCCCCAATGGTCGTAGCTCCAGCCGGAAGTACCGATCCTCGCCATCATGATCCAATCCAACCCGAAAAATGTCGCCTCACTACGGTGAACCAGCGCTGGAATGTCTCGCGAGGGCTGAGTACCGCCTGATCCGACGCCGTCGGCCAGGACGTGACTTTTCACCAAAAAACACTGTTCCAAGCAAACGCATGTAAGCATGAACAGTCGCCAGGAGAGACCGGCAGACATGTGAATGGACTTCGGAGCAGAGAACTGACTAACACGGCCAGCACACAGGCATCGAAAATCCGTCGATCTCGAAACGGCATCGCAGCCGCGGTTCTCGTCTTTGCGATGCTCGCCGGTGGCTCAGCTGCGGCCTCTGCAGAGCCGGATAACCCCACGTGGGCAGACGTCGAAGCCGCGCGAGGAAGCGAGGAGGCGACCCGGGCCGAGATCACTCGCATCACCGGGCTGCTGGATGCCCTGACGACCCGGGTCGACGAGGCCAACGCCCTCGCTGAACAGCGTGGCGAGGAATTGCAAGAGGCGCGCGACCTCCTGGACGAGGCAACCGGGCACACCGCCACCCTCCTGGAACAGGCGGATGACGCCGACGCCGAGGCCGAGGAGATCAAGACCAGGGCCGGGCAGCAAGCGGCGATGCTCGCCCGATCGACGAACGACCCCACACTCGAAGTATTCTTCGGCGGGGACAGCGGCACCGACCTCCTGGATCGCCTGAGCACGACCACGAAGCTCGCCGAGCGTGACGAGTCGCTGTTCACGAGGGCGACGGTCGCGACACGCACCGCCGATGCGCTGGGCGCACAGGCCTCCGTGGCTGAGACGGAGCTTGCACGCCTGGCTGCGGCTTCCCAGAAGTCACTCGAGCAGGCTGCGGAGGCGCAGGCGGAGGCGGAGGCCGCACTCCAGGATCAGCAGGCGCAGGAAGCGCAGCTACAGGCGCAGCTCGAAACGCTGCGTGACGCCCGCATTTCGGTCGAGCAGGGGTATGCGCTGGAGGAGCAGAAGCGCAGGACCGCTGCAGCCACGATGACGGCCAGTAGCCCGGTCACTCCCGGCGTCAGCGGGTCCATCTCCGCACAGGGATGGACCAACCCGATCGTGAACTACGGAAGCTTCCAGGCATACGGAAATCGACTGCACCCCGTCTACAGGGACTATCGACTGCACTCCGGCGATGACTATGGAAGCAGCTGCGGCACTGCCATCTTCGCGGCCTCGGCTGGCAAGGTGATTGCCGCAGGGCCGGCAGGTGGCTATGGCAACCAGATCACGATCGACCACGGTGACGGCATCACTTCCAGCTACGCGCACATGTTCTCGAATGGAATTCTGGTCCGTGTCGGCGCTCAGGTGAACGCGGGCCAGCAGATCGCGGCCGTCGGCACCGCCGGGGTTTCCACCGGATGCCACCTGCACTTCGAGATCAGGCGCGGGGGAGTGGCAATCTCTCCGACGCCGTTCCTGCAGTCCAAGGGCGTCAGCTAAGCCGCAGCAGGATCATGGGCGGTGCGACGCTGTCTCCATTTGGCCAAGCCCCGGAAACCAGAAATGGGCCACGGCGATCACATCGTGATCACTGCGGCCCATCATTCGAACTTCCGGGTTTTCACCCGATCCATTCGCTGTGCGCGAAGGGGGACTTGAACCCCCACGCCCTAATACGGGCACTAGCACCTCAAGCTAGCGCGTCTGCCATTTCCGCCATCCGCGCGCATCCGGTAAGCCCTCAGGACTTGCCGACGTTTGAGAATAGCACGGCTCGAAGGTGCTCCAAATCCACCCCGCAATCAGGCCAATCCGACCCGCGTCGCCCACCCGAAGCACCACGCGACGACACGGCGAGCGCCCCCGATGGCACAGGCCAGTGGATGCCGCGCCTCCCGGTACGGTTGAACGCGTGACGTCAGAACAGCAGACCCCGCCCCTCGAGGAGACCGCAGCGATCGCGCGTGACCTCATCCGCTTCGACACTACGAACTACGGAGAGGGCAACGCGAAGAGCGAGACCGAGGCGGCCGAATACCTCGGCGCGAAGCTCGAGGCGCTGGGGCTGAAGACCCAGTACTTCGACGCCGCCCCCGGCCGCACCTCGGTCATCGCCCGCATCGAGGGCCGCGCACCGTCCGACACCGGCGCCCTCGTGCTGCACGGTCACACCGACGTCGTGCCGGCCGACCCGGCCAACTGGAGCGTCGACCCGTTCGCCGGCGAGATCAAGGACGGCATGCTCTGGGGCCGAGGAGCTGTCGACATGAAGGACATGGACGCGATGATCATCACCGCCGTCCAGGACATCCTCACCTCCGGCCAGCAGCCCGCCCGCGACCTCATCGTCGCGTTCTTCTCAGACGAGGAGAACGGGGGAGTGTTCGGCTCGCACTACATGGTCGACAACCACCCCGAGGTCTTCGCCGGCGCCACCGAGGCGATCAGCGAGGTCGGCGGCTACTCCATCACCCTCGGCGGCCAGCGCTCCTACCTGCTGCAGACCGGCGAGAAGGCCCTGGTCTGGATCAAGCTCATCGCCCGCGGCACCGCCGCGCACGGCTCGCGCGTGATCGAGAACAACGCCGTCACCAAGCTCGCCGAAGCGGTCGCCATCCTCGGCCGCCGCCAGTGGCCCATCCACCTCACCGACACCACGAGGGCGCTCATGGCCGAGCTCGCGCGCCTGCTCGACAAGGACCCCGAGGTCGTCGGAATGGATGAACTCGCGATCGCCACCGGATCACCCGGCAGCTTCATCCGCGCATCGCTGCGCAACACGACGAACCCGACGAAGCTGACCGCCGGGTACAAGCACAACGTGATCCCCGACACCGCCGAGGCACTCATCGACATCCGCACCCTGCCTGGCAGGGAAGACGAGGTGCTCGCTGAAGTCCGCGAGCTGATCGGCCCCGATATCGAGATCCAGGTGCTGCACCGCGACATCGGACTCGAGAACGGCTTCGACGGCCCGCTCGTCGACGCGATCACCGGGATGCTGAACCGGCACGACCCCGGCGCCCCCGTGCTGCCGTACATGCTCAGTGGCGGCACCGACAACAAGGCGCTCTCGCTGCTTGGCATCAAGGGATACGGGTTCGCACCGCTCAAGCTGCCGGCCGACCTCGACTTCCCCGGCATGTTCCACGGGGTCGACGAGCGCGTGCCGCTCGACGCGCTCGCCTTCGGGCGCACCGTGCTGCGCGACCTGCTGCTCGAGTACTAGAACCACGCGCGAACCTCTGCTCCACTAACCAGAACGGCAATACCGCGTGAGCTTTATCGAAGCGATCATCCTGGGCATCCTCCAGGGGCTGACCGAGTTCCTCCCCGTCTCGTCGAGCGCGCACCTGCGCATCGCGGGCGAGATCCTGCCGTCGGCCACCGACCCCGGCGCGACCTTCACCGCCATCACGCAGCTCGGTACCGAGGCCGCCGTGCTGGTGTACTTCTGGGGCGACATCACGCGCATCATCGGCAAGTGGTTCCGCCACTTCACGCCGACGTCGGGCATCGCCAAGAACGACGCCGACGTGCGCATGGGCTGGCTCATCATCATCGGCACCGTTCCGATCGTGCTCGCCGGATTCTTCCTGCAGGAGACCATCCGCGGCGCGTTCCGGTCGCTGTGGCTCGTCGCCATCGTGCTCATCGTGTTCGGCATCATTTTGGGGATAGCCGACCAGCTCGGGCGCCGCGACAAGAAGCTCGACGACATCACCTACCGAGACGGCATCCTCTACGGCCTCGCCCAGACGCTCGCCCTGATCCCCGGCGTCTCGCGCTCCGGCGCCACCACCACCATGGGCCGCGCCCTCGGCTACGAACGCCCGGCGGCCGCGCAGTACGCCTTCCTGCTCGCGGTGCCCGCGGTCTTCGGCAGCGGGTTCTACGAGCTCTACAACAGCATCACCGAGCCCGAGGTCGACACCCCGTTCAGCTACCTCGAGACCGGGGTCGCCACCGTGGTCGCGTTCGGCGTCGGGCTTGCGGTCATCGCGTTCCTCATGCAGTACATCAAGACCAAGTCGTTCATGCCGTTCGTGATCTACCGCCTCGTCCTCGGCAGCGTACTGCTCGTGCTGCTCGCCACGGGTGTGCTCGACCCGCTGTAGGCGACGAGCGGCGCAGAACCACCAGGCACCGCCCGGGCGCCGAACCACCATGGTCGGAGCCCCCAGCTACGCGACGTACCCTTAACGAGTGAAATCGTGGAGCATGCCCGAGATTCCGCTGGTCCCGGGTACCGGCCCCGTTCCGATGCTGCACGACACCGCCACCGGTGAGTTGCGTTCCGCATCGTCGCACGGCGTCGCATCCCTCTATGTCTGCGGAATCACCCCCTACGACGCCACCCACATCGGCCACGCTGCCACCTACCTGGCCTTCGACACCCTGGTTCGCGCCTGGCTCGACGCCGGCGTCGGCGTCGAATACGTGCAGAACACCACCGATGTGGACGACCCACTGCTCGAACGCGCCACCGCGACCGGCGTCGACTGGCGCGAGCTCGCCGCATCGCAGACCGACCTGTTCCGCTCCGACATGACCGCGCTGGGCATCCGGCCGCCCGACCACTACGTCGCCGTGACCGATGTCATCACCGAGATCAGCAATGCCGTCGAGACCCTGGTCAGTCACGGCACCGCCTACGAGGTCGCGACTGACGATTCGGTCGATGGCAACAACGACCTCTACTTCGACAGCGCCCGCGCCGCCGAGACCGGCCCGTGGCACCTCGGCCTCGAGAGCGGCCTCGACCGCGACACCATGCTCGCGCTCTCCCGGCAGCGCGGGGGAGACCCTGGCCGCCCCGGCAAGCGCGACCCCCTCGACCCGCTGCTGTGGCGTGCCGCCCGCGTCGGCGAACCGGCCTGGGAATCCCGCGTCGGGCGCGGCCGCCCCGGCTGGCACATCGAGTGCTCCGTCATCGCCATCAACCGGCTCGCGTCGCCGATCACCGTGCAGGCCGGCGGATCCGACCTGATCTTCCCCCACCACGAGTTCAGCGCCGGCCACGCGTCGTCGATCACGGGCGAGCCGTTCGCCGACATCTACGCCCACGCCGGAATGGTCGCCTACCAGGGCGAGAAGATGAGCAAGTCGCTCGGCAACCTCGTGCTGGTATCACAGCTCACCGCGCGGGGAGTCGACCCTCGCAGCATCCGCCTCGCCCTGCTCGACCACCACTACCGCACCGACTGGGAATGGACGGCCGACACCCTCGTCTCCGCCACCGCCCGCCTCGAGCGCTGGACCGCCTGGGCAGCAGCATCCACAGGATCGACCGAGGTGGATGCCGCGGCGCCCGCCACCGCAGGCTCCGACGCACCAGACCCCGTGGTCGACGCCCTGCGCACCGCGGTGGCCGACGACCTCGACACCCCGGCCGCCCTCGCGGTCGTGGACGCCGCCATCGCTGCCGCATGCCCCGCCACCGCGGCCGCCGTCACCGCGATCGACGCGCTGCTCGGCATCCGCCTGCGCTAGCCGTATCGCCGGCGCGGAGGCTGCGGGCCGCCCGCACGTCCGCGGCGAGCGCAGCCAGCCCGGCTCCATCTACTCCTTGGGCCGCCACGGCTCGTCGCCGGCGGAGCCACCCGAGTCGGGCTTCTCCTCGCCGCGGCGCAGGTACTTCTCGAATTCCTGCGCGATGGCCTCGCCGCTCGCCTCGGGAGAGTCGACGGTGTCGCGGGCCTGCTCGAGCTGCTCGATGTAGTTCGACATGTCTTCGTCCTCGCTGGCGAGGGCGTCGATACCGCTCTCCCAGGTGGCGGCGTCGTCGACGAGGTCTCCGCGGGGGATGACGACGTCGATGATCTCCTCGAGCTTGTCGATGAGCGCGAGGGTCGCCTTGGGCGACGGCGCGTTGTGCACGTAGTGCGGAACCGACGCCCAGATCGACAGGGTCGGAATGCCGGCCTTCTCGGCGGCCTCCCCGAGCACCGAGAGGATGCCCACCGGGCCCTCGTACGAGCTGCGCTCGACGCCGAGGCGGGAGCGCATCTGCTCGTTCTCCGAACTGACGAACACCGAGATCGGCCGGGTGTGCGGAACGTCGGCGAGCATCGCACCGAGCATCACGATGGCCGAGACGTTAGTCTCCTGCACGGTCGCGAGAATCTCGGCGGTAAAGCTCTTCCAGCCGCGCGACGGCTCGGTGCCCAGCATGAGGTAGATGTTGGCGTTGTTGGCCGCGCTCATCGACAGTTGCGCGTCGGCGGCGATGTTCGCCGACGAACCGTCGCCGACCGCGGGCCCGGCCGGGCTCGAGGCATCCATGATCGGTGCTTCGACCTGACCGGTTTGCTCGGCCTCGACCTCGACCTCGACCTGCCCGACCTGCCCGGCCCTGCCCTGCCCGAGCACCGAGGTCGGACCATAGATCGTCACGGACGGCCAGACCAGCAGCCGGTTGCCGTCATCATCCGACGTCACGGTCGGGCGGTTGAACTGGTAGTCGAAGTAGTCCTCCGACTCCACCTCGGCGATCGGATACAGGTCGAGCAGCTGCTTCAGGGTGCGAACCGCACCGCTCGCCGCTTCTCCCGCGTCATTCCATCCCTCGAATGCGACGACGAGAAGTCGTCCCTTCAAGGTTTCCGAGCTGTCAGCCACAAAGTCCTCCGCTTGCCGGACCGAACTGGTCCAGCTCCAAGCTATCCCTCAAGGATAGAACCCAGCCGCACCGCCCCCTGCCCGGCCCGCGGGGCGCCGAGTGCGCCCCCGGTACTATGGGGCATCGTGACTTCCGACAGCAGCGCCCCGACCACCCCTCCCGCAAACGCCCCCGCAGCAGTGCTCTGGGACATGGACGGCACCCTCGTCGACACCGAGCCCTACTGGATGATGGCCGAGACCGAGCTCATCGAATCGCACGGCGGCACCTGGACGCACGACGATGCCATGGGCGTCGTCGGAATGGGGCTGTGGGATGCCGCGGCCACCTTCCAGTCCAAGGGAGTCGCGCTCTCCGCCGACGAGATCGTGGACTGGATGACCACGCGGGTACTCGAGCAGGTCGCCGTCGAGGTGCCATGGCGCCCGGGAGCCCGCGAACTCCTCGCCGAACTCAAGGCGGCCGGCGTACCGACCGCGATGGTCACGATGTCGGTGCACCGCATGGCCCAGACCGTCGCCGACGCCATCGGGTTCGCGGCGTTCGACGTGATCGTCGGAGGCGACGACGTCTCCGCGGCCAAGCCAGACCCCGCCCCCTACCTGCACGCCGCCGAGCTGCTCGGGGTGGATATCGTGCGATGCGTCGCGATCGAGGACTCGGTTCCCGGCGTCGCGTCTGCCGAGGCATCCGGGGCCATGACCATCGCCATTCCGCTGCACTCCACCCTCCCGGCGAGCGACCGCCACACGCTGTGGCCGGGCCTCGAGGGCAAGACCCTGGCCGACATCGCGTCGCTGTTCACCGCCCACGTCGCGAACGCCACCGCCGGGATCGCCCGATGAGCGCCGATACTGCCGCGCCCGACGCCTTCCGCCGCCAGAGCGGCCCGTTCCGCGGCGGCGACCGCGTGCAGCTCACCGGCCCCAAGGGCCGCCTCAACACCATCACGCTCGAGCACGGCGAGATCTTCCACACCCACCGCGGGGGAGTAGAGCACGACTCCGTCATCGGCAGGCCCGACGCCTCGGTCGTGCTCGGCACCACCGGCGACGAGTACCTGGCGCTGCGCCCGCTGCTCAGCGACTTCGTCATGTCGATGCCCCGCGGCGCCGCCATCATCTACCCGAAGGATGCCGCGCAGATCCTCGCGCTCGGCGACATGTTCCCCGGCGCGACGGTCGTCGAGGCGGGTGTCGGCTCAGGCGCCCTCGCCCTGTGGCTGCTGCGCGCGATCGGACCGACCGGGCGCCTGCACTCCTTCGAACGCCGCCAGGAATTCGCCGATGTCGCCACCGGCAACGTCACGGCGTTCCTGGGAGCCGAGCCCCGCAACTGGTCGGTCACCGTCGGCGACCTCGTCGAGGAGCTGCCCACCGCCGTCGCCCCCGGGTCCGTCGACCGTGTCATCCTCGACATGCTCGCCCCGTGGGAGTGCATCGACGACGTCGCCGACGCCCTCACTCCCGGTGGCGTACTCATCTGCTACATCGCCACGGTCACCCAGCTGTCGCGCGTCGCCGAGGCGATCCGCGCCACCGGCGAGTTCACCGAGCCCGACTCCTCGGAGACCATCGTGCGCGGCTGGCACGTCGAGGGCCTCGCCGTGCGCCCCGACCATCGCATGGTCGCCCACACCGGGTTCCTGATGACCGCCCGCCGGCTCGCGCCGGACACCGTGCTGCCGCAGCTCAAGCGTCGCGCGTCGAAGACCGACTTCAGCGACGACGACGTCGAGGCCTGGACCCCCGGCGCTCTCGGCGAGCGCACCGCGACCGACAAGCGGCTGCGCAAGGCCGCCCGCGCCGCCCGGGCATCGGCCGACCGTGCCATGGCCGCCGAGGCGAACGTACCGGGGGCCAACGCGCCGGGCGCCGACGAGCCGGACGCGGGCGCACCAGCCACCTAGAATTGGCCAGTCGTTCCGCGCCACCCCGCAGCACCGAAACCCGCAGCACCGAAACCCGCAGTACCGAGAAGAGGCCTCCGTGCGCAGACTGTCCGCGCTGATTGTCACCGCCAGCGTCCTGGCCACCCTCACCGCGTGTTCCGGCGGGATTAACGAAGAGGTCGAGGTCGACTGCCCGTCCGGCATCACGAGCGGGTCGGCATCCGACACCGTCGAGACCGACACCGACTTCGGTGCAGCACCCGAGGTCACCTTCCCGGTACCCCTGGTCAGCGACGGCGTGCAGGTATCCGTCATCGAGGCGGGCGACGGCGACGAACTGGAGACCGGGCAGCCCGTGCTCATCGAGGCGACGATCCTCAACGGCACCGACGGCACCGTCATCCAGCAGACCTCCTACGCCGAGGACGCGGGCAGCCTCTTCACCGTCGGGGATAGCGGCCTTCCCGCCCTCGGCAATGCGCTCGAATGCGTCACGGTCGGTTCCCGCGTCGCGGTGACCGCGTCGGCCCAGGCGAACGTCGGCGACCAGGGGCAGGCGTCGACCGACGATTCCGTCGTCTACGTGATCGACGTGCTCGACGCCTTCGACGCCCGGGCCGATGGCTCGTTCCAGGCCGTCGACGGCGACCTCCCCGCCGTGGTCACCGCCCCCGACGGCACGCCGGGCATCACCATCCCCAACGCGCTCGCCCCGACCGAACTCAGCTCGGGAACCCTGCGCAAGGGCGACGGCGAGAAGGTCACCGACGATTCCGCGCTGGTCGCCAAGCTCACCGCCGTCGACTGGAACACCGGCGCCGTCACCTCCTCGACCTGGGAGACCGGTTCCACGGCCGTGCTCAACCTCGCCGGAACCGACATCAGCGAGGGGCTCCGCGAAGTGCTCGTCGGAAAGACCGTCGGGTCGCAGGTCGTCGCCGTCATCCCGGCAGACGTCGGCGGTACCGAGGCCGCTCCAGCCTCGTCGACTATCGTCTACGTGATCGACATCCTCGGAACGCTCACCTGATCGGGGCTACCCGCGAGGAGCGATCCGCTCTCCACTCTCCACCAGCACCCCGCTAGGACGGCATCGTGCCAGCAGCACGCAAGAAGACCCCCGCGGGCCAGCCATTACCCGACACCGCGCCCTCCGGTGCGCCTACCAGCGCACCGACGCCGCGCGAACCGGCCCCGCCCCGCGTCCCCGTCGAGGAGCGGCTGTTCAGCCTCGTGCTCGCCCTGCTCGCCACCGAGACCGGCCTCACCAAGAGCGAGATCCTGTCGACCGTGCAGGGCTACCGCCAGCGCTACTCGACCTCCGGCGCGAACGCGAACCTCGAGCGACAGTTCGAGCGCGATAAGGACGACATCCGCGACCTCGGAGTGCCCCTCGAGACCATCGAGTCGCCCGGACAGGCCGGCAACAACCAGACCCTGCGCTACCGCATCCCGCGCGGGTCCTACGAACTGCCGGCCGACATCTCGTTCTCCGCCGAGGAGACCACGCTCCTCAACCTCGCCGCAATGGTCTGGCGCGAGGGTTCGCTCTCGACCGAGTCCCGCAGGGCCCTCCTCAAGCTGCGTTCGCTCGGCGGCACCGCCGACGTTCCCGTGCTCGGCTACGTCACCCAGCTGCGCTCCCGCGACGCCGCCTTCGAACCCCTGAGCACCGCCCTCGAACGCAGCTCTGTGGTGCGCTTCGCCTACCTCAAGCCGGGGGAGTCCGACGCGCGCGTGCGCACCGTGATGCCCCTCGCGCTCGTGCAGCACCAGGGGCGCTGGCATCTCAGCGCCGAAGAGGCAGACACCGGCGTGCGCAAGACCTTCCTGCTGCGCCGCATCGTCAGCGAAATCATCCCGACCGGCACGTCGTTCACGCCCCGTGGCGGCGACCAGTCCTCCATCGCCCTGCGTGAACTCGACGAGGTCTGGAACAACCACACCGCCATCGTCGAGGTGATGCCCGATTCGGATGCCGCCACCCGCCTGCGAAAGCGCAGGGGCACCGAGACCGCAGCAGACGATACCCTCCGCCTGCACTACTCAGACCTCAACATCATCGCGGACGAGCTCGCGGGATACGGCCCGGAAGTGCTCGTCATCGATCCGCCCGCACTGCGCGACGCCGTCATCGCCCGCCTGCGCCAGACGGAGAACGACCATGGCTGAGCGGCCGAAACCCCAGCACGCGACCGACAAGCTCGCCTTCCTGCTGTCGCTGGTGCCCTGGCTCATCGACCAGGGTTCCGTCACCGTCACCGAGGCGGCCGACCAGTTCGGTGTCACCGAGGCGCAGATCCGCGACGCCGTGCGGCTGATCGCCGTCTCCGGCATCCCCGGCGAGACCAGCGCCTACCAGCACGGCGACCTGTTCGACATCGCCTGGGATCGCTTCGACGACCACGACGAGATCGTGCTCACCAACATGGTCGCCATCGACGACTCGCCGAGGTTCTCCGGCCGAGAGGCCGCGGCCTTCATCGCGGGGCTGCAATACCTCTCCGCGCTGCCCGAGAACGCCGACCGGAGCGCGATCGACTCCCTCATGGCGAAGCTCGCGCGCGGGGCATCCGCCACCCCCAGCCAGGTCGCCGTCGAGGCCACGGATTCCGACGCGACCCTGGCGGTGGTTCGCGAGTCGGTCGCCGCCGGCCTGCAGGTCGAGTTCGACTACCTCAGCTCGAAGGGGCTGCACCAGCACCGCCGTGTCGACCCGCTGCGTATCGAGTCGATCGACGCCGACTGGTACCTGCGCGGCTGGTGCCACCTGCGCGAAGCCGTGCGCACCTTCCGGATCGACCGCATCGTCGACCCGCGCATCACCGACCTGCCCATCACCCGCCACGCGGCCGATGTCACCCTGCCCGACACGCTCTTCGAGGGTTCCACCGACGACCTGCTCGTCACGATCGACGTCGCCCCGTCGGCGGTTCCGCTCATCGCCGACTACATGCCGGATGACGCGAACTCCACCTCCGTCGACGGCGTCGTGCGCACCACGATCCACGTCTCGCACTACCACGGGCTCAAGCGCCTGGTCGCGAGCCTCCCCGGTGTCGTCACCGTGGTCGACCCGCCGGAGGCCCGCCGCGTCGTCGCCGATTGGGCCCGCGCGGCCACCGCGCGGTACGAGTCCACGAACCCGACGGCCCCATCCGCGACGTGACGTTCCGGCACCACACACGGTCCATTCATGGCCGCGGGGGTAAAATAGATAAACGTCAACGCGAGATCAAGGACACATCATGCTGAACAACTTGACCGGATGGCACGCGATCGTCATCCTCGTCGTAGTCCTCCTGCTCTTCGGTGCGACCAAGCTGCCCGCGCTGGCGAAGAGCGTCGGCCAGTCGCTCAACATCTTCAAGTCCGAGATGAAGACCAATCGGCCGAACGACCAGGCAGACGCCACGACTGTGCCCAACTCGACGACGCCGTCGGCCCCGCACACGTCGACCAGCGCCCCTGCTCCCCACAGTGCAACCCCCCACAGTGCGACTGAGCACAATCCGAAGCCCTAGCGACAGTGGCTCCTCGCACTAAGGCGAGCCACAACGCAGAAGCCAGGATGTCGCTCGGCGCACATCTGATCGAGCTGCGCAAAAGGCTCTTCCGGGCCCTCCTCGGCGTGCTCATCGGCGGCATCGTGGGCTTCATCACCGCCGAATACGTGCTCGACCTGCTGCGCGCGCCCATCGTCGAGATCGCCGCCTCCCGCAACGCGAGCCTCAACTACGACACCGTCACCGGGGCCTTCGACCTGCGCATGCAGATGGCCCTCTACATCGGCCTCGTCGTCTCCAGCCCGGTCTGGCTGTACCAGATCTTCGCCTACATCGTCCCTGCCCTGTCGCGCAGAGAGAAGCGCTATACCTTCGGGTTCTTCTTCTCCGCTGTTCCGCTGTTCCTCGCGGGGTGCGCGGCCGGGTTCTACGTCTTCCCGCACATCGTCGAGCTCCTCGCGGGCTTCGCCCCACCGGAAGACACCTCGATCTTCCAGTCGAAGTACTACTTCGACTTCGCCATGAAGCTGGTCTTCGCCGTCGGCATCGCCTTCGTGCTCCCGGTGTTCGTCGTGCTGCTCAACTTTCTCGGGGTCATCTCGGCCAAAGGCATCCTGATGGGCTGGCGCTGGGCGATCCTCGCCATCACGGTGTTCTGCGCCATCGCGACCCCCGCCGCCGACGTCTACTCGATGTTCCTCCTCGCGATCCCCATGGTGGTGCTGTACTTCATCGCCGCCGGCATCGCGTGGGTGCACGACCGCGTCGCGGCCAGGCGCGCCGAACGATTCCTCGCCGACGAAATGGGCAGTGCACCCGTATGACAGACCAACTCTCCCCAGCCGAACGCTTCGCCGCCGCCAAGAACCGCCGGGGGCTGCAGATGGTCGACGCATTCCGCGCGCGCCAGCAGTTCGACCTCGACCCGTTCCAGCTGAGCGCCTGCGCCGCACTCGAGCGCGGCAACAGCGTGCTCGTCGCCGCACCCACCGGCGCGGGCAAGACCGTGGTCGCCGAGTTCGCGGTCTACCTCGCCATGCAGCAGCCCCGCGCCACGGTGTTCTACACCGCGCCGATGAAGGCGCTGAGCAACCAGAAGTTCCAGGAGTTCGTGCGCGAGTACGGCCCCAGCGAGGTGGGCCTGCTCACCGGCGATACCAACATCAACTCGGGCGCCCGCATCGTCGTGATGACCACCGAAGTGCTGCGCAACATGCTCTACGCCGACTCCGACCTGCTCACCGACCTCGCGTTCGTGATCATGGACGAAGTGCACTACCTCGCCGACCGGTTCCGCGGCGCCGTGTGGGAAGAGGTCATCATCCACCTGCCGGAGCGGGTGCGCCTGGTCTCGCTCAGCGCGACGGTCTCCAACGCCGAGGAGTTCGGCGACTGGCTGCAGGCGGTGCGTGGGCAGACCGACGTCATCGTCTCGGAGGAGCGCCCGGTGCCCCTCGACCAGCACATCCTCATGCGCACCAAGCTCATCGACCTGTTCGACACCCCGACCGGCATGGGCTCGCCCGGCGCCCTCACCGTCACCCCGTCACGCAAGGCCGGACGCAACAAGGGCCAGCGCATCGCCGCCGAGGCCGCCGCCGCGGGAGACATGTCCGCGAGCGTCGCCGCAGCAGGCACCGCACCGGCCAGCCCCGCGCCCGCCGGCGCCGCTCGTGCGGACTCGGCCCCCGCCGGCACCACCCGCTCCGACACCACCCGGCCAGAGACCACCCGGCACCCGGTCGCGCAGTCCACCGCGCGGGTCAACCCCGAGCTGACCCAGATGGCGCGCTCCGGGGCCCGCGCCGGTACCTCCCGGGTGAACCACGACGACCGTCGGCAGTCCCGAGGCGGCCACAACCGCCCGCAGGAATTCATGATGAAGCGCCCGCAGGTGATCGCGCTGCTCGAGGAGCACAACCTGCTCCCCGCGATCTTCTTCATCTTCAGCAGGGTGGGATGCGACCAGGCCGTCGCCCAGGTGCTCCGCGCGGGCGTGCGGCTCACGACCTCGGCCGAACGCCAGGAGATCCGCGAGATCGTCGAAGACCGCTGCCGCACCCTGCTCGACGAAGACCTCGGGGTGCTCGGCTACTGGGAATGGCTCGAAGGCCTCGAACGCGGCGTCGCCGCACACCACGCGGGCATGCTGCCCGCCTTCAAGGAGGTCGTCGAGGAGCTCTACCGCCGCAAGCTCGTGCGTGTCGTGTTCGCCACCGAGACCCTCGCCCTCGGCATCAACATGCCCGCCCGCACCGTGGTGCTCGAGAAGCTCGAGAAGTTCAACGGTGAGGCGCGCGTGCCGATCACGCCGGGGGAGTACACCCAGCTGACCGGTCGCGCCGGCCGCCGCGGCATCGATATCGAGGGCCACAGCGTCATCCAGTGGCACGACGGGCTCGACCCGCAAGCCGTCGCGTCGCTCGCCTCGCGCCGCACCTACCCGCTCAACTCGAGCTTCCGGCCCACCTACAACATGGCCGTCAACCTCATCGAGCAGTTCGGGCGCAGCCGCACGCGCGAGGTGCTCGAGTCGTCGTTCGCGCAGTTCCAGGCCGACCGCGCCGTCGTCGACCTCGCCCGCAAGGTGCGCAGCCAGCAGGAGTCCCTCGACGGCTACCGCACCGCCATGCAGTGCCACCTCGGCGACTTCGCCGAATACGCCGGCATCCGCCGCGAACTCACCGACCTCGAGCACAAAGGCGCCACCCGGGGAGAACCGGGCAGCCGCGGCGAGCGCGAACGTCGGCAGCACCAGCTCACCGCCCTGCGCAGGCGCCTGAAGCAGCATCCATGCCACAGCTGCAACGACCGCGAGGCACACGCCCGCTGGTCGGAACGCTGGTGGCGACTCAAGAAGCAGACCGACGACCTCACCCGCCAGATCCGCGGGCGCACCGGCGCAGTGGCCAAGGTGTTCGACCGCGTCACCGACGTGCTCACCGCCCTCGGCTACCTCGATCGCGACGAGCACGGTGCCGTTCAGGTGGCGGGGCCCGGACGCATCCTCCGCCGCATCTACGGCGAGCGCGACCTGCTCGTGGCCGAATGCCTGCGGCAGGGCGTGTGGAACGACCTCGACCCCGCAGGACTCGCCGCCATGGCTGCCGCGCTCGTCTACGAGCCGCGCCGCGACGAGGGCCAGCTCAGCGACCGCTACCTGCCGAAGGGCGCGTTCCGGCCGGCGCTGGAGAAGACCACCGACCTGTGGGCGAAGCTCGACGACATCGAGCGCGACAACAAGCTGCCCGGCAGCAACCCGATCTCCACCGGCCTCTCGCTCGCGATGAACCGCTGGTCGCAGGGCGCGAGCCTCGACGCCGTGCTGCGCGACTCCGACCTCGCCGCCGGCGACTTCGTGCGCCTCACCAAGCAGACCATCGACATGCTCGACCAGCTCTCGGTGGTCGCCGATGCCCCGGTCGGCCCCACCGCCCGCACGGCGCTCGAGTCGATCCGCCGCGGCATCGTCGCCTACAGCAGCGTTGCGTGACCGGGCTGCCCGGCAGGCGCCAGCGCTCGGCGACCTAGGCTGTACCGGATGATCGACGTTGCCAGAGTGGATGCCGCGCCGGGCCGCACCGCGTCGCGGCCGCTGCTTCCGCTCTCCATCGCGACCTTCACCGGCGTCATCGGCGGTATCGCGAACGCCGCCGCGTTCCCCGGGCTCGGCTGGTGGCCGCTGATCTTCGTCGGCACCCCGCTCATCCTCGCCTCCCTCGTCGGCCGCCGCTTCTGGGGCTCGCTGCTGGTCGGGCTACTCGCCGGGTTCGCGTTCTGGGGCACCCACATCTTCTGGCTCACCATCTACCTCGGTGCGGTGCCGTGGCTCGCCCTCGCCGGGCTCGAGACCATCTTCTTCGCCCTCGGCTGCGTGCTCATCTCCCTCGCCTGGCGGTGGGGGCAGCGGGCGTTCCCCTCCGCCTGGGGCCGGCGCGCACTGGTTCCCGTGCTCGTCGCCGCCCTGTGGATGACGCGCGAATACGTGTCGAGCACCTGGCCGTACGGCGGCTTCTCCTGGGGCAGGCTCGCGTTCTCCCAGTCGGAGAGCCCGTTCGGCAGCCTCGCGTCGTGGGTGGGAGTCTCGGGCCTCACCTTCCTCATCGCCCTCGTCAGCGCCCTCATCGTGCAAGCCGTGCGCGAGCTGTCCCGTCGCCGGCTGCTGCTCGCCGCGCCCGCTGCCCTGCTCCTGGTCATGCTGCTCGTGCCTACGTTCCCGGTGGCCTATTCGGGAACGGCCCGCATCGCCGCCGTGCAGGGCAACTCCAACGCGGGCCTGTTCGCCGAGTACGAGCGCGGCGAGATCCTACAGAACCACCTCGACGCCACCGAGCCGCTCTACGGCGACGACGTCGACCTCGTGGTGTGGCCAGAGAACGCGGCAGACATCGACCCGCTGCGTGAGCCGTTCGCGGCCTCCGCGCTCGACCGGGTCACCGACCAGCTGTCCGCCCCGCTGGTCGCGGGCACCTTCACCGTCGACGGCGACGACATCTACAACAGCGTGCTCCTGTGGGAGAACGGCACCGGCGCGGTCGACCAGTACGACAAGATCAACCCGGTACCGTTCGCGGAGTACATCCCCGACCGTGACTTCTGGTACCCGCTCGCCCCCGAGCTGCTGTCACTGATTCCGCGCGACTACTCCATCGGTACCCGCGACAACATCGTCGAGCTGGTGGGCGACTCGGGGCAGGCCATCGTCGGCGGGGTGGCGATCTGCTTCGACATCGTCAGCGACGCATCCATGCGCCAGATGATCGACGACGGGGCCAACATCATCCTCGCCCCCACCAACAACGCCGACTTCGGGCAGAGCGACGAGAGCGTGCAACAGCTCGCGATCGCCCGCATGCGCGCGATCGAGACCGGCCGCAGCGTGGTCAACACCTCCACCGTCGGCACCTCGGCGATCATCGCGCCCGACGGCAGCACCATCGACCGGCTGCCCACCTTCGAGCCGGGTTCGATGGTCGAAGACGTGCCCCTGAGCACCACGACCACCGCGGCGACCGCCATCGGGCGCGAGCTCGAACTCGCGATCGTCGGCCTCGGACTGCTCGGCCTCGCCGCCGCGGGGGTACTCGCCCGGAGGGCTGCGCGAGCAGGGGGGCGATCCCGTGCCTGAAGTGCTCGTGGTCATTCCCACCTATGACGAGATCGACGCGCTGGGCAGCATCGTCACGCGCATCCGCGCGGCGCTGCCGGGCGCCGACGTGCTCGTGGTCGACGACTCGAGCCCCGACGGCACGGGGGCCCTCGCCGACGAGCTCGCCTCAGCCGACCCGGCGATCTCGGTGCTGCACCGGCCGGCCAAGTCCGGGCTCGGTGCCGCCTACGTCGCCGGTTTCGGCAGCGCCATCGACCTCGGCTACCGCTTCGTGGTGGCGATCGATGCCGACGGGTCGCACGACCCGGCCGAGCTGCCCGCGATGGTCGCGCTGGCCGAGAACGGCGCCGACCTCGTCATCGGCTCGCGCTGGGTGCCCGGCGGCTCCGCCGTCGACTGGACACTGCTGCGCCGTTTGATTTCCCGCGCCGGCAACACCTACTCTCGGCTGATGCTGCGCTCCGGCGTGCACGACCTGACCTCGGGGTTCCGCGTCGCGAGCGTCGTCGCCCTGCAGGAGATCGACGTGCGGGCCGTGGCATCCCGCGGCTACTGCTTTCAGGTGGAGGTCGCCTGGCGCCTCGACTCCGGGGGCGCGTCGGTGGTCGAACACCCCATCACGTTTCGCGACCGCACCGTCGGCTCGTCGAAGATGCGACCGGGGATCGTCGCCGAGGCGCTCTGGCGCATCACCGTGTGGGGCGTCATGTCACTGCTGCCCGCGGGCGACCGCGCACCGCGCCGGCCCGTGAGAAACGCCCCCCGCCGCTGAGCGGCGAGGGGCGTGAATCGATGCGGGTTCAACCGCATCGGGTGGGGACTAGGCCCCGACCTTCTGCTGGCCCTTGCGAGCCCGCAGTACGTCCAGTCGATCGTTGAGCAGCTCTTCGAGCTCGCCCCGGGTGCGACGCTCGAGGAGCATGTCCCAGTGGGTGCGTGGCACCTTGGCGTCTGACTCCTCCAGCACGGTGAGCTTGCCGTCGGCGGCGAGCAGGATGCCCTCCTGGCCGCTCTTCGGCGACTCCCACACCTGGGGAACCTCGGCGTCGGCGGCGAAGGTGACCTCGAAGGTCGTGCCGTCGGCCTGCTGGTACGTGCTGGTGACTCGAGGGGAGAAGGTGACGCCTTCTTCGCTCTGCAGACTCTGTGATCCGAGTCTCATTCCGCGCAAACTGCGATCTGCCATTGTGTGGCCCCTTTCTCGCGATACTCGGTAAACCCCTACCGTGTCCGATTTGTTCCATGCTGTCCGGTTTTTGTTCGGGTTCACAGCCACTTGCCGGTTCGCCTCAGATGTGCTTGCGGCGCCGTGACGCTATCACGTCGATCGCGATATCCGCACGGTCGGTGACCAGTCCGTGCACCCCCAGGCCGAGCAGCCGCACCATCGTGTCGGCGTCGTTCACCGTCCAGACGTGCACCTCTACGCCCGCCGCTGTGAATGTGCGAACGGTGCGGGCGGTCACGATGCGCACGCGTCCGTAGCGCTCCGGCACCTGCGCGGCAGGCACCCCGCGCAGGGCGAGCCGGGTGCCGCGGCTGCTGCCGATCGCCGCGGCGGCGAAGGACCGCGCCACGAGCGGGGCCGACGCCGACGTGGCCACCCCGGGGAGCTGGCGAGTGGCGGCTGTACGTCGTCTCTCGCTGAACGAGGTGACCAGCACCCGGTCGAGGGCACCCGCCGAAAGGATCGCCTCCACCGTGGGGTCGACCGCGTCGTCGGACTTGACGTCGATGTTGAACCGCAGCCACGGG
>NZ_JAALGE010000108.1 GCF_011057645.1 Marisediminicola senii | reverse complement strand
CGATGTGTCCGGGGCCGGTGCCGTCGATGAATCGTTCGGCGGTGATGATCACGCGGACGCAGGGGGTGCGGGAGCCGAAGACGGTGCCGGTGTCTTTATTACCGGCGAGGCGGAAGATGTCCATGAACCCGTCGGCGGCCCGCTGATCCCAGGTGCGGTCATCGACAGGAACCTCAGACGCCGGGACAGAGCCATTAGCGTCAGCGCTCCCGTGGTCGTCTGTGGTGTCGAGGTCGGTGCACGCGTCATCGTCACCTGAACCGCCCTCGCTGCTGGATCCGCTCTGAGCGTCGGTGTCGATCACGGCCCCGGTGTCGGTGGTGCGGAATTTCGGTGTCGGCCGTCTCGGGGACATGATCTGTCGGAATGCTGCGGCGACGTGGACGCCGTCTTCGGGTGGCAGGCACCAGATTCCGCGGTGCATGCCTTGGTCGTCGATCCACAGCTTCACGAACCTGTTGTCGCGTTGTTTCTGTTCGCGGTCGGGGATGTGTTCGGCGTCGATGACGTCGCGCAGTTGTCTGGCGCGGCGGAACAGTTGTTCGCGGCTGAGGCCGGGCGAGGCATCCATCAACGCCTGCGCCGCCGCGGTCAGCGCTTGTTGGTCGACGCCGGTGATCTCGGACAGCACCCGCCGGATCACGTCGGCCGCATCGACGCTGATCAGGTTCGCGCGCAGGGCATCCCCGACCAGCTCACGCCAGGGAATCACCCGCGGCGGCAGCTGAGTGGGGTCGGCTGAAGCACCGGGCCCGCCCGCGCCAGGCCCGCCAGCCCCATCACCCCCGCCGGCCTCATCCCCGCCGCCCGTATCCCCACCCGGCGCGGCACCTAGCTCGTTCGCGGTCTCCGCCTCGGCCAGCATCTTTCCGTTCTCGATCTGCCGGTTCGCCTCCTGGTAGCCGACCCCGGTGAGGAACTGCAGCAACCCCTCGGCGCTCTTGAAGCCCTCCCGCTGCGCGAAGCCCTTGTGACCGAGCTCGGCCCGGGACTCGAGAGCGACCCGTGCCGCCGCGCGCGCCTGAAACTCGGACGCCGCCTGCTTCAGCGCATCGCCCGCCTTCACGGCCTCCTTCAGGTCGATCGACCCCCACCCCGACTGCTCAACGGAACGGTGCAATTCCGCTACCGCGGAGGCCCGTTCGGTGAGGAGAGTGGAGAAATCTGGCATGCATCAATTCTCCCTAATCGAACACACGTTCGAAAGTGTTTGGCGATATCAGTGGATAAGTCGTCAGCACCCGCGCCTGTAGAGGAGGAGACCAGCCGCCCCGCCCCGCCCGCCCCCCCCCCCCCCCCCCCCCCCCCCCCCACCCCCCCCCCCCCCCCCCCCCCCCCCCCCCCCCCCCCCCCCCCCCTCTCCTACTA
>NZ_JAALGE010000107.1 GCF_011057645.1 Marisediminicola senii | reverse complement strand
GGATAGGGGTATAGGGGGGGTTGTGTGGGGTAGGGAGGGGGGAGGAGGGGGGGGGGGGGGGGGGGGCGGTGGGGGGGGTGGGGGGTGGGGGGGGGGGGGGGGGGGGTTGGGGGGTGCGGGCTGCGGCGGTGTCGGCGGTGGCGGTTGCGTCAGGGCTGGCGTTCGGGGTGGTGTCGGCGTTCGCGCCGGTGCTGCGGTGGGCGTGGGTTGCTCGACGGGCGCCAGCGAACGGGGCGACGCGGACCCCGGTGGCAACTGCCTCCCCGAAGGTCGCTCGGTTTCCCGCGGCGACCAGGTGCGGGGTGTCCAGTTCACTGAGGAGCTCGCGACTGGTGTCCGTCGAGCCGGCATCGACCGCGATCACCTGATCGGGAGCACGGGTCTGGGTCTGGAGGCTCGCAAGGGTGCGCGGGAGAAAATCGGCGCCCGACCGGGCTACGACAATCGCGGTTACTCGCTGCTGCATTCGAATCAGCCTACGGCTGCATCGGGGGCTCTGCGCCCACAACACACTTTCGCGCCTGATTGGACAGCGGCAGCATCCATGCCCGACGGTCCATGCGAAGCATGCGATGGCCGGCCACACGCCCTGAGTGCAGTACCCGCACGCGGGCTGCAGCGTGACCGTGCGGGCCGGCTACGCGCGCGTGCAGAGCATGCGGGCTGGCTACGCGCGCTTGCGGAGCTTGCGACGCTCGCGCTCGGACAGGCCGCCCCAGATGCCGAAACGCTCGTCATTCTGGAGCGCGTAGTCGAGGCACTCTGAGCGGACCTCACACGAGACGCAGATCTTCTTCGCGTCGCGGGTAGAGCCGCCCTTTTCTGGAAAGAACGCCTCGGGATCCGTCTGGGCGCAGAGCGAATCCGTCTGCCATGCCAGGGGGTTCTCTTCTTCGGGCTGCACCCGGCGCACCCCGGGAACCCCGAGCTGTACCGGGTCGACGAACCAGTCGTCGGGCACTCCCCTGCGACCGGCTCCCCCGCCGGTGGTCGCGGTAGTGCGTGCAGTAAAATCGTCTGCAAGTGCCATATCACGCCTTCCCCTCCGCGCGGCCTTCGGACAAGCGCCTGTCGCGTTAGCCCTAATTACACCCGTGTAGTTCCCGAAGGTCAAGCCGAGAATGGTAAACCCTCAACACGTTCTCGAGACTTTTCGACGCGCCGATGATTCTGCATCAATTCAGGGTTGGCAACCGCCCGGGCGGGGCCTATAGTGGCGCGCCGGCGGGGGTGCGGGCGGGGGTACGGGGCGAGGTGCGGTGAGGTGCGGGGGTGCGGGGGGGCGGGGGGGCGGGGGTGCGGGGGGGCGGGGGCAACGTATCTCGATGCGGCTTACGCGGCGAGGTACTGCCGAGCAACGCGGCGCCCGG
>NZ_JAALGE010000106.1 GCF_011057645.1 Marisediminicola senii | reverse complement strand
GGTCAAGTCCCTGGTGGTGGTGTAGCGGTTGGTGATCTTTCTGTTTGCTAGGCGCTGAGCTCGAGAGTGGTTTCGGTGGTCGCCTCCGTCCTGGTCTCGGTGATGAGTGTGAGACGGCTTTTGGTGAGGATGTCGAGGCCGAGGTAGCGGCGTCCTTCAGCCCATTCATCGGTCTGTTCGGCGAGGACGGCTCCGACGAGCCGGATGATCGCGTCCCGGTTGGGGAAAATCCCGACACTGTCGGTGCGGCGGCGGATCTCCCTGTTGAGTCGCTCGTTAGGGTTGTTGGACCAGACTTGCTGCCAGAGGCTTTCGGGAAAACCGGTGAACGCGAGGATGTCCGCCCGGGCAGTATCGAGGTGCTCGTGGGCGTCGGGGAGTTTGTCCTCGACGTAATCCAGGAGCCGGTCGAACTGGGCGTGCACGGAGCCCGCATCAGGCTGGTCGTAGACCGAGTGGAGCATCGCTTTCACGGCCGGCCACATGGTTTTCGGGGTCGCGGACATCAGATTCGCTGCGTAGTGGGTGCGGCATCTCTGCCACACAGCTCCGGGCAGATTCGCCGCTATTGCTTCCACCAGGCCGTGGTGGGCGTCGGAGGTGATGAGGCGGACGCCGGTCAGGCCGCGGGCGATGAGGTCCGCGAAGAAGCTGTTCCACGCAGCCCCGGTCTCGCTGGTAGCCACGCGTAGGCCCAAGACTTCCCGGCGCCCGTCGGCGTTGACGCCGGTCGCGACGAGGACGACAGCGTTGATGACCCGCCCTCCTTCACGCACTTTCATCGTCAACGCGTCCGCGGCGACGAACGTGAACGGGCCGGCCTCACCCAGGGGCCGGTGGCGGAACTCGTTGACGTGCTCATCGAGCTCCGCTGCCATGCGGGAGACCTGGGACTTCGAGAGGGAATTGATGCCCAAGGTCTTCACGAGTTTGTCCATCCGTCGGGTACTGACCCCGGCGAGGTAGCAGTCCGCGACCACCGTGATCAGCGCCGTTTCGGCGCGTTTGCGGCGCTCGAGCAGCCAGTCGGGAAAGTAGGTGCCGGTGCGCAGCTTCGGGACTGCCACGTCGATCGTCCCGATGCGGGTGTCCAAGTCACGGTGCCGGTACCCATTGCGCTGGGCGACACGCTCCGGTGAGGGCTTACCCCACTCGGCGCCGGCCACGGCGTCGGCGTCCGCCGACAAGAGGGCGTTGATCATGGTTTGCAGCAGCTGACGCATCAGATCCGGGGAGGCCTCGCCGAGGGCTTCAGTCAGGAGGCGGGCAGGGTCGACAATATGGGGAGCGGTCATCGTGATGATGCCTTTCGAGTGGGATGTGAGAGTTTCCTCGAAGGATCACGCGGTGGCCGCCTTCATGTCCATCAGTACGACGAACCCGGCAACCGCGCTACACCACTATGCGGGACGCAACT
>NZ_JAALGE010000105.1 GCF_011057645.1 Marisediminicola senii | reverse complement strand
TTGAGGTCGGTTTTCACACACAGGGTTTAACACCCTCCGCCAACGATTAACAGCGACCACGCGGGGCTATCCCGATCGGGACATCGCACCGGCCACAGCGAGACCAATTAGGACTCACTCATCTAGGGCTGCGACGATGCCCGGGCGGCCGCCAGCCGGTCGAACCTGCGCCGCAGCAGTACGCGTTCGGCGAGGGTCCACGCGGTGGTCACCGTGAGGTACAGCGTTGCCGCGAGGGGCACGATGGCCGCGAACACCACGGTCAGGAACGGCAACCAGCTCAGCATCGCGAGGGTGCCGGCGGGGATGACGGGCATGGCGGGGGATCCGGGCGAGCGCGGCGTCGCGGCCGGTGCGGGATTCTGCGCCGACCAGCGCAGCGCGACATGGCGCGACAGCGCAGAGACCACGGCGATTACCGCGAGCAGCACCCCGACCACGGCGACGTCCGGCCACCACGTGCCCGCGGTCACGAGGCCGGGCAGCGACGAGCCGAGGGGCACATCGAAGAGTGGTGCACCGAGCAGCTCGTTGGCGTGCCCGTTGATTCGCGGCGTGACGAAGAGTCCGTAGACGACGCTCACGATGGGAGCCTGCACGAGCAGCGGCAGGCAGCCGGCGAGCGGCGACACCTTCTCCGCGGTGTACAGCTCCATGGTCTTTCGACGCAGCAACTCGGGGTTTGTGCCGTATTTCTCTCGAATGCGATGGATGCTGGGGGCCAGCCGCCTGCGGTCGGCGTCGGCCCGCGCGGTCGAGACCCCCACGGGGATGAGGGCCACCCGGATGAGCAGGGCGCACAGCACAATGGCGAGGGCGGTGGAGTGCACCCCGGCGAGCGGGGTGAGCAGGTCGGCAAGGGTGGTGACGGCGGTGTGGGCGGTGTCGAGCGCCGCCGCGATGGGCGGAAAGTCGTAGATGTTCACGGTGTCCTGAGGTCGGAATGGGTGGATGGCTCGTGGCCACCCACCCGTCGACGACGGGTCAGGCGACCGGAATCATCGCTCCGGGGGCTCGCGGACGTGCTCGCCCGACCGTGTCTGGATGCTGCGGCGCCGGCATCCGTGCCAGAACCTGCCTGTGCTCCCTCGACCGGCCGCCGATGCCGCGCGACCGTTCGGTCATGACGAGGGTGAGCACCGCGTAGTGGATGGCGCCGACGATCATGACGGCGGCAGCGCCTCCGAGCAGGAGTGCGGCGGCGTGCGGCTGGTCGGC
This sequence comes from Marisediminicola senii, assembly GCF_011057645.1. Classification (GTDB taxonomy): domain Bacteria; phylum Actinomycetota; class Actinomycetes; order Actinomycetales; family Microbacteriaceae; genus Marisediminicola; species Marisediminicola senii. The sequence continues at coordinate 313 of NZ_JAALGE010000105.1, read as the reverse complement.
GACGGCGAGCACCACGGCCAGGGTCGTCAGCGCGACGACGAGGCGCAGGGCGTGGAGCTGGATGGCCGATCTCACGTGGCCAGCCTAGTTGGGTGAGGTGGGCTGGGGGTGGGGTGGGTGGTCTGTCGTCGTGCGCCGGTGGGTTGGGGGTGGGGGTGGGGTGGGGGTGGTCTTGTCCTGCACAGGCGGGGAGGAGGGGGGTTCTCCACTGATGTTGCGCGGGTCGCCCGCGGGGGTTTTGTGTGGTGTTGGCTGGGGGGATGCAATGTTCGCAACACAGCCCGGACCAGCATGGTTGGTGGTGTTCGAGTGG
>NZ_JAALGE010000104.1 GCF_011057645.1 Marisediminicola senii | reverse complement strand
CGGTCATCGTGATGATGCCTTTCGAGTCGAGGTAAGAGACTTCTCGAAGGATCACACGGTGACCGCGTCCACGTCTTCACGACGAGCCGGGCCACCGCGGCTACACCACTATGCGGGACTCAACTCTTAAGGAGTGCCCATACCCCGTCACCATAGCTATCTATGGTGCCCTTCGCTGGTACATGGATCACGACAGCCGGTACGCAGAACAATGGAGTGTTGCAGAACTGAACGCACTATTTCGTGCGTTCTTCTGGCGTAATTCACTGTCAGCGCGTTACGACCAAGGTTTCTTGAGCCAGAGCTCCACCGACATTCGGGTCCTCAAGGAGATTCTTTTCCGTCGCGCGCAAGCAGCATCTGCAAACGCCTGGGCCACCGACGCGAACAGCGCACTCGAGTCACTGCTTAAGATGCCCGTTCCAGAGGCTGACCGGCTTCGGAAGCTTCTTCTCGATGCGAAACCTGCCGGAGCGCTTGGTCGCGCCCTAACCCTACTCGTGAGGACAAAACCCACTAATGACCTTTTGGACCCGACCGTTTCTCTGGCATTTCCAAGTGACAAGCCGGTTGAGCTTCATCACATCTACCCGCAGTCGTGGTGCGCAAACAATCAACATGGGGAGTTAGGGAAAGTCCTTGACCCCAACAAGGCAGAGTTTGAGTTCGCGAAATCGGTCGCCAATCTCACCCCCCCTCACCCGAGAGCAACAATGCCTGGAAAGCGAAGGTTCCGGGTCAAGCGCTCGCAGACCGGGAAGTCAGTTACGAGATCGCGAAGTCGCGACTAGCCTCTCATTTCATCTCGAAGCAAACATTCGGGACCCTTACTGCCGAGGTACCTGACCCTCTTGCCTTCTGGGAAGCCCGAGCCGACGAGATTGCTGGCAACCTCGTCGCCCATTGCGCCGTGGACCTCTGAGTAATGAAACCGGTGTTCCCGCCCCGCTTCGCCGCTTTGGTCGTAGAGGCGTACCGGGTCGGAGCCGAAACCACGCTTGATGACTTGGCGTCAAGGCTGGAATTAGGTGAGGGCGACGCGCTTGAGGCGGCCTTGCAAGTGCTCGATGCTGTACGTCAATTCGACCTCGAGATAGACCCCAATATTAGATACGGGACTCTTGACTCGCCCCGGGTATTGAGACTGATTTCCAGTCCCGACACGACAGAACAGCGGGTCCTCGCTCTTCTGGAGTCAGGCGAAGGCCCAGCAGTCGAGTACAAGAGCTCGCTCCTGGCATCGATGCACCACTGGAATAAGCAGAGCGAGTTGTTCGCTCTTCCGGCACTCCCGGGGGAAGTGCTCAAAACGATTTGCGCATTTCTGAATTCAGAGGGCGGGGATCTGCTGATCGGCGTGAACGATGGTGGCGAAGCTTGTGATGGGATCGCTGTGGACCTCCAGCTCAAAGGGTGGAACCTGGATAAGTGGCAACTCCACCTCGCAACCCTGATTAGGGATAGGTTCCATGATGGCATCATGATCTGGCCATACGTTCGGATCTACACATGCACGATCTCTGGGAACTCTGTGGCTCATGTTCAGGTTCTCGCGCGATCCGGTCAAGTCCCCGGTGGTGGTGTAGCGGTGTCCTTCGGTTTGGGGGTTAGGCGCTGAGTCCGAGGGCGGGTTCGGTGGTCACCTCGGTTCCGGTGTCGGGGACGAGGGTGAGGCGGGATCTGGCG
>NZ_JAALGE010000103.1 GCF_011057645.1 Marisediminicola senii | reverse complement strand
CGCCAGATCCCGCCTCACCCTCGTCCCCGACACCGGAACCGAGGTGACCACCGAACCCGCCCTCGGACTCAGCGCCTAACCCCCAAACCGAAGGACACCGCTACACCACCACCGGGGACTTGACCCATCCATAGTCCTACCGTGGATGCATGACCGAATCGCAGAAGGATGACAGCGGCGACGCGAAGGCCGGCCTCGACAGCAACCAGAACAGCGCGCTCGGCGTCGTCTTCACGATGGTGGGTGTTGTCTTCTTCCTGACGATGGACAACTGGGCAATCGGACTCCCGTTCGTCGCCCTAGGGCTCGCGTTCTTCTCCATGGGGATCGCCGCGACGAAGAAGCCGCGGCGGCCCTGGGCTGCGGACGGCAGCGCGTGGTCTGACGGCCCGCCGGCGCCGTAGCCGCGGGCTGTGGCATCCGTCGCCCTAGACTCCCCCACATGTCACGACCAGTCGCAGTCATCACGGGGGTCGGACGGCCCGTCGGTATCGGCGCGGGGATTGCCCGCACGCTGATCGCCGATGGGTGGGATCTCGCGGTCAGCTATTGGACGGGGTACGACGACCGGGTCAACGGTGGGGCGGCCGGCCTCGACACGCTGCTCGAGGAGGTCGGCGAGCACACCATCGCGGTACCGGGGACCCTGGGGAACTTCCCCTGTGCCATCACGAAATAAGGACGTTCAACCTCGAACAGGTCCCGCCGGGAAGTAGCTACTGATCCGGATAATTTCTCGTCATTCGCTAATGTGGCCCTCGAAACATGTCACGATGTAGACACTTGGGCACCCGAACTCCGGCGTGTCAAAGCCTTCAAAGGGGAACGCGCATGGCAAAACTGGTTGTGGAATCCACGAATATCTCCGATCTGCTGGATCTTCTTCGATCGAATACCTGGCTAGTTCCGTCCTTTCAGCGTGATTTTGTCTGGTCGGAAGCAGAGGTAACTGGCCTCGCACTATCGGTGATTGAGGCTCGACCGATAGGAATGGCAACGCTTTGGGAGCAGGCTGACGACAGCGAACTGACTCTGGAATCCGCGTCTATCCCTGACACGGTAAACGGCGTTTCTGCCACAGCGAAAATCGCGATGCATGACGAACGCCCGAAGAAGTTCTTCGCAGTACTTGATGGCCGGCAGCGGGCAACCGCACTCGCCATGGCTTTCGGCGGGCTCCGAGCTACAGATGCGCGAAGGCGGTTCTCAGGCAGGTACTTTCTTGATGTAACACACCAGGATTCCAGCGAAAGAGTCCGCTACATTCGGGATGCGCAAGTCAAGGCGGGCAAACTCGACCAGCTGAGTGTCTGCATCGGTCAGGGACTGTTCCCATTAGCCACTGAACCGGACTCTGAACTCCTCGGTCAATGGCTCGAATACATTCAGGCAATCAAGGACCCAGCCAACTACGCCAATAAACAACTGCCGCCAGCTGAAGAGTTGCAGCGAAGAGATGAGATCCTCAAGAAGGCGTTCGCCGGGATCAGCCAGACGGTGCTCGCGGTTTACATCGTGCCTTCGGGATACAGCCTCGGAGAGATTTGTGAAATCTTCGAGACTCTCAACACGACCGGCACGAAAGTATCGACCGTCGATTTGCTCCACAGCTGGCTTTACAGCGACACCAGTGCGGACGCCGACCCCGTATTGCTTCGAGAGTGGATAGACGACCTGGGGCAATTGGAGGGCGCATTTGGATGGGCCTCGAAGAATGACCGCCCGGAACTAATGGCTCAACTCGTCACCGCCTGCTATGTGGCCCTGGACTCCGAGAAGCCCGCGCCTCGCGCGGTCGGAAGCAAGAAGTCACCAGCTAGCATCTCTTCAATCAAGGCCGGCGACCTTCTCGCGACGCCGTCTGCCTTTTGGCAAGAAGCAATTGCGGATGAAATATTGCTGGCGGGATATATCGGCGATTTCCAAGAATGTGTTGCAGGGTCGTCCTTCCCACTTAAGGAGGTCAAGTCCCCGGTGGTGGTGTAGCGGTGTCCTTCGGTTTGGGGGTTAGGCGCTGAGTCCGAGGGCGGGTTCGGTGGTCACCTCGGTTCCGGTGTCGGGGACGAGGGTGAGGCGGGATCTGGC
>NZ_JAALGE010000102.1 GCF_011057645.1 Marisediminicola senii | reverse complement strand
CACCGCCCGCCCGACCGCCCCGCCACTCGACGAGGGCGTCTACACGCAGTCCCGCGGCCCGCACTACGAGACCCCGGCCGAGGTGCAGATGGCGAAGACCATCGGCGGGCACATCGTCGGCATGTCGACCGCCCTCGAAGCCATCGCCGCCCGCCAGTCGGGCATGGAAGTGCTCGGCCTGTCGCTGATCACCAACCTCGCCGCGGGCATCCAGAGCACGCCGCTCAGCCACGCCGAAGTCCTCGAGGCCGGCGCCGCAGCCGAACCCGTGATCAGCGCCCTCCTCGCCCGCGTCGTGGCCGCCCTGTGAGTGCGGCCGACCCGGCGACCGCCGGCGCGCTCGACCGTGCGAGCCTCGACCTGCTGATCGGGGCCGCCCGCGCATGGGTCGCGCAGGACCCCGACCCCGTCACCGCCGCAGAACTGAACGAACTGATAGTGGATGCCGAGGCCGGCACCGACCGCGGAATCCGCGCGCTGCGCGACCGCTTCGATACGCGCCTCGAGTTCGGCACGGCAGGCCTGCGCGGAATCATCGGAGCCGGCCCCAACCGCATGAACCGGGTGCTCGTGAGCCAGGCCGCCGCCGGGCTCGCCGCCTACCTGCTGAACGACCACACCGTCATGAACCACGCCACCAGCCGCGCCGACACCGCGGGCAATCGCACCCCCAGCGTCGTCATCGGCTACGACGGCCGCACCAACTCCCGGGCATTCGCCGTCGACACCGCCGAGATCATGGCGGGCGCTGGCGTGCGGGCCATCCTGCTGCCGCGCATGCTGCCCACCCCGGTGCTCGCGTTCGCCGTGCGGCACCTCGACCTGAGCGCCGGCGTGATGGTCACCGCGAGCCACAACCCCGCGGGCGACAACGGCTACAAGGTCTACCTGGGCGGCGAGCACGGCGGGTCGCAGATCGTCTCCCCGGCCGATGGCGAGATCGCCGCACGAATCCACCTCGTCGCCGCGGGCCCCGCCATCACCGAGCTGCCACGGTCCACCGACTACGAGACCGCACCCGAGACCGTCGTCGACGAATACGTGGGCCGCACCGCCGCGCTCGCCACACGCCCCAGCACGCGGGTGCGCTTCGCGTACACCGCGATGCACGGCGTCGGATGGGAGATCGCCCAGCGCGTGTTCGCCGAGGCCGGGTTCACCGAGCCGGTGTCGGTTCTCGAGCAGCAGCATCCAGACCCCGCCTTTCCCACGGTCGCCTTTCCGAACCCCGAGGAGCCGGGCGCCCTCGACCTCGCCATGCGCACCGCGACCGACGCGGGGGTCGACCTGATCGTCGCCAACGACCCGGACGCCGACCGGCTGGCCATCGCGATCCCCGACGCCGGCGCAGCGGACGGCTCCGGCTGGCGCCGCCTCAGCGGCAACGAGGTGGGTGCGATCCTCGGGTGGCGGGCCGCAGAACGCCTGCTCGCGGCCGACGCCGACGGCACCCTCGCCGCCTCCCTGGTCAGCTCGCCGGCCCTGAAGGCCATCGCCGACGCCTACGACCTCGACTTCGTCGAGACGCTCACCGGGTTCAAGTGGATCTCCCGCGCCGGCGGCCTCGCCTACGGCTACGAGGAGGCCCTCGGCTACCTCGTGAACCCCGACGTCATCCGCGACAAGGACGGCATCTCGGCCGCCGTCGACTTTCTCGCCCTCGCCTCGGAGCTCGCGTCGAACGGCTCGACCGTCGCCGAGCACCTGCTGGCCCTGGCCGAGCGGTTCGGCGGTTTCGCGTCGTCACAGGTCTCGCTGCGCATGACGGACCTGGCCGACATCCCGCGAACGATGCAGGCGCTGAGGGATGCCCCGCCCGCCCACATCGGTGGAGTGCGGGTCAGCAGCATCGACGACTTCATCGGTGGAGTGCGGGTCAGCAGCATCGACGACTTCATCGGTGGAGTGCGGGTCAGCAGCATCGACGACTTCATCGACGGGTTCGGCCCGTTCCCGGCGAGCAACATCCTGCGCATCTTCACCTCGGACGGCTCGCGCGTGATCGTGCGTCCGAGCGGAACGGAGCCCAAGGTGAAGGTGTACATCGACGCGGTGAGCACCGACGGCAGCGGGGCCGAACGCCTCGCCGCGGCGCAGGCCGCCGTGCGGGTGCTCCACGACGGCATCCGCGCGCTGCTCGCGGGCTGAGCGGGGCTCGCGGGCTGAGCGGGGCTCCCGGGCCGGGTCAGACCCCCGCGAACCAGCCGCGGCGCGCCGCATGGCCGCACCC
>NZ_JAALGE010000101.1 GCF_011057645.1 Marisediminicola senii | reverse complement strand
CACCAAAAGCCGTCTCACACTCATCACCGAGACCAGGACGGAGGCGACCACCGAAACCACTCTCGAGCTCAGCGCCTAGCAAACAGAAAGATCACCAACCGCTACACCACCACCAGGGACTTGACCCGTTACGGTGCCGGGTTCGTGCGTGCCGTTAGTGTTTTCGGGGTCGGGGGGCAGGTAGTGCGTTGGCTGTGGTCCTGATGAGTGTGGCAAGCCAAGAGGCGTCTTCCCAGCGTTCGGGTGCGACGAGTAGGGACGGTTTTGCTCCGGGGTAGGCCGGCGCTTCCTCCGCACCCGCGGCGAGTTGCCGGCCCTCGGGGGTGATCTTCACGTAGAGCTGGTCATTGGCGATGACCGCAACTGTTTTGCCGTCACACCAGATGGCGTGCTCACCGAACATTTTCCGGGTGCTGATGTTTCCGGCGTCGGTCATCTGCGCGACGATGAAGTCTACGATCCGCTGGTCGGAGGTCACGAGGATTAGCCTTCAACCGGGGAGCAGATTTCCACGAGGCATCCGTTGAGGTCCCTGACGTAGCCGACGACCTGACCCCAAGGTTTCTCTGTTGGTGGTTTGATCGCGGACGCTCCTGCGGCGACGGCGGTCTTGTAGGCGCCGCGCGGGTCCTCGGTCACGAACGCCGTTTCGAAGCCTGCTGCGACATCGGTTGGTCGGTTTGGGCGGATGGCCAGGTCGCTCATCTCGGCCATCGCCTCGCCGGAGAACGCGAGGATAGTGTCTCCGGTGTCCATTTCGGCGTAGAGGTTGCTTTCATGGATGAAGCGGCGTCTCAGGCCGAAAGCCCGCTCGTAGAAGTCGACCGTGGCGGGCACATCGGCGACATACATGATGGAGTATTTGAAGAACATTCGCCCACCCTACGAGCACGGTGCGGGCGGGGTCTTGAATGAATCGGACACTAGATGGGGAGGCCGGCGAGGGCGAGTTCCGGCAGGCGAGCCGGGCTGACACCGCCGAGACGGCGGAACACTCGTGTCATGTGGGCCTGGTCGGAGTACCCGGCCTCGAGGGCTGTTGCGGCAACGCCGAGTCCGTCCCGGAGCCTGAGTCTGAGGGCGCGATGGAATTGGATGACCATTGCCAGCTCTTTCGGCGTCAGACCGGTCGCCTCCGTGATGCGCCGGTGCACAGTTCTAACGCTCATGGTGTGCAGGGCGGCGATGTCTCGGATGGGAAGCCGGCCTCCGGATACATGCAGCGCGTCGATCAGTGGCGTCGTACTGTTCACGCCCCCGTCTGCACAACGATCATCAACGAATGATGACAGTTGCTGCATCACGCCACCCACGGTCCAAGAACCTCTTGTCAGCTTCTGAACGAGGGCGCCGAGCGCCGGAACCAGCATCAGGGCGACCTCGCCTTTGAGCACCTCATTGGTGATGAGGCCGGGCGAGATCCCCAGGACTGGCTTGGCGGTACCAGGGCGAAGCCTGATACCCACAAAGCAGGTTCCGGCCTCGATCGACACAGCATGGAATCGTGTGGCGGGACCACTGACTAAGGCTGCGACCGGTCCGAGGACCTCTTCCCCGTCGGAGGGAAAGCGGAGCATGATGTCGCACCGCCCGTCCGGTAAGACGCGATGTTCAAACCGGTGATCGGCGAAGAACTGCCAGGCCGCCTCCGCCGCAGGAGACTCGCGTGCAGGGCGCAGGGTTTCACCATAACCAGAAGGTATCGGCATGGAACCACTGACCTTCCAGACCACAACGGTCTCGTCGTGGGAGAAATCCGTGAACAGACACTCCCGGAGCCTGACGTCATGCGGTGATGTTAGTGCTCTCGGGCAGGCGGCGTCGCCAGAAGGGTGTCGTACTGGGTCAGTGTAGGAACCGGCCTCGTATCTGCCGGTAAGCCCTCGACCGTCTTCTCCACGAGTGCTGTCGCAGCGTCTGCCTCGTTGGTACGGGTCCGGAGATAGGCGTAGACGGTTTCCCGGCTGATCCCGAACTCCCGGGCCAGGACAGCTTTGGGCACGCCGGCGTCGGCCTTCCGGCACAGCTCAGTCGCCTGGAATGGGCTCAGCGACGGGGCGCGCCCCTTGTAAGCGTTTCGCTGTTTCGCGAGGACGATCCCTTCCCGCTGGCGCTCACTTCTCCAGCGCGTCGGCGCGGTGTGCGGGGGAACCTCGGAGAGCACGAGGCCGCTCACGGCGATCCGCTGGATCAGGGAGTCGTGACCGGCAGGGTAGGGCCGGTCGACGCCTCCGGCGAGCACGGCGATGGTGTTGCCTCCGCTGGCGAGAGCGGCCCTGTGAGCCATGCCGTCGATGCCGTAGGCGGCTCCGCTGGCGATCGTGTAGCCGAGCTGCACGAGGCCGCTCACGGCCTCCATCGTGGCGTGTTCGCCGTAGCCGGTGGCAGCTCGCGCTCCGACCACGGCCAGAACCGCGCGCTATTCCGTCTGCTGCGTGATCTGCGTGGATACAGGTGTCGGTAATCGTATCGAAGCGGTCGGCCGGGCGGCGCAGTGATGCCAAGGCGTGGCGGATTCGCAATATGAGTCGCGCTTG
>NZ_JAALGE010000100.1 GCF_011057645.1 Marisediminicola senii | reverse complement strand
CGTCTGCCACGAGCAGGAGAGAGAGCGACGTCACGGACGGTGGGGGGGGGGGCCGCCGGACCGGGCGCCCCCCCCGATCCGGGGGGGCCGCCCGGCCCCCCCCCCCGCCGGGCAGACAAACCCCATGCCCCGCCTCTCCCCGCCCCTTCTCGACACCCTCGAGCACTGGTTCGACGAAGACGCACCCACGGCGCGATCGATCAACTACGCGGTGTTCGATCGCAGCGGCATCCTGTTCTACCACGCCATCGGCGAAGCGGGCGCCTCGGGCGAGCGTCCCGGCCTGGACACCGTCTATCGCATCGCGTCCATGTCGAAGAGCTTCGAAGCGGCAGCCGTGCTCATCCTCCGCGACCGCGGCCTCCTCGCCCTCGACGACCGGGTGTCGGCGCATATTCCGCAATTCATCGACCCGATGGATGCTGCCGGTGTCGTGCTCCCCGTGACGATCCGCATGCTCCTCAGCAACCGTTCCGGGCTGCCGGAAGACAACGGATGGGCCGACCACCACATGGGGATGGGCCATGACGAGTTTCTCGAGCTGATCGGCCGAGGCCTCGCGTTCACCGAAAAGCCCGACGGCCTGTACCAATACTCGAACATCGCCTTCTGGCTCGCCGGCATCATCGTCGAGAAGGTGTCAGGCCGAGCCTTCACCGAGTTCGTCAGCGCAGAGCTGCTCGACCCGCTCGGGCTGACCGGCACCCACTTCGACGTCGCGGACTACGCGCCGGACGGCGTCGGAGCAGGTATTGCGGAAGGTTTCAGCACTTTCGACAAGGGCGAGAGCTGGTTCGCGCGACCCGTCGTGCATGCCGTGGTCGGCGCTTCCGGGGCTGGCATGTTCAGCACGCTGCCCGACATCGCCCGGTGGAGTTTCTGGCTTGCCAGCGCCTTCGACCCGGAGAACGTGGATGACTCGGTCCTCACCCGGTCGTCGCGGCGCGAGATGCAGTTCGGATCGGCCGTCATTCCGCCGGCCACCACCCACCCGCCGACCCCGCACATCGAGCTGTCGACCTACGGCCTCGGACTCGTCATTGATCACGACCAACGGTTTGGCGCCATGGTCCACCACTCGGGTGGCCTGCCCGGATGGTCGTCGAACATGCGGTGGCACCCGGAGTCGGGCCTCGGCGTCGCTGTGTTCATCAACACCAACGGCCCCCGGCCCGGCCTGTTCGCTGCGGGCATGCTGCGTGCGGTTCTCGCCGACATCGACGCCCCGGCCCGCGAGATCACCCTGCAGCCCTCGACCCTCACCGCGGCCCTGGCCATCGAGAACGCAATCGTCAGCGCTGGCGACGTCGCCCTCCCGAGCGCGGCATCGCTGTACAGCGACAATGTGCTGAACGACGTTCCTGCCGAGGTGCGTCGAGCCCGGCTGGCGAAGGCGGTCGCGGAGGTCGGGGGCCTCGCCGACACCCGTGACCCCATCACCGAGCGGCTCCTTTGGAGTGTGTCCGCCGCTCAGGTGACCTGGCTGCTTCCCGGGCGGACGGGCGATCTGCAGTGTCGCATCGAGCTGACGCCGACGACCCCGGCGCTGGTGCAACGGATCGACATCGAGAAGCACGACCCGGAGTCCGACAACGCGTCGGTAGTGCGTCGATACCGCCCACTCGTGTCGCCGGAGTAACGGCCGAACAGGGCTGACTTACGACACCGTGTAGACACTGACGACCGCCCATTGCCTGTGTCGGTGGGCCGGAGTACCGTTCCCGGCAGATGCAGGGTTGCGTCGCCGTCACCCTGCTCTCCGGCAGTGATTCGATGGCTCGCGAAGGCGCACGAATGTGGTTGCAGGCACCGCACGACACCCGATCCTGGGGGCGGTCCTTGTCATTGCCGCGGTGCTGATGAGCGGGTGCTCCTCGAGCGGCGGAAAGTTCGGGGCGGACCCGGATGCTGCAGACGCGACGAGCCCGCAACCGCCTGCTCCGCTGCCCGAGACCCCGCCCGCGACGTTGCGCTCCGCATCCGTCACCACCCTCGACGTACCGGCCGTCGGCGCGAAGCTCGGCAAGTGCCCTGCACCGTGGGTCTACCCGCAGCAGTTCGTGAACGTCGAAGCGTCGTCGCACGCTCTGCTGTCGCGCGTGATGTATTGCGCGAGCGCCGACCGCCAGCAGACCACGCTCACCAACAACGGGAGGCTTGTGAATTCGTGAAATATCCGACGTTAGCGGCCGATGGAGCATCGTAGTGGTCGGCAGCAGCCGGGTTTACGAGTGGCACGCGGCCACTTCAGGCTGTCACAGGGAACCGCCAGTTATGATGCGATGTGCCTGGTCGGTGGCGGTCGAGAAGGAGCCGCTGCTAGGAGTGTTCAAGCGCTACGCGCACGTCATTGATGCGCGGATGGATCAGCGGATGGTGCAGCAGCTGGCGCGCCTGCACACGCCGGCTTAGCTGAAAACCGTCGAGCTCCAACTAAGCGTCGAGCCGCTGACTCGACCGCCGGCCCCGGTTCCCGTGCTGGCTTGGGTGCGGTAGGGCGATAGTCCTGTGCAGGTCGCGATGAGGGCCGCTGCCGACAGCGCCGGCGACTCCAACTCGTCACGGTCAAGTCCCCGGTGGTGGTGTAGCGGTGTCCTTCGGTTTGGGGGTTAGGCGCTGAGTCCGAGGGCGGGTTCGGTGGTCACCTCGGTTCCGGTGTCGGGGACGAGGGTGAGGCGGGATCTGGC
>NZ_JAALGE010000099.1 GCF_011057645.1 Marisediminicola senii | reverse complement strand
CATCAGATCTGGGGACGCGTCGGTGAGGGCTTCACCGAGCAGGCCGGCAGGGTCGACAATATGGGGAGCGGTCATCGTGATGATGCCTTTCGAGTCGAGGTAAGAGACTTCTCGAAGGATCACACGGCGACCGCGTCCACGTCTTCACGACGAGCCGGGCCACCGCGGCTACACCACTATGCGGGACTCAACTTCAACGATCGCATTCCGACCGTTGCCACCCGCGAGGAACCTCGCACCCCCGAACCCACAAAGCGGCGGCCGAAGTTGCGCACCTACGAAGAGGACGAGTGATGAACCAGGCATTCATCGTCACCAAAGAGCACCGACGCTTCACCGAGTTCGCCAACGCTGTGCGAAAGGAGAAGACCATCGGGATCTGTCACGGTGCCGCTGGCGTCGGAAAGACCAACTCTGCGCGCCGCTACGCAAACTGGGACGCCCTCGAGCCCTACATCAACGAATGGGGCCCCAGAGGCGATCACGACGCGAAGCACTACGCCCTCGCGAACCGATCTCGCACCGTCTTCTACACACCCGAAGTCCTCTGCCGACCCAAAGATCTGATGCATGACATCGATCACTGGCAGGTGAAAGTCGGGATCTGCGCCGACGAGCACCTGAGATCCCTCAGCCCGGACGCAGCGACCGCAAAACAGAGTGACGTCACTCGTCTTGTGGAACTGCTCATCATCGACGAGGCCGAGCGACTCACGCCCACCGCCTTGGAACTTCTCCGGGACCAGCATGACCGCACCCACCTGGCGATGATATTGATCGGCATGCCCGGTATCGACGAACGATTCCGCCACTACCCCCAGCTCTACAGCCGGCTCGGCTTCTCCCACCATTACCGTGCCCTCGGCCGCGAAGAGCTCCTTTTCGTCCTCGACCGCCATTGGAAACGACTCGGCAGGACTCTTGACCCTGACGATTTCACCGACGCCCAAGCAATCGCGGCCATCGAACGCATAACCCGAGGCAATTTCCGACTCCTCGAACGGCTCTTCCCGCAGATAAATCGGGTGCTCAAGATCAACCAGCTCGACACCATCACCGATGACGTCGTCGAAGCCGCCGCCAGCATCCTCGTCATCGGCAGCTAGCGCCACGCAGCGATCACAAAACGCCGCCATTTGCCGATCAACTCCACACCTCGTGGCCGTGCGCATCGGGTGTCGCGGTGTCCGTGTGGTCAGTGCGGGACGTATTGTGCGGCTGGCTCATGGCGGCTACGGTATACCCCATGGGGGTATCCGTCAACAGCGTGTCGCCGGTAGCGGCGACCATTGCTCGCCTCGTCCGCTCCTAACCCGCAACAGAACGACAACCCGCAAAGGACCTGCCATGTGCTCCGCCACGTCGAACAACGACCTTGGACTGACCGACAAAGACCACAACTGCAGCTGCGGCACCGGCGCACACGCAAATGCCGAAGCCCCGGCAGGCTCAACCACAGTGCGTGAGCACTATCTGGTCGACGGCATGACCTGCGGCCACTGCGTCTCGAGCGTGACCGAGGAAATCACCGCCATCGATGGCGTGGAAAGCGTAAGCGTCGACCTCAATGCCGGCGGGACGTCTCGCGTCATGGTCGTCAGCTCCCAACCGATCTCCGCAGCTCAGATTGACGCCGCCATTACCGAGGCGGGATATCAGCTCGCGCCCACCTCCTGATGAGCGCCCGTGACATCGTCGGTATTCGTCGTCACCAGAAGCCTCCGGCTGCAGAGGGTCGCAGCTAATCGCGGCACCGCAGATGACGGACTGAACCACCGCTAACGCGCATGATGCTGACAAGCGCAGGCCCCGAAATGAGGGATGAAACAGAGTCAAAAAAGGGGCGTGCGTTACAGTGATCAACTGTTGGTCCGGATAGGAAGGGGTGAGATGCGCTCTGACACACTGCGCACCCTTCGATTCGGTTCGGACGGCGCACGGCGCGTTCTAGTCCTCATGCTTGCCGTAACCGGCATTCTTCTCGGACTTCTCGCGATGCACTCGGTGGATCTGAATCCTCCGAGCGGTTCCTCGGGCGGTCATTCCCACAGTGCCGCAGAGGCACCCCACCCGCCATCAGAAGCACTATTGGTTTCCGGTGTAACTGCCGAGTCTGTCCCCGCTCCGGCACAGGACAGCAGCGATTGCGCAGGGTTATGTGCTGCCGACTGCCTTGCCATAGGGATGGCATGCGCAATGACACTGCTGACCGTAGCGCTCTTCCGAGGGCATCGGGCTGCAGGCGGTTGGATACTCCAGCTGGCCCACCTTGCAGACTTCGCACGCACCATTCCCCGGCGCACCATTCGCCTCGCACCACCCTCTCTTACCGTCTTATCTATCAGCAGAACCTGAAGAAGAGCCCGGTCCATCCCGGACGAGCTACACCCGATGCGACGCACTCGGGCTCTTTCTCACTACTTCTACTGATTGGTACAACAATGACTATCCGCCGCACCTCTTTCGCGATCGCTGGCGTCCTCGCCGCATCGCTCACCCTCGCCGCCTGCACACCGACCAGCAGCGAGACCTCGACGCCGGAAGGCTCGTCCTCGGAGAGCGCAGCAGGCTTCAAGTTGCGTCCCGCATAGTGGTGTAGCGCGGTTGCCGGGTTCGTCGTACTGATGGACATGAAGGCGGCCACCGCGTGATCCTTCGAGGAAACTCTCACATCCCACTCGAAAGGCATCATCACGATGAC